>JAFRCW010000027.1 GCA_017404145.1 Ruminococcus sp. | reverse complement strand
TCGCACCCAGTATCTGATGAATTTTAGGGATTTTGAGGTGCGGAGTCCGCAGATAGGCTGGCGCCTATCAAGGATGACAAGCCACAAAAGCACAAAATTCACTGATTATGGGCTATTGGGGTTCGGTTCTCTTAAACTATAGATAAAGAGTATTTTGTAAGGAGGAATTTGGATGAAAAAGATCGTATCGTTATTATTGATTTTCGCGCTGGCTTTCTCCGTCTTTTCCGCGGCGGCGTTTGCCGCTCCCGCAGGGGAGGACTATACGCCTTCGGATAACGCGAAAGCAAAGGTCTCGGACGGGCTTGCGCAGTTTATAGAAGAAAGAGATCCCGAGCGGTGGGTCGGAGTATATATGTGGTTTTCCTATCCGGCGGTGACCTACGACAAAACACGGAGCGACTTTGAGTCTGTGCAAGATTATGTCGCCTATCAGCGTCAGACCAATTCCGCCTATCATACCGCGAAAAACCGCGAATGCTTTGATATGATCGCCGAAAGCTTTGAGATAGCAGAGAACTATCTGTCTATTCTCACGCCGATGGCAATGGTCACCATCAAGGTCAAGGATGTTTATCCGATCGCAGAGTTCGATTTTGTCGCAGAGATCGATTATGACTCTGAGAACGATGATTTACAGCCCGGTGATAAGGGCTATCCCGCAGCACAGAACAGCAGATTCTTTGATCGGTTTCTTGAGTATTATCAAATCTCGGCAGGTGTGGTCGCACGCTATCAGGAGGAGTATTATCATTATACCGATCCCGATGATGAGTCTACCCTCGACTGGGTGATCGTCAGAGCGTATGAGAATATGTGCTCTCCGGCGGAATTCCATCAGATCATCGAGGGGCGAGTCGTAGAAGCATCTAACTGGTATTATCCTTTCCGATACGGCTACGGGCTCTATGATGTCAAAGAAGACAAGTTTATGGATTTGTACAATATCTTCGATCAGTATGACGGACTGTCCGAGGTGTTCGCGGCGATGCCGCTCAAATATCCCGCGTATGAGTTCGGAGAAAATGATTTTTACCGCTATCTGCAAAATAACACTCCCGGTTTTTCCCATGTCAATTATCGCGTATTAGCATTTCACGATCAGAACGCAGAAAACAAGCAGGACAATTACTTCGGCTGTGACGGTTACGACATCGACTGGGCGTTGGTGACGGCGACCGCCGACTGCGACGATACGGTACCGATGGTCGAACGACCGTTTTCGTGGAAGTTCGGCGACAAGCTGATCACCGCCAAGACCGCGCCCGCGCCGTTTGAGTGTCCCGTGGCGCTCTTCGACAATACGAGAGAAAATTACGGCTTCTATCGTCTGGATGATATCGACGTCTCCGATTATGAGGGACTTGCGGACGCGTTGAATAAGCAGGACTGGGAAAGCCTCGGCTTTGAGGTCTCTTCGGGTTACCGCCATAAAGATGCGTTCATCAAGAGTTATAACGACTATTTCACCTATCAGGGTTGGAACGAACTCAGCGTCTATGACGAGCTTTATTGGCATATGGCTGAAAACGGAGAGAACGACTGGTCGCTGATCTATTATGAGTCCGGCTTAGCGCCTCCTTGGATGGTGAAAAGCGGCGGCTTTATCGGTGACAGAGCAGTGTTCAGTATTGCTGAGGGCTCTGTGTTTGCCTCCTCCTATGGTGTCTATGATGTAAAGAACGATAGATTCTTAAGTCTCCCTAAAGCAGCAGAGGAGGGTTTCGACGGCTTGGCAGACGTTGTCAATCAGCTCAAGCTCGGCGTCGAGATCGGAGACGCCGATCAGGACGGAACGCTCAGTGTGCTTGATGCGACGCGTATCCAGAAGATTCTCGCCGACCTTGCGACACATGAGCAGCTCTGGGATGACGCTTTCAATCAAGAGCCTCTCGACGGCAACGCTACTCTGTATGTCAGCGATATTGACCGGGACGGTGTGCGTTCTATCCTCGATGCGACCCGTATCCAGAAATTCCTCGCGGGTATCGTCGACAAAAACGGTAATATGATCAACAGTTAAAAATAACAACATTTGGATAATCCCATGAGTAAGGCTCCGGCATTTTGCCGGAGTCTTATTATTTTATCAGAAAACCGTTATATGAAAATGTTGTTTCATCACGATGTTTTTTGGATGAGAACGGTATTAACCGTAGGGCACGATGCCCTCATCGTGCCGCCGCAGAGCGTTGTATAGAGTCGTAGGGCGGGGGCTTGCTCCCGCCGAAACGTTGCTGTTATTACAACGTTTTCACGCGAAGCAAAGCAAACGTCACATATGCTTCGCCAATGATATTGATTTGAATGATAACTCTCGGCGGGAGCAAGCCCCCGCCCTACATGCGGCACGATGTGGGCATCGTGCCCTACGACCCTATACAACGTCCTGCGGCGGAACGGTCAAGACCGTTCCCTACAGTAAAATGATTGTTTTTATCCAATTATGAACAAGATGTAAATAATCAAATTTAACCTTGACTTTCTTTGACCTTTGTGATACACTATAGTCAAAGGTCAGGAAAAGTCAAAAACATATAACGAAAAGAAGTGTTCCATATGCGTATCAGTGATTTAGTAACCCGCTCGATTATGGAAATGCTCGAAGAGCAGAACGGCGAGGCGGAGATCAGAAGAAACGAGCTTGCGAATACGCTCGGCTGTGTTCCCAGCCAGATCAACTATGTCATCACCTCGCGCTTTACGCCCGAGCAGGGCTATATTGTCGAGTCGCGCAGGGGAGGCGGGGGATATATCCGCATCACGCGTGTTACCGCGCCCCGCCAGACGATGCTGATGCATATCGTCAACTCGGTCGGTGAGAAGCTTGACAAGCGATCCGCCGAGGTGATGCTGTCGAATATGCTCGACCGCGATCTGGTCGACACCCCGACCGCGCGACTGATGGCATCCGCCTTAGGCGGCAGAGCGTACGCGGATGTGCCGGTAGAATACCGCGACAAGCTCCGCGCTGCCGTCTTCAAAAATATGCTGCTCACGATTATGAATAACACATAGATTCCGACAGTTTCATCGTTAAAAAGAAAGTATGATAGATCATGTACGGACGAAAGTCCGAAAATTATGAATTATGCATTATGAATTATGCATTGATTAAGGGAGGTATTATTATGTTATGTCAACACTGCAACCACAATGAGGCGACCACTCATGTCAAAACCAATATCAACGGCAAGGTCACGGAGTATATGCTTTGCGCCGACTGTGCCAAGGAGATGGGCTACGGCAATCTCTTCTCTGATTTCCACACCGATTTCAACTCGCTGTTAGGCTCGTTCTTCTCATCCGCTTTGCCGGCGAGAACAGGCGCGACGCGCTGCCCTGTCTGTCACAGCTCCTACAATGATATCGCGGAGACCGGCAAGGTAGGGTGCGCTCAGTGCTATGAGACCTTCTTCGATGAGCTGATGCCTACGATCCGGAGAGTCCACGGCAACACCGAGCATACCGGCAAACGTCCGAAGATTTTTGATTCTCCGAAAGAAATAAAAGAAGAAAAAGTTCAGCAGTCGGAAAACAAAGCAGACAAACTGAAAGCCGAGCTGGACGAAGCAATCAAAACACAGAACTTTGAACGCGCGGCAGAGATCCGCGACGAGCTGAAAACACTGGAGGGATAACGATGAGCGAAGTAGCTGTCAGCACCAGAATCCGTCTGGCAAGAAATCTGAAACAATACCCCTTCGTCAGCCGCCTATCCAAAGAGGATAGAAAGAAGGTTGTCGAAGAGGTGAGAGAGGCGCTTTCTCACAGTGATATCCGATTAAATTTCATCGATATGGCGACGTTGACCAAAGTGCAGAAGTTGTCGCTCGCCGAGCGGCATATCATCAGCCCCGAATTTGTAGAGGCGGGCGAAGGCAGCGCGTTACTGGTCAGCGATGACAACACCGTCGCAGTGATGCTCAACGAAGAGGATCATATCCGCCTACAGGTCATCAAAGAGGGCTTAGCGCTGAAAGAAGCCTATGAGACCGCGTCTTTTCTTGACGACGTTTTGTCCGAGCATCTGGAGCTTGCGTTCACCGAGAGGCTCGGCTATCTGACCCAGTGTCCGACCAATCTCGGCACGGCGATGAGAGCCTCCGTGATGCTCCACCTGCCCGCTCTGGAAGAGTCCGGCGCATTGAACCGCATCAGCACGAATCTCTCCAAGCTCGGTCTTATCATGCGCGGGCTTTACGGAGAAGGCTCCAAGTCATACGGCGCGTTTGCCCAGCTCTCCAATCAGGTATCGTTGGGTATCAGTGAACAGGCGGCGATCGAGAATCTGGACAACGTTACCAAGCAGCTGATCTCTCAGGAGATCCGGGCGCGCGATAAGATCCTCTCCGATATCGCTGTCGAGGATAAAATCTCGCGTTCGCTGGGTATCCTGAAATCCGCCTATGTGATCGACCACAGCGAAGCGATGCGGCTTTTATCAAACGTCCGTCTCGGTGCGGCGGCAAAGAAGCTCAGCACCCTGTCGACGGAAAGCATCGACAAGCTGATCGCGGATGTTCAGCCCGCGTCGATCCTCTTAAAATACGGCGAACAGCTTTCTCCCCGTGAGCGGGATATCAAGAGAGCCGAGCTATTAAGAGAAAGGCTGAACTGAGGAATGGCTCCCTTTGGTAAAGGGAGCTGTCACCGTACGGTGACTGAGGGATTGTATTAATGGAGCAAAGCGACCAACCTTTTTTAAATGGTTTCTCCCTTCGGTCGGTCAATTGTGCAATCCTTCCGTCTCGGCAAGCCGATCCACCTCCCTTTACCAAAAGGGAGGCTTGAACAACCAAAGTGACAATTGAATATGGAAAGGAAGGTATATTATGTATAACTTCAACGGATTTACACAGAAAGCAAACACTGCCCTGAATCTCGCGATCACCACAGCGGGAGATCTGGGACACACATATATCGGTACCGAGCATATCCTGCTCGGACTGTTAAAAGAAGATACCGGCGTCGCCGCGGCAGCTTTAAAGGAAAGCGGCGCGGACTATGACGAACTCGAAGCGCTGGTCAAGGAGACCTCCGGCGAGGGTACGCCCGTGAAGCTCACGGCATCCGACTTTACCCCCAGAAGCAAGCGGATCCTCCAGATGGCGGTGATCACATCCTCGAAGATGGGTCATCAGTACGTCGGTACCGAACATCTGCTGATTGCGCTCTTGTCCGAGCGTGACAGCTATGCGGCGAGATATCTCGCAGAACTCGGCGTTCAGCCGCAGAACGTGATGAACGCGATCTCCGCCGCACTGTCCGAGAATCTGGACGATAACAGCACAGAGGGCGTATCGGGAAAGAAAGCCGACGCGAATTCCGCCACCAAGACGCTCGATTCTTTCTCGCGTGACCTCACTAAGGCGGCGAAGGACGGCGAGATCGATCCCGTCATCGGCAGAGAAGAGGAGATTCAGCGAATCATCCAGATCCTCTCCCGCAGAACCAAGAATAACCCTTGTCTGATCGGCGAACCCGGCGTCGGCAAGACCGCTGTCGCCGAGGGCTTGGCGCTCAAGATCGTCAAGGGCGAGGTTCCCGAACTGCTCCGTGACAAGAGAGTCGTTGCTCTTGATCTGACCGGTATGGTTGCCGGCACCAAGTACAGAGGCGACTTTGAGGACCGTATCAAGAACGCCATTGATGAGGTGAAGAAGTCGAAGGACGTCATCCTCTTTATCGACGAGCTTCACACCATCATCGGCGCGGGCGCCGCGGAGGGTTCCGCAGACGCTGCGAACATCTTAAAGCCTTCTCTCGCGAGAGGCGACTTCCAGGTGATCGGCGCGACTACCTTAGAGGAGTACAGAAAGTATATTGAAAAAGATGCGGCTCTGGAGCGCAGGTTCCAGCCCGTTACCGTCGGCGAACCGTCCGAAGAAGATGCGGTCAAGATCCTCGAAGGCCTCAGAGACCGTTATGAAGCGCATCATAAGGTCAAGATCAGCGATGAAGCGATCAACGCCGCGGTCAAGCTTAGTTCGCGCTATATCGCCGACCGTTATCTGCCCGACAAGGCGATCGACCTGATCGACGAAGCGGCGTCCAAGGTGCGTTTAGGCGCGCTGACCTATCCCGCGGAGATCAAGGACATCGAGAAAGAGATCGAGAACGCGGAGAAAGAGAAAGCCGCCGCTGTCAGCGTGCAGGACTTCGAGCGCGCGGCTTCCATCCGCGACGAGCAGAAGAGTCTGTCTGATAAGCTCGACAAAATGAAGACCGACTGGCAGAAGAAGCAGAACGAGGTTTCGGGAGAAGTGACCGCTGAGGATATCGCTTCTATCGTTTCCTCTTGGACAAAGATTCCTGTCGTGGAGCTTACCCGTGAAGAGTCCGAGCGGCTGCTCAATATGGAGAAGATCCTCCACGAGCGAGTGGTCGGTCAGAACGAGGCGGTTTCCGCGGTTGCGAGAGCGATCCGCAGAGGCAGAGTGGGTATCAAGGATCCCAAGCGTCCGACCGGTTCGTTCATCTTCTTGGGTCCCACCGGCGTCGGCAAGACCGAGCTGTGCAAGGCGCTCGCCGCCGCAATGTTCGGCGATGAGAACGCGATGCTGAGACTCGATATGAGCGAATATATGGAGAAGCACACCGTCTCCCGTCTGGTCGGTTCGCCTCCCGGCTATGTCGGTTATGACGAGGGCGGTCAGCTCACCGAAGCGGTACGCAGAAAGCCTTATTCCGTCGTGCTGTTCGACGAGATCGAAATGGCGCATCCCGACGTATTCACTATGCTGCTCCAGATCTTAGAGGACGGCAGACTGACCGACGCTCAGGGCAGAACCGTCGACTTTAAGAATACGGTCATCATTATGACCTCCAACGTCGGCGCGAGAGCGATCAGTGACCGCAGAGAGATGCTCGGCTTCAACCCCGAGAATGATGAAAAAAAGTCCGAGGAGGATATCCGCGAGCTGGCGCTCTCCGAGTTGAAGAACGTGTTCCGACCCGAATTTCTCAACCGTGTCGACGATATCATCGTGTTCCATCAGCTGAAGAAGGAAGAGATCAAAGAGATCGCCTCCAAGATGCTTGATACCTTGAAGAAGCGTCTTAGCACCCTCGGTGTGAGCATAGAGTTCACCGACAAGGCGATCGAGAAGATCGCGGACGAGGGCTTTGATCCGACCTACGGCGCAAGACCGCTGAGAAGAGCCATCACTTCCCACATCGAGGACAAGCTCAGTGAGCGGATGCTGGAGGCGGATTTTGAGAAGGACAAACCTATTATCTGTGACTACGACGGCGAGAAGTTCACCTTCGAAACGAAATAATTCTACAAAAGAAATATAGTTAAACAGAAAAACCGGCAGAGTGAAAGCTCTGCCGGTTTTTCTTGCGTATGATTACTTTTTTGAGTATGATAAAAATATCTTTGACGGACTGCACCCAAATGGGGGTCCTCAGGTGTATTATCAGTGAAAGGGGTTTTGAGAGTGGGGAACATATCCGGTACCGAAAAAGCGGAACAGGTTTTCAGAGAATACGCTGATATGATCTACCGTATCGCCCTCCACAATCTTTCTTCTGCCGCTGACGCCGAGGATATTCTTCAAGAAGTCTGTGTCGTCCTGATGACCAAGCCCTCTCCCGAGGATGAGGTGCATCTGAAACGCTGGCTGATTCGGGTGACCGTCAATAAGTGCAAGAACTTCAAGCGTTCCTTCTGGCAGCGCAACCGCGAGAGCATTGAGGATTTTTCGTACTTGGCGTCGCCGGAGAAAAGAGAGATGATGGAGGAGCTGTATTCGCTTCCCGAAAACTACCGCAACATCATCTATCTGTATTATTTTGAGGAATATACCATTCCCGAAATAGCCGAAATTTTAGAAAAGAACGAGAACACGGTGAAGTCCTCACTGCGGCGCGCCCGCAAGCGGCTCAAAAAAATCCTGACAGAGGAGGGTGAAGAACAATGAAACACAATGACTATACCAAGCTGATCAGCGAACTTTACGCTCCCTCGTCCGCTGTGGAAAAAGCGCTTTCAAACGCCAAATCCCGAGTGAACACTTTATCCGAACTGCCCCCCTCGACTTCCCCGAAGAAGTCTGTACTGAGACTGTCACGGCGCGCGCTGCTCGCCGCTTCTATCGTTTTTGTCTGCGCGCTGAGCGTGAGCGTATTTTTCCTATTTAGAAATAATTCCTTACCCATCGCTCCAAGCTCTACTCCCGGCGCGACCCTTTCGCCGACAGAAACCACCGCGCCGACAGCCGCGCCTGCGTCTCAGCAGGAGAGCCGTTCCACCACTGCATCCGAGTCGCCTACCCAAAGTCCCACACAGGTATCTACCGACAGCGAGGAGCACATCATCATTACGATCACTCAGATCATCACGCCGGACGGCGAGAGCGGTCCTGCGGAGCCGTCGGAAAACGAAAGCCCTACCCACAGCCCCCAAAAGCCTACCGAAAAAGCCTCTGAACAGCCGACACAGAAACCGACCTCTGCGCCCCGTACAGAAGAACCTCAGCCCACAGAAGCCGGTTACATTGATGAAACGACGGGTGACCCTAATCCCGCCGAGGCCGAGCTGATTATCAGTAATACCCTGAAGGTTTGGACGGATGTTCCCGACGAGATTCTTACAAAGAACAGCCGTGTGTACTGCCGCATCTATGACGAGTACGGTACGTTGCTGGGGGACAGCGATCTGTTTTCCTCACAGCACTGCGCCGATATCGACAAGAATATTTGCTATGCGTCTTATGATGCGTCAGAGAAGAGGATAGAACTCCCCGAGGCGGGCGGTCTGTACACCTATATGTTTTATACCGAAGACGGAATCGATTTTACTGTCGGTCAGATATATGTTATTTATGACTGATTATTATGAAGGAGGAATTACAATGAAACGCTTATTTGCTGTTTTGATCTGCGCGGCGCTGATCCTGTCGTGCTTTACAGCGACGGCGTATGCCGCAGAGAATCATAAGATCTCGTCTGCATTACAGACGAGAATGGATCAAATGACAGACGGGGATAAGATCGAGGTATGGTTCTTTACCGACAGCCCCGCAGATTTCAAACGCTCTTTTGAGTTGTCGGAGTATGTCGATCATCAGACGCGGCAGGAGATTCTGGAGACCTACGGGATTGATGAAGGTAACCGGATCTTGCAGATGAGAACGGCGGAGGACTCGCATATTTTTTGGACGGCTTATAACCGCATTTTGTTTGAACTTGAATCAAAGAATAACCGCGCTGTTGTCGAAAAGCTGGGCGTCGCCGAAGAAGACATCGTCTACCTCGGCTGTTCCATGATACTGAACCTGACAAAAAAGCAGATCCTCGCGGCGGCGGCGCTTGACGAGGTGCGGGGGCTGAACTATGATAGCTCAGAGGGTCCTTATGAGCCCCTTGAGCCCGCTATTTATGATCCCGGTGTGTTTGATGATCTCATCCGTGAGGACAAAGTCCTTTATGACCTCAAGTGTGTGTTGGCGGGAAGCTCTCCCGACGATATCATCGGCGTTTATATCGCGTTCAAGGGTCCGCATAAAACGGTCGCCGATATGCCGAGCTGGCCCGATAAGGAAGAGGCGCATAAGGAGTACAGAGCCTATATTGAGGAGAAGAACGAGGCGTATTTTGCCGAGGTGTTCAACGGCTTGGACGTAGAGATCCGCTGTGCCGTTTTCGGCAACGCCGTGATTGCGAACGTCAAGGCGTCGGATATTGCTAAAATCATCTCTTATGACGTTGTGCAGGATATCGGCTATGCCCCTGATGATATCCCTGATATAGCAGAAAGCGATTATATCATCAGCCGGATCCAACAGCAGTACAGTAATTTAAACGTCAATCTGTTCAGCTATGAACAGCTGATGGATTCGCTCTATATCGTGCGATTCACGGTAAGCGATTTTTCAACAGACGGAACAGCGATTACCTCCAAGGTGGGAGATTATATCCTGCGCACCGATGACGGTATGCCCGAGGCGATGCTGCTGGATATCGCCGAAAACAAGATTTGCAGCTTCTCACAGGCGTATCAAGAGAATCTGCTGAACGACGATCTGCTCCGAAAGCTCTCTGAGTCTGATACGATCAAGCTGTTCAAGCTCAAGCGCGGCGACGCGGATATGGATAACGGGATATCCGTTCTGGACGCGACGGCGATCCAAAAGTTCAAGGCGGGTATGCTATACTGTGATCAAATCAGTTCCGCGGCAGCAGACGCGGACGCGGACGGCGTTGTTTCCGTTCTGGACGCGACGAGGATCCAGAAACAGCTCGCGGGCATCTGTGAGATCGACAGCGCCGAGCTGTTGAGGGCGACAGCGGTGTTGGACTTTTTTCCGTACGCGATTGTGACAGCTTCGGGTGGACACGGCCCCTATCAGTATTGCTATAAGATCAAGGGCGGGTTTGATGCGTATTCGTCCTACGGAGAGGATTTCGGCGAATACAGCATAGACTTGACCGATCAAATGCCCGGCGCGATGAATTTCACGACCGGCTGGATCGACAGCAATACTACCACGATCCCGGTAGATAGCCTGACCTACGGCGATGATTTCAGTCTGATCGTTCTGGTAAAAGACAGCACCGGTACGGTGTCGGAGCCTGTCTCTCTCAGCTTTGTGAATCTTCCTGTAGAGTATCCGATTCCGGTCGACGCGTGAAGCCACATTATATTTCTATATGTCATTCTGAGGGGCTTTAGCCCCGTGAGAATCCCCTTGAAAAAAAGTGATTAGTTGTTGGTGATTAGTGATTAGTATGTAGGGTCCTGCGGACGGCGATTGATAGTAACTAACCACTATCCACTAAACACTAACCACTCGTATTGGGGGATTGCCGCGGTCGTTTTTCTCCCTCGCAATGACTTGGTTGTGATTCTTGTATAGTTTTGAGGGCGGAGCATTGATTGCTCCGCCCTTGCTTCGTTTGATAATGTATTATTCTGTTATACCGTTCAGGATGTCCAGCCCGTGCTTGACGGCGGGAAGAACAAACGAGAGGTTTTCCACCGCGCCCTTGGGCGAGCCGGGAAGGTTGATGATCAGCGATCTGCCTCTGATTCCCGCTATCCCTCTGGAGAGTATGGCGCGGGGGGTGATCCCGGCGGATTTCATCCGCATATATTCGGCGATGCCGGGCGTTTCTTTCTCGATAACCTCCTTGGTCGCCTCGGGGGTGATATCTCTGTCTGAGAAGCCTGTGCCGCCGGTGGTGACGATCAGGGAGATTCCTTTTTCACAAAGGGATGTCAAAGCGTCGATGACCTTATTTTTCTCGTCAGGAATTATAATCGTATCTTTGACCGCATAACCGCTTTTCTCTAATAGAGCGGCAACAGCGGGACCCGCCTTGTCCTCATATTCGCCGGAGTAGGCGCGGTCGGATACGGTGATAACAGCAGCTGTGTACATAGATAGCTCCTTTTCATATTGTGTCATTCAGAGGTGCGTTCAGCCCCGTGAGAACCTCCTTGATAAAGAATAGTGATTAGTGGTTGGTGATTAGTGATTAGTGTGTAGGGTCCTGCGGACGGCTATTGATAGAAACTAACCACTAACCACTAGCCACTAAACACTAACCACTTGTATAAGGGTTTTCTGCGCCCTAAAGAGCTCGCAATAACCTATTCTGCCGGGGTTTCAGTTTGTGGGAACATATACTTGAGAAACTCGGGGAATACCGCGCGCCAGTGCATCTCGTTGTGCATACCTTTGTCATATACCTTGACGACGATCTTATCCTCAGGATAGCCGATCTTTTTCAGATTATCGGGCATATCCTCGGCGCCTTCAAGCAGATACTGTTCGAGCTGATCCTTGTCGCTGTTACCGTTGTAGATATAGACGAAGGGATATCCGGCGGAGAAGTCCTTTTCAGCAAGATACTTATCCCATGTTGCGTTGTCAAACAGCCCGAACGCGGGGGAGAGTGCGCCGATCGTACCGAACTTCTCGGGATGCTCCATACCGATGTAGAAGCACTCGATACCGCCCGAAGAGCTGCCGCAGACCGCGTTATGCTGAGGGTCGGCATAGACGTTGTAGTTTTCTTCAACATAGGGTACGACGGTGTTATATACGAAGTCGCAGAATTCAATACCCTTGCCGTCGTCATAGCTGTCCTGTGTGCTTTTGCCGAGGTTGGGGGTGAGCTCCTCGTCGCGGTAGCCGGGAGGATTTTCGATACCGACGATGATACACTTGTTTGAGGACTCTTTCATCATTCCTCTGACCGCTTCCGCAACGCCCCAGCTTCCGGTGGAGGTTGCCGAGGGATCAAAAAGATTCTGTGCGTCGGTCATATAGATAACAGAATATTTCTCTTCGCTGTTCGCGTCATAGTCCCCGGGCGTCCAGATACAGATATCTTTCTTTCTGCTTTCATAGTCGAACTTTACGCGGGTGAAGGTCGGGGTATCGTTGACGCCCTCATAGGTGTAAGGGGTGAAATGGTGAGAGTCGATCTGCCATCCGCTGACATAGTCGTTGAAGGCGAGTTCTATCGTGCTTTCATCGTTGTAGGTGAAAACCACGCGGTCGAATTTCTCGGTATCTCCTTCACAGGAGAACAGCGTTGCGCCGTCGTCCTCACCGAGGCTTTTCATCGTAACGGTCTTGCTTTCCCCGCCGTCGGTGGAGAGGAAGGTGGCGTCGATACTGTCGTGGGAGTATTCGTCTCTGACATAGAGCGTGTGACCCGAGGCGCTGTCTCCCGATGCCGCGCAGGCGCACAGGGAGAATATCATCACAATAGCCAATGCTGCGCAAAGAATTCTGTGTTTCATCAAAAAGTCTCCTTTTTATCATTTGTTTCAGTATAGCATAACACAGGGAAGAAGAAAAGATATTTTGCAGATATATTTTGACAGACTTTCTCAAAGGAAAAACGCAGAGCGGTACACTCTGCGTTTTCATATCTTTGATCGGTATGACATATACTTTACTGCTTTGACAGTTCTTTGATACAGTCTTCGCAAACGGTCTTGTCCTTGAAGCTCTTAAGGTTGTCCTCGCTGCCGCAGAAACAGCAGCTTTCTGTATACTTTCTGAGGATAATAGAGCTGTCGTCGGTGAAGATCTCTATCGCATCGTCGGGATAAATGTCAAAGCTGTCCCGAAGCTGTTTGGGAATGACCACGCGACCCAGCTTGTCGATTCTGCAAAGATGTCCTGCGCGTTTCATAGTGTTACATCCTTTCTGCTTTTTTCGGATACATTTTACCAAAAAATGCTAAATTTGTCAATAATATTTCTTTTTCGACGGAATATGAGGTGCAGTATGCTTTCCTATATTTTTGCGGGGATGATTCTCGTCTCGCTGATTTTTGCCGCGGTGTCGGGGAATATGGCGGCGCTGTCTTCGTCCGCGCTGGATTCGGCGACCGAGGCGGTAACGCTTCTGGTGAAAATGTGCGGCGGCTTATGTATGTGGTCGGGCGTGATGGCGATCGCGAAAGACGCTGGGCTGACCGAGAAGCTCTCACGGCTGTTTTCTCCGATGCTCAAAAAGCTCTTTCCCGATTTGGATGAAAGTTCAGACGCGTTCTCTTATATTTCGATGAACATCAGCGCGAATTTGTTGGGACTCGGCAACGCCGCGACGCCGCTGGGGATCTCTGCGATGAAAGAGCTGAGAAAGTCCTCGCGGGATGATATCGCGACCGACAGTATGGTGACCTTTGTCGTGATGAATACCGCGTCGATCCAGATACTGCCCACCACCGTAGCGGTACTGAGACGCAGTTACGGCTCGACGTCGCCGTTTGATGTGATCTTCTGTGTTTGGATTTCCTCTGCGCTCGCGCTTATGGTAGGGCTGTGCGTTGCGAAACTGGGGAACCGTTTTTTAATGAGGAATTAGGAGTTAGGAATTAGGAATTACGGGCGGGATACCCGCACCCGAAAATAGAAATTGTTCGAGCGAAGCGAGTTTCCACAATTCCTAACTCCTAATTCCTGATTCCTAATTTGATTTACGGAGGTGTCAAAGTATCGACTATATCATCCCCGTTTTGATCGGCGCGGTGGTACTGTACGGCGTAATCAAAAAGGTCAATGTATTCGAGAGCTTTCGAAACGGCGCGAAGGAGGGGCTGATGACATTATATGCGATCGCTCCCGTGATGATCGGGCTGCTTCTTGCGGTCGGGATGGTCAGAGCGAGCGGCGCGCTGGATTTTCTCACAGAAAAGCTCCGACCGCTGTTTGAGAAGCTCGGCTATCCCACAGAGCTTGTCCCGATGGCGCTGCTGCGTCCGGTATCGGGCTCCGGCGCGACGGCATTACTCACCGATATCTATGAGCGTTTCGGTGCGGACAGCTTTCTTGCCAAGTGCGCCTCCGTGCTGGCAGGCTCCACCGAGACAACCTTCTATGCCGTGACGATGTACTACGGCGCGGTGAATATCAAAAACATCCGCCACACGCTTTTTGCGGCGCTTGCGGCGGATGTTACGGCGATGGTGATGTGTGTCGTGACAGTGAGTTTGCTGATGTCTTAGCGAAATCTCGCGAAGCTCTTCATCAGCTCCTTGGGATGAAGCGGGATCAAGGGATAGAGGAAGCTCTTGCCCGAGATGGTGCGGTTTGTCAGCAATAATACGAAGATCAGGACAAGCCCCATAATAAATCCGATCAGGTTGAACAGATAGGTGAACGTCAACAGTCCGATCCTGAGAAATTTCAGCGAATATCCCAGCTCGAAGTTGGGCAGAGAGTAGTTGGCGATCGTCGCGAACGACATATACAGCGTCGCGCCGGTGGTGAACCATCCCGCGTCGATGGCAAACTGTGAGAACGCGATCGCGCCGATGATGCCGAGCGCGGAGGTCAGCGACGACGGCGTATGCAGAGAGGCAAGCCGCAGTCCGTCGATACCGATCTCGATGATGATCAGCTGCCAGAATACCGGGATGTTGACCGGCTCCGTTTGGAGAACAAACCGAAACACCTGCGGCACAAAGTCGGGATTTTGCAGGCATAAGAGCCACAGCGGGGTGATCAGCACCGAAGCGATCGAGATCAGATACCGCGAGATACGGATATAGGTTCCCGTCACGGGAGGAAAGTAATAGTCGTCCGCTTCGTCCAGAACGTCGAAGATCGAGGTAGGGATCAACAGCGCCGAGGGGGAGTTATCCACCAGTATCACGATGTTTCCTTTCAGGCACACCGCGGAGGCGACGTCGGGACGTTCGGTGTATTTCACCTTGGGAAAGGGGTTGAGCCAGCGGTGCTTGACCAGCGCTTCGATCAGAGACTGCTGGTTCATCCGCAGAGCGTCGGTTTTGATGCCGCTGATGCGGTCGATGATTTTTTGCAGAAGCTTGTGATCCGCTTTGGTGTCCAGCCAGCAGATCACGACGTCGGTTTTGGATGAGTCGCCGACGCAGAGCGCCTTGGTCAGAAAGTGCGGATCGCGGATCCTTCTCCTGAGTAATGCGGTGTTGAAGATCACGCTCTCGACAAAGCCGTCCTTGGGGCCTCTGAGCACCTTATCGTCCTCCGCTTCTCCCGACGTCCTTTGAGGATAGCCGCGCATATCCATCGAGATCGCGCCGAGCGAATCCACAGGTGTTTTCCAGTCGATCAGGATCGTCGGCAGACCGGAGAGGACGTTTTTGACGACGGTACCGATCTCATCGCATACGCTGACTTCCGTTAAGGGGACGCAGAGTCGGATGAATGTATCGGGATTAACCAGCGCGTCGCCTGCGGCGTTGGTGTAAAAGAACGCGAGTATCTTCTCGGTCAGCTCGTCGCGCGCCAGTCCGTTGATGTAGAAGATGACGGCATCTCTGCCGCCGAGGATGAGTCGCCGCTCGATCAGGTCAAAGCACTTTTCGGCGTTCAGCGCGTCACAAAGCGCTTTTCGTTTTTCTTCAAAAGTCAGCATCGTTTCACTTCCCAATGTAATGACGATAAGATAAAACTATCATCCCCCAAAAAAATTTTTTTATGTTTTTTTCAGAAGTTGCATAAAAGTATGCAACTTTTTTTGTTTTTTCGCTATAGGTGACGGGATGATGTCAGATCGTCCTGTCTAAGATCAGAACAGTGAGAGGGAGAAAATGAAGAAGCTGTCCAATAGTGAAAAGAACTTTTGCCGGCTCTATGCCGTGTCGGGAGACGCGGATTTTGCCGCGAGAGAAGCGGGACTGAAAGATCCTAAGCGGGCGCAGGCTTTGCTTTTTAAAGACGAGGTGATCGACGAGACCGTCAGGATCCTCAGAAAGCAAAGAGAGATGCTGCTCCTGCTGTGTGAGAACGCGATGATGCGTATCGTCACTGCTCCCGCGTCGGACGCGCTGCGTCTGGCGCACGGCGAGATCGCGTTTCGGGATCGCGCGGAGCTCAGAGGTGTCTCGGAGTACAAGTGTACCGACAAAGGCTCTGAAGTGAGGTTCTTTGACAAGGTCAAGGCGTTTGAAAAGCTGTGCGACCTGATCGAGATCGAACGTGATTCCCCCGGGTCGGATCTTCTGAGCGCGCTCTCACTCGGAGCAAAGGCTCTCTCAAAGATCGGGGATGACACGGGTGAAGTATAAGCCTTTTTCCGAGAAACAGCTCAAAACGCTGTTATGGTGGTGCTCGGGCTCTCCGTACTGCGGAAAAGACGCCGTGATCTGCGACGGCGCGGTCCGTTCGGGAAAGACCCTGTGTCTGTCGCTGTCGTATGTCCTGTGGGCGATGCAAACATTTGAGGATTCCTCCTTCGCGATGTGCGGCAAGACGCTGGGCGCTTTGAGAAGAAACGTGATCACGCCGTTGCTGCCGGCGTTATCGGATTTGAAGATCCACGCGGTGGACACGGTATCGAAGAACCTGCTCACCCTGTCCTTTATGGGAAGGGAGAACCGCTTCTATCTCTTCTCGGGAAAGGACGAGGGCTCCGCCGCTCTGATCCAGGGGATCACCCTGTCGGGCGTGCTGTTTGACGAGGTCGCGCTGATGCCGCGTTCCTTTGTGGAGCAGGCTTTGGCAAGATGCTCCGTACAGGGCTCGAAGTTCTTCTTCAACTGCAATCCCGAGTACCCCTCTCACTGGTTCTACAGGGAATGGATACAAAAGCGTGAGAAGAAAAACGCGCTGTATCTGCACTTTACCATGAATGACAACCCATCCCTCTCTGTTGAGATGAAGCAGCGCTATAAGTCGCTTTATGCGGGCGCTTTTCAGCGCAGGTTCATCAACGGAGAATGGGTGAGCGTGTCGGGCGCTGTCTATCCCTTTATGGACAGTCCGTTGATGTACTGTGAAAGACCCAAAGAGCCGATGGACGAATACTGTGTCTCCTGCGATTACGGCACGGTAAATCCGACGTCGATGGGCTTGTGGGGACTTAGAGACGGTATATGGTACAGAATCGACGAATACTACTACGACTCCCGTACAGAGCATTCTGCGAGAACCGACGAGGAACACTACGAAGGCTTGCGGGCTCTGGCGGGAGAGAGAAAGGTCAAAGCGGTCATCATTGATCCGAGCGCCAGGAGCTTTACTGAGGTTATCAGAAGACATAGGCAATATGAGGTTATCCCTGCTGAGAACTCGGTGATAGACGGCATCCGCAAGACCTTCTCCGCCTTAAAAGAACGACGGGTAGTGATCTGCGACAACTGTAAGGACGCCATCAGGGAATTCTCGTTGTACAGGTGGGACGAGAACAAGAACAGCGACGCCGTGGTAAAGGAGAACGATCACGCGATGGACGATATCCGCTATTTTGTATCCTACATGGAAAGCGGCGCCGACGACGGCTTTTTGGCGGTCGCCGCTTTCAGATAAGAGGAGGGAATGATGAAATTATTCTCAAAAAGAAATAAAGCGGAACCTGCGGCGGTGCAGACGCTCCCTGCCGTTTACCGTTCGCATCCGTTCTCGGCAATCTCCTCCTACCGTCCGCTGTCACAGTGTGAGCTGGAGCTTTATGAGAGCCTGCGAGAAGCGGTGCCGATCATCGACGCCGCGATCAGCAAGCTGGTCAGACTTATCGGAACCTTTGATGTCGAGTGTGAAAGCGACAGCGCTCAGAGGCTTTTGGACGATTTTTTGAAGAACGTTCATGTCAACGGCGCGTCGCGCGGTATCTACCAGTACATCTATACCTACTTTGAACAGCTTCTGACCTACGGTACCGCCGTGGGAGAAACGGTGCTGAGCAAGGACGGCGGAACGGTTGCCGCGCTGTATAATGCGAGCCTCAAGGATATTGAGATCGTACAGGGCGACAGCCCGCTGGAGCTTTTCGTCTGCCGTAAGGGAATGGGCTATGAAAAAGACGTCTGCCAAAATCAGGGCTTGATCTCGCTGAGCTTCTTAAATCCCAAGGCGGGCGAGCCGTTCGGCTCTTCCGTACTGCGATCCCTGCCGTTTGTCAGCTCAATACTGCTGAAGGTGTTTCACAGCGTCGGACAGAACTTTGAGCGCGTCGGCAACGTGCGTTTTTCCGTGACCTATAAGCCCTCGTCCTCAGCCTCTGCCGCTATGGCAAGGCAGAGAGCGCAGGAGATCGCGCGGGAATGGTCCAAGGTGATGCGCGAGAGCGATAAGGTCTGCGACTTTGTTTCTGTCGGTGACGTGGAGATCAAAGCGATAGGATCGGATAACCAAATCCTCGACTGTGATGTTCCGATCCGGCACATCACCGAGCAGATCGTCTCCAAACTCTCGGTACCGCCCTTTATGCTGGGACTTTCATGGTCTACGACCGAGCGTATGAGCACCCAGCAGGCGGAGATCCTGATGAGCGAGCTGCAGTATTACCGTACCCTGCTGACGCCGGTGATCATGGGTATCTGTGAGACGTTTTTAAGGCTTGAGGGTTATCTTGAGGATTGTAAAGTCAAGTGGAGCACCATCAACCTGCAGGATGAGACCGAGCTTGCCGCCGCAAGGCTGCAGAACGCGCAGGCAGATCAGATTTTAAACGATATAGGATTTGAACCAAACGAAACAGACGGAGGTGAAGTATGAAACAGGGACAGATCATCAAAAGCACAAAGCGAATCAACGAAGTACAGGAAATGGAACTGGTCAATCTTTATTCTCGAAGAGAATTAAGACCGGACGAGGTATATCTTTTTTCGGTCGTCTTGTGTGACAACGAAATTGATCGGGACTGTGAGATGTTCCCCGTAGAGTCGCTTGAAAAGCTCTCAGAGCTTTTTGTCGGCAAAACCGGGATCATCGACCACGACCCCAGCGCGAAAAATCAGAAAGCGAGAATCATCTCCTGCGCCGTAGAGCCGGTCAAGGGGAAGAAGAACCGTATCGGCGACGATTATTTCCGGCTGGTGTGCAGGGCATATATCCTGAAAAATGAGGCGAACCAGCCGCTGATCGATCAGATCGATGCGGGCATTGTCAAAGAAGTATCTGTCGGCTGCAGTGTCAAAAGCACGGTATGCTCTGTCTGTCACGAGGACATCCACTCGCCGCTGTGCGCTCACCGCAAGGGAGAGGTATATAACGGGGAGCTGTGCTACGGCGCACTGCTGGAGCCTTGTGACGCGTATGAGTTCAGCTTCGTTGCCGTTCCCGCCCAGCAAAACGCGGGCGTGATCAAATCGCATCATAACAGAAAGGAAATGGGTATGCAGGATAAGCTGAAGAATGTGAAATCGGGAGAGAATGTCACTCTCTCCTATGAGGAATGTGAGGCTTTGAAGCGTTATCTCGAAGATCTTGAGAAGAACGCCGCCGACGCGCAGGCGTACAGAGAGCAGACAAAAAAGGAACTGATCAAAAAGTTCTCTCCCTATTTTTCTGCTCTCAGCGCCAAGACGGCGAAGGAGATCACATCCATGCTCTCCGCCTCTCAGATGAGAGAGCTTTGCGCGGGCTTTTCGGCTGCGGAGAAAACGGCTTTAAAGCCGATGCTGATGAGAGACTCCGACAGAAGCGAGCCTTCTCAGATAACACAGTTTACGATTTAATTCAAGGAGGAAAATATGGATATTAACTTTAACGGATTTAACGAAAAGGTGCTTACCTTTCTGGCGGACGACCTCGTTACCGAGGGCTGTCTTGTCACCATGAGCGAGTCGGGCACCGTTACCAAGGCGACAACCGACGACAGCTTCATCGGCGTATGTATGAATGTCAGAGACGGTTATGCCGCGGTACAGGTGGAGGGCTATGTTGAAGCCGCTCTTACCGGCGAAGTTTCTGTCGGCGACGCGATCCTTACCGCAACCACCTCCGGCGTGCAGGCTGCCGAAGAAGGCAAGTCCTACCGCGTGATCTACGTCGGTACGGATGTCGTAGGCTTTTTACTCTAAGAAAGGAGAACCGATATGGCTAATTTTGAAAACATTACACTCGAGAAGGGTATGTATCAGCACAGAGGCGGTCTGACTGCCGCTTTGGAGAGCGTTGACCCTTCCATCAACTACAAGGGCACAGAGCTGGAGGGCTTAGACGCGTTCTCCCGTCAGCTCAAGCGTTTTGACATCAGAGTATCCGGCGCGGGCTCGGATACCGTTGAGAAGTTTTTCCAGACTTCCAACTCCGCCGCGCTGTTTCCCGAGTATGTCAGCCGCGCGGTCAGACAGGGTATCGAAGAGGCGGACGTGCTGTCCGACATCGTCGCTACCGTGACAAGCATCGACGGTATGGATTACCGTTCTCTCACTTCTACTCCTTGTGATGACGATAAGAGTCTGAAGAAAGTGGGCGAGGGCGCGTTTATTCCTACCACGACCGTCAAGACCGGCGATCATCTGGTCAAGCTCTTCAAGCGCGGCAGAATGCTGGTTTCTTCTTATGAAGCCCTTCGTTTCCAGAGAATCGACCTCTTCACCGTCACCTTAAAGCAGATCGGCGCATATATTGCAAGAGCGCAGCTTTGTGACGCTGTGGACGTTATCCTCAACGGCGACGGCAACTCCAACCCCTGTCCGTATTTTACCACTGCGACAAGCGGCACGATCGCTTATGCCGATATGATCCGGCTGTGGAGCAATCTCTCTCCGTATCAGCTCAACGTGGTCTTGGCGCCGACCTCCGCGATGACAAAGATCCTCGCTCTCTCTGAGATGAAGGACGCTGTCGCAGGGCTCAACTTCCACTCCACCGGCAAGATGATCACCCCTCTGGGCGCGAACCTGATCCATACATCTGCTATCACTTCTGATGCGGTCATCGGTCTGGACAAGACCTGCGCTCTGGAGATGGTCAAGGCGGGAGAAGTCACTACCGAGTACGACAAGCTGATCGACCGCCAGCTCGAGCGCGCGGCGATCACCTGTATCGCGGGCTTTGCGAAGATCTTCACCGGCGCTTCCTATAAGATGACCTACTAAAGGAGGGATAGAGTGAGTCTGAATGAATTGATCAAACGATTTTTGCTGGTATCGGGATTACAGAAGAAGGATGTTTCTCTGTATCTTCCCGTGCTGATCGACGCAAAGGCGCTGTTCGAGGAGAAAGTGGGGAATACGCCTCTTTGTGATGCGAACAGAAGAAGGCTCACTCACGCCTGCGCCGTGTACGCCTTCTATAAGGTCTCGTTATATAACAACGCGGACGCGCTGACCTCGTTCAAGGCGGGCGACGTATCCTTCTCCGTGCAGAGTCTGAAGAAAAGAGCATCCGCTCTCTGGGAGACAGAACGCGCCGAGATCGCTGATCTGATCCGCTTTTCCGATACCGATTTCGCTTTTATGGGAGTGAGAGTATGAACGTCAGACAGATCGTATCCGACGCGCTCAGACGTTACGGAGAAGAAGTGACGCTTACTACCGAAAAAGGCGTTTGTACCGCATGGGCGATGATCTCGCCGCTGAGGCGCAAGCACAGGCTGTACCTCGACGAAGGCAGGCGCGACGCGGGCGTCTATGACGCGTCCTACCGCCACTATATCGGCGATGCGGACGCGCCGCTGTGTGAGGGAGACGAAGTCGTCTTTCGAAAGGAGCGTTATTCGGTGGTCATCAGCGAGCGGTACGATTCCTGCGGCGAGGTGATCTATATCTGGGCGATCCTCAAGCCCCAAAAAGAAAGGGCGGATGAATATGAGAACTCTTGATGCCGGGTGCGACCGGCTGATCAAAAGCGTCAGAGCGTATTTTGCGGATCAGGGCGTGGTGTTCATCCACGCCTTTTCCGCCGAGAAGATCCAGAACCCGCCGAAGAAATACCTCGTCAGCGTGTCGCAGGACGAGGTGAAAGAAAAGGGCTTTGTCGCGGATGTAAACGGCGGTATCGTAGAAGCCGTGCTGGTCTGCCGCGTGTACGCGCCGCGGGACGCAGACGGAAAGGAGCTCACTGCGCTGTGTCTTTCTCTGGCGCAGGCGATCCGCAGTGAGGGGAACGGTATCGTCAGCGCAGCTGCTCTCTCCGAGATCCGGTATGATACCAAGGCGCGTACCGTTTACCGCGATGTGAGAGCGCGGATATCCTATCCGAAAGAGGTGGTCTTGTGAGCGAAAAGCCGATCAGAGGCAGAGAACTTCTGCTTTATATCAATCGAAAAAAAGCGCGCGGCGTACTTTCTCTTTCGATCGAAAGGAATACCGAGCGGCATCCGCTCAAAGAATACTTATGTGAACAGCCGTATGATACGCCCGTCATAAGGGAAACCTATCGGATAACGCTGACATCCCTTCTGCCGCTCAAAGTAAGGGAGAAAGATATGTTTGCGATAACGGTTTTTGACAGGGAAGAGGAAGTCCGCTATGAGGACTGTACGATAGCTCAGAAGAAAGAAGAGATCACTCCCGATGAGTATACCAAGTTCACTTATCTCATCGAATCAACACGAAGAAGAAAAGGAGGAGGTTCCTGTGGAGTATAACGACTATGAACAAATGATCAAAGCGCTGACCTCTGTCGCGGACGCCGACAGGCTTTCTCGACTGCTTGAGGAAGACGCGAGAAGATACGACAGGAGCTATTCAGAGGACAGAGAGGCGGGGAGAATATGAGACAGTGTCAGATGCGCTACGCAGGATATACGTGGCGGCATAACCCACATACTCTCTCTTTTGAGGATGAGAAGAACACCGTTGAGCTTTTGCCGCCGTTTTCATCATCCGATGTTCGTATTTTTTCGGATAAGCCGTGTGTGATCAAGGGCGAGGGCGAGCTGTTCGGCGAGGACTGCATCGAACAGTATATCCGTCTGAAAGAAGTGTTTTCACAGCGTCAGGAAGGGCTGCTCTCTATCGAAGGACTCGGCAGCTTTTATGCCGCCTTTGTCAGTCTGAATCTGTCGGCGCAGCCGAAGGATAACGTTCTCTCCTATTCCTTCGTTTTTCGTCAAAAGCGTTTTGAGAAAACGCCTGTTACCGAAGAGGAGTATACGGCGGCACAAGAGGATGACACCCTCTGGGATATCGCGTACCGCTTTCAGAAAACGGTGGAGGAGATCATTGCGCTGAATCCCGGGATCCGCTTTTTGGATGAATTGGAAGAGGGGGAGAAGGTGAGAGTATGCTGAGATTTGTGTTTGAAGATATCGACAAAAATAACATAGTGATGGATAACGCGATCTGCGTGAATATCACACAGGAGCGGGAGGTTCCCGCGGATTGTGTGAGCGCGTTATTTGATTGGAAGAATTGCGCGGAGCTGTGTACTTTTCGTATCTTTTCCGACGGAGAATTGGTGTTTCGGGGCGTTGTTGATGAGCAGGAGAGGATCGTCTCCTCTTCGGGCGCTTTTCTGAAAATATCGGGACGCTCACCGGCGGCGCTCTTGCTTGACAACGAGAGCGTACCCGTCACCTATAATCACCCGAGCGCGGGGATCATCTATGAAAGGCATGTTCAGCCGTTCGGTATTGTCACAAGGGAGAATCTCGACCACACCTATTTCTCTGAGCTGGTGGTCACCAAAGGAGAGAGCAACTGGCAGGCGCTCTCGCGTTTTTGCAAAAGCTGTATGTTCGCTTCTCCGCGAATTTCGGGCAGGGGAGAGCTGTTTTTTGACGGAGAAGAAAGCGACAAAAACCTTGTGTTCTCCGATACCGACGGCGACATCCTCTATCGCTCGATCGAAGAAAGAATCCGCCGGTGTGAGGAAATCTCACGCGTCAACATCAAGGTGAGCAACGCTTCGGGTTACCATACCAAGGTCGAGAACGACGACGCGCTGAAAAGAGGCGTCCGCAGAGAACGCTATCTCAACGCCGTCCTCACCGATACGCCGTTTAACCGCGCCGACACGATGATCAAAAACGGCAGAGACAAAGGCTACCGCATCAAGCTCAGATGCGACGGCAGACAGCTGGATCTGCTCGGTGCGAAAGCTGCAGTGCGCGATTCGATGCTGGGAGAAATCCGAGATCTCTATGTCAGCGCGCTGTACTATCGTCTTTCACCGAACGACGAAAGCACGTATTTGATTCTCAAAAGGAGGAATAGCTGATGTGGGTATCACAGTATCTGACAGCAAATTCATTCTATGAGCCGAAGTCGGCGGTAGGAAAAGTGGTATCCTCCACCGGCGACGGGAGCTTTGTAGATGCATCCAACCAATATTCCGGCGTCAGAGCGCTCGCTCCTTACGGGGTGTCGTCCATCCCCGCCGAGGACTCCGACACCGTCGTAGTCCATACCGACAGGGGAGACTATCTGCTGAGTGTGATGAAGCCCTATTCCCGTCTTGAAGCGGGAGAGATAGAGCTGCGCTCCGCGGGCGGCGCGAGTATCGTGCTGAAGAACGACGGCAGGGTGCTGATCAACGGAAGGACGGTGGAGTGATGGATATACGGCTCAAAGACGGAGATCTCTATCTCGACAGCGGCGCGTTTTCCTATGTCAAAGGAATCGACGAAGCGGCGCAGCGCGCGATGATCGCCTGTACCGTGAAGAAGAACAGCTTTCTTTATGACAGAGACTTAGGCGCGGATACGTTCTCTCTGGACAGGACAAGCCCTGATTATGAGAGAGCCTTGCAGATGGCGCTGCGTGAGGCGGTATACGCCGTCCCCGATATTCGTCTGACAGTCAAAGCCGTCAGAAAAAACAGAAACTCCGCAATTGCCGTTCTACAGATTGAGCAAAGCGGAAAAACAAGAGAAACAGAGGTGATAATTGATGGAGAGTTATAACGAGATCTTTACGAGAATGAAAGAAAACTACGAGGAGAGAGCGGGTATCGTCATCAGTGATGAATCCGATATCGCGATCCGTCTGCGCGTGCTTGCGGGAGAGATCTTCAAGCAGCAGCAGAACGAGGATTTTATCCTCCGCCAGATGTTTCCTCTCACCGCGACGGGCGAGTATCTGGACCGGCACGCTCAGAGCCGCGGCATCACCCGCAAGCCGGCGCTTTATGCTTCGGGCAACGTGCAGTTTTATGCCGAACAGGGGCATACCGCGAACGTGGTGATCCCGCAGGGTACCGTCGTCGCCGACGCGAGAACTGCCAAGCGTTTTGTCACGGATGAGGCTGCTGTGATCCGCGTCGGAGAAGAATACGTACTGACGCACGTTACCGCCGTCGAAGCGGGAGCTTCTTCCAACGCGCGCGGGGGCAACATCTCTGTGCTGGTGACTCCCGTGGCGGGCGTGACCAATGTCTATAACGGATCTGTTTTTGTCAACGGATGTGATGAAGAGAGCGACGAGATGCTGCGAGAGAGGATCATAGAAAGTTATGTCAATATCAGCAACGGTACCAACGCCGCTTACTACAAGGCGCTGGCGATGTCGGTAGACGGCGTCTATTCCGCCGGAGCGATCGGCAGAGTCAGAGGCGCGGGTACGGTGAACGTTTATGTTTGCGCCGAGGGCGGTCCGGTTACAAACAGTGTTCTCGCAGAGGTACAGACGCTGTTATCCGGGCAGAGAGAACTCAACGTTGATGTACTTGCCTGTCAGGCACAGGAGGTAGATGTATCCTTCTACCTATCGCTGCGTCCGAAGTCCGGCTACAGCTTTGACAGTGTCAGCGCCGCCTGCCGCGCGGCAGTTACCGCGTATATCGATTCACTCGGGATCGGCAGAGATGTCCTGATCACGGAGATCTCGGATCTCCTCTATCACACCGAGGGAGTGGAGAACTTTGACATCCATTCACTCTATCGCTATGACAGAGTTATCTCCGATTCTCAGTACGCGCTGACCGACCGAATCACGATCGCTGAGGTGAGCGGATGAACGCTTTGACCTCTATGAAAAAGAAGCTCAGACCTCTCGGGCTGTACTGTCTGGAGAACAGCCATATCGAGGATGAGCTGTATGTCTACGGGCTGGAGCTGGATCGCCTGAGAGAAGAGTCGGACAGGCTCTTAAGAGAGATGTTTTTACAGACCGCGCAGGAAGAAGGCTTATCACAGCTGGAGCGGATGTTCTCCCGTCCCCGCACGGAGCTGGTCGTTCCTACCCGGCGTGAGATGCTCCGAAAGCGTTTTTCTCTCGGACTTTCCGACTTTACCGTCAACGGACTGACGACGGCGCTGGACAGCTTCCATCTGTCCTATACGATCTGTGAGTATCCGTCTCTTAATAAATTGACGGTGCTGGCGCAGGGAGAATATTCGGAGAGTGAACAGCGGTGGATCGAAGAAGAAGCGCAGAAGTTTGTACCCCTGCATCTGGAGTTTCAGCTTGCGTTCAACAGCTTAAGCTGGAACGAGATAGACGGCAGAGACCTTACATACGCAGACTTCGATACCGAGAACCGCAGCTGGGAGAGTCTGGATAAGCTTCAGACCTCGGATATTTAAGAAAGGAAGATATTATGGCGTCAACCAACCATACCCCTAACCTGGGACTTTGTCAGTGGGCGGCATCGGACAAGCCCAAGCGCGCCGATTTCGTCTCGGACAACAGTATCATCGATACCGCGCTCGGCGGGCATATCGCCAACGCCGCGCTTCACCTCACCGCTTCGGAGAAGGCGAAGCTCAACGAGAGCTTTGTCGTCAGAGCGTACGCCGGCACAGGGGAGAGTAGCCGCGCGATCACGGTGGACTTTCAGCCGACCCTCGCGCTGGTGTATAAGAAGAACGCCCCGCCCGTGTCCTACAGCTCGGGGAATATCCTCGTCAACTTTGCTGTCGCCGCTTACGGCTTCGGCGGATCAAGCGGGCTTTCGGTCACCTCTACGGGGATCACCGTCTCTCAGGCGTCCGTGACCGGCGGCGTCGGCGTTGATCTGAATGTCAACGAAGAGCAGTACGTAGCGGTGATATTTAAATAAACCGCACGGCGGAGAAGTATGTTGTGACGGAGAGAGTATCTCCCGAGCGGCGGCTTCTCCGCCGATTTCCGTGAAAGGATATTAAAGGGTATACCTTGTGGTACCTATGACATCAAAAAAGGAGAACTCGCTCGGAGTTCTCCTTTTTGCAGTATTGATATTATTTTACTCTTCTGGGCAGATAGATTTCATCCGTATCGGAGCGAGAGGACGTCTTGCGTCTGGCGGCGGTGTAGCCGTCTGAGTAATGACCTCTTTCCTGTCTGGAAGCCGGACGGTCGGAGGAGCGGGAAGGCTGTCGGGAATCGCGTGAGGGATTCTCTCTTCTCTGGCGTTCCGCCGCGGAGCGTCTGTCGTTTCTCTTCTTCGCCTGAACGGTTGCGACGATGAAGTAGACGATGCCTAAGAACGCAAGACCGATCAGTCCGAGACCGACATACAGCATCCAGTCGCCGTTGTCCTCGGTGGTGGTATCCGTCTGCATCTGGGTGAAATCTGTGGTACCTGCCGCGGTCGTTTTGCTTTCGTTGAGTTCAATATCGCTCCACTGATTTTCTTCAAGATCTTTGTTGTCGATATCAGAGGTATCGTAGAGCGTTGTCTTGTCGGATACAGAGCCGGCGGAACCTTGGTCCTGGTTAGTGTTTTCACCGCTGTCGCCCCAGTACATCGGATCTTCCTGAGAGCCGTTGTCAACATAGCCGGGGTTGTAGTAGGGATCGTTATATCCCGTGTCGCCTGTGCCGTCGCCTTCGTTGCCGGAATAACCGGAGTCACCCGAACCGCCGGAAGTTCCTGCGTCACCGCCTCCGTTACCTGTATCGCTGCCTCCGTTGCCTACGTCGCTGCCTCCGCTGCCTGCGTCGCCGTTGTTGTCGATGTAGCCGGAGTCACCGCCGTTGTTGTCGCCCGTGCCGCCGTTTTCCGCGGCATACGCCGCGATACACGACATACCGGCTATCATCAGGAGTGCAAGTATGATAGAAATAAGTCTGGTGGATAGTTTCATAGAATCACTTACCTTTTGATAGTATAGTGGTTTTTTCTTACGGAATCATTCTTATGAGGATTTCTTTTTATTCTTTTCTTCAAAAGTCTTGGGCTGATAGCTGCTGCAGGCGGAGCTGACGGTAACATCAAGCTCTTCGCCGACCTGCTCTAACAGCTTCTCAAACTCATCATCCTTCATCTCGTGGAGGACGGTATCGCGCTGGGTCTCGTCGCCGATATAGTTCTCCACCTGATTGGCGATGGGTTCCTTATAGAGGAAGTACATCACCTTGGTGTTGTCGTCGTCGCCGACGGTGAGATAAGAAGCTTCACCCTCTGCCATTTTGCCGAGTTCGTCCTTGAGCTCGTCGCCGATAGACGCGTCGTCAAGGATGCTGACGCCGGACTGGGTAGGATCGGACTCAACGTCGGTATGCGCCGCCATATACGCGGCAACTACGTCGTCATAAGAGCCTCCTGCGGCGATAGTGTCCTTATAGCCTGCCATCTCGGTCTCATACGCCTGAACGTCCTCAGCGGAGAGAGCTACATCAACAGATTCGGTAGTCTCGTTGCCCTCTTCATCGGTGGTGGGCTGTTCTTCGGTGGTGTAGAGGTTGACGGAGAAATATTTGTAGGAGACATAGTTCTCTGTAAAGAACGCGGTCAGATCGTCATCGGATACCGCTTCGGTGCCTGACGACTCATAGAGCGCCTTAAAGACTTCTGTCTGCATCGCGGAGGTGTAGAAAGATGCGATATAGAAGGAGTCATAGCTGACGCCGATCGGCTCAAAGATATCGGAATAGGGGTTGAGATACTGCTCGCCGTAGTACTGATAGTAAGGACCGTAATCCCAGTATTCCTTCGCCTGTCCTTGATAGCCTTCCTCGGTAGCCTCGTCGATGGTGCAGCCGAGCTCGTTGAACTCGTGATAGATCGCGAGAATATTTCTGGTGTACTCGTCCGCTTTATCCTTGATCCACTCGTCAGCGGTAGCGGTAACGCCGTCATCATCGGTGATCTCCATCTTCAGGAAAGATTTCTTTCCGTCGTAGGTGCCGGCTTCGCTGTCGTAGAGATCGGAGCTCTGCGCGAAGTTCTGCGCCTGATTATACGCAGAATAGAGATTGTAGATATACACTCCGATGGGGAGCTCTGTGTCGTCGGTCTTATAGCTGTACTGCTTTGTGAAAGAGCAGGCTGCTAAAGATACTATCATCATCAGAGACAGTACAACGCACAGAATTTTCGTAAAGTTTCTCATTTTGATTACCATCCTTTATTTTTTATCTTCGGGCACACAAACCCAAAATAAAATTTATCCTATTAAATATACACCAAAAACCTGCATTTGTCTATATATTGTGGCAAATTTTTTGAATGTTCACAAATTGTATACATTATAATTCTATACTGGAAAAATAATTTCGTGAAATGATAAGGATTCTTATCTGAATATTTCTTTTAAAGAATCAAGAAGCGACAGATTCTTTTCTGTTCTGACAGAAATATAGGGTTTGGAGCCCGCCGAGAGAAGAGCCTTACCTTTGAGAGAGGAGATGATATTCGCCACTTCTTCCCGACGGATATCATGGAGATACAGCAGAAGGTTTTTATCGTTCTGGCGGATTTCATAGATTCCCGCGGCGATCGCTTTCTGACGGATCAGCGCGATGTCGATCAACCCCGTTACCGCTTTCGGGATATCGCCGTAGCGGTCCAACAGCTCGTCGATCACATCGGAGGCGTCGTCGTCGTTTCGGATGTCGGCGATGCGGCGGTAAGCGTCGAGGCGTCCGCCGAGAGTTTCGATATAGCTCTCGGGGATGTGCGCCTCGATGGGGAGGTCGATCAGGCAGTCTGGCGTCTCTTCCGCGATCGTCTTTTCACCCTTTTCCTCTTTGACGGCGTCGCCGAGGAGCTTTAAATACATATCATAGCCGACGTCCTCCATATGACCGTGCTGCTGCGCGCCGAGAATATTGCCTGCGCCGCGAAGCTCGAGGTCGCGCATTGCGATCTTGAAGCCGGAGCCGAATTCGGTGAACTCCCGTATCGCGGTCAGACGCTTCTGGGAGATATCGGAAAGTACCTTGCCGCCGTTGTAGGTGAAGTAAGCGTATGCCCTGCGGGGAGAACGTCCTACTCTGCCGCGGATCTGGTGCAGCTGAGAGAGCCCGAAGCGGTCGGCGTTTTCGATAATCAGAGTATTGGCGTTGGGAATATCCACGCCGGTTTCGATGATGGTGGTACAGACCAGCACATTGATCTCGCCCGCGAGCATCTTTCTCCATACCTCGGAGAGCTCTTGCTCGCTCATCTTGCCGTGACCGACCGCGACCTGCGCTTCGGGTATCGCCTGAGAGATACGAACCGCTTTCGCTGCGATAGAATCAACATTGTTATGCAGGTAAAACACCTGACCGCCGCGTCGAAGCTCTCTTCTGATCGCTTCATGCAGAACGGCGGTGTCATATTCCAGCACATAGGTCTGTACCGGATGACGGTTCTGCGGCGCTTCTTCGAGCACCGACATATCGCGGATGCCGGACATCGCCATATTCAGCGTGCGGGGGATAGGGGTCGCGGAGAGTGTGAGAACGTCTACGTTTTTTCGCATTTCCTTGAAATGTTCCTTCTGCGCGACGCCGAACCGCTGTTCTTCGTCGATGATTACCAGCCCGAGATCGCGGAACGCAACGTCCTTTTGTACCAGACGGTGGGTGCCGATGATCATATCGATCTCACCGCGTCTGAGCTTTTCGAGGATCTCTTTTTGCTCCTTTGCGGTACGGAAGCGCGAAAGCAGCTCGACCCGCACCGGATAGTTGTCAAAGCGGGACATCACCGTCTGGTAGTGCTGCCACGCGAGAATGGTGGTGGGACACAGCAGCGCGCACTGCTTGGAGTCGGAAACGCACTTGAACGCGGCTCTCAGCGCAACCTCTGTCTTGCCGAAGCCGACGTCGCCGCACAGCAGTCTGTCCATCGGCGCTGTAGATTCCATATCGCCTTTGATCTCTTCGGCGCAGCGCAGCTGATCCTCTGTCTCTTCATATTCAAAGCCCGCTTCAAAGTCTCGCTGCCACTCGGTATCGCCGGAGAAGGCGTAGCCTTGGGTCTGCATCCGCTGCGCGTACAGCGACATCAGTTCCTGCGCCATTTCTTTGGCGGCGGCTTTGACCCTGCGCTTTGCTTTTTTCCATTCCTGAGAGCCTAAGCGGTTGAGCTTGACTCGGGAGTTTTCTTTGGGTCCGATATATTTTGCGACCAGATCGAGCTGGGTGACAGGCACATACAGCATATCTCCCTTGGCGTATTCGATCCGGATATAATCCTTGTAAACTCCCTGTACCTCCATCTTGCGGATACCCTGATAGACGCCGATACCGTGGATGGTGTGAACAACATATTCGCCGGGAGAAAGCTCCGAGAGAGAGTAGACCGCCTTACTGTCTTTCGGCGCTTTCCGGCGTTTCCTGTGAGCGACAGTCGTGATCTGCGTGTGGGTATAGAGGATGAATTTCTGCAGGGGATATTCGATTCCCGCCGAGAGCTGTCCGGGGAGGACGACGACTTCGCCGATACGGATCCGATCGGCGGACAGGACGTATCTTGCTTTGATCCCTTTTTCCGTTAGGATATCCGTCAGGTTCTGCGCGCCTTTGTCGGAGCCCGCGAGAATCGCGACGGCGTAATTCTCATAGCCGATATCATGCAGATCTTCGACCAGCAGAGACGACTGACCGTTCCACGGAGAAAGACTTCTCGCGTTGAGCGTGACCAGCGCCTCAAGCGGCGTGCCGTAGGACGAGTGGGAAAAGGTGTCGAGGAACAGCAGGGGATGAGAGAGCAGAACGCTCATACTCTGTGAAAAGTCCAGAGAAAAGGTCTCAAAGCCTCTGCACAGGATACCGTCCTCAAACAGCGCGAGCAGTTCTTCTTTCATATGAAAAGAGACAGAACGGTCGCGTTCTTTGCAGTTGTTATATTCACTGATAAAAACAAGCGCGTTGTTGTCGAGATAGTCGAAAAGCGTCTCGGGCTTGTCATATATCAGCGAGAGATATTTATCCGGGCTGTGCAGTGACAGTCCCGCAGAGAGAGCATCTGCGTCTTTATAGAGATATTCTTTTGCTTTAACGCTCTGTTCGGATTTGAGCGAGTCGGCTTTTTTGCGGATTTGTTCCGCCAGCTTTTGCTTGTCGGACACCAGTATTTCACAGGAGGGGGTGAGGGAAATTTCTTCACAGTAGTCCGTTCGTCTCTGGGTTTCGGTATCAAAGTAGTTGACGGTGTCGATTTCATCGCCGAAAAATTCGATTCTTACCGGCTGCTGAGAATCGGGCATAAAGAGATCGGCGATACCGCCGCGGATCGAGAACTGTCCCGAGCCCTCAACCGTGTCGGCTCTCTCGTATCCGAGCAGGATCAGCGCGCGCTCCAGCTCTTCCATCGGGATTTCTACGCCGGACTTAAGGGTGCGGGTGACGCTTTTGAGTGTTTTCTTCGGGATCGTGTACTGCGCGGCGGCGTCGAGAGTCGTGATGATGACGTCATAGTCGCCGGTGAGCATTTTGGAAAGGACATTGATCCGCTGATGCTCGTATTCATGTGATTCGATCTGTGAAGTGATGAAGATGAAGTCCTTCTTCGGATAGACGAGGGCTCTCAGCCCCATAGAGGAGATATCGTTGGCAAGCTTTTGCGCTTCCTGCTCATTCTGGGCAGCACAAAAGGCTCTGACACACATACTGCGGCAGAGCGTTGTGATCATATTCGCTTTGTGAACGCCCGATACGCCGGACGCGGCGCAGCGGGAGCCGTGTTTCAGCGCCTGACAGAGAGTCTGGAATTCCTTATTTTCTCTGAGTACGCTGTCCAAAAATTGCATATAGAAGCTACCTTCTGAGTTGTCATTCTGAGGGGCTTCAGCCCCGTGAGAATCCCCTTCTCATTACTGCTGCTTTCCTGAGAGTGTTTTTTCAAACAATAGTAATGACAAGGGGATTGCCACGGTCGTTTTACTCCCTCGCAATGACAGATTAATTGTAACGGTTCATCGCCTCGTCGATCTCGCCTTTGACGATCAGCTCGACAGCGTCCTTGATATTCGGCAGGATCTCTTTGATCGCTTTCGCGTCGTTTTCAGTGAAGCGGGACAGCACCCAGTCTTTCAGATCATAGTCCTCGTGCGGCTTTTTGCCGATGCCGATCTTGACTCTGGGAAAGTCCTGTGAGCCGGAGAGATAGATAATGTTCTGCATCCCCTTCTGTCCGCCGTCGGAGCCTTTTCTGCGCACGCGCATCTTGCCGACGTCCAGAGAGATGTCATCGAATAGTATAACGGTTCTCTCGGGAGGAATTTTGTAGAAACGCATCGCCTCTGTGACCGCCTGCCCCGAAAGGTTCATAAAGGTGGAGGGCTTTAACAGCAGACAGTTTTTGTTGGCGATCTGAGCGGTTGCGGTCGTAGACTTGAACTTGATTTTGTTGACCTTGACGCCCAGTTCGTCCGCAATATAGTCCAAGCTTATGAAGCCCGCGTTGTGGCGGGTGTTCTCATACTGCCGTCCCGGATTGCCCAGACCCGCGATGATATATTCAATTGGTCCTGTCGGTGTTGATTTTTTAAAAGACATAAGCATTCGTAGGGAACAATACCCACATCGTTCCGAAATGAACAATCAAACGTGAATGGTACGATGCCCACATCGTACCGAATGATGGAATACGGTCGAAAGGGCGGGAATTCTCTCCCGCCCTGTTTTTATCGGTTGTTATTTCAGTTATTTTTTCTTCGTTATCAAAGAAACATCGGGGAAACCGGTTTATCCTCGTAGATACGCTCGATGGCTTCCGCGAACAGGGGAGCGGTGGAAAGCACGGTGAACTTGTCGAGCATTTTCTCCTCGGGGATCGGAACGGTATCGAGCAGGATACATTCCTTGATCGCGGATTCTTTGATACGGTCGATCGCGGGACCTGACAGCACCGCGTGAGAAGCGCAGGCGTATACTTCGGTCGCGCCGCCCTTTTCCACAATAGCGTTCGCCGCGTTGCAGAGGGTACCGGCGGTGTCGATCATATCATCTACCAAGATGCACTTTTTGCCCTTGACCTCACCGATGATGTTCATGACCTCAGATACGTTCGCTCTCTGACGTCTCTTGTCGATGATGGCGATGGGGCAGCCGAGCTTTGCCGCGAAGTTTCTCGCTCTTGTAACGGAGCCGAGGTCGGGGGATACAACGACAAATTCGTCCTCATGGCCTTCTACTTTCTTTCTCATATGGCGGGCAAGCATCGGCGCGCCAACCAGATGGTCGACGGGGATGTTGAAGAAGCCCTGGATCTGCGCCGCGTGCAGGTCCATCGTCAGCAGTCTGTCCGCGCCGGCGGTGGTGATGAGGTCGGCGCACAGCTTTGACGAGATCGGATCTCTGGGCTTGGCTTTTCTGTCCTGACGGGCATAGCCGAAGTAGGGCATAACCGCGGTGATGGAAGAGGCGGAACCTCTCTTCATCGCGTCGATCATAATCAGAAGCTCCATCAGGTTGTCGTTGACAGGCGAGCAGGTCGACTGGACGATAAAGCAGTCGGAGCCTCTGACGGATTCATGCAGAGATACCGCGATCTCGCCGTCCGAGAAGGTGGAGCAGTCGCTCTTGCCCAGCGGCAGACCCAAGCATTCCGCGATACCCTGCGCGACAGGCTTGTTGGAGTTCAGTGTGAAAATTTTGATGTCCTTACCATGTGAATTCATTTTTGTTCCCCCTATGTAGTTTTTGCGTCATAAAGTTTCAAAATGGATTATCCAGACTTATATTTCTATAGAAGAATTTTTCTTCGAATAGACGAATTAAGGCGTGTAGCCTTTTTGAATGGCGAGCTCCTCGAGCTCTTTGAGCTGCTGCGGGTCGTTGGCGCCGAGGACGGTATCGACAGAAGAAGCGGCGAACGCGCCGACCTTTTTGCCGTTTTGCAGGAGCAGTTTCAGAGCGTCGGGCAGGTAATATTCTTTTGCGGAATTATTTGCTTTGATATCATCCAGTACAGAGAGCAGGTCCTCACTGTCAAACCAGTAGCCGCCGGAGTTGACCTCTTTGATTTGGAGTGTCTCTTCGTCAGCGTCTTTCTGTTCGACGATCTCTTTTAATGTACCGTCAGCGTTGCGGACGATTCTGCCGTAGCCGGTGGAGTCATCAAGGATCGCGGAGATCACCGTAGCGGAATAGCCGTCCTGATGCTGAAGATAAGCGTCCTCGATGGTTTTACTGTCCATAAAGGGCGCGTCGCCGCAGAGGATGACAACGTCGCCGGGGTGATTTTTGAGGAAGTCCTTGCACATCATCACGGCGTGACCCGTGCCGAGGCGTTCCGACTGAAAGACGGTCTCCACGGGGAAGTCCAGCGTCTGTACATATTCTTCGATACATTCTTTCTTAAATCCCGTGACGACACAGATGCTGTCCACGCCCGCTCTTTTGACGGAATTGATCACCCATCGGAGCATCGGTACGCCCAGCACCTCGTTCATCGGCTTGGGAAGGGGAGATTTCATTCTCTTGCCTTCGCCGCCCGCGAGGATGACAGCGGATTTCTGCATTATATACATCTCCAAAATAGTTTTACACATATACATTATCTCATAAAATACAGGATTTTCAAGAGGTAATTACAAAATTATGACAATTTTAACATTTTACACAATATCCCCTGTGAAACGTCCAAAAAAATATTCAACTTTTATCACTATTTTTCTTTTAAGATATGGTAATTTTTGCAGGCTTTTGTTATAATACATTCGTATATGTATGCTGTCCGTTGAACTCGCCGTTTTTTCTACGGGACGGAGGCAGACAGTACCAATAAATTTTAGGAGGAGATTCCAATGAGCAAGAAATATGTATACCTTTTTACCGAAGGTAACGCTGACATGAGAGAGCTTCTCGGCGGTAAGGGCGCGAACCTCGCAGAAATGACCAACATCGGTCTTCCCGTACCCCAGGGCTTTACCATCACCACCGAGGCCTGCACCCAGTATTATGAGGACGGCAGACAGATCAATTCCGAGATTCAGGCTCAGATCAATGAGTACATCGGCAAGATGGAAGAGATCACCGGCAAGAAGTTCGGCGATAAGGAGAATCCGCTTCTCGTTTCCGTCCGTTCCGGCGCGCGCGCTTCCATGCCCGGTATGATGGACACTATCTTAAACCTCGGTCTTAACGAAGAGGTTGTAGAGACCATCGCGAAGCAGTCCGGCAATCCCAGATGGGCGTATGACTGCTACAGAAGATTTATCCAGATGTATTCCGACGTTGTTATGGAAGTCGGTAAGAAGTACTTTGAAGAGCTTATCGACGAGATGAAGGAGTCGCGCGGCGTCAAGCAGGACGTTGAGCTGACCGCTGACGATCTCAAAGAGCTCGCTGAGCAGTTCAAGGCTGAGTATAAGTCTAAGATCGGCGAAGATTTCCCGACCGATCCCAAGGAGCAGCTGATGGGCGCTGTCAAGGCGGTATTCCGTTCTTGGGACAACCCCAGAGCGAACGTCTACAGAAGAGACAACGATATCCCCTACAGCTGGGGTACTGCCGTTAACGTCCAGTCGATGGCGTTCGGCAACATGGGCGACGACTGCGGCACCGGCGTTGCGTTCACACGTGACCCCGCTACCGGCGACAAGGGTCTGTTCGGCGAGTTTTTGACCAACGCGCAGGGCGAAGACGTTGTTGCGGGCGTTCGTACTCCCATGCACATCTCCGAGATGGAGCAGAAGTTCCCTGAGGCTTTCGCTCAGTTCAACGAGGTTTGCAAGACTTTAGAGAATCACTACAGAGATATGCAGGATATGGAGTTCACCGTTGAGCACGGCAAGCTCTATATGCTCCAAACCAGAAACGGCAAGCGTACCGCTCAGGCGGCATTAAAGATCGCCTGCGATCTGGTTGACGAAGGTATGAGAACAGAGGAAGAGGCGGTTCTGATGATCGATCCCCGTAACCTCGACACCCTTCTCCATCCCCAGTTCGACGCCAAAGAGCTTAAGGCTGCTACTCCCGTCGGCAAGGGCCTCGGCGCTTCTCCCGGCGCTGCCTGCGGTAAGGTTGTCTTCACCGCTGAAGACGCCAAAGAGCAGGGCGCCAAGGGTGAGAAGGTTGTTCTCGTTCGTTTAGAGACCTCTCCCGAGGATATCGAGGGTATGAAGGCTGCTCAGGGTATCCTGACAGTCAGAGGCGGTATGACCTCCCACGCGGCGGTTGTTGCCCGCGGTATGGGTACCTGCTGCGTATCCGGCTGCTCTGAGATCGTGATGGACGAGGCGAACAAGCAGTTCACCTTAGCCGGCAAGACCTATGTCGAAGGCGACTACATCTCCATCGACGGTTCCACCGGTAACATCTACGACGGCATCATCCCCACCGTTGACGCCACCATCGCAGGCGAGTTCGGCAGAGTTATGGATTGGGCGGACAAGTACAGAACCCTGAAGGTTCGCACCAACGCTGACACACCCGCCGACGCGAAGAAGGCGAGAGAGCTCGGCGCTGAGGGTATCGGTCTCTGCCGTACCGAGCATATGTTCTTTGAGGCTGACAGAATCGCCGCGTTCCGCGAGATGATCTGCGCCGACACCGTAGAAGAGAGAGAAGCGGCTCTCGATAAGATTATGCCTTATCAGCAGGGCGACTTTGAGGCTCTCTATGAGGCTCTGGAAGGCAACCCCGTTACCATCCGTTTCCTCGATCCTCCTCTGCATGAGTTCGTTCCCACCGAAGAGGCTGACATCGAAGCTCTCGCCAAGGCTCAGGGCAAGACTGTTGCTGAGATCAAGGCGATCATCGATTCTCTCCATGAGTTCAACCCGATGATGGGTCACCGCGGCTGCCGTCTGGCTGTCACCTATCCCGAGATCGCGAAGATGCAGACCAAGGCTGTTATCCGCGCCGCTATCAACGTCAAGAAGGCTCATCCCGATTGGAACATCGTTCCCGAGATCATGATCCCGCTCGTCGGCGATATCAAAGAGCTCAAGTATGTCAAGAAGTTCGTCATCGAGACCGCTGACGCTGAGATCGCCGCTGCAGGCGCTGACCTTAAGTATGAGGTCGGTACCATGATCGAGATCCCGAGAGCGGCTCTCACCGCTGACGAGATCGCGACCGAGGCTGACTTCTTCTGCTTCGGCACCAACGACCTCACCCAGATGACCTTCGGCTTCTCCAGAGACGACGCAGGTAAGTTCTTAGATGCTTACTATGATGCGAAGATCTTTGAGAACGATCCGTTCGCGAAGCTTGACCAGACCGGCGTCGGCAAGCTGATGGATATGGCGATCAAGCTCGGCAAGCCCGTCAATCCCAAGCTTCACATCGGTATCTGCGGCGAGCACGGCGGCGACCCGACTTCTGTTGAGTTCTGCCACAAGATCGGCCTTGACTACGTATCCTGCTCACCGTTCCGCGTTCCGATCGCAAGGCTCGCGGCTGCGCAGGCGGCTATCAGCAACAAGTAATATAAGGTAAATAGGTATATCACCGACATAAGACTAGCCCTCCCGGTTTTTCGGGAGGGCTTTCAGTATTATTGTAGAATTTTTTAACGGATGGATAGTGTTTGCGGTTTTTCTGTGCTTTTGGAAGTGTAGGAGGAGCCAGTCGACGAGCTGTCTGTGTCGATCCAGCGTAACGGCGTACTGCGGACGCCGATGTATAAATTCTCTGTAGAGTTGCCGCAGAAGCCGAACCGATTTTCGTCAGCAAAGACGTTTGTCTGACCGTCTTTGGTAATAAAGGTGATGTGTTCGTCACCGGATACCTGAACGCTGACGGCGTTTTCTAAATTGAACTTTACCGCGTCGGTGTGATATTCTGTGATCGGCTGTTCCTGTTCGTCGTCGCCGTTCATCAGGAGCCTGCCCCAGCCCAGCCCCGTGCCGTCGTTTTTCACCGCGGCGATGGTCTGACATGCGCCGCCGTCAAAGTCAACGATATCCTCCGAGAGTTTGATCGTTTCGATCACGGGCTCTTGATCCATCAGCTTAAAATCGTTTATTTCCAATCGCTTTTTATCGCCGATATACCATAACTCACCGCCGGTCAAAAGAAGAATACAATTTTCCGACACCATCATTTTGGTGACGTCGGGATGAGAAGCAAGCACCTGATTCGCTGCTTGAAGCATTTCCTGATTGTATTCGCGGTCGCCGGATGTATGAATGACGCGATCCTCTTCGATCCAGCAGTCGTAGTCCTGACAGATGACATTCTCGCCAAGCTTTATCTTTTCTTCGATATAAAAAATCGTACCGCAAACATTTCCCGCGGCATACAGGTTGTTGTCAAAATCCTGATAAAAGATACCGCCGCCGGTCACATATGCAGATTTGACATTGCCAAGGAGTTTTTTGAACCGCTCCTTAGGCTCATATGGAAGCGGATCGCTCCCGAATTTCCGGAAGTAATACAGATCGTTTGCGTTGTCGATATAATATCCTCCCCATGCGAACCTGCCGAAATCTCTGACGTTTTCGGCGACAATACCGTTCTTTTTATCGGAGAACAGGATATAATCATTCGCATCACCCACATATCCGGGAGAGTAGAGCGTACCGTCGTCGGCAAGGTATAATCCAAAATTATTGCTTGTTATCGCTTTGACGATGTGCTTGTCAGCGGCGTTGAATTGATTCTCTTCAAAGAAATCACAACCGCACAGCAGAACGAGCGAGAGAGCCAATATCGCCGATATGACTTTCTTCATAACAAGTTCTCCCTTCTTCTATAATAATATCATTCTATCATTTATCGTTTGTTTGTCAAGAGAACGGCTGATCGCGAACAGGGGGAGGGAGAGATTCGGTGATAAAGAAATACGCTCTTTTCTATTGACTTTTATGCTTTAATGTGTTATAGTTTGCACAATGAGATGTGAAAGGAGTTGTTCATATGAAGCTGACAAGTCAAGAAAAAATGAATCACTCCTATTTTCTGTTTACATTCGCGCGCTTTTATGCGGGCTATTATTGTGTTGTCGAAAAAAGATGACTGCTCGGGTGTAAACGGAGATTGGCTTTGGATGTAAGGCGGTTCTGTTTCGGGCAGAGCCGCTTTTTTAGTGCAAAGTGCAGAGTGCAGAGTGCAGAGTTGTGGGCGGGCTTCGCCCGACACCCATTTATATTGTAGGGCGGGGCTTGCTCCCGCCGTAGGGAACGATGCCCACATCGTTCCGTGTTAATCGGGAGGAAAATATGTCAAAACTGGATGAAGCAAGACTGAAAATCAATGAGATAGACAGAGAGATGGCTGAGCTTTTTCAACAGCGGATGAAAGCCGTTGAGGACGTCGCGATCTATAAGAAGGAGCGCGGACTGCCGATCTTCGATGAGAAGCGCGAGCAGGCGCTGATCGAAAAAAACAGCGCGTATGTGACCGATCCCGCGATCCGCTCTTACTATGTGCCGTTTCTCAAAGACGAGATGAAGGTCTCAAAGCTCTATCAGGAGAGCCTGATCAAAGGCGTGAAGGTTGCGTATTCCGGTATCCGCGGCGCGTTTGCCAATATCGCGGCAAGGGAGATCCTGCCCTACAGCAGACTGGTATCTTTCCCTGATTTTCAGTCGGCATATCAAGCGGTAGAAAACGGCGACTGCGACTGCTGTGTCCTGCCGATAGAAAACAGCTACGCCGGTGAGGTCACACAGGTGATGGATCTGATGTTCTCGGGCAGTCTGTTCGTCAACGGCGTATACACGCTGAAGATCGCTCAGCATCTGCTCGGCGTCAAAGGTGCGAAGCTCTCCGATATCAAAAAGGTCATCAGCCATCCGCAGGCGCTCGCGCAGTGCGCCGATTATATCAAAAAGCAGGGCTTCAAGACCATGGACGCAACCAATACCGCTTTGGCGGCGCGTTCTGTCAGAGACGACGGCGACAAGACGATCGCCGCGATCGCCTCATCCGAGACCGCGAAGCTCTACGGGCTGACGATCATTGCTCATGACATCAACAAGAGCGCCGCTAATTCCACTCGCTTTGCGGTATTCTCCCGCGCGCAGAACAACAGCTTTGAGTCCGCCGACGCGCGTTTTATACTGATGTTCTCCGTGAAGAACGAGGCAGGCGCCCTAGCGCAGGCGATCAATGTCATCGGCGCTCACGGCTTTAATATGAAGGCGCTGCGTTCCCGCCCGATGAAGGAGCTCTCGTGGGAGTATTACTTCTATGTGGAAGCGGACGGCAGCGACGACTCCGAAGAAGGCAGAAAGATGCTCAAAGAGCTTTCCGCCCACTGTGACAAGCTCAAGGTAGTCGGCAGATATTTCGGCGAAAGAATGCTCAAAGACGGTGATGAAGATGAATAGAACGCTGCATATGGACCTCGGCGCGAATAGCTACGATATCGTGATGGAACGCGGCGCGCTGAATCGGATCGGTGAGCTGCTTGATCTGAACCGAAAGGTAATGATTATTACCGATGACGGAGTTCCCGAGGCTTTCGCCGAAACGGTAAAGAACGCTTGTGATACCGCTGTGATCGTAACGGTGCCGCAGGGAGAGGGCTCCAAAAGTATCAAAACCTACAGCGAACTGCTTTCTGTGATGCTCGAAGGGGGATTCACCCGAAAAGACGCGGTGGTTGCTGTCGGCGGAGGCGTCGTGGGAGATCTTTCGGGGTTTGTCGCCGCGTCTTATATGAGAGGGATCGACTTTTATAATATCCCCACCACGGTGCTGTCTCAGGTGGATTCTTCCATCGGCGGCAAGACGGCGGTGAATCTCGATGGCATCAAGAATATTATCGGCGCTTTCTGGCAGCCCAAAAAGGTGATCATCGATCTGGATCTTTTAAAGACGCTTCCCTCACGCCAGATCAGTAATGGTCTCGCCGAGGCGGTGAAGATGTCGCTGACAAGTGATAAAGAACTTTTCAAATTATTCGAAGAAGGAAATATAAATGAGAATATGGACGAGATCATCTACCGTTCTTTGATGATCAAGAAGACGGTCGTAGAGCAGGATGAACGCGAAGCGGGACTTCGGAAGATACTCAACTTCGGTCACACGATCGGACACGGCATCGAGAGCTTTGAGGAGCTGAACGGACTGTATCACGGCGAGTGCGTGGCGCTCGGGATGATCCCGATGGTGAGCAGCGGGATCCGTCCGCGTTTGATCAAGGTGTTAGAGAGCCTGAACCTGCCGACCTCGCTTGATTTTGATACCGAGAAAGTCTATCAGGCGATGACGCACGACAAGAAGTCGGAACTCGACGGGATCACCGTGATTTTTGTGAACGACATCGGATCCTATGAAATGAAGAAAATTTCTTATAAAGAATTATATCCCTATCTGGATTGGATAAAGGGGGAGAAGAAATGAAGAATACATTTGGAAACAGCGTATCGGTGACCCTTTTCGGCGAGAGCCACGGACCGTATATCGGCGCGGTGCTCGACGGTCTCGCTCCGGGGATCGTGATCGACGAGGCGTTTATCGCCGCTCAGCTTATGAAACGCCGTCCGGCGGGAAAAATCTCTACCGCCCGTCAGGAAGATGACGAGTTTCAGATCGTCTCCGGCGTTTTTGAAGGCAAAACAACCGGAACGCCTCTGACGATTTTAATTCCCAACAAGAATATTAAAAGCAAAGATTATGCCGCGACCCGTGCGCTGGCGCGTCCCGGTCACGCGGATTTTACTGCGAATGTGAAATATCACGGCTTTGAGGATTACCGCGGCGGCGGCCACTTCTCCGGCAGGATCACTGCGGCGCTGGTCGCGGCGGGCGCGATCGTCCTTTCCGCACTGGAGAAAAAGAGAATCACCGTTGGTACCCATATCCGTTCGATTGCGGACGTAAATGACAGAGAATTTGACAATATCGCTGAGGATATCGCCAAACTGAACGCGATTGACTTTGCCGTTTTGAACGATGAGAAAGCGGCTTTGATGAAAGATGAGATCGAAAAAGCGGCAGAGGACGGCGACTCGGTCGGCGGTGTGTTGGAAACCGCAATTCTCGGCGTTCCCGCAGGCGTGGGAGAGCCGTGGTTTGATACCTTAGAGGGCGTATTATCCCACGCTTTGTTCTCGATCCCGGCGGTCAAGGGCGTTCAGTTCGGACACGCGTTTGATGATGTAAAAAAGCGCGGATCACAGTATAATGACAGCTTTTATATTTCTGATAAAGAAATAAAAACCGCGACCAATCACAACGGCGGGATCAACGGCGGGATCTCCAACGGGATGCCTATCGTCTTTTCCTGTGCAGTCAAGCCAACACCGTCTATCTATAAAGAGCAGAACACCGTTGATATGATGGAGAAGAAGGATGCGGTTCTGTCTCTCAAGGGCAGACATGATCCCTGTATCCTCCACCGCGCGCGTGTGGTGGTCGATTCCGTTGCATCGCTCACGCTTGCCGATCTGCTGGCGCTGAGATACGGCACGGATTGGCTCGCAGAGAATTAGGAATCAGGAATGAGGAATTAGGAATTGTAGGGAAGAGTCTTAATTCTTCCGTGTATTAAAGGACACTCACTTCGTTCAAACATTTATGCAATCCCTCAGTCGCCTTGTCGGCGACAGCTCCCTTTACCAAAGGGAGCCTGAATAGGAGATATTATGGACTACGGACTGATAGGGGAGAAGCTGCCTCACAGCTTTTCCAAGGAAATACATGAAAGTCTCGGAGAATACGAATATTCTCTGAAAGAATTAAAAAAAGAAGAATTACAAAATTTTATTCTTCAAAAGAATTATAAAGCAATCAACGTGACCATTCCGTATAAAGAAGCGGTGATTCCGTTCTTGGATGAGATCGATCCGAACGCCGAGGCGATCGGCGCGGTGAATACGATTATCAACCGTAACGGTAGGCTGTACGGCTTTAACACGGATTTTCTCGGGATGAAAGCGCTGATCGAGCGTGTCGGCGTCGTGCTCAAATACAAAAAGGCGCTGATCCTCGGCACCGGCGGCACCTCTAAGACCGCTTACGCGGTGTGCGAAAGACTGGGCGCAAAGGAGATCAAAAAGGTCAGCCGTACCGGAAAAGACGGTTCTCTGACTTATGACGAGGCATATGAGAACTACGCTGACGCGGATGTGATCATCAACACCACTCCGTGCGGGATGTACCCGTATATTTTCGACTGTCCGATTGACTTATCGCGTTTTACAAATCTCTCCGGAGTGATCGATGCGGTATATAATCCCCTGAGGACCTCGCTGGTGCTGGAGGCGAAAAAGAGAGAAATATCGGCAGAGAGCGGGCTCTATATGCTCGTCGCGCAGGCGGTATATGCCGCCGAATTGTTCCTTGACCGTGAGCTTGATGCGGTGAAGCTGACCAATGAGATTTACGACAAGATATATTTCTCTAAAAGAAATATAGTTCTGACCGGAATGCCCACATCAGGCAAGTCCACCGTGGGAAAAATCATTGCAAAAGAGCTCGACAGACCTTTCCTCGATACCGACGCGCTGATCGTAGAGCAATACGGCGATATCCCGACGATCTTCAAAGAACACGGCGAGCCGTATTTTCGCGGTTTGGAGACAGAAGTCATCCGCTCAATCGCCGATACCACCGGCGCGGTGATCTCTACCGGCGGCGGCGCGATCCTCAGAGAGGAGAACATCGGCGCGCTTCGCAGAAACGGCGATATCTTCTTTATCGACCGTTCCTTAGAGCATCTTTCCGCTTCCCCCGACCGTCCGCTTGCCGATAAGATCGACAAGCTCAAAAAACTGTATGAAAAGAGAATCAATATATATATGGATACCGCAGACTTCATCATCGACGGCGACTGTGATCCAGAGGATGTAGCCGACAGTATCATTAACGGAGAATGAATATGAAGATAAGAGTGATTAACGGACCAAACCTGAATATGCTCGGTATCCGCGAGCCCGATCTTTACGGCGCGGATACTTATGAGAAGCTGTGCGCTCTCATCGAGTCGCACGCAAAAGAGAAGGGGATAGAGGTCGAGGTTTTTCAGTCCAATCATGAGGGCGATCTCGTGGACTTCATCCAGCAGTGCTATCAGAAGGTTGACGGCATTGTGATCAATCCCGCCGCCTATACCCATACCTCGGTAGCGATTTTAGACGCGGTCAAGGCAGTGCAGATTCCGACCGTCGAGGTACATATCTCCGACGTATCCAAGCGTGAGGACTTTCGACAGATCAGCTACATCCGTCAGGCGTGCGAGACTACTATTTCCGGCAGAGGCTTACAGGGCTATCTTGACGCGATGGATTATTTGATTGAGCGAAGCGAGAAACAAAATGAACAATAGTATGAACGTTAGAATATATCCCTCAAAAGCAAAGGGGATTGTAAAAGCGCCTCCCTCCAAGAGTATGGCACACCGCTATTTGATTTGCGCGGGCTTAGCTGAGGGCGAGAGCGTTGTGCGCAATCTTGCTTTTTCCAAGGATATCGAGGCGACGGTCAATTGCCTCAGAGCATTGGGCGCTGATATCAGAATAGACGGTGACGCCGCCTATATCACAGGCGTTGACGTTGCCAAACCCACCGGAACTATCCAGATACTTCCCTGCAACGAGAGCGGCAGTACCCTGCGGTTTTTGATTCCCATCTGTTTCTTAAACGGTGAGGAGCACGTGCTGACAGGCTCAGAGTATTTGATGCAGCGCCCGCTGAGCGTTTATGAAAAGATCACTCATTCTCTGGAACTCAGACTGGAGCGGTTTGAGGATAAAGTGATCGTAAAAGGGAAACTGCAAAGAGGACTGTTTGAAGTCCCCGGGAATATCAGTTCACAGTTTATTTCCGGGCTGATGTTCGCGCTTCCGCTTTTGAATCAAGACAGCCGGATTTGCGTTGCTCCTCCGGTGGAGAGCTTTCCGTATATCGATATGACCGTTGACGCGCTCCAATCCTTTGGAATCGACGTAAAGCACGGGTATTATCAGATCGATCACTGTTTCTTCTGGATCATCCCAAGCGGAAAGTATATCCCCGCAGATATCACTGTGGAGGGAGATTATTCCAACGCGGCGTTTTTTGAAGCGCTCAACTTTGCGGGATCGGACGTCACGGTAACGGGACTCAATCCCGATTCCCTGCAGGGCGACAAGGTGTATAATATTCTTTTTGAGAAAATAAAAAGCGGAGAAGCGGTCGATCTTTCCGACTGTCCCGATCTCGGACCGGTTGCCTTTGCGGTAGCCGCCTTGCTCGGAAAGGGCGTTTTTACCGGAACCAAGCGGCTCAGGCTCAAAGAGTCCGACCGCGTCTCGGCGATGCAAGAGGAGCTCGAAAAGTTCGGGATCGATATGGTAGCATTCGAAAACACCGTTTCGATAGGGGGCGTTCTCCGTCCTCCGAAAGAACCGCTATATGGTCATAACGACCACCGCATCGTGATGGCGCTGTCGGTGCTTCTGACAGTGACCGGCGGCGTGATCGAAGGAGCAGATGCGGTAGAGAAGAGCTTTCCCGACTTTTTTGACAGACTCAGAGATCTAGGAGTGAATTTAGCATATGGAATGGATCAGTAATTCAAGAATTTTGATCGTGGGTTTGGGCTTGATCGGCGGCAGCTACGCCCGCGCCTTAAAGCGTCTGGGCTTTCACGTGACTGCGATCGACGTCCGCAAAGAGGCGATCGACTACGCTTTGGAGAACCATATCATTGACGACGGCTATACCGAGGTAAAAAAAGACATCGTCGGCTCTGCGGACGCTGTGATCTTCGGTCTGTATCCGAAGGTGTTCAAGGAGTGGATCGCACGGTATCAGTCCTGTTTTAAGCCCGGCGCGATGATCACCGACGTGACCGGCGTCAAAAGCTGCATCGTATATGATATCCAGAATATGCTGCGTGACGACGTTGAGTTTATCGCGTCTCATCCGATGGCAGGAAAAGAAGTCTACGGTGTGGAAAACAGCGATGACGCGATCTTCCGCGGCGCGAATTTCATCATCGTAATGACGGAGAAAAATACGCCGGAAGGCGTTCGCTGGATCGGCGGACTGGGCAGGATCCTCGGCTTCTCGCGGATCTCTGTGCTGTCGCCGGAGGAGCACGACGAAATGATCGGCTACCTTTCTCAGCTGACCCACTGTATCGCGGTGTCGCTGATGACCTGCTCTGACAACGAACATCTGGTGGATTACACCGGCGACTCTTTCCGCGATCTTACCCGTATCGCGAACATCAACGAGGATATGTGGTCTGAGCTGTTTTTACTCAACAAAGAACCGCTGCTGAAATATATGGACATTTTTATCGACGAGTTTTCTTCATTCAGAGATATGATCGCGAACGAGGATACGGAACATATGAAGGAGCGTATGCGCCTGTCGACCAAGAGACGAGCATACTTTAACAAATGATGTAGTCATTGCGAGCCCTTTAGGGCGTGGCAATCCCCTTCCTCTTGCAACCGTTAGTAATGACAAGGGGATTCTCACGGGGCTAAAGCCCCTCAGAATGACAATTGAAAAAGGGAGGTATACACTAATGAAAATGCATATGGATTTTGAGAAAAAACTGACGATCCCGATGGAGGCGAAAAAGCTCTATCCGCTGGATGAAAAGAGCGAAGCGATCGTGGAGCGGCGTGATCGTGAGATCAAGGCGATTTTCCGCGGCGAGGACGAGAGACTGATCCTGATCATCGGTCCCTGCTCCGCCGACAGGGAGGACTCCGTGATGGATTACATCACGCGGCTTAGGGAGGTACAGGAGAAGGTCAAGGAGAAGATATACATCATCCCGCGTATCTATACCAACAAGCCCCGCACCACCGGCTCTGGCTATAAGGGAATGCTCCACCAGCCCGATCCTACCCAAAAGCCCGATATGTTCAAGGGGATCGTCGCAATCCGCTCTTTGCATCTGCGCGCGCTCAGAGAGACAGAGTTTTCCTGCGCCGATGAGATGCTTTATCCCGAGAACCACCGTTATCTCGACGATATCCTCGCCTATGTCGCGGTCGGCGCGCGAAGTGTGGAGGATCAGCAGCACCGTCTGGTATCCTCCGGCGTCGGTATCCCCGTCGGTATGAAGAACCCGACCGGAGGCGACCTCACGGTTATGATGAACTCCATTACCGCGGCACAGCATAAGCACACCTTTCTTTACCGCGGATGGCAGGCGCATTCCGAAGGTAATCCCTACGCTCACGCGATTCTCAGAGGCTATATGAACAAGCATCTGGAGAGCCTTCCCAACTACCACTATGAAGATCTGGTGCATCTTTTGGAGCTTTACGCACAGGGCGAATACGCAAATCCCTCCTGTATCATCGATACCAACCACGCGAACTCCGGCAAGAATCCCTTTGAGCAGATCCGTATCGCCAAAGAGGTGATGAGCAGCCGCAAATATAACCCCGAGATCAAAAAGCTTGTCAAAGGCTTTATGATCGAAAGTTACATCGAAGACGGCTGTCAGAAGATCGACGGCGGCGTCTACGGCAAGTCGATCACCGATCCGTGCCTTGGCTGGGAAAAGACCGAGCGGCTGATCTTGGATCTTGCGGAACTGGCATAAATATGATTCATTGTAGGGCGGGATTATATATCCCGCCATAATTTTTAAAGAAAATATGAACCTTTTGTATTGATATCGACTCTAATAGACAGAATCGATTCAATTGATGAAAGGATAATATATAATGAAAACAACAATCAAAAACGCATTCAAGGAAACGCCGCCGCGCTTTCATTACAGTATAAGGAGCAGTATCAATGAGGCGACGACGTCGCCGATCCGTCATAAGAACAGAATCAGCCGCCCTTTGAGAATCATTATTGCCGCAGCGCTGATATTGGCGATCATTCCTTCCGCCGTTTTCGGCGCGTCGAAGCTTTACGGATTGCTGATAGAATCAGAGGGCGCTTACGGCGTCAGGCTGAAGCTCTCTTACGAGGCGGATGCTGATTACCCCGAGTATGTCAAGATGGTTGTCAACCCGCCCGCGGGCTTTGAAACGCGTCCGAATCTCGGAGAAGAAAAGTATTGCCGCGTCGGCGAGGAGCCTGTCAGCGGCTTCTCAATAGCGCTGTTTCGCTTTGCACCCGGTGATGATATCTCAGCTTTGGAGAAAGACGTCGCCGCGTTCAGCGAGACCGTGATGAACGGTCACCGTGCTTATCTCGTGACCCCGCCCGAGGGCTACGGCGGCTGGGACAGATTGTTCATCTATTATGAATATGCCAACGTTACGGTACTGCTTTATTATCACGACGTAACACAGAATGAACTCGAAGCCTTTGTCGCGGGGATCTCCTTTGTCGAAGGCACGGAGGACGATCATACCTATGTGGCGACCATAGAAACTGACGGCGAGGAAGAGGACGTCGTCTATGAATTCAACGAAGTGTTCAAAGAGTTTTCTCGCGATACCGTTGTTACCTACGCAGGCATCAGCGAGGAGGGAAAACCGGTCACGATCACCTCTCAGATCTCCGATATCCGGTATACAGAGAACATCTCCTTGCTGGATGCGGATGATTTCAACAGTCTCTATCCCTATGATGAGATCGCCGACGAGAACGGTGATCTTCTCCCAAAGACGGTCAGGATCGTTCAAGAGGGTGACGGGATCGAGACGCCGTCTGTCAATACGATTTCCACAGAGGAGGCGGATCAGGTGATGGTGCTCGCGGATATCACCTACACCAATAAGTCCGACGAGGATACCCTCGCTTATGTGAATTACTGGATGAACGTGCTCAACGAGGATGGGGAGGGCGGCTTCTCTCACGCGGAGGTTATCGACAGGGAGAAGAAGATATTTGCCGACGCGTACTGCGATACGGAACGCACCTATCAGAGCGAGCACGGCGATACGATCAAGGGATTCTATTCCTTTCCTCTCGGCGCAGGAGAGACCAAGACGGTCACGGTCGGCTTCCGCTGCAACAGGGACGAGCTGGAAAAAGCCTATCTTGTTATCTATAATGACGCCGATATCAAAAGCGTCGGTACATCAGAGGATCTGACGGGCTTCAACCGCTGTATTTTCAAGGTGAAGTGATATGGATAATCCGACCTTTGAAAAGCTGGTGCTCGAAAACGAGGACACGCTCTACCGCGTTTCGATGGCGATCCTCAAAAACGAATGTGACGCGCAGGACGCGGTACACGATGCGATCCTTTCGGCGTATATCAATCTGTCCAAGCTTCGAAACGAGGAGTATTTTAAAACATGGCTGGTGCGGATCCTGATCAATCAGTGCAAAAAAGAAATAAAGAAGCGAGCGCATTATGCGGATGTCGGAGATGCCCTCCCCGACATCCGTTCGCGCGATAATCCTTATCTGTCCGCAGAGATCTCAGAGGCGCTGGATTCTCTTCCGCCTAAGCTGAGGCTGACGGTGATCCTGTTTTACGTGGAGGATTATTCGATTAAAGAAATAAGCCGTGCGCTGAATATTCCGGAAGGCACGGTAAAAAGCCGACTGAATAAGGGCAGAAAGCTGCTTCGGGAGTTGCTGAAAGAATAAACGGCATTTTGCGTTTACAAAATCTAAAAAAATATTTTGAGAAGTTGCATAGAAATATGCAACTTTTTCTTTTTTGGCGCCATAGGTAGGAGGTGTAAAAAATGATTTTGATTCAAAGAGGGATTCTAACGATCCCCGAGGATGAGCGTTTTGTCGGATTCGCAGGCGACAATCAGTGCTTATCCAGAAGCTTCCGTATCGAAGACGCCCCTTCCGGCGCAGAAATCTACAAGCTCTTTCTGACCTTCGATAACTCCGCCTGTAACTATTTTGAGCTCCCCAAAACCGTGCTCAACGGCAAAACAACGCTGAAATGGGATATTCTCGAAGAACATATCCTGAAACCCGGCGTCGTCAGAGCGCAGATCAAAGCGTATTCTTCAGGGGGAGAAATATGGCATTCATCCTCTGACTGGTTCATCGTGGATGAGAGCGCGGAATTTTCAGATTATTTTTCTAATAAAGAAAATTCAGAATTCCTTTCCTATGAAAGAAAACTGTTTACTCTGAAATCAGAGATAGAGGAATTCCTTTCTCAGATGCCTTATTTCGGCGAGGACGGCTACTGGTATGTGTATAACCGCGCAACCGGCGATTATCGCAGAATGGCTGACATTTCTTCTGTGATGTCGCTTGCCGAAAACACGGGTATCACGGATATTGCCGGCGTTTCTGAGGGTCAGCTCTTCCGCTGTCAGGGCTCCGTCGCGCTTAAGACGGGTTCCGGCGCGTCCGATTATGCAGAGCTTGCCAAGTGGAACAGCGTATGCCCTGTTACCAGAACCGTCGCGGGACTCCCGCTTTCCGCGGATATTTCCGTTGCGGCGCTGAAACAGGCGCTCGGTATTGCGTAGGCGATAGGGATGGAAAGTTTGATTCCTGTGACGACTGCGCTGATCTCCGGCGGCTTCGCTGCTGTGGCGGCGATCGTGGTAGCGGCGATCCAGCATAAAAAGACCGACGCCCTTTTGGAGTACCGCCTCAAGGAGCTGGAGGAAAAGGTGGACAGGCACAACAATTTGATCGAGCGCACCTATGAGCTGGAGAAATACAGTGCGGTACAGCAGAGAGAGCTGAAGTCCGTCGCTCATCGCGTTGCCGATCTGGAGAAAAAAGAATGTCAAAACATTGTAAAAAACATAGTATAAAGTGAGGGGACAAATATGGAATTGGAAAAAATCAGAATTTGGATCAAGGCGGCTCTGATCAGGGCGCTCAGAACCTTTTCGCAGACCGCTGTGGCGGCGATCGGTGTGTCGGTATGCTTCTCAGATGTAGAATGGGGAACCGTCCTCTCTATGTCGGCGCTCGCCGCGCTGCTGTCTGTGCTGACCAGCCTCGCGACAGGGCTGCCTGAGGTCGAGGACGGTGAGAACTAATGGCAACTTCGGTTGCGAAGATCCTGTCGGTTGCCAAAGCGCAGGTAGGCGTTAAGGCGACCGACATCAAAAAATGCAAGTATAACACATGGTACTACGGCTCTGCGGTCTCCGGCTCGGGATATGACTGGTGCGAGACCTTTGTGCAGTGGGTGTTTGCCCAGTGCGGCGCTTCTTCTCTGCTTTACCAGAAAACCGCCAACTGCGGCGTACAGGCGAGAGCCTTCTATAACAAAGGCAGACTCAAGACCTCCGGCTATCTTCCCGGCGATGTGGTGTTCTTCCACTGGTCGAACGACAAGTCGAGCTATGTACCGTCTGTCTATACCTGTGATCATGTCGGTATTATCGAAAAGGTGAATTCCGACGGTACCCTGACCACCATCGAGGGCAATACCGGTTCCACCTATAACGGTGAAGTGATGCGCCGTGTTCGTTCGCTGTCTGTGGTATCCTGCGCGGGAAGACCTGACTATTCCGGCTCCTACGACGATGACGACTCCGACAGCGCGGTGTCTGTTTTTTACCGCGTCAGAGTTGACGGCAGATGGCTCAAAGAGGTGGATTCCCTTTCGTCCTACGCGGGACTTCAGGGCAGAGCGATCACCGACGTCGCGATCAAGCCCCAAAAGGGCAAGGTGAAATACCGCGTTCACATCAAGGGAGGTTCATGGCTGCCGTATGTGACCGGCTATGATATCGACGAAAGCGAAAACGGCTACGCAGGCGATAAAAAGCCGATCGACGCGATTGAGGTATATTATTACACTCCCTCAGATATCATCAACAAAAGCGGATATCTCAGGGCGAAATACCGCGTTTCTCCGATCGGAGGCGCCTACTATCCGTGGCAGTATGATAACGAGACGTCAAACGGACAGGACGGCTATGCCGGCTTGTTCTCCAAAGCGATGGATCGTTTTCAGATAACGCTCTCAAAATAAAACATCAAATATGTCCAAAGGACAGAGACTGCCGCGCTGCTTTACGCGGCAGTCTTTTTTGCGGAAATTGATTACAATTTTTTTACCTTTGGAATAAAAAAATTTTACTATTGACAAATGCCACGGTTTAATGGTATGATATATACGATATTTTGAGAAAATATATATTGGAGTTGATATATATGAGAAAAATTCTTGCGTTAATTCTGGCTTTGGTGATTACCGCTTCTCTGGTCGTGACCGTTTCCGCTGCTACTACTTATGAGAGCCCCACACCTATCGGATACTATAATGTTACTACCTCTGTAGAAGGTTCCGGTCTTGCCGAAGCAAGTCCCAACAAGGTCGAGAAGGATAAGGGGGAGACCTCTACCCTGACCGCTACCGAGCTGGACGGCTTCTTTACCTTATGGATTCTTTCCGGTTCCTATAAGATCATTTCCGGCGACGTCTACAGCTATGAGCTTGTGATTGAACCGTTATCCGATGTTCACGCGATCGCTTGCTTTACGGTTGAGGAAGATTATTTCACCATTACCGCTGAGGCGGTCGGCGCGGGTTCTGCTTCCGCCAATCCCGGCAAGGTACAGAAGGGCACCGACGGCACATCTACCCTCACCGCTACCGAAGAAGGCGGCACCTTTGTAAAGTGGGAGCTTCAGTGCGATTACGATATCGTAGAAGGCTCTCTGACCTCTAAAGTTCTCGTTATCAGACCCAAGACCGATGTTCACGCAATTGCGTATTTCAAAGAAGCGAACAAGGACGCGGGTAAGAAGGATGAAGGTTCCACTTCTCCCAAGACCGGCGATATGTCGATGATTTTCATCGCTGTAATGCTTCTCGCAGCCGGCGCGGCAGTATTCGCTGTTAAGAAGATCAGAGAATAATTGATTTGAAATGATAAAGGCTTCCGATCCCGGAAGCCTTTTCTTTTTATACCCTTCACCTTATCTATATTACAGTACCGCGATTCTTTGCGTGAAAATTTCTTTGTGCATTTCGCATATTGACTTTAACGTGTTAATACAGTAAAATGATATGGTGCTTATTAGGATAGCGGTAGTCGAACTCCAATCGGTTTTTAGCGGCATATTTTTGCCTGCTTTTCGTCAAAATCCTCGTGAATACGTCAGGGTTTCGATCGACGATAAGCCGATAAAGACTGAAAAAGACTCGTTATCGGCGGTTGGGGTTCAATTCCCGCTATCCTAAGTGTGAAACTATCTATGTTTATTTGGAGGAAATGAAATGAAAAAAGTTATTGCTTTACTGATGGCTGTCCTGATGATGGGCGTTATCTTTGCGGGCTGTGCTTCTTCCGGCAACACCGGTTCCGACACTGCCGCTACTCCCGATTCCGCCGATACAGCCGACGATTCCGATCTCGCATATGTGATGAACAAAGGCACTCTGGTTGTCGGTATCACCGATTTTGAGCCGATGGACTACAAGGATGCAAACGGCGAGTGGATCGGCTTTGACGCTGATATGGCAAGAGCTTTTGCCAAGACGCTGGGCGTTGAGGTTGAGTTCGTTGAGATCGACTGGGATAACAAGGTCTTAGAGCTTGACGGCAAGACTGTTGACTGCATCTGGAACGGTATGACCCTTACCGATGAGGTCAAATCTGCTATGTCTACTTCCGATCCTTACTGCAACAACGCGCAGGTCGTTATCGTGAAGAAGGACGTTGCCGATCAGTATGCTGACGCAGAGGCTTGCAAGGCGCTCACCAATTTTGCGGTAGAGTCCGGTTCCGCCGGTCAGGGTCAGGCAGAAGAATACGGCTTCAAATTCACCGAGGTCAAGGATCAGGCTACCGCACTGATGGAAGTTGCTTCCGGCACCTGTGACGCCGCGATCATCGATTCTCTGATGGCTGCCGCGATGGTCGGTGAAGGCACCTCTTACGCTGATCTCGTATATACCGCTTCTCTTAACTCCGAGGAGTACGGTGTTGGTTTCAGAACCGGCTCCGACATCACCGCTGAGTTCAACACCTTCCTCGCCGGCGCTGTTGCCGACGGTACTGTTGACAAGATCGCCGAGACCTATGGCGTACAGGCGGCTCTGATCAAATAATAGAAAACCAACTGAATAGATAGCTCCCGATCGCTCGGGAGCTATTCTGTGTTTGAAAAGGGAACCAATATGGCAGAAAAAGTCAAACAAAAACGGAAAAAAAAGTCTAATATCGCGCTGGCGCTCAGTATAATCTCTCTTTTTGCGCCGCTTGCGGTCGCTGCTGTTACCGGCGTATTGTCGTTTATCATTTCGCTGTTTTTTGATCAGGTTACAGGGACCGTGTTTCGTGTTGTTTTGTCGATAGTGGCGGCATTGAGCCCGTTTATTATGCTGGCATTGTCACTGTATACCCTGCGATATATCAAAAAGAATTATTCAAAGAAGAAGCGAAAGACGAAGGTGAAGACCGCACGGGTCATCGCTGCCATTGCAGAGGTATTAAGCCTCATATCCCTCGGCGCTCTTCTTACCTGGCTGATCGTATCGGCGGTCGCCAATTACGGTCAGATGATCATTGAACAGTTCCCTACGGTTGTCGGGGCGCTGAATCTTGGCTTTTTACAGACGCTGAAGCTTTTCGGTATAACACTTCTGGGAGCGATCCCGCTGGGCTTGCTGATTGCGTTTGGTTCTATGTCCCAGATCAAGCCGGTATCCTCTGCAGTACGGGTATTTGTATGGATTATCCGCGGATCACCTTTGATGCTTCAGCTGCTGATCATCTATTATTTTCCCGGCCTGGTTTTCCACAATCCGATCTGGGGCGGCGGCGAAACCGGTCGTTATATCGCGTCTGCGGTTGCTTTCATCATCAACTACGCCTGCTACTTTTCCGAGATTTACCGCGGCGGTATCCAAGGTGTGCCCCACGGACAGCAGGAGGCGGGTATGGTTCTGGGACTTTCCAAAGGTCAGATTTTCTTTAAGATCACACTTTTGCAGATGGTTAAGAGGATCCTCCCTCCCATGTCCAACGAAATCATTACCCTTGTTAAGGATACTTCTTTGGCGCGTATCATCGCCCTGCAGGAGGTCATCTGGGCGGGTCAGGCGTTCTTAAAGGGCAGTCAGGGTATCTCCGGCGTGATCTGGCCGCTGTTCTTTACCGGCGTTTACTATCTGGCGTTTTCGGGACTTCTCACTCTTCTGTTCGGATGGATCGAGAAGAAGTTGAGCTATTTCAAGGCGTAAGGAGGGGCGTGCAATGGCTATTTTAGAAGTTAAAGACTTGTACAAAAGCTTCGGTGATACCGATGTGCTCAAAGGTATTGACTTTTCGCTGGAACAGGGACAGGTGCTGTCGATCATCGGCGCATCGGGATCCGGCAAAACCACCCTGCTGCGCTGTTTGAATTCGCTTGAATTTGCCGATCAAGGACAAATCATTGTTAAAAACCATGTGATTTATGACGGTGAGACCGACTATGACAACCGTTCGGATTCCGAACTGCGTCTGCGCCGTCTGCACTTCGGTTTGGTGTTCCAGAACTTCAACCTTTTCCCGCAGTATTCTGTACTGGATAACGTCATGCTCGCGCCCAAGCTGCTGAAAAAAGGAACAGAAGCCGAGATCAGAGAAACCGCGATGGAGTTGATTGAGAGCGTCGGGCTCAAAGATAAGGTGAACAATTATCCCTGTGAGCTTTCGGGAGGACAGCAGCAGCGTGTCGCAATTGCGAGAGCGCTGGCGCTCAAGCCGGCGATCCTCTGCTTTGACGAGCCGACCTCCGCGCTCGATCCCGAGCTGACGGGAGAGGTACTCAAGGTCATCAGAGGACTTGCCGAACGGCATATGACGATGATTATTGTCACTCATGAGATGGCTTTCGCGCACGATGTTTCCGACAAAGTCATTTTTATGGATAATGGCGTGATCGCCGAACAGGGAGATCCCTATATTCTGGAGAACCCGCGAAGCGATCGTCTGAAAGCCTTTTTGACGTCTTTCTGATCCGAGATTTCATCGGTTTGAGTGTGATAAAATGGGTAATAATACACATATTGAATTATTATGCTCTTATCAATCCTTGTGTGAATTAATGAAATTGGATGTGTGTGAGAAAATCGGTTGCATACATATCCGAAAAGTATTATAATAACAAAGGCAAAAAGAAGCAGCGCTTCTGTAAATAAACAGAAAGAGGTATAAAAGTATGAAAAAATTATTGGCTCTTATTTTAGCGGTCGTTATGATCGCTTCCGTTGCGGTTTTAGCTGGCTGCTCCAACAGTCAGACAACTTCCTCTGACGAGACTGCCGCTGACGGCACTGCCGATAAGGCGACACTGACCATGGCTACCAACGCTTACTTCCCGCCCTATGAGTATTATGAGGGCACCGAGATCGTCGGTATCGACGCGGAGATCGCCGCGGCTATCGCGAAGGATCTTGGCATGGAGCTTGAGATCGTTGATATCGAGTTCGATTCCATTATTGCGGGCGTTCAAACCGGCAAGTATGATATGGGTATGGCGGGTATGACCGTCACCGAGGAAAGACTTCAGTCCGTATCCTTCTCCACTTCTTATGCGAAGGGCATTCAGGCGATCATCGTTCCCGAGGGTTCCGAGATCAAGAACTTTGACGATATCGCCGCGGGCGAATACAAGGTAGGCGTTCAGCTGTCCACCACCGGCGACATCTACGCTTCCGAAGATCTTGCCGACACCAAGTGTGAAGTGGTTCAGTATCAGACCGGTAACGACGCGGTTGCCGCTCTGGTAGCGGGTAAGGTTCAGGCTGTCATCATCGACAACGAGCCTGCGAAGTCTTATGTTGCCGCTAACGAGGGTTTAGTCGTTCTCGAAACCGAGTATGTGGAAGAGGACTATGCGATCTGCTTTGCGAAGGAAAACAAGGAACTGCTCGAGAAGGTCAACGCTTCTTTGGAGAAGCTGATCGCCGACGGTACCGTACAGAGCATCATTGATAAGTACATCACAGCAAAATAATCTCAATAAAGATTCAACCTGTCGGGGCGAAGATTTCGCCCCGATTTTGCTGTATCAACCGTAACCAACCGAGAATAAATCTGAACCCGCTGCAAATGGCAATATTTCGGCAATTCTCGGCTTATCAACCTTGGCAGGCGCCAGCCTGCCTGCACTTTCTGCACCGAGACTTGCACGAAATCTTGCTCATTTTCAGTCCTTTGGAGTTTTGCCGGAGCAGATTTGCGTCCGATCGCGGCAAAACCGCAGCGAACCCTGACGGGTTCGCAAGGATTTTAACAATGAGCGGGGGCAAATATGCCCGTCAAAACCGGATTCGGATTTGTTCTCGGTTGGTTAATGAAAAAAGCATCGGCGCGTCTGCGCTTGATCCAATCATTGTGAATATAGATTCCGGAATAAAACGGTTCTTCTGTTTTTTTCGGTATGAGGGAACTCTATGGGAGAGACAATTACAAAAAAGAAGAAAGAAGCCGGCGTTGCGCTTGTGCTGTCCATCATCGCGCTGGCGTTGTCCGTACTGTTTGCCGGCTTGATCGCTGTGCTGTTTGCGATGTCTTTTGCGGCATTGGCGGTGACTTTTTCGGTTGCCGGTTTGATCATGGCGTCGATTGCCTTCAGCTATACGAAAAGACGCTGCGCTTCCGGCACAGGGGAGAAGAAGATGCGTATCGCCCTGATTCTTTCCAGAATCGCGCTGATTGTCAGCCTCGTCAGCCTGGGGCTGGCGCTGATCGTTTTACTGGTGTGGCTGATTCTGTACTGCGTCGGGAATTCGGAGAGCTTTAAAGAGGATTTTATCCTGAATTTCATTGATAAGGATCGCTGGGTTTCCTTGCTCATCGGTCTGAAGAACACGATCATCATCACACTGTGCGCGGCTTTGATGGGTGTGGTTATCGGCGTTGCGGTTGCCGCTGTGAGAACCACCTATGACAACAATGTCGAAAGTATGCGGTATCAGAAGAGCTTGGGATATTATTATCTGAAGTTCTTTAACAGTGTGTGCAAGGTGTATCTGACCATCATCAGGGGAACTCCTGTGGTTGTTCAGCTGCTGATTATCTACTTTATCATTCTGGCAAGCTCCACCAACGATATCCTGATCGCGATCATCGCTTTCGGTATCAACTCGGGCGCGTATGTAGCGGAGATCCTCAGAGGCGGCATTATGTCGATTGACAAGGGTCAGTTCGAAGCAGGCCGTTCGATCGGATTTAACTATGTGCAGACGATGTTTTATATCATCATTCCGCAGGTGTTCAAAAATGTGCTGCCCACTTTGCTCAACGAGTTCATCGCGCTGTTAAAGGAAACCTCTATCGCGGGCTATGTCGGCGTCATGGATCTGACCAGAGCCGCGAACTCCATCCGCGGCGCGACCTTCTCGGCGTTTATGCCGCTGATCGCGCTGGCGCTGATATATCTGGTGATCGTCCTTTTGATGACCAAGCTGGTCGGTATTGTGGAGAGGAGGCTGAGAAAGAGTGAACGCTGATGTTTTGATCCGGGTCAACAACCTTGAAAAGCACTTTTCCGAAGGTACGATTCATGCGCTTGACGGCGTGAGTATGGAGATCAGGCGCGGAGAGGTTATCGTGATCGTCGGTCCCTCCGGCTCGGGAAAGTCCACCTTCCTGCGCGCGCTGAATCTTCTGGAGTTGCCGACCTCCGGAGAGATCCTCTTTGAGGGAGAGAACATTACCGCTCCCTATGTCAACATCAATAAGCACCGCCGGAAGATGGGTATGGTGTTCCAGCACTTCAACCTCTTCCCGAATATGACCGTGCTCAGGAATATGACCATCGGTCCGCAGAAGCTTTTGAAGAAGTCCAAAGCGCAGGCGGAGGAAAAAGCCAAGGCCCTCTTGGAGCGTGTAGGCTTAGCCGATCGCGCAGACGCCTATCCGTCTCAGCTTTCCGGCGGTCAGAAGCAGCGTATCGCAATCGTCAGAGCGCTGTGTATGGAACCGGATGTGATGCTCTTTGACGAGCCTACCTCGGCGCTTGACCCCGAGATGGTCGGCGAAGTGCTCGACGTTATGAAGGAGCTGGCCCGCGACGGTATGACGATGGTGGTCGTTACCCACGAAATGGGCTTTGCGAAAGAGGTCGGCTCACGCGTCGTCTTTATGGACAGCGGCGTGATCGTGGAGGAGGGTACACCCACCGAGATCTTCGACAACCCGCAGTCCGACCGACTCAAGAGCTTTTTGGCAAAGGTATTATAAACCCTTGACAAATCATCTTTTTCCGTATAAAATAAAATTACAGGGAAAACCGCTTTGCGGTTAGCCTAAGGAAAGATTAAAAATGATAATCGTCCTTGTGCCAGCAAGGGCGATTATTTCTTTATGATAGCTATGTAGCCTGTGGCTGCTATGAGAATCACTATTATCAGTGCCAGATACTCACTCATAGTATCACCACCTCTCATAGAGAAGTGCTAACCGCGATTACTGTTCCCTGTAATTCCTTTCAGCATTTCTGCTTCCGGGCTATAGAATTGTATAAGCAATTATAGCACGTTTATTCGAATTTTGTCAATATCAAATTCCCGGTTGGACTTGATTTTTATGATTGTTTATGATAAAATACTTTTTACTGATGTCAAAATCAAAACTCTTTGAATAAATGCAAGTATTATGGTGATACCGTGAACGATTTCAAAAAAATTGTCGCAAAGAATATAACCGAGCTTCGTGTATCTTCGGGAATGACCCAGGCGCAGCTCGGAGAAAAAATAAACTATTCCGACAAGTCCGTCTCCAAGTGGGAGAGAGGCGAGTCGCTTCCGGATGCATATGTACTCAAACAGATGTCACAGCTCTTCGGCGTGACCGTGGACGATCTTCTCAGTGAACATAAAGAGGGAGAACCCCTTAAGAAGCCAGAGAAGAAAGTGCATCGCTATTCGAGAAAGGTGATCACTTGGGTAGTCGTAGCGGGAATTCTGGCGCTGACGGTACTGATCTTCGTGATCATCTGGCTGAGTACAGGCGTTTTGCCGTGGATCGCTTTTGTCTATTATATTCCCGTGACGCTGATTACCGTTTTGGTGCTCAACTCCATCTGGGGCAAGAAGCATTCGAACCTGTATATCATTTCGGGTATTGTGTGGGGCATTATTACCTCGGTGTATCTGAGCTTTCTGCAATATAACTGGTGGCAGCTGTTTATCATCGGTGTTCCTGCTCAGATCATTATCATCCTGTCGTTCTATATCAAAAACCGTCCGAAAAGCAAGTGAATGTCTGCATTTCTACTGTCAGTAGAGCTGATTTTTTCAGTTCTACTGATTCTTTTTTTGCCGTAGAATGACGGATCTGCCTTTGTAGAGAAAAAAAGGATTACAATAGATTGTATTTGACCGCGACTTGTGCAAGAATGTATGCGTGATCGATTTGCGCAAATATATCACGGAAAAAGAAGTAAGGGAGAAATGAACACCATGTCTTATATCATCAGCTGCTGTTCCACAACAGATATGACGAAGGAACACTATGAAGAAGCGAATATCAAGTGTATCGGATTTCACTATGTATTAGGCGGAAAAAGCTATACCGACGACTTGTGGCAGACGATGAAGCCGCAGGAATTCTATGATCATATCAGAGCGCTGGAGGATACCTCCACCTCTCAGGTGTCCGTAGGCGAATATGTCGACTATTTTACCGACCTGCTGCAATCGGGACAGGACATCCTGCATATTTGTCTGTCCTCGGGGATTTCCAATACTGTGCAGTCCGCAACCACAGCGGCGGATATGCTCAGTAAGGATTTCCCCGATCAGAAAATCTATGTCGTGGATTCTCTGTGTGCGTCCTCCGGTTCGGGACTGTTTGTTGACCTTGTTGTGAAGAAACGCGAAGAAGGACTCTCGATCGAAGAAGCCTATCAGTGGGCGCTGGAACACAGACATGATGTACAGCACTGGTTCTGTTCCACCGATCTGTCTTATTTTATCAAAGGCGGCAGAGTCTCTAAGGTCTCCGGCGTGATCGGCGGTATCTTCCAGATTTGTCCTCTGATGGACGTCAGCCCCTCCGGCAAGCTCGTCGTTATCAATAAGGTCAGAACCAAGAAGAAGGTGCTCGAGGCGCTCGTCGATAAGATGGAGCAGCACGCCTTTGACGGTCTGAAATACGCCGGTCCCTGTTATATTTCTCATTCCGACTGTATAGAAGACGCGGAATATGTCAAGAGCTTGGTGCTCAAAAGGTTCAAAAACGTCAAGGATATCCCGATCTACTATATCGGTACTACGATCGGCTGTCATACCGGCTGCGGCACAACCGCGCTGTACTTCCTCGGTACCGGCAGAGAAGACGCGTAAACGCCTGCGGCGTAATGAATGCTGAAAACTGAGAAGACTGAAAAATGAACGGCGGGCGCTGCCCGCACCCGATTTATATGATAAGGAGCGGTTTATGGCATCTACTGCTAAAACGCTGAAAACCCAGCTGCCGTCCTATTCCAAGGGCGAAGAAATATTGAATATGGTGTCCCATATCGTGGGAGGCGTCTTTGCTGTCGCGGCTTTGGCGTGGATGGTCATAACGTCGGCGATACGCGGTGACGTGTGGGCAGTGGTGTCCGGTTCTGTTTACGGAACGACGCTGGTGATTATGTTCGTGATCTCGAGCGTCTACCACGGACTGCCCCGATCAAACGCGAAGAAGGTGCTGAGGATCATCGACCACTGTGACATCTATTTTCTGATTGCCGGCACCTATACGCCGATCCTGCTCTGCGGCGTCAGAACGGTCAACCCTGCGCTGGCGTGGAGTATCTTCGGCGTGGAGTGGGGGATGGCGGCGCTTGCCGTAACGCTCAACGTGATCGATCTTAAGCGGTTTGAAAAAATGTCGATGGCGTGCTACATCGGTATGGGCTGGTGTGTGATTGCCTGTCTGATGGCGACGATAGAAGCGATGACGATGAGCGGATTTTTAATTCTGCTCTACGGAGGTATCGCTTTTACGATCGGCGCGGTGCTCTATGTGATCGGAAAGAAGAAGCGTTATATCCACGGCGTGTTCCATATCTTTGTGGTGATCGGCTGTGTCCTGCAGTATTTCGCGATCCTCAACTATGTATTATAAGCGGTAAAACTCCTTTCACGGCGTTCTCTGATGAGGACGCTGATTTTTTTATCACAGTTTTGTCATAAATCTTCCATTTTTTCCATAGATATAGTATAATGCTAAATAAGAATTATTTTAAAGAATTAAAATGGGAGGTTTGCCCGATGAAAGTAATCAAAAGAGTTTTGACCTTTCTTTTGGTTTTCAGCGTTACCGCAGGTACGATAGCGGCAGCGGCTTATGCCGCGAATCATCCGGCGGATGATCCCGTTGACCCTGATACGGTGATGATTGACGCGTCAAAATCCTATCGGGAAGAATCAAAGAATTCTTCCGGTATCAGCCGTGAATCGAATGAATCGCCCGCAGTTTCGGGAGCCTCATCGTATTCCCCGCGTCTTTCTGCGCCCTCTTACAGCAACGAGTATTACTATTCCGACAAGAATGTGTTCTATAAATACGGCTGGGGAATGCCTAACTGCACCTGCTATGCGTGGGGCAGAGCCTATGAAATTCTCGGCAGAGAGCCGAACCTTTCCGTCTACAGCGCTTATCTGTGGTACGATTATAACAAAGAGAACGGTTACTATTCCTACGGCCAGACGCCTAAGCTCGGCGCTGTTGCCTGCTGGGTATACTCTTCGGGGACTTCCGGTCACGTAGCGGTAGTGGAAAAAATCGAGAACGGCACCATCACCTTCTCCAATTCCGCATGGGGAGGCGACGAGTTCTATACCTCCACCGCGCCGGTTTCCGATCCGTCAAACGGCAGATCAAGCTGGATTTTCCAAGGTTATATTTATATCGGCGAGTATGAGAACACCGCTGTAACAGAGCCACAGACGACAACGCCTCAGGGCGATGTCTACCGCATTACTTCCGACGACGGTGTGAACTTCCGCACCGGAGCAGGGACAGGCTATTCTGTCATCGGAGCGATCGCCTACGGCGTCGATCTGGTTGTGACAAAGACCGAACGCGCCGAAGGATATACGTGGGGATATACCACCTATAACGGCAGAAGCGGCTGGTTCGTTACCGATTTCGCCAAACTGATCTATCAAAAAACGACGCCGACCGTCCGTCAGGCGGAGAAGCCCCGTTATCTGATGGGTGATACCGACGGCGACGGATTTTTGTCCGTGATTGACGCGACACATATCCAGAAGGTCTTGGCGCGGTATTATACCCCTACCGAATATATCTATACGGTCGGCGACTATGACGGCGACAGTGTACTTTCCGTAATCGACGCCGTTATGATCCAGAAACATCTCGCGAATATTTAGTCCGGATACAGAGAATACGACATAAAATTAAGGCTTTCGGAAAAATCCGAAAGCCTTTTTTTACTGCGCAGACAGCGCTGTTTTAAGGTTTAATAAAAACGAACAACCAATAAACAACTAATCAATTATACCAGATTCGCCAGCCGTTTCTGGATTCTTGTCGCGTCCAGCACCGTGACCTTTTGATCCATGTCGTAGTCTGCGCTCTTCTCCTGCGCTTCATCAAATGGCTCTATCATAGCGAGACGTTTCTGGATGTGTGTCGCGTCGAGAATAGTGACCTTGCTGTCAAGGTCCACATCGCCGTAGTGGATTTCGCTCTCCTTGGCGACCGCCTTGATGACCAGCGTACCGCCGATATCGTCATTCAGCATATCCTGATAAAAATCCATTATGTCGACCGCTTCGGTCTCATATCCGAGGATAAAACTGTGACCTTCATGCGCATCGGGATAAAAGACGTATTTGTTGAGCGCGGTGTTTTTGATCCATTCTCCGGCGCCGATAGAGATTTCATCGGAGTTTTCTGTTTTTGCCATTTCAACGGCAATAGAACCTCTTCCGTCAAGAACCTCCGTATCTTCAATGTCAACACAGACATAGCCCTGATAATCCACGATACCCGATCCCAGCTCGATCCATTTCTCTCTGTCGGTAACGGGCTTGAATTCCGTGTCGACCGGGATATAGTAAAGCGTATAGGCGGAGCCGACTGCCTTGGTCTCAAAGATGATTTTATCCAGCACCGTCATAAAGTCAGAAAAGTCAAAAACATTGACAAAAGTGGTTTTGCTCATATTCGGTCTGAGCTGAGAGATATAGTTAAAGGTGCAGTTCGCGCCGTAGATCTCATTCTGGTAGAGAGTTGTACTGCCGTCGACATTTTCGTATTCCGCTATTGAGAAGGACGGACCGAAGCGGCGGTCAAAAAGATACTGATCCTCATAGGAAATCCAGAAGTAGCCTTCGTTGCCCCATGAAGGTCCCCAGCTGTTCTTGCACAGCCACGCGCCGTTGTTCTCGGGACAATGAGACACGGTAATGGTGGTGCCGTCGCCGTTCGGATTTGCCCCGGTCGTTTCCGAATAGAAGTTCTGCTTATCATAATCGTCATTCCATCCGACAATGGCGATGGAGTGACCGTTGAGCTGTGAGGTTTTCAGACCGGGGATATAAAAGTAATAGTTTCCCGACTGCAGCGCGGTCGCATTATAATGAAAACTCGCTACCGCCGCGCCGTATTTCCATACTGCGGTTTTGATGGTGTCTTGATCCTCACCGGTCAGATAAATGATCGAAGTCGCGCCGTAAAGGGGCTTTTCGGGAGAAACATTTCTGTCAAAATCACTGAAGCTGCTTGATGAGGGATATGCTTCTTCACTGAAGCCTCCCGACCATGACGAAAAGTAGCCGAGCGGGATATACGGATAACCGGCGCCGGTATAATCGCGCTGCCAGCCTTTGCCGTTTTTATCGGGAGTCGCCCAGTAGTTCATATGCATTGTGGAGAGATGGGAAGTCTCCACCTCGTTTTTGAGCAGTAATGTCTCCATCGCCGCGTCAGAGCTGTACGCCCAGCAGGTGTTATAGATCTGAGAACGCGCCTCAGTAGTGAATCCTTCGTCTTTTGAGCTGTAGGCGGACGGAAGCTCTTCGTCCGGTTCGATGATACTGCCGGCTTCTTCATAGTCTGCCGCAACAATTGCCGCCTCTATATTGGCAGAGGATTCCGCTGCTTCCAGCTCTGCGCCTCTTGCGGCAAAAGATCCCGCAGCGGACAGAGCGGCAATCAGCGTCAGCGATATTAAAAATCTCAGTTTTTTCATATTCTCACCTTTTTATACCTTAATAAAAGCATATATAAATACAGCATAATTCTATCATATCGGGATTTGAATGTAAATACATTTTCGGGAGATAATAAATGACAAAGCGTTAACTTTTTATGAAGTTTTTTTGAATTGTCGAGGGGTGTTTGGATGGAGCTGAGAACCGACCTTGCGCTGGAAAGGCGCGAGTTGGTCGAGGAGGATATCAAAGGTGTAGAGTATGCGAAGGAGAATCGGGAGGGTCTGACGGTAGAGCGTCTGGAGGTGAAAACCGAGCGTGCGGGACAGCTCCTGAAAAAGCCGCAGGGCGTCTATATCACCATAGAGCTCGAGCCTCTGACCGATCGCGTGGAGACAGACGACCAAAGGATCGGCGTGATCTCCCGTGAGATAGAGAAGCTCCTGCCCGCCTACGGTCCCGTGCTGGTGGCGGGACTGGGAAATGTCGAGATCACCCCCGACGCCTTAGGACCCAAGGTGTCCTCCGAAATTTTGGCGACCCGCCATATCACGGGAGAGATCGCGAGGTCAACAGGACTCGATCATCTGCGTTCCGTAGCGGTGCTTTCCACCGGTGTAACGGGACAGACCGGCATCGAGACGTCGGAGTATCTTCTGGGTGTGATCAGACTGATCAAGCCCTCGGCATTGATCGTGATCGACGCGCTGGCGTCGCGGCGGCTTTCCCGTCTGGGAAAAACGCTTCAGATCTCCGACGCGGGGATCTCTCCCGGCGCGGGCGTGGGAAACCACAGGACGAGGATCGACAGAAGCACCATGGGGATCCCTGTGATTTCCATCGGCGTTCCCACCGTGGTGGATGCAATCACCCTCGCCTGTGACCTGCTCAAGTCCGACGACGACAGCGAGCTGCAGAAGATTTTTTCCGAAGTATCCCCCGAGGGCAGAACTATGGTGGTGACGCCTAAGGAGATCGACCTGCTTGTCAGCCGCGCGGCGAGATTGATCGCCTTGTGTATCAACTGCGCTTTGCAGAAGGATATGGAGCCGGAGGACTTGCTGGCATTGATTTAATGGTTAGTAAATGAGGAATTAGGAGTTAGGAATTAGGAATTTTGGTTACTCGCTTTGCTCGAACAATAAAAATTGACCATATGCAATGTCCGGCAATTCCTCATTCCTCATTTCTAATTTCTAATTGTTTGGTGCTTTTCTCATTTTTTTCCGCTTCCTGTCATATGATCTAAAAGGCAGGTGAAAGTATGAAGAAGATCATAAAAGCGGGGATCGTGATTCTGACCGCGCTGGTGACGATATCGTTTTGCTTTTCGTTCGTGATCTCCGGCGTCACAAGGAGTTTTTCACTGTATGACGACGCGGCGCTCTCGGCGGCAATGCTCAGTTTCGCAAACGGTTCCGTCTTTCCGACACAAGCGGAGCAAGAAACCCAAGCTCCGAGGAAACACGAGATCGTTACTCCGACCGCTGTAGAAGAAACCGCCGCAAAAACGATCCATTCGGGAGACGCTTATCCGGTAGTGGAAAAGACCATTACCGCAGGCAATCAAAATATCGGCGGTATCAATATCCGCAACACGACCGACTATACCCCCGATGTGGAGGAGCTTCTGTCGCAGGATCTGCCGTTTGAGATCGAAGACACACATCAGGTACAGGTGCTGGTCTATCATACCCATACCTGCGAGAGTTATATGAGCGAGGATACCGGCGAATACTACGATGATTTTTATCCCCGTTCCACCGACGAGAGTCAAAACGTCTGCGCGGTAGGGGAGGCGATCGTAAACGAGCTGAAGTCCAGAGGGATCGGCGCCGTTCACGATACTACCCTGCACGATTATCCCTCCTATGACGGATCCTATGACAGAAGCTATGACACCGTACAGGAATACATAGAGAAGTATCCCGAAATCAAGGTCACGCTGGATATCCACCGTGATTCGATGACCGCCGACGACGATACCAAGTATAAGCCGACATGTATCTACGACGGCAAGAAGGCGGCGCAAATTATGATTATGACCGGACGAAACGTCGAGGACGACCGTTTTCCGTTCTGGGAGGAAAATCTGATCTTTGCCGTCAAGCTCCAGCAAAAATGCGATGAATTCTATGAGGATTTTGCCCGTCCGCTGAACCTCGGCGACTATACCTACAATATGAATGTCAACAACGGTTCTCTGCTGATCGAGGTCGGAACAGACGCGAATACGCTCGAAGAAGCCGTCCGTTCGGGAGAAATGTTGGGAAACGCGCTCTCTTCGGTCTTGCAAAATCAATAATTATTTGTTATAATAAACGAAATACTGTCATTTTAACCTCCTTTTCCGCTTGAGAAAGGGAGACCGCGATCAGCGGTGGAGGGATTTTTTGATGAAACATCGGAAAACGACTTTCAAGATCATATCCTTGCTGTTGACGCTTTTGTTTGCGTTTGCTCTGCTGTCTTTCTCTGCCTTTGCGACAGGCGAAGGGGGAGAAGAGGAGGTTTCCGGCGGGGACGAGCCTGTCGTGTCACAGCAGGAAGAAGAAATCCAGACCGAAGCGCCTTACATAGAAGAAGTGACCGACGCTCCCGCGGACGAGCCCGAACAGCCGCAGGAGGAAGAAACCGAAGAGGTTGCGGCGATTTCAACCTACACCGAGCCGGAGCATCTCAATGAGCTGCCGGAGGTCTCTCAGCAGGAGGTTATCCTCGCGACCGAGATCCCTCTGCCCGACGTGGAGGTTTCCGATACCTCGCTTTTGGGCGGCGTGATTGCCTGGCTGTGCGTAGCGGTCGGTATCGCGCTGATCGTCGGCGTAATGGTTTCTAAGCGTACCAGAAGCGGCAAACGCTAGGACAAGCGATGAAGATCGGTAATGTAACGATCAGCGGCTATGCCGCTCTCGCTCCGATGGCGGGAGTAGCCGACAGAGCGTTTCGAGAGCTTTGTATGCGTTTCGGCGCGTCCTACTGCGTTTCGGAGATGGTCTCTTCCAAGGGGATTTCCTACAGCTCGAAAAAATCCGCCGAGCTGATGGAGATCGGAGAAAGCGAGCGTCCCTGCGCGGTACAGCTGTTTGGAACGGAGCCTGAGGTGATGGCGAACGCGGCGAGATTTGCTCTGCAATATCGTCCCGAGGTGATCGACATCAATATGGGATGTCCCGCGCCGAAGATCGCGGGAGGCGGCTCCGGCGCCGCGCTGATGAAACAGCCCGCGCTGTGCGGCGAGATCATCAAAGCGGTGGCGAACGCTGTGGAAATTCCCGTGACCGTGAAGATCCGGTCAGGCTTTGACGAAGAACATCTCAACGCGGTGGAGATCGCGCAGATCGCTGAGGAAAACGGCGCGGCGGCGGTGACGGTACACGGCAGAACGCGGAATCAGTTCTACGCTCCTCCCGTCAACTACGATATCATCAGAGACGTCAAAAACGCGGTCTCGATCCCGGTGATCGCTAACGGCGATATCGTCAGCGCAGAAAGCGCAAAGTTTGTTTATGAATACACGGGCTGTGATCATATTATGGTCGGCAGAGGCGCCTTAGGCAACCCGTGGATTTTCAGAGAAATCAATTTATATTTAAAAAAAGGAATTATTCTTCCTCCTCCCGATATCGACGAAAAGTGCGGTATCCTGCTCGAACATATCGGACGACTGGTTCAGCTCAAGGGCGAGAGGGTAGGTATGAGAGAAGCGAGAAAGCACGCGGCGTATTATCTCAAAGGGTTCAAAAATGCCGCGAAGCTCAGAAATAAAGCATTTTCAATGGAGACCTTAGATGATCTCAAAGGGTTGATCCAATTGATAAAAGGCTGAGTCTTACGATTCAGCAAAGGGAAAACGGAGGTATTATTATGTACAAAGATTTGATGGATTCCATAGGGTTTGTCAAAAATTACGATGAGGAGATCGGCAGCGCGATGGCGCTGGAGCTTTCCCGTCAGCAGCAGAATCTGGAGCTGATCGCGTCGGAGAACATCGTTTCTCCCGCTGTGATGGCGGCGATGGGCAGTATCCTGACCAACAAGTACGCCGAGGGTTATCCCTCCAAACGTTACTACGGCGGATGCTTCGCGGTAGATATCGCGGAGAATATCGCGCGCGACAGAGCGTGTGAGCTGTTTGGCGCGGAGCACGCGAACGTCCAGCCTCATTCCGGTTCTCAGGCGAACCAGATCGTCTATTTCGCGATGCTGCAGCCCGGCGATACCGTGATGGGTATGTCGCTTTCCGAAGGCGGACATCTGACCCACGGTTCTCCCGTAAACCTTTCGGGAAAGTATTTTAACTTCGTATCATACGGCGTTGATCCCGTCACCCACAGGATCGACTACGATAAGGTCCTTGAGATCGCGAAAGAGTGTAAGCCGAAGATGATCGTCGCCGGCGCTTCCGCGTATCCCAGAGCGATCGACTTCAAGAAGTTCCGTGAGATCTGCGACGAGGTCGGCGCGTATCTGATGGTGGATATGGCGCATATCGCCGGTTTGGTTGCGGGCGGCGTTCACGAGAGTCCCGTGCCTTATTCCGACTTTGTTACCACCACGACCCATAAGACGTTAAGAGGTCCCCGCGGCGGTATGATCCTCTGTAAGGAAGAGTACGCCAAGGCGATCGACAAGGCGGCGTTTCCCGGTATGCAGGGCGGTCCTCTGATGCACATTATCGCGTCCAAGGCGGTATGCTTCAAGGAGGCGATGAGTCCCGAGTTCAAGACCTACGCAGAAAACATCGTAAAGAACTGCAAGGCGCTCGCAGACGGGCTTGTCAAGCGCGGTCATACGCTGGTTTCCGGCGGCACCGATAACCACGTGATGCTGATGGATCTCAGAAATGAAGGCGTGACCGGCAAGGATCTCGAGCATATGCTGGACGAGGTACACATCACCGTCAACAAGAACACCATCCCCAATGAGCCGCTGTCTCCCTTTGTTACCTCCGGTATCCGTATCGGCACTGCCGCGGTCACTACCAGAGGTCTGAACGTTGAGGATATGGACGTCATCGCCGAGTGTATTTCTCTGGTGATCAAAGACTTCGAGGGCAACAAAGAGACCGTCAACAGCAAGGTAGCGGCTCTGTGTGAGAAATACCCGCTGTATCAGTAAGATTATAGGGGCGACCATTCGCCCTCATGGAAAGTAGTCATTCTGAGGGAGCGTAAGCGACCGTGAGAATCCCCTTGCCATTCATTTTGTTCCCGGTTTCTGGTTCTCAGTTATCAGTTGATTGGGTGCTTTGCACGATTGATTGAAAATGGAGCTTCACAATCGTCATAACCAATAACTGACAACCGGGAACTAACAACCCGGATTTTTGGGATTGCCACGGGCTGAACCCCTTGCGATGACTACATTTTTTATCGGAGGAAACATATGAACACTCCCCTTGCCGACAGGTTAAGACCGCAGTCGCTGGACGATATCGTCGGGCAGAAGGATTTGCTCTCTGAGGGCAAGCCTCTGCGCCGTATTATCGAGAGCGGCAGCATTCCCAACTTAATATTTTACGGTCCGTCGGGAGTAGGGAAGACCACCCTCGCGTCCTATATCGCGAAAAAGACCAACCGCACCTTTAAAAAGCTCAACGGCACCACCGCTTCGACCGCTGACATCAAAGAGATCGTCAGTTCTCTGAATACCTTTGAAGGGCTTAACGGTGTGCTGCTGTATCTTGACGAGATCCAGTATCTCAACAAAAAGCAGCAGCAAACGCTTCTCGAATTCATCGAGAACGGTTCGATTACCCTGATCGCTTCCACCACCGAGAATCCGTATTTTTATATCTATAACGCTATCCTTTCCCGCTCGACGGTGTTTGAGTTCAAGCCGGTCGAGCCCGATGAGGTCGAAAAAGCGGTCAAAAGAGCGATCATGATCCTCGGCGAAGATTATGAAAAAGAACTGTGTTTTTCGGATGACGCGATCCGTCACATCTCCCGTTCCTGCGGCGGCGACGTCAGAAAGGCGCTCAACTCTGTCGAGCTGTGTGCGGTCGCGGGTGAAGTGAAAGATGACCGTATTGCTGTGGACGTCGAGCTCGCGAAGTCGCTGACCCAGCGTTCGGGAGCGCGGTATGATAAAGACGGCGACAGCCACTATGATGTGATCTCCGCATACCAGAAGAGTATGCGCGGTTCCGATGTGGACGCGGCGCTGTTTTATCTCGCGCGGTTGGTGGAGTCGGGCGATCTGATCTCCGCTTGCCGGCGTTTGGTCGTCTGCGCCGCAGAGGATGTCGGGCTCGCTTATCCCCAGATCCTGCCGATCGTGAAGTCCTGTGTGGATATCGCGATGCAGGTGGGCTTTCCCGAGGCGCGGATCCCGCTTGCTGACGCAGTGATCATGGTATGCCTTGCGCCGAAGTCCAACTCGGGAGAGAGCGCGATCACCAAGGCGCAGCAGGATGTGCGGCAGGGTCTCGGACAGACGGTTCCCAGACAGCTGCAGAATAAGCACTTTGACGGCGAAGAGAGAGAAGAAAAGGGGCAGAACTATCTTTATCCCCATATGTTCCCTTATCACTGGACCTATCAGCAGTATCTGCCGGATGATATCAAGGACCATCATTACTATGAGTTCGGTGAGAACAAGACCGAGCAGGCGTTCAAAGCCTACTGGGAGAAAATCAAAGGGAATCTGTAGTTGATATTCGGTTCTTATTTCTTCGTTCTTATTTCTTATTTATTATAACGCTCACAGGTTGTGGGCGTTTTTTGATGTATGGAGATTTTTTATCCGTCTAATTCCTATTATTTGTGTATTATTGACAGGAAAGCAAAAGAAAGATTGTTGGATTTTAATTCTTTGATAGAATATTAAATTGTTGTAATTTTTGTATAATATATCTGAGTAAATTTGCGAAAAAAGGAGGAAACATTTTGCGAACTTCAAAGATGTCCATGAAGATCGTCGTAGCTGTTACGCTGACGCTTTCTATCTTGATGTCGTTCTGCCTCTGCGCTTTTGCGGCGAACGCGCAGGAGAAGGAAGAGATTGCCCCTGTCGGCGCGGATAGCTTCTATCTTTACGGACTGAACACCAATGATCCTGATTTCGGTTCTATGTCGGGACCGACAGGCGCTTTCACTTACGACAGCGGCAAGGGCTATTATTACATCGATATTACCTCTTTCGGCGCGGGCGACTACTGCTTCTTCGTATCCTCGGTCAGCAGTCAGGGCGGCTCTGCCTATAAGAGTATTGCGATCAGCTCTGTCGCCAATTCGGGCAGCTACTATCTCTCGGCGGGCAACTACCGCGGATACAGCTGTATGCACCTCTGGAATCCCAACAAGGATTCCGTCAGAATCTACTTCACCTCTCAGTCTTCGGGACTCAACGCGGTGAAGGCGGGCTCCGATGCTCCCGTGAATCCCACCAATCCGCCGGTCAATCCTACCGACCCTCCCGTTTCTCAGGGTACGGTGTATTTCCAGAATGATCCCGGCTGGACAACGCCTCACGTTTATATGTGGAACGGCGAAAGCAAAAACGCCGAATGGCCCGGTCAGGCGATGACCAAGGTTTCGGGCAATATCTGGAAATATGAGGTAACGGGAAGCTGGTCGAATATCATCTTCAACATGGGCAGCGAAGCCGCTCAGACCACTGATCTGACCTATCCCGGCGCGGGATATCTCTACACCTACAGCACAGGTCAGTGGAGCGTCTACGGCGATACTCCCGTCACTCCGACCGATCCTCCGGTCAACCCCACTAACCCTCCCGTGAATCCTACCAATCCTCCTTCGGGAAAGAATATGGTATACTGCAAGAACGAAGCCGGCTGGGGCTCTGTCTACGCCTATATGTGGACCGGCAGTTCGTCCAGTAACGCCCAGTGGCCCGGCATTCAGATGACAAAAGTCTCCGGCGATATCTGGTCCTATGAAGTGACCGGCAGCTGGCAGAACATCATCTTCAACATCGGCTCTGCCCAGACGCAGACCGGCGATATGACCTATCCCGGCGCGGGATATATCTACAACAACGCTACCAACGAATGGTCGATCTATGACACCTCTCCCTTGCAGGTGACCTCCTTTAAGACCGATGTGGAGTCTCCTCAGTATAACGGTGTAGCGATCACCCTCTCGGCGGAAGCTACCGGTCAGGGAACCGTCTACTACAAGTTCTCCGTGAAGAACAACACCACCGGCGCGGTGACGACGCTTTCCAATTTTTCCACAAAGAACTATGCGCTTTGGACTCCCACGGTAACGGGTACTTATACTCTTACCTATGATTTTAAGGACGCGAAGGGAAACACCAACACACGTTCCGCGCAGTATTCGATCACGGACGGCGCTTCCTCCATCGCTCCCTATATCAAGAGCTTGACTCCCTCTTCGGGACAGATCAAGAAGGGCGATGCGTGCAATCTTCAGGCTGCCGCGGGCGGCGGCTTCACCGGCACCAAGCTGCTCTTCTATAAGTACACGATTACCGATCCTTCGGGCAATACGATCAACACACCGTATTATACCCGCAACACATCCTACAGCTTTACGCCTTCCGCGCTGGGCAACTATACCGTTGTCCTGACGGTGCAGGGCTCCGACAACCAAGATGTCTCGAGAGCGTTTGTATTAAGCAGTGTGACCAATCCTTCCGATCCGCAGGATCAGACGCTGCCTCCCGAGACGCCCACCTCCTCTTCCGGCTTTACGATGAAGGGCGACGCCGATAAGGACGGTGTGCTTTCGGTTATCGACGCGACAACCATTCAGAAGTTCCTTGCAAGTATCTACGGCGAGGATAAGATCAACAAGGCTAACGCGGACGTCGACGGCGACAATGTGGTTTCCGTTATTGATGCGACAATCATCCAGAAGAAGTTAGCTAATGTTCCGGTAAACTGGTAAAGGAGGAAACAGAACATGAAGAAAATCGCAAGAATTTTCGCTGTGCTGATGTGCTTAGCAGTTCTCGTTTCTGTTTTTGCCATCCGAGCGACCGCTGAAGAACAGGATATCGCTGAGGTGGAAGCGACCTCCGGTATCATTGTTCATGTCAAATCCGAATCCGGCGTTCCTTATCTGTATTTCTGGAACGCTCTGCCCGCCAACAAAGAGACCAACTATCCCGGCGTCAAGATGACCAAAGATAACTCTCAGACAGGCGGCAACTGGTATACCTATACCTTCACCGACACCACCAAGATCAACCTGATGGTGACCAACGGCGGCTTAAAGCTCTCCGACCAGCTCTCCGATGAGTTCACGCTCACGACAGGCGAGTGGTGGTTTAAGAACGGCAGAGCCCGTACCAAGAACCCCGATGCGGCGGATTCCTATGAGTCTGTCGATATGCGTGAGGATTCTATCTATTTCGTCATCACTACCCGTTTCTATGACGGCGATAAGTCCAACAACGTTCACTGCTGGGACGACGGTCAAGCGGGCAACCCCGACTCCGACCCCGCGTGGCGCGGCGACTTTAAGGGTCTGATCGATAAGCTCGACTATATCAAGGCGCTAGGCTTCTCCGCGATCTGGATCACTCCCGTGGTTGAGAACGCCTCCGGCTATGACTATCACGGCTACCACGCCTTGAACTTCAAGAAGGTTGACGCCCGTTATGAGAGCGCCGGCGCGACATATGAGGATCTGATCTCCGCCGCGCACGACAAGGGCATCAAGATCATTCAGGACGTCGTATTCAACCATACCGGCAACTTCGGCGAGACCAACCTGTGCAACCTCTTTGAGAAGAAATATTCCAAGATCACTGATCTGGCGGATCTGGAGTCCACGATGGTTCCTACCAAGACCCTACTCGACTACTGCGGCGTCAAGACTCCTGCGGAGTACTACGCGCTCAAGCCCGGCACCCAGTATGACAAGAGACTCCAGCTGATGAAGCAGACACAGGGCTTCACCGACTATGTTTCTTACGACAGCGTTTCCAACCCCAACAACTACTTCCATAACGGCTATTTCTCCAGCCTCAACTGGGATGACTATACCAGTAAGTACTGCCAGATCGCGGGCGACTGCGTCGACCTCAACACCGAGAACGACGCGGTAGCGAAATATACCGTAGACGCGTATTCGCAGTATCTTGATATGGGCGTTGACGGCTTCCGTGTCGATACCGTCAGACATATCCCGAGACTGTCTCTGAACGTCAACTACAACAAGCAGCTCAACCAGGCGGCAAAGGACGCCGGCAACAACAACTTCTATATGTTCGGCGAGATCTGCTGCCGTTACAGCCAGGTTTGGTACAGAGAGCACGCGGGCGAGTCTGTTCAGTTCTATACATGGGCAGAACCCGACACTTCCTATACAAGCAAGTGGAAGCACGGCACCGACGCTGCCTCCATCAAGAGCAACATCGACCTGACGATGGATCATTGGAACAAGTATGACAAGCCTTCGGGTCAGCCCACCTCCAACAACGCCTTCCTCAACGGCATCACCTACCACAAGCCCGACTACTCCAAGGCTTCCGGTATGGGCGCGATCGACTTCCAGATGCACTGGTGCTTCGACGAGGCTTCTTCCGCGTTCGGCATCGCGAAGGCTGAGGACCAGTACTATAACGACTCTACATGGAATGTCGTTTATGTTGAGTCTCACGACTATTCTCCCGACAGAGGTCAGCAGAACCGCTTTACCGGCGGCACCCAGACCTGGGCGGAGAACCTTGATTTGATGTTCACCTTCCGCGGCATTCCTTGTCTGTACTACGGCGGCGAGATCGAGTTCCAGAAGGGCTCCGTCATCGACGTCGGTCCCAACGCTCCTCTGTCCACCACAGGCCGCGCGTACTTCGGCGACAACCTCGAGGGAACGGTCAACGCGAGCGATTTCAGCCAGTATACCGCTTCCGGTAAGGTCGCGGATACGCTGAACAAGCCGCTCGCGAAGCATATCCAGAAGCTCAACGCGATCAGAAGAGCGATTCCCGCTCTCCAGAAAGGTCAGTACACTGTATCCGGCTCTAACGTATCCGGCAATATGGCGTACATCAGACGCTATACCGGCGACGGTGTGGATTCTCTGGCGTGTGTCGCGGTTTCCGGCGGCGCTACCTTCAAGGGACTTCCCGACGGTAAGTATGTCGACGCAGTTACCGGCGACGTCAAGCAGGTTTCCGGCGGCACCCTTACAACCGGTTCTATCGGCGCGGGCAATATGAGAGTATATGTCTGCTGCGCTTCCGGCTTCCAGGGCATCTCCGGTGCGATCGGACCTTCCGGCCAGACCTACCTTAAGTAAAGTTAATATTCTTTATTAGAATTATCCTTTCACAGGCGCTCGTTTCATACGGGCGTCTGTTTTTTAACTAAGAAATAAGAACGGAGGGCTGGATCTGCCCGGCACCCGATTTGCAGGACATACGGTAGGGAGAGCCTTGACTCTCTCGCCGTAGGGGCGAAGCCCGCTTCGTGCCGCATGTAGGGCGGGGGCTTGCTCCCGCCGAAAGTTATCTGTAAAATCAATGTTATTTATAAAGGTATTTGACGTTTTTACTTCGCGTGAAAACGTCGTGATAATAGCAGTGTTTCGGCAAGTCGAGGGCGCCTTGCCCTACGGCTCTATGTAACGCCCTACCAATCGGGCGTCGGGCGGAGCCCGCCCTTCACATTTCATATTTCATTTTTCATATTTCATATACCTTGCACTTTGCACTATGATTATGAATTACGAATTAATCCCCCTTTTTTCCGAAAAAGACTTTATTTTGGCTTTCGTTTGTGCTATACTACTACAGAATAGGGAAAAATTGCTTATCACAATACTTCCCGCGCAAGTTTTGAAGAGAAAGGTATAGAGAAATGAAAGAGAATTTGTATCGCTCCCTTACCTGCGGAGATATCAGAGAAGAGCATATCGGACAACAGTTAAAGCTGTGCGGCTGGGTAGAGAATATCCGCGATCACGGCGGCGTTATGTTCCTTGATCTTCGCGATCAGTACGGCGTCACACAGGTCGTCGTACACGACGACAGCCTTTTAAAAGGCGTTAACCGCGAGTGTACCGTTACCGTATCCGGCAAGGTTGTGCTTCGTGATGAAGACACGATCAACAAGAAGATTGCTACCGGTACCGTTGAGCTGTATGCCGATACCCTGACCGTCCTCGGCAAGTGCAGGAATAATCTGCCCTTTGAGGTTGTGACCTCTAAGGAGACCAACGAGGATATCCGTCTGAAATACCGCTTCTTAGACCTTCGCAACCCGAAGGTGCATAACAATATCGTCCTGCGATCACAGGTGATCTCTTTTTTGAGAGAGAAGATGGTTGAACAGGGATTTTTGGAGATCAACACGCCGATCCTCTCCGTGTCCTCTCCCGAGGGTGCGAGAGACTATCTGATCCCTTCCCGCAAGCACAAGGGCAAGTTCTACGCGCTTCCGCAGGCGCCGCAGATCTTCAAGCAGCTTTTGATGGTGTCCGGCTTTGACAGATACTTCCAGATCGCGCCGTGCTTCCGCGATGAGGACGCAAGAGCCGACCGTTCTCCCGGCGAGTTCTACCAGCTGGATTTCGAGATGGCGTTTGCTACGCAGGAGGACGTCTTTGTCGTAGCGGAGAAGGTGCTTTACGAAACCTTCGTCAAGTTCACCGCCAAAGAGGTCTCAAAGCCTCCCTTCAAGCGCATCACCTTCAAGGAAGCGATGCTCAGATACGGCACCGACAAGCCCGATCTCAGAAATCCGCTCGAGATTGTCGAGATTTCCGATATGTTTGAAGAGACCGACTTCAAGCCGTTCTTAAAGAAATGTGTTCGTTCCCTCAACGTTCCCGGCGCCGCTTCCTGCTCCAAGAGCTGGTTCAAGAAGATGGAAGAGTTCGCGCTTTCCATCGGTATGAAGGGTCTGGGTTATGTCAAGGTCACCGACGAGATGCTGTTCGACGGACCCATTGATAAGTTCTTGAAAGAAGGCGACCGCGAAGAGCTGATCAAGCGCAATAACTCCAAAGCGGGCGACGTGATCTACTTCATCGCCGATACTCCCGCCGACGCGCCGAAGCTCGCGGGTCAGATCCGTACCGAGGTCGCGACAAGACTCGATCTGATTGACAAGACGAAGTTCGAATTCTGCTTCATCGTCGATTTCCCGATGTTTGAGCAGGACGAGGAGACCGGTCAGATCATCTTTACCCACAATCCGTTCTCGATGCCGCAGGGCGGTATGCAGGCGCTTTTAGAGAAGAATCCCTGCGACGTTCTCGCGTATCAGTATGATATCGTCTGCAACGGCGTAGAGCTTTCCTCCGGCGCGGTGAGAAACCACGACCTCGATATTATGATCAAGGCGTTCTCCATCGCTGGCTACAGCGAGGACGATCTTAAGGAGAAATTCAAGTCCCTCTACACCGCGTTCCAGTACGGCGCGCCGCCTCACGCGGGTATGGCGCCCGGCGTAGACCGTATGCTGATGCTTTTGACAGAAGAAGAGAACATTCGTGAGGTCATCGCCTTCCCGATGAATAGTAACGCGCAGGATGTACTGCTCGGTTCTCCGAACGAGGTATCCGAACAGCAATTAAGAGAAGTGCATATCAAAATAAGATAAGAGTGAAGAGCGAAGAGTGAAGGTTACTCGCTTCGCTCGGACATTCATACAATCCCTCACCCGCTTTCGGCGGGAGCTCCCTTTACCAAAGGGAGCCTTATTGAAAGGAAATAACTATGGTAACCAGAGAAGATATCGAAAACATCGCGCTGCTTTCCAAGCTGTTTGTTGATGAGAAGGATCTCGACAAGCTCACTGAAGAGATGCAGAAGATCGTCGAGTTCGCCGACACCATCAACAAAGTGGAGGTCAAGACCGGAGAGTTTGACAACATCAACAATCTGTCGAATGTTTTCAGAAAAGACGAAGTCAGAGAATCCCTCCCCGTGGAGGAGATCCTGAAGAACGCTCCCGAACAGGCGGAAGACCACTTCTTAGTGAGAAAGAGAGCGTGACAAAATGACATCACAGATCAGAAAAATCCACGATATGCTGGTCAGCAAAGAAATCTCCTGTGTGGAGCTGACCAAAAAGTATTTAGCGGAAATTGAAAATTCTAATAAAGAATTAAACGCTTATATTACCGTGACCCCCGACGTTGCTTTGGCACAGGCGAAAGCCGTAGATGAAAAAATCGCTAGGGGAGAGGAGATCGGTCTGTTAGAGGGTATCCCGATGACGCTCAAGGATAATATCTCCACCAAGGGAATCGAGACCACCTGCGCCTCGAAGATCCTCACCGGATACAAGCCGATCTATGACGCGACCGTCTATGAACTGCTTCAAGAGCAGGGCGTTGTGATGCTCGGCAAGACCAATATGGACGAGTTCGCGATGGGTTCCTCCTGCGAGACCTCCTACTACGGCGGCGCGAAGAATCCGCACAACACCGGCTATGTCTCGGGAGGTTCCTCCGGCGGCGTTGCGACGGCTGTCGGCGCGTCTCTGGCTGTCTACGGACTCGGTTCCGACACCGGCGGCTCGATCCGTCAGCCCGCGTCCTTCTGCGGTATTGTCGGTCTGAAACCCACCTACGGCGCGGTATCGCGTTACGGCCTGATCGCTTACGCAAGCTCCTTTGATCAGATCGGACCGATCACACAGTCGGTAGAGGATGCGGCGATCGTTTTTGACGCGATCGCGAAGTACGATGAAAAAGACTCTACCTCTCAGGGCGGAGAAGCAACGCTTCCCACTTTGGAGAACGATATCAAGGGCAAGAAGATCGGTATCGCCAACCAGTACTTAAACGGCGTCCGCGAGGACGTCAAAGAGGCTGTCCTCTCTGCCGCGAAGCAGTACGAGGATATGGGCGCAGAGATTATCTATTTCGATTTGCCCGAGCTGGATTTTGCCCTGCCGAGCTACTATATTCTCGCGATGGCGGAGGCTTCGTCCAACCTCGGACGCTACGACGGCATCCGTTACGGCTACAAGGCGGAACATTACAACGGCACCCATGATATGATCTGCCGCACCCGCAGCGAGGGCTTCGGCAAAGAGGTTCAGCGCCGTATCCTGATGGGCACCTATGTGCTCTCGGCAGGCTACTATGACGCGTATTATAAGAAGGCTGTCAACCTCAGAGGCGCGATCGTCGAGGCGTTTGACAGAGCGTTTGAGAAAGTGGATGTGATCTTAGCGCCCACCGCGCCGGTCACCGCGTTCGAGAACGGTTATCTGTTCTCCGATGAGACCGACCAGATCGAACAGTATCTTTCCGATATCTGCACCGTACCGGTCAACACCGCGGGACTTCCCGCCGTGAGCGTTCCCTGCGGCGTAGATGAAAAAGGTCTGCCGATCGGTATGCAGCTGATCGGTAAGAAGTTTGATGAAAAAACCATCCTCAATTTAGCCTATCGGTATGAGCAGGCGGTTGACAATTTCAAAGAGACGAAGTGGGGGGTAAAGCTGTGAAGTATGAACTGGTAGCGGGCTTTGAGACCCACGTAGAATTACAGACCAAGACCAAGATCTTCTGCTCCTGCACCACCGCGTTCGGCGGCGACCCGAATACCCACTGCTGCCCTGTCTGTATCGGACTGCCCGGAACGCTCCCGAAGCTCAACGAGAAGGTTGTGGAGTACGCGATCATGGCGGGCCTTGCCACCGACTGTGAGATCGCCGGGATCGCCAAGATGGATAGAAAGAACTACTGCTATCCCGATCTGCCCAAGGCGTATCAGATCTCCCAGTATGACAAGCCCTTGTGCGAGCACGGTCATATTACACTTTCCAACGGCAGACAGATCCGTATTCTCCGCATCCACATCGAAGAGGACGCGGGCAAGCTGATCCACAACCACGGCGACACCTTTGTCGACTATAACCGCGGCGGCGTGCCGCTGATCGAGATCGTGACCGAGCCCGATTTCCGCTCTGTGGATGAGGCGAAGGAGTATGTAGAGCGACTCCAGCAGATCATGCGCTATATCGGCGTGTCCGACTGCCGTATGCAGGAGGGCTCGATGCGCTGCGACGTCAACATTTCCGTCCGTCCCGAAGGATCAGAGAAGCTCGGCACCCGTACCGAGATCAAGAATATGAACTCCATCACCAATATTGCCAAGGCGATGGAATATGAATATGAACGTCAGGTCGATCTGATCGAGTCCGGCGGCGCTGTCGTGCAGGAGACCCTCAGATATGACGATGCGACCAACACCACCTCTTCGATGAGAAGTAAAGAGGACGCTCACGACTACCGTTATTTCCGCGAGCCCGATCTTGTCACCATCGCTGTGCCGAGAGAAAGGGTAGAGGAGATCAGACAGAGTCTCCCCGAGCTTCCCGCTCAGAAATTCAAAAGATATACCGAAGAATTTGAGATTCCCGAAAAGGACGCAGAGAAGCTGACCAAGTACCGCGCGATCGCCGAGTATTTTGACGAAGCCGCCAAAGATCTCAAAGCGCCCAAGACCGCCGCGAACTTCATCCTCGGTCAGATTTTCCGCCGTCTCGAGACAGAAGCGGACAAAGAAGCTTTTCTTGTCAAGACCTCCGCTGCTCAGCTGAACGAAATGTGTAAGATGCTCGAGTCCGGCAAGCTCAAAAACAACCTTGCCAAGACCGCGCTGGAGAAGATGCTCGACTCCGGTGATCCGGTGACGAAGTTTGTCAGTGAGTCCGATATGGCAGGCTTGGATGATAACACGCTGACAGAGTACTGTCAAAACGCGATCAACGCGATGCCCAACGCTGTCGCCGACTACAAGGGCGGCAAGGAAAAGGCGCTGATGGCGCTCTTAGGCAACGTGATGAAGCAGAGTAGAGGCAGAGCCGACGCCGGCGCTGTCAAGGAAAAGCTCAAAGAATTGATCGGCTGATAAAGCGAACGCTCCCTTTCTATACGGAGGGGAGCGTATCTTTTGAATTGATTCGTTAAAAAATTAACAATATATACTAAAAAATAAAGTTCAGGTTTATGTCAATTGAATATTGCATTGATATGAAGCTTTATGTTACACTATTAGGGTAAAGGAGGAATGTGCTATGAACAATGCAATTTTACTCGTAGACAGCGTCGAAACTCTCGAGAAGAAGATCGCCGCCGTCAGAAAAGCGCAGCAAAAGTTCGCGGCCTTTTCGCAGGAGCAGGTGGACGCGATTTTTAAAGCTGCCGCGATAGCCGCCAACAAGGCGAGACTCCCTCTTGCCAAGATGGCGGTAGAAGAAACCGGTATGGGCGTGGTAGAGGATAAAGTTATCAAAAACAACTACGCCGCCGAGTATATTTATAACGCGTATAAAAACACCAAAACCTGCGGTGTGCTGGAAGAGAACGAGGCGATGGGTACCGTTAAGGTAGCAGAGCCGATCGGCGTTGTCGCCGCGGTCATCCCGACCACCAACCCGACCTCCACCGCGATTTTCAAATGTCTGATCTCTTTAAAGACCAGAAACGGCATTATCATCTCGCCGCATCCGAGAGCGAAGAGCTCCACCATCGCCGCGGCGAAGATCGTTCTCGACGCTGCTGTTAAGGCGGGCGCGCCCGAAGAGATCATCGCGTGGATCGACGTCCCTTCGCTGGATATGACCAACACCCTGATGAAAGAAGCGGATATCATTCTCGCTACCGGCGGTCCCGGTATGGTGAAGGCGGCGTATTCCTCCGGAAAGCCTGCCTTAGGCGTCGGCGCGGGCAACACTCCCGCCATCATCGATGACTCCGCAGATATCATCTTAGCGGTCAACTCCATCATTCACTCTAAGACCTTCGACAACGGTATGATCTGCGCGTCCGAGCAGTCCGTAATCGTGCTTGACTCCATCTATGAAGAGGTTAAGAAAGAGTTCTTATACAGAGGCTGTTACTTCCTTGAGGGAGAGGAGCTTGACAAGGTCAGAAAGACCATTATTATCAACGGTTCCTTAAACGCGAAGATCGTCGGTCAGAAAGCGCATAAGATCGCGCAGCTTAGCGGCGTAGAGGTTCCCGAATCGGCAAAGATCCTGATCGGTGAGGTCGAGTCGGTAGACCTCTCCGAAGAGTTCGCTCACGAGAAGCTCTCTCCGGTCCTTGCGATGTACCGGGCTAAGGACATCAAGGATGCATTCTTAAAAGCCGAACAGCTGATTGCCGACGGCGGCTACGGTCATACTTCTTCGATCTATCTCAACGAAAGCACTGAGAAAGAAAAGCTCGGCGAGTTCTATTCCAGAATGAAGACCTGCCGTATCTTAGTCAACACCCCGTCGTCTCACGGCGGTATCGGTGATATCTATAACTTCAACCTCGCGCCTTCACTGACCTTGGGCTGCGGCTCATGGGGCGGCAACTCCGTCTATGAGAATGTCGGCGTGAAGCACCTGATCAACATCAAGACCGTTGCGAAAAGGAGAGAGAATATGCTGTGGTTCAGAGCTCCCGAAAAAGTATATATCAAAGCCGGCTGCCTTTCTGTCGCTCTCTCTGAACTGGGAGACGAGCTTGGTAAGAAGAAAGCGTTCATCGTCACCGATACCTTCCTCTATCAGAACGGCTACACAAGAAACATCGAGAAGAAGCTCGACGAGATGGGCGTCATCCATACCACCTTCTCGGACGTCGCTCCCGATCCGACCTTAGCGTGCGCTAAGGCGGGCGCCGCGCAGATGAAGGGCTTTGCTCCCGATGTGATCATCGCGGTCGGCGGCGGCTCCGCGATGGACGCGGCAAAGATCATGTGGGTGCTGTATGAGCATCCCGAGGTAGACTTTGAAGATATGGCGATGCGCTTTATGGATATCAGAAAACGCGTCTACACCTTCCCGAAGATGGGGGAGAAAGCGTACTTTATCGCGGTTCCGACCTCTGCGGGTACCGGCTCGGAGGTCACTCCCTTCGCAGTTATCACCGACGAAGAAAGCGGCATCAAGTATCCGCTCGCTGACTACTCGCTTCTGCCGAATATGGCGATCGTTGACGCGGATATGATGATGAACGCTCCCGGCGGTCTGACCTCCGCTTCGGGTATCGACGCGGTATCCCATGCGCTGGAGGCGTACGCGTCTATTATGGCGACCGAGTATACTGACGGTCTCGCCTTAGAAGCGCTAAAGGTGATTTTCGAGTATCTCCCGAGAGCCTATCAGTCTGCGATCAGCGGTGAGCCCGACAAGATGGCGAGAGAGAAGATGGCGAACGCCGCCACGATGGCGGGTATGGCTTTTGCCAACGCGTTCCTCGGCGTGATGCATTCTATGGCGCATAAGCTCGGCGCCTTCCACCACATTCCTCACGGTGTCGCGAACGCTTTGATGATGAATGAGGTACTGCTGTTCAACAGCAAAGAGGCTCCCACTAAGATGGGAACCTTTTCCCAGTATGATCATCCCCATACCCTGCGCCGCTATGCCGAGGTTGCAGAAGCACTCAGCGTAGAAGGAAAGGATGATTCCGAGAAGCTCAGCGGACTGCTGAAAAAGATCGACGAGCTCAAAGCCACGATCGGCATCAAGCCTACGATCAAGGATTACGTTCCCGACGAGGAGAAATTCCTCTCTACGCTTGACGAGATGACCGAGCAGGCGTTTGACGATCAGTGCACCGGCGCGAACCCGCGCTATCCGCTGATTTCTGAGATCAAGCAGATGTACCTCAACGCCTACTACGGCGAACACAAGGATATTTAAGGAGGCGTGACAATGAATACCGATAATATGACAGTATTGGCGAAACGCTCCAAAAAAGCGATCTATAAAGACGGCGACACCGTTTTAAAGGTGTTTGAGGAGACCTATTCCAAAGCGGATATCCTCAACGAAGCCCTGAATCAGGCGCGTATCGAGGAGACCGGACTCCCCGTTCCGAAGCTCTTGGAAGTGTCCAAGATCGACGGAAAGTGGGCGATCCGCTTAGAATATATCGAGGGCAAGACCCTGACACAGCTGATGGAGGATCATCCCGAAAAGATCGAGGAATATCTCGAGCTGTTTGTGGATATCCAGAAGGAGATCTTCCAAAAACAGGCGCCTCTCTTGAACAAGATCAAGGACAAGTTCAACCGCAAGATCTCCGCGTCAAAGTACGACGCGACTACCCGCTACGAGCTGCACACAAGGCTCGATTCAATGAAGGATCACAAGAAGATCTGCCACGGCGATTTCTCACCGTCCAACATCATCATTACGCCCGACGGCGGACACTTCATTCTCGACTGGTCTCACGTGACGCAGGGCAACGCTGCCGCGGACGCCGCGAGAGCATATATGCTGTTCTGTCTGAAGGGTAAGGAGAAGATCGGCGAGATGTATCTCAACATCTTCTGCAAAAAGACCGACACTGCCAAGCAGTACGTCCAGCGCTGGATGCCCATCGTAGCGGCTACCCAGTCCGTCAAGGGTAAGGAAGAGGAACAGGCGTTCCTCGACCGCTGGGTCAACGTCGTCGATTACGAATAACGATGAAAAAAGCTCCCCGTTTTTATTGAAACAGGGAGCTTTGATTTTTATCTGAATCTTCGCGAATTCGAGGATTTTTCCTCATAAGAATGATTATCCGGGGCTTTACTGTTGATACACATCAAAGCGCAGAGCAGGATCGGGAAACACACGAAGAGTGAATAGGCATAACGGAATTCCGCGTATACCGGCGTCGCGATCAGCAGCGTTGCGATATTGGCGAGAGCCGGCAGGGTGATCACCGTTTCTTTTTTTCTTTTGAAGAGGAAGAAGATCAGTCCGAAGATAAAGAACTGGGTATACAATCCGATGCTGACAAAGGTTTCCATAAATGAAGTTTTGAAAACGTTGAAGTAGTCCTGATACATTTTGTCAACGGCGGGTTCCGGAGTGATCTTTTGGATACCGTAGTCATTCTCATACATTTCGTTTGCCCAGCGCCATCTTCTGTAACAGCTGTTCCAGTATCCTTTTGTCTGTTCGACCCACGCTTTGACATATGTTCCGGGATGTCTGAGTCCTATCTTGAACCAAAGCTTCAGGTAGTCCGCTTTATGCTCCTTCAGATAGGCGTCGCCTTCGTCTGTGATAGCGAATTTGACCGGATCGGAGATATAGGGTGTATATTTTTCTTTGACCGTATCGAGAGAAATAACCTTTTCGATCAGCTCTGCTTCATCTTTTTCCAGTTTTTCACCGTTGGAAACAACTCTTGAAACCTGCTGAAGCGGGATAGAGATCGATTCCGTAAACCGCACCGGCTGTACATGCAGAAGCTTTACGACGGGGACGGTCATAATTGCCGCGACAACGATCGCGATCAGCATCATCAAAAGCGCCTTTTTATACTTTTTGAACAGGAAGAACAGGGAGAAAAAGAACGTGATGGCAAGCGCGATCAAGCCGTTGCTCCTGAAGATACCGAATCCGATTCCCGACAGGAGCAGGACGGTATAGTTCAGTTTCCGGTTCCCGACAGAACGGACTGTCCGATACAGCGCGACGGTAAAAACGCCTACGCAGATCCCGAAGGGAACATCCTTCCACATACTGACGCTGTACGAAACGTTGAACGGCATCAGCCCGAAGTATGCGGCGCAAACTGTCAGCAACGCTTTTGAACGGCTGATCCGATAAATCGAAGCGCATATATATGCGAAGCTTACCGCCATAAACAGCGCCTGAAGGATCGAATAGAGCAAAACGCCCGTATTCACACTGTGGAAAAGAGCGGAGCCGATCCGGACGCAGATCATTATCGTTACCGTATGCCAGAACGGGTGATGGTTGGTAAAATCTCCCGTGATACTCTGTGTGACCTGAATCATACTGTCCTGTGTCAGATTGCCCGGAGAGGCAAAGAGGAACAGAAAGCTCAGATATGACGCCGCGAATAGGACAAGGCAGAGGAAAAACACCTTCTTGGGATGGTATGCGTTTTGGTTCTGCTTGGGTACTCTGTGACCAAAGTAATGCCACAGCGCGGTGAAGATACATCCGCCTATGATAAAACCGGATAAGAAAAAGACGATAGTGCTTCTTACGGCAAGCAAATAGTGATTGGCGAGACAGTTGGACGCGGTATAGGCGAGACTGAGTATAACGATGCCGACAATATCGCTTTTTTTCTCAAAACGGATCTCGTGATTCAGAAGATAGAGAAGCGCCAGAAGAGAAAGAACAGCTGTACACACATTGACGCTGAAAATGGATTCGCTTTGCAGCAGCACAAACAGCCACATCACCGAAGCCGTGATATGCGCCGCGATAATAAGGATTTTTTTGAGCATAAAATTCACCCTTATGAAAGATTTCTCTGCCATACTTTGACGGACAATCCAATCATATCATAACGGACGCCGCTTTTCAAGCATTATCTCTTATCGCAAAAACGGTATTCATTATTCAAAAAAAGAATTATAACAAGAAATGTAATAAAACAGTAACATTATTTACAAAAATTTCTTGCTTTTATACTTGTTATGTAGTAGAATATAATAGATGTAAATATGTGCTGACACGGTCAGCCCCTACATTAAAATAATTCTTAGGAGGAATATTATGTCAGTAAAAGTTGCTATTAACGGTTTTGGCCGTATCGGTCGTCTCGCGTTCCGTCAGATGTTCGGCGCAGAGGGTTATGAGGTTGTTGCGATCAACGATCTGACCAACCCCGATATGCTTGCGAACCTCTTGAAGTATGACACCGCTCAAAAGGGTTATTGCGGCACCATCGGCGAGAACCTTCACACCGTTGAAGCCGGCGAGAATTCCATCATCGTAGACGGCAAAGAAATCACCATCTATGCAGAAGCAGATGCTTCTAAGCTCCCCTGGGGCGAGATCGGCGTAGACGTAGTGCTCGAGTGTACCGGTTTCTACTGCTCCAAGGACAAGTCCATGGCTCATATCAACGCCGGCGCTAAGAAGGTCGTTATCTCCGCTCCCGCGGGCAAAGACCTCAAGACCATCGTATTCTCCGTCAACGAAGATACTCTGACCGCTGACGATCAGATCATCTCCGCTGCATCCTGCACCACCAACTGTCTGGCTCCCATGGCTGATACCCTCAACAAGTACGCTCCCATCCAGACCGGTATTATGTGCACCGTTCACGCTTACACCGGCGACCAGATGATCCTCGACGGTCCTCACAGAAAGGGCGACAAGAGAAGAGCAAGAGCGGGCGCCTGCAACATCGTTCCCAACTCCACCGGCGCTGCCAAGGCGATCGGTCTGGTTATTCCCGAGCTCAACGGCAAGCTTATCGGCGCTGCTCAGCGTGTTCCCGTATGCACCGGCTCCACCACCATCCTCACCGCTGTTGTCAAGGGCGACGACGTCACCGTAGACGGCATCAACGCTGCGATGAAGGCTGCTGCTTCCGACAGCTTCGGCTACAACGAGGATCCGATCGTATCCTCCGACGTTATCGGTATGAGATACGGCTCCCTCTTCGACGCTACCCAGACCATGGTATCCCCGATCGGCGACGGTCTCTATGAGGTTCAGGTCGTTTCGTGGTATGACAACGAGAATTCCTACACTTCTCAGATGGTCAGAACCATTAAGTATTTCGCAGAGCTGTAATTTCAGTGTAATAACGCAGAACGCCTCCCCCTCGGAGGCGTTCTTTTTCTTGGAAACACCGTAGGGAAGAGCCTTGACTCTTCCGAACATTGATATTATAGCAAGGCTTCTGTCACGGAACGGTCAAGACCGTTCCCTACAGTTTTGATTTATCCTTGTAATGGGGAGAACTGGTTTTTGAGCTTGGTGATCTTCTGCTGTTCGACGGGCTGTGTCTGATACCAGCCCTTGCTCTCCATCTTGGAGTAGATCTCGTTCTGCATACTCAGCGTATCGACGAACGCGGAGTTGAACGCGAGGTGTACATTCTGTGTGGATGATTCCACCGCGCCGTGCATATAGAGGTCGCATGCGCCTTTTTCCAGAAGCAGTAAGTCCTGCATTAAGTTTTTGTCGTCCATATTTTTCCTCCTTACAGTAATGAATAGAGCTGGCGGTAGATCTGGGCGTGTCGGCTTTGCAGGTCCTCTACGCATCGTTTGAGCTCCATATCGGAAAGCGATTGAGCGGTTTCCTGACATTTTGTCTGAAAATACTGCTCGTGTCCGAGAGCGTCTTCAATATACAACAGTTCTTTGTCGGTCATCAAAAATTCCTCCTTGTATTTGGTGATAGTAGTATGTGAGAAGTTTTGATTTTTATTCAAAAATAATTGTTTTAAATGTAGGGGAGATTCAATTCGCAAAGTAGGGCGGGGGCTTGTTCCCGCCGAAACGCAGATATCTTATTTTGGTTACCTCGGTCAGAAAACTTTGATCAATAAAGCGTAGGGCAAGGCGCCCTCGACTTGCCGGTCGCAGAAGCATTTTGATTATATCATACGTTTCATACAGGAGCAGGATTTCACCGGTATCTCCTGTAACCGGTATGGATATGACAGCAACCTTTCGGCAAGTCGAGGGCGCCTTGCCCTACAACGTAATCCAATGCCGAATCAAAACAAAACACGGCGGGAGCCAAGCCCCCGCCCTACGGTTTATTATCATTGTTTCCCAACAGTGGAAAACGGGATATATTATCAACGTTTCGGCAAGTCGAGGGCGCCTTGCCCTACGACTCTATGCAACGCGCTGCGGCGGGAGGGTCTTGGCCCTCCCCTACAGTAGAAAAAGCGCCCTTTCGGACGGTTCTTTCAGAATTCTTCTTTGATGGATCTCATAAAGAGCTTATCCAGTTCTTCAAAATAATCTTTTTTCTCGAAAAGAATATTGTATACCGCGTCGGTGATGGGCATTTCCACGTTGAGCTTCACACCGAGATCGTGCATCGCCTTGGATGTCATCACGCCCTCGGCGAGCTTTTCAAACTTCTCGCCCTTGACGTAGCTTTCGCCGTACATACGGTTATGGCTCCATTTGGAGAAGAGTGTCGCCTCATAGTCGCCCAAGTGACACAGTCCGTAAGCGGAGATCCCGTTGCCGCCCAAGACCTCGATCAGCCGCGAAATCTCTCTCGGCGCTCTTGCCATCAGCGCGCCCTTGAGGGAGGTGTATCCTGCGCCGTCAAGCATACCGGCGGCGATGCCGATAACGTTCTTTGCCGCCGCGCCGATTTCCGAGCCGACGAGATCGGTGCCGATGTAAAAGCGGATCAGCTCTGAGGAAAAGCTCTTGACCAGCTTTTTCTTGACCGCTTCGTTTTTGGAGTCGATCACCATACAGTTGGGGATACCCTTGACATAGTCCTGCGGATGTCCCGGACCGACCCATACGGCGATGGGAGTCTTTTCTTCGTCGATGAATTCCCCGACCACCTGTGAGAGGCGTTCGCCGGTTTTTTCTTCGATACCTTTCATACACAGCACGATGGTTTTGCCGTCGAGATCATTCTTCGCGATATCCTCCATATAAGAGCGCAGATGCTGGGAGGAGATGGAGATGATAATGACCTCCGCGCGCTGAACAGCATAGGGGAGATCATAAGTGACCTCGATGCTTTCGGGAAAGGTGAGATAGTCGTTGTGATGTGTTTTCAGCAGCTGCTGCAGCTCGGGGGCGTCCTTAAGACCGCAGGAGACGACGTCGTTGCCGATCTTGTCTAAATACCACGCGATACAGCTGCCCCATCTTCCGCAGCCCAAAACAGATATTTTCATAGCATACTCCATATTATTGGGTGAGGGCAAAGCCCTCCCTTCATTATTCATTTTTCAGTCTTAAGTTTTCAGTATTCATTCTTACGTTCACTAAAGTGAACGTAAGAAGTCCCGCCTGATCGCAACAGCCGAAATGATAACCTGCCTACATAATGACAGGTGGGTGCCAGCCCTAGGCGTCAGGCTCCCTTCGTCCTCGGATGAGGGAGGTCTGCACACGGCTTTCGGAGCAAAGCTCCCGATTAAAAAGTTGTAGGGTTATTTGCGGCCGATACGCGAGTCAGGCAGGACCAAAAAACCAAGTGATCCGCCGAATCTCTGTTATTCAGATGTCAATGCGGCGTGAAAGAAAAGCTTATTCGCTTTCTTCCTCTTCTTCGTACTCGAACATTTCCTCAAAGCGTTTCTCGAAAATTTCGGCAAGCTCGTCGGCAAGTTCGTCGTCTTCTACCTCTACGTAGATATCCTCTCCGTCCTCTTCGCAGAGCTCCATAATATAGTATTCTCCGCTTTCCTGCAAAGAATCCGCGGCGTTTGAATAAACAGGGGAAAGGGCATAGAAGATACCCTTGTCGGTCTCGATGCTGTCGAGTATTTCAAAGTTGTGTTCTACGTTCTCGTCGTCGATCAAAGTGACGAGATCCGCTGTGAAATCATTGTCCATTTTTATTGTTATTTTTTCCTTCCTTGTTGATATTTTTATTCTACTATTCTTGGCGTCAATAGTCAAGAGATTGAGAAGAAATAATCTGTGAACTTTTCGCCATTCTTTCCGATGAAAGGAATTTTTCTTTTTTTATCTGTCATAATTCGTTTCTTATACCGATATTTTTCTCATAGATATTGAAAAATATTCGCTCTTGGTATATAATATACTGTGAATATATATGTCTTTAAAATAACAATTGTTTTTATTTCTTTTCGGAGGATTAAATGCCGTTAAAACCGTTTGAGAAACTGCCGGCGCAATTTCAGAATGAGGCGGTCAGAAAATATTATGATATCCTTGACAAAAAGCGCTTTTCTCTTATGCTGAAAAGGATATCCGATATTATTCTCTCTCTGCTGATGATTTTGTTATTGATTTTGCCGATGGCGGTTATCTCGATCCTGATAAAATGTACCTCCAAAGGTCCTGTCGTATTTCGTCAGGAGAGAATCACCCGATACGGAAAGACCTTTCGGATCATGAAGTTCCGCACGATGCGGGATCACGCCGATAAGATGGGCGCGCTGGTGACCTCCCGGAACGATACGAGAATTACCAAGGTCGGCGGAGTGCTGAGAAGATTCCGTCTTGACGAGCTGCCGCAGGTGTTCCACGTTCTGTCGGGCAATATGAGCTTTGTCGGGACCCGTCCCGAGGTCAAGAAGTACGTCGACCGCTATACGCCCGAGATGTATGCGACGCTGCTGATGCCCGCGGGCGTTACCTCGCTGGCGTCTATCAAGTTCAAGGATGAGAACGAGCTGATCGGCGACGTGACCGATCCCGAAGAGGTCGATCGGATCTATATGGAAACCATTCTTCCTCAGAAGATGGAATATAACCTTGAGTACATCAGCCGTTTCGGCTTTCGCAGAGATATCTCACTGATGTTTTCTACCGTCAAGCATATGATTTCTTAAGAAGGTGTATTAATGGACAGAGTCAAGGCTGTTCTGCGTGACACATCGCTTTTTTGCAGAAGCTATATCATCTGTTTGTTTTTGTGCAATATTTCTTTTATCCAGATAGGCGCATATATCATCCTGCCGTTTCTGTTTTTCTGGGGAATCGGACTGCTCTTTTATAACGAGTACAAAAAGCACACGATCCTGAAGACCCGCTACAGCCTGTGGCTGCTGCTGTTTATGCTGTTTACGACCGTGACGGCGCTGATCCATATCAAGGATAATTTTTTCTACAATCTGGTGATGGAATTCCACTTCGCGATCTGCTTTTTCCTGTTCTATGCCGTTCATACCGAGAAGCATTTAAATTTCAGAAGAGAGCTGTATTCCGTCTGCCGCTTTATCGTGTATTTTACCACGGTAGTGGGAATCATCGGCGTGGCGTTTTTGATGGCGGGGATCAGCTTTGAGGTTTACTGGGTGAAGCTGATCGTCTATGAAAACCGCTTCACGGGCTTTTATACCAACCCCAACATTCTCGGCTTTGTCTCCTGTGTGGCGATCCTGTGCTGTCATATGCTGCTCAAAAAGGACTTTATCGCCATATCGGGAAAAGAGCGCGTCAGCCGTATCTGGATCGCTACCTGTCTTGCGGTCAATCTGATCTCGCTTCTGCTCTGTGACTCCAACGGCGCTCTGGTGCTGATGATCGCTTATGCCGTGTTCTTTGTGATCTACAAGTTTTTCGGAACGGAACGCAGTTTTTCTTTCAAGCAGGTGATGATCAAGGGCTTGTCCTGCGCGTTGGCGGGCGTGTTTATTGTCGGCTCGGTTTTCTTCGTCCGCTTTGTTTTCCAAAAAGGCTTTTCCGAAGTGATCTATACCGCCGACGCGATTTTTGAGACCGTTTCCGAAGAGGAGAAAGAGGTGCTGGAGGAGGATGTGATTTCGGCGACCAACCGTATCACCTTCTCTCACGTGAACAAAAACGTCGATTCCGGCAGAATCAAGTTGTGGAAGCAGGCGGCGTGGATGTTTAAAGACTTCCCGATTTTCGGGATCGGCAAGGGAAATATCTACAGCTACGGCGAAGAAAAGTTTGAGAACGGTATCGCGTTCTCCGACCTTTACGGCGAGTGGCTCGCGGCGTTCTCCACCGACTTCCACAACGGCTACGCTACGGTGCTGGTATGCTCGGGAATGCTGGGCTTTCTGGCGTTTACCGTGTTCGGACTGCGGCTGATCAAGCATGTGACCCCGCACGTTTTTAAAGAGGAGAATCTCAGCGAGTCGATCTTTCCGCCGATGTGTTCCTTCGGCTTTGCGTATCTGATTTACGCATTTATCGAAAAGGCGCTTTTGTACGACATCTCCTTCACGGTGGTGTTCTTCTGGATGCTGATCGGCTATATCAGCTGTTTTCTGGTCAAGTTTGAGCCCGAAACACACGCGAGCTTTTATATCTTCAAAAAGCGGCTGCGCCGTTCCTTGTTATAATACCCGTTTTTCAGTGAATAATATCTGTGGTGATTGCTATGAAGGTTTTTATCAGACGTGATACCTCCGATATCCATTCCAGGTTTCTCGTCTTTGACGAATACGGAAATAAAATATACTCTGTTTCGGGAAGAAACACCGCCTCGGGCGAGCTGATGAAGGTGATCGACGCGGGCTTTACTGCGGCAAAGATCCGCGATATGAAGTTCCCTGTGATCAACGCCTATTCCGTTACCGTCGGCGCGGAAAGCGTGAAGCTGTTTTTCACCTACAGAGCCGGCAGACTCCGCGCGCGGTATTCGGGAATCAGCTGGAGGATCCGCGGAGATATCCTCTCGGGCTCCTTTGATATCCTTGACGCCGACGGCACGATCATCTGCAGCGTGTGTGAGCGCTTTTCCGATAACTGTACCGAGCTGAATATCTATGAAAAGGGCCGCGAGCTGTTTTGTATCGCATCCGCCGTCTGCGTGAATTCCATGAACATCGAGCGTGTGCCTGATCTGCAATTGACATAAATACCATAAACCATTTTGGGAGGTTTTAATATGGATAAACTGTTACACTTATTAAGCGAAAATTCCACCTTTTCCGTGTCGGAGCTTGCTTCGATGCTGGGTGAGCCGGAGGAATACATCGCGGCTCAGATCAGAGAATATGAGAATCAGGGAATCATCAGAGGTTACCGCGCTGTTGTCAACTGGGACGAGGTCCCCGGCTCGGGTGTGCTCGCGCTGATCGAGCTCAAGGTCGCGCCCCAGAAGCAGAAGGGCTTTGACGAGATCGCCGAAAGGATCATGGAGTTTGAAGAGGTGGAGTCTGTCTATCTGATGGCGGGTTCCTACGATCTTCTGCTCTCCGTCAAGGGCGACACCATCCAGGACGTTTCCGCGTTCGTGTCCAAGAAGCTCTCGGCGCTCGAGGGGATCTTGGCGACAGCGACGCATTTTATGCTCCGCAGATATAAGGAAAACGGTATCTCGCTGTTTGATACCGAGAGTGAAAAAGACAGAAGGGAAATGGGTATCTGATGAACTATTCTGAGAAGCTGACAGAATCGATCCAGTCTGTCAAGCCCTCGGGCATCAGACGGTTTTTCGATATTGTCAACGAAATGGACAACGTGATCTCCCTTTCTGTGGGCGAGCCTGATTTCAAGACGCCGTGGCATGTCAGAGAAGCGGGTATCCGGTCGCTGGAGCTGGGCAGAACATGGTATACGCCCAACCGCGGCTTTAAGGAGCTCAGAGCGGAGATAGCAAATTTCTATAAAAGAAAATACAATCTTACATATAACCCGGATGAAGAGGTCGTCGTGACCGTCGGAGGCAGCGAAGCGATCGATATCGCATTACGCTGTCTGGTGTCTGCGGGCGACGAGGTACTGCTGCCGCAGCCGTCTTTCGTCTGCTATGAGCCGCTGACGATTATGGCGGGCGCGACGCCGGTCGTGATCGAGACGAAAGCAGAAGATAACTTCCGTCTGACCGCCGCGCAGATCGAGGAGCGTATCACCGATCGTACCAAGCTCCTGATCCTGCCGTTCCCCAATAACCCGACCGGCGCGATCATGGAGAGAGAAGATTTGGAACAGGTTGCCGAGGTAGTGAAAAAGCACGACCTGATGGTGCTTTCCGACGAGATCTATTCCGAGCTGACCTACGGCGGTAAAAAGCATATTTCCGTCGCGCAGATCGACGGGATGCTCGAGAGGACGGTTGTGATCAACGGTTTCTCTAAGGCATACGCGATGACCGGATGGCGGCTGGGCTACGCGCTGGGACCTCGGGAGATCATTGCGATGATGACCAAGCTCCACCAGTTCTGTATTATGTCCGCTCCCACCACCGCCCAGTACGCGGCGATCGAAGCGCTGAAAAACGGAGATCGGGACATCGAGCATATGTGTTCGGAATATGATATGAGAAGACGGCTGGTAGTGGACAGGCTCAACGAAATAGGCCTTTCCACTTTTACTCCCGAAGGCGCGTTTTACGCTTTCCCGTGTATCAAATCCACGGGACTGAGCAGTGAAGAGTTCTGTACCAAACTGCTCAAAGCCAAGCGTGTCGCGCTGGTGCCGGGCTCTGCGTTCGGCGAGAGCGGAGAAGGCTACGTCAGACTGTCCTACTCCTATTCGCTCAAGCATTTGAAACAGGCTCTGAAGCTCATTGAAGAATTTATAAAGGAGCTTTGATATGAAACAGGTAAGAGTCATTGCCCCCGCAAAAATCAACCTATCTCTCGATATCGTCGGCAGACGTCCGGACGGCTACCATACCGTCTCGATGGTGATGCAGGCGGTCTCGCTCTACGACACGCTCACCGTCGCAGTCGATGAGGGTGAGCGCTCTGACGCGGTGTCCATCACTTGTGAGGGCTATGATATCCCCTGTGACAAAACCAACATTGTCTCTAAGGCGGCAACGGCATTTTATCAGTATACACAGGTCGAACCGCATCCGCTGACGGTTGTGATCGAGAAGGAAATCCCAACCCGGGCGGGCTTGGCGGGAGGTTCCGCTGACGGCGCCGCGACCGTATTGGCGTTGAACTATCTCTATGAAACGCATTTGACGATGAAAGAGATGGCGGACATCTGCGCAAAGGTTGGCTCCGACGTCCCGTTCTGTCTGCTGGGAGGTACGATGCTCGCGACCGGTACCGGCACGACTCTTAAGAAGCTCTGTGCGCTGCAGCCGTGCCATATCGTGATCTGCAAACCCGATCTTTCTGTCTCTACCAAGGAAGCGTATGAGAAGTGCGACAGCAAGCCGTACAAGGGCTTCCTCTATACCGACGAGGTGGTCAAGCAGCTCTATCGCCGCGATATCCGCGGGATGTCCTCCTGCCTGTACAACGAGTTTGAACAGGTGCTGACCCTGCCCGAGATCAGCGAGATCAAAAAGCAGATGATGAAGCATAAGGCGTTGGGCGCTTCGATGTCCGGCTCCGGCTCCGCCGTTTACGCGATCTTTCTTTCCGAGAAGCGCGCGCAGGAATGCGTCGACGCGTTAAAGAAAAAATACGACAAGGTGTTTTTGTGCGAACCGGTCAAGGACGGCGCAAAAATTGAATAAACAGTGATTTACCTGCCAAAACTCCCGGTAGAAAGGCAGGTAATCTTTTTTGAAGCAATTATTCCGTATTCTGACGGCGGCGACGGCGCTGGCGATCATCCTGTCGCTGATCCCGTTTCAAAATTCTTGTAAAGAATTATATAGTGATGTGTTCCGCGTTCATATGATCCCGAATTCCAACTCGGCGTTTGACCAGAATCTGAAGCTCTCCGTTCGTGACGCGGTGCTGACCGCGATTTCGCCGCTGTATGAAAAGGCGGATAACAAGAAAGACGCGATGCGTATCACCGAGGAGAATCTTCCTTTGATCGAACAGACCGCGAACAAGGTCATCCGCGACAGCGGCGCAAATTATACTGTGACCGCGAAGATTGAGAATACGTATTTTAACACCCGATATTATGACGGCTTTACCATGCCCGCCGGGTTCTATGACGCGCTGAAGCTGACCATCGGCGAGGGGAAGGGCGACAACTTCTGGTGTGTGATGTATCCCGCACTGTGTGTCGGCGCAGCGACAAGGAATCAGCTGAAAGAAGATCTTGACGAGGGAGAATATGCGGTGGTGTCCTCCGATGATCTCGAATTTCGTTTCAAGATCGTAGAATACTATGAACGCCTGCGTTCTCATTTTATGACTCTGACAACCAACAACTAACAACCAACAACCGAATACGGTTCCCGGTTCCCGGTTTTCAGTTTATTGAAAACAACGCACAACTATTTATCTATGTGTACTTCGGTAATTACAACTGACAACCGATATCTGACAACCAACAACCAATAACCAACAACCAACAACTAACAACTGAAAACAGGTGAATCATATGCTTCGATTTGTCTTAGGCCGTTGTGGCACGGGAAAAAGTGAATATCTGAAAAACTACCTTGCGGCTTTGGCAAAGGCGGGGGAGGAGAAGCTCCTGTTTATCGTTCCCGACCAGAAGTCCTTTGAGACCGAGGCGGCGTTTCTCTCACTGTTGGGACCGTCGCTCGCGGGTAATATTATGGTACTGGGATTCTCCCGACTGTGCGACTATGTCTTTGAACATATCGGCAGCCGTTTCGCGAGTTTCGCTGATGAAGGCGTCCGTCACGTGGTGATGAGCCTCGCGCTGGAAGAGGTTGCTCCCTCTCTGTCGCTGTTCTCCAAACGCGCGTCAAAGCTCGATCTGTGCGAGCTGATGCTCTCTGCCGTGAAGGAATATAAGCAGTGCGGTATTTCCGCGGGAATGTTGGAGGAAACAGCGCGGCGCTCGAACAATGAAACCCTCTCCAAAAAGCTCTCGGAGTCCGCTCTTGTCTATGAAGCGTACAACGCGCTGATGGAGAAGAGCTATCTTGATCCGCTGGATTCTCTGACTAAAGCGGCGGATGCGATCCGAAAACATCAATTATTCGCAGGCTTCACCGTAGCAGTAGACTCTTTCTACGGCTTTACCGCGCAGGAGTACGCGCTGCTCGAACAGCTGATGACACAGAGCAAGGATATGCTGATCTCTCTGTGTATGGAAGCGGATGACACCGGAAATACCGATGTTTTCAACACCCTGAAAAAGACGAGAAGAAAGCTTTCTGCGATCGCGAAAGACAGCGGCGTATCCGTTGCCGCTCCCGTCCGGTTGGACGAGCGTTTCCGCTTTGAAAACAACGAACTGAAGGCAGTGGAGGAGAATCTCTACCGCTATCATAAAATTCCTTATAAGAAAAATACAGACTATATTACGCGCTATACCGCCCGCGACATTTACGACGAGTGCGACTTTGTCGGCAGAAATATCAAGAAACTGGTGGAAGAAGGCTATCGTTACCGTGATATTGCGATCCTCTCCCGCAGTACCGACAAATACGCGGGCGTGCTGTCCACGGCTTTGCAGAAGTACGATATCTCCTACTTTATGGACGAGCCGTATCCCATCGACAGCTTTCCGCTGGTGCGGCTGATCAACGCCGTATTCCTTTGCGCGACAAGAGGCTTTGACCGCGACGATGTGCTGGGCGTTCTCAAGTCCGGACTGACGGTGTATTCCGTGGAGAATATCGCGGACTTTGAGAACTATCTTTACATATGGGATATCTCCGGCGCGAAGTTCTATGCGCCCTTTGCTGCGAATCCGCGCGGCTTTGCCGACGAGTTTACCGACAAGGACAGAGAAACGCTGGAGCGGATCGAGACGCTTCGATCGGATATTATCGGCAAGCTCAGACGTTTTTGCAACGCCGTCAAAGATACCGACGCGCTCTCTGTCGCAAAGGCGCTGATGCAGCTGCTCTACGCATTGAAGGTGCAAGAAAACATCGACGCATTATGCGACCGCTTTGAAGAGAAGGATCGCGCCGATCTCAGCGCGGAGCTGATCAGGCTGTGGAATGTTCTCTGCGACATTCTCGACAAGATGATCGCGGTGGTCGGAAGCTACCGTATGAATCCGAAAAAGTTCTATGAGCTGTTACATATTTATTTTTCTAATACAGAATTATCTTCTATCCCGAGAGGCGTTGATCAGGTAGACGTCGCTTTGGCTGACCGCGCGGAATTATCCGATAAAAAAGCGGTGTTTGTGATCGGCGCGGTGGAGGATGAATTTCCCCACAATCCGGTCGAGGCGGGCGTTTTCACCGACAGCGAACGGCTGGAGCTGATCGCGATGCAGCTGCCGATGTCCGACTCTGTCGCCGAACTGCTGGACACCGAGAAGTACTATGTCTACCGCGCGCTTACCTGCGCGACAGACAGGCTTTATGTCAGCTATCCCGCGATGTCCCTTTCCTCCGAGAAGCTATCACCCTCGTCCGTGATGAGCGAGCTTGCACAGATTTTCCCGAACACGCATCCGCAGAGCGCGCTGGAACAGGGCGTGAGCGAGCATCTCTATTCTAAAAAAGCCGCCTTTGAATACTATATCTCCCGCTACCGTTCGGGCGGCGAGGAGCTTGCCTCTTTGCGGGCGTTTTTTGAGGACGATCCCGACTATCGCGGCGCGCTCTCATCCATCCGATCCGCCGAGCGCAGGGAGCCAAGGCATATCCGCGATAAGGCGCTCTCCAAGGCGCTGTTCTCCAAAAATCATTTTCTCTCCTCCTCACAGGTGGACAAGTATCACCTGTGCCGCTTTGAGTATTTCTGCCGTTACGGCCTTTCCGTCAAAGAACGCCGCAAAGCGTCGATCGACGCGTTGGAGTACGGTACCCTGATGCACTATGTGATGGAGAACTTTTTTAAAAATCATCAAGACGACGACTTTTCCGCGATTGAAAAAAGCAAAGCGGAAGCGGAGGTCTCCGCTCTGTTGGACGAGTATATCGAAAAGCATTTGGGAGGAAAAGAGGGAAAGGACAAGCGTTTTCTCTATCTCTTCTATCGGATCCGCAAGACCGCGTCCGATCTGGTATGGCGGATCGTGACCGAGCTCTCCCAGAGCAGTTTTCGTCCGTCTGACTTCGAGCTGTCTATCGGGGAGGAGATACCTGCCTATACCGTTACACTGAACAACGGCGAAAAGATCCGCATCCGCGGCAGTGTAGATCGCGTCGACACCTATGAAAAGGACGGCGTCGAGTATATACGCGTGATCGACTACAAGACCGGCAAGAAGGAGTTCCGCCTGTCGGATATCCTCTACGGTCTGAATTTGCAGATGCTGATTTATCTCTCCGCGATCAATTCCAACGGCAGAGAAAAGTACGGGGAAAACCTTTCTCCGGCAGGCGTGCTGTATATGCCCGCCGTCTCGCCTAAGGCGTCGGACAGCGATGCGAAGGACGAAGAGGGATTAAAAAAGAAACTCCTCTCCCAGTATACGATGCACGGTATCGTGTTAGAGGACAAAGAGGTACTGTCCGCAATGGAAAAGGACCTCAAAGGTTCTTTCATCCCCGTATCGCTCAAAGGCGACGAGCTCAAGGGAGGGGAGAGTCTTGCCTCCGTCGAACAGCTCGGAGCGCTCTTCCGTCAAATCGACATTCTGATTGCCGATATGGCGCAGTCCTTGTACGAGGGAGAGATCGACGCGTTGCCCTCCAAGGGCTCGGGCTTTGACGCCTGCCGCTGGTGTTCGTATCTGTCGGTATGTACCCACAGAGAGTCCGACGGCGTCAGAGATATCGTGAAGATGAATAAAGAAGAAGTATATGAAACGCTTCAAAGAGAGGAGGGAGAAGATGAGACAGTGGACGGATCACCAGCTTGACGCGATCACTGCCCGCGGCGGCTCCGTGATCGTTTCCGCCGCCGCCGGCTCCGGAAAGACCTCGGTGCTGACCGAAAGAGTGGTGAGGATGATCACCGAGGACGGCGTTGACGCGGATAGGATTCTGGTAGTGACTTACACCAAAGCCGCCGCCGCCGAGGTGCGCGGCAGGATTCGCGCGGCGCTGGGCGAGCTGGTCAGAGAATCCCCCGACAATCCCGCGTTTTTGCGACAGATGGCGCTGCTCAATAAGGCGCATATCTCCACCGTGGATTCGTTTTTCTCTTCGCTTGTCAAAGAGTTTTTCTATGTATTAAATATCGACAGAAATTTCCGTATCGCGGAGACAGGAGAGCTGAACCTTCTCAAGGCAGACGCGCTGAACCTGACCTTGGACGAGTTGTACGCCGAAGGCGATCCGAAATTTCTCTCTCTGGTGGATTTCTTTTCGTCCGCGCGCGACGACAGAGCGCTGTGCGAGAACATTCTCAGAATCTATGAATATACCAGAACATTGTCCTTTCCCGACCGCTGGATGGAAGAAAAGCTTCGTGAGTATGATGACTTCACCGCTGTCGGTGATTCGGTATTTGCGAAAATTATCTTCGACTATACCGCCGAGGCGGTCGCTTATGTAACCGGGCTGATCAACGCGGGACTGGACAAAATCTCTTATGATGAAAAGCTCAGCAAAAAACTGACGCCGGTATTTGAAGAACTGGAAACACTGATACAAAGAGTGAGTGTTTCGCTGTCGGAAAAAGACTGGAACGGCCTGCACGAAACGCTGTCGGCATTTGCGCCGACGACATTCCCGCGGCTGAAAAACACCCCCGAGAAAACGGCGGCAAAAGCCGACCGCGACGCCTGTCTGGACGTTGTCAAACAACTGCAGGAGCTGTATCGGCAGGATGACTTGAGCTGTCTTTATGATATCGAGATCATCAAGGACAACACTGCCCAGCTGTTCAAAGCGGTCAGGCTGTTTTCAGAGATTTTTTCCGCGCTGAAAGAGACGCGTTCACTCGCCGACTTTTCCGATTTGAGCCACTGGGCGATCCGTCTGGTATTTGACGAAAAAACAGGGGAGAGAAGCGATATTGCGAAAGAGATATCTTCCCGCTTTGACGAGATCCTGATCGACGAGTTTCAGGACGCAAACGATATCCAGTACGCGATTTTTAAGGCGATTTCCAAGGATGAGAACAATCTGTTTGTCGTCGGCGACGTGAAGCAGAGCATCTATACCTTCCGTCAGGCGCGTCCGGAATTATTCTTAGAAAGAAAAAACGATGCGACATTATACAACCGGGAACACCCTGTATTTCCTGCGAAAATAATTCTCGAAAAGAATTTTAGAAGTGCGGAGGACATTCTTTCCGCTTCGAACTTCTTCTTCTCCAAGCTGATGAGCCGTTCGGTCGGCGACATTGACTACAACGAGGAGGAGATGCTCTATCCCGGCCCGAACCCTCCGCAGTCCGATTCACCGTGCGTTGAGCTGAATGTACTCAACTACATATCGATGGAAGAGCCGAACGCTGTCGAAGCCGAGGCGGATTTCATCGCCAAAAGGATATTGGAGCTGACCCATCCGCAAAACGGAGAAAAAGCCTATCAGTACGCGGATATCGCCGTGCTGATGCGCAAGGAGAAAGGGATCACCCCCGTATACAGCGAGGTTTTGAAGCGATACGGTATTCCCACGGATTCCGCTAAGACAGGAAAGTTTCTTGAATCGATGGAGATTATCCTGATTCTTAACATCCTCAGGGTGATCAGCAATCCCGCGTTGGATATTGAGCTGTTGAGTGTTCTGATGTGTCCCGTGTTCGGTTTTGACGAGGACGATATGGCGCGTATCCGCTTGGGCAGTAAGGGAACCTCTCTGTACGCTGCGGTCATCAAGGACAGCGAGAACGGTAACTTAAAGTCCGCGCATTTTCTCTCGGAGCTTTCCTACTACCGCGATCTGTCTCTCTCTGTGCCGCTGTCACAGCTGATCTGTGTGATTTACGACCGCTCCTTTGTTTCGGCGATCCTGTCGGTCGTGTCCGAATCTCCGATGGCGTCGGAAAATCTGAGGGTCTTTCTTGATCACGCGAGAAGCTTTGAGCAGAACACCGGCAGAGGATTGTCGTCCTTTATTACTTATATTGACCGCCTGATCGAAGAAGGAACGGATCTGAAAGGCGCGGTCGCCTCCGAAGACCCTACCCGCAACGCGGTTACCCTGATGAGTGTTCATTCCAGCAAAGGTCTGGAGTTTCCCGTGTGCTTTCTCTCCAACACCGCAGACGCGTTTATCTCCGACGCGGGAGAAGACGTTTTGCTTCATCCCGACTACGGTATCGCGATGAAGCGGCGGGATACCGCGTTGAACGTGACCTATAACACGCTCCCGCGCAAGGCGCTCGCCTTGGAGCTGAAACGCGCCGAAAAGAGCGAGGAGCTGAGAATTCTCTATGTCGGTATGACCAGAGCGAAAGAAAAGCTGATCATGACCTGCTCCTATCAGCATCCGAACAACTACCCGGCGAAGATTGCCGCTATGCTTTCTTCTTATGACAGCATCTCTCCCTTTGTCGTCAGGAGCGCGAACAAAAGCTCCGACTGGATCCTCATGTGCGCGATGCTCCATAGAGACGGCAAGGCGCTGCGGGAGATTGCCGGCGCGTGGTGTTCTCCCGATCTCTGTGCCGACTTTCCGATGAAGGTGAACCTGATCAATTCTCCCTTGTATGAAGCGTATGAGGAAGAACACAGCGAAGACGTTCCCGCTGCCGCGCCGAGAGTGGATGAGAGGATTATCGAAGCGATCCGCCGTCACAGCGCTTTTTCGTATCCCTATGAAGAATTGCTCAGCTTGCCCGTGAAGGTAGCGGCGTCCGAATTATCGCATAAGCTCTCCGACAAGGCGTTTGACCGTATTCTTTCCACTCCCGCCTTTATGCAGGAACAGAAGCTCACCGCCGCCGACCGCGGGACTGCCTTGCACGCATTTATGCAGTATACCGATTTTGAAAAGGCGAGAGAGGATATCGCCGCCGAAATCAACAGGCTGACCGAAGAAGGCTATTTAACAGAAGTACAGGCGCAGAGTATCGATATCGAGAAGGCGTCCGCTTTTATCCGTTCGCCGCTGGTCGACAGATGTATCGCTTCCGACAAAGTCTATAAGGAATACCGCTTCAGCGTGGAGCTGCCCGCTTTTTATGTGAAGCCGTCGCTGTCCGAGCAATTTAAAAACGAGAAGATTATCCTGCAGGGCGCGGTGGATCTTTCCTTTGTTGAGAACGGCAAACTCATCATTGTTGACTATAAGACCGACCGTGTGAAAATTGCCTCACAGTTGGTTGACATCTACTCCTCTCAGCTGTTATTATATAAAAGAGCCTTAGAGGAATGTCTTGGGATGGAAGTTTCTCAGTGCCTGATCTATTCCGTGCATTTATCTCAGGAAATTTTATTATCCGACGCAACAATCTGAGACGATCAAGGGTATTATCGGTAAAAAGAGATTTTCTCACAATATAAGGAGGTTATCTTATGTCAAAGAAATCTGTCAGAATCATCGCTCTCGTGATCAGCGTGATATTGGTCATCGGAATCCTTTGCGCCTGCTCGTCTTCGGACGGCGGCTCCTACACATCGACAAAGGAAGCCTACGGCTCCTATGAAGGCGGTTACTACGATGAGGGATATTATCCCGAAGAAGGCTATTCTGATTCCGGCTCATCCGCGAACGGCTCCTCGGGCTCTTCAAGCGGTTCTTCAAGCGGCTCGTCCAACAGAACTGCGGAAGACGTCACCAACTCCAACCGCAAGATCATCGAGAACTATTCATATACCGTAGAGACAAAAACCTATCCTACCTTTGTCGCCGATCTGGAGCTTCAGATCAAATCGCTCGGCGGCTATGTGGAATCGCTCGATTCTCACAACACCGCTTCGTCGGGTTATATTTACAGCACCTATACCGTTAAAATTCCTACAGAGAAAAAAGACGAGTTTAAAACCTTTATCGAGGAGAACACGAATATTCTCTCCAACAGCGTTGATACCGAGGACGTCACCCTCAAATATATCGACGTAGAAAGCCGGCTTAAATCCCTCAGACTCGAGCAGGAATCTCTGGAAACGCTGATTAAGAACGCCGACTCCGTCTCCGATATCATCGAGGTGCAGGAGCGTCTTTCCGAAGTCATCTATGAGATCGAGTCTTATGAGTCCCAGCTGCGCTCGCTGGAGGCGGATGTGGACTACACTTCCTTCTATCTGAGTGTTCGCGAGGTCGAGCACGAGACCGTTCCGGTGGAGGACACCGTATGGCAGCGTATCGGCTCGAACCTCGAAAAGAACTTTGCCGCGGTAGGCGAGTTCTTTGAGGAACTGTTCGTCGGTTTCATCAGCCTGCTGCCGCTGTGGATCATCCTCGGCGTGCTGGGTCTGATCGCTCTGCTGATCGTTAAGTTATGCCTCAAATCGGCAAGAAAGAGAAGAGCAAAGCGCGAGCAGGATAGAAAGGAGCATCCCGAGAAGTATGCTCCCAAGGCGCCGCGTTATCCTCAGTATCCGCCCGCAGGCAGACCGTATCCTCCTCAGCCTTACGGACAAAGACCCATCCCGCAGCAGCCGGTTCCGCAGGCTCCCGCACAGAAGCCTATCGCGCAGCAGCCTGCGCAGAAACCCGCGCCTGAGGCTTCTGCAGCTTCCGTACAAAAGCAGCAAACCCCTAAAGCAGAAGAAACAAAGCCGACAGAAGATAAGAAAGTATAAGTAGTTTAAAACACCGAAGGGAGGACGATCGTCCTCCCTTCTTTCTGTAGGGGAGGGTCCTGACTCTCCCGCGCACAGGGCGTTACCGTAGGGGAGGGTCTTGACCCTCCCGCTGACGTTGCAAAGAGTTGTAGGGCAAGGCGCCCTCGACTTGCCGGTCGCAGTAACGTCTTGATTATATCAGACGTTTTCTACAGGAGCAGGATTTAACCTTTATCTCCTATAGCGATATGGAAATCGCATCAACCTTTCGGCAAGTCGAGGGCGCCTTGCTCTACGGCTGATGTGGTTTGCAGCCGAGAACGGTATCTATTATCAATGCTTTGGGACGGTCAAGACCGTCCTCTAGTCATCTTTATCGGCTTTCTTCGGTGGAAACGGTCAAACGTGACTGCCTCTTTAATCACTCTGACGTTCGTTCCCTAAATACCGTTCGGGTGTGGGCAGCGCCCACCCTTTCAGTTCTTATTTCTTAGTTCTTAGTTTCTAAAGTCCGAACGATACCGAGATCGCCTGATTGATCTCCTGCATCGAGCCTTCGCCGACCGATCCCATTTTTTCTCTGAGGCGACGCTTGTCGATCGTGCGGATCTGTTCCAAAAGGACTACCGAATCGGTCAGCAGTCCGGTGTTTTTTGCTTTGATGGGGATATGGGTAGGCAGGTTTGCTTTTGTCTGCCGTGAGGTGATTGCTGCCGCGATAACGGTGGGAGAATAGCGGTTTCCGACGTCGTTTTGAACGATCAGCACCGGACGGACGCCGCCCTGTTCCGAGCCCACCACGGGGCTTAAATCGGCATAGTAAATATCTCCTCGTTTGATGTTCAATGGATTCACTCTCCGTGTTTTTCGATGTACACTGATATTTTTGACACGTTTTGGTGTGTTTATACGAAAAGGTTGTCTTTACAAATGTTTTGAGAAAAAGTATAATAAAAGTGTTATCATACTTATTGTATCTTATGAGAAGGAGGCGGTAATGGTGAGCGACAGACAGAAAGGGATCCTTTTTTTGATCCTTTCGGCGTTTTTCTTTGCGGCGATGAATATGTTCGTCAAGCTTTCCGGGAACTTGCCGACCTTCCAGAAGGTGTTTTTCCGCAACGCGATCGCGGCGGTATTTGCGTTTATTATTCTGATAAAGAATAAAGAGCCGTTAAAGCCTACCGCAAAGGGCAGTCTGAAGTTTTTGATTCTGAGAACTGTATGCGGGCTGCTCGGCGTGATCTGTAACTACTATGCACTGGACAGACTGGTACTTTCCGACGCATCCATCCTCAACAAGATGTCGCCGTTTTTTACGATCATCTTCTCCTTTTTGATCGTGAAGGAGAAACCGAAGCTGTACCAGTGGCTGACGGTCGCGGGCGCTTTTTTCGGCGCGCTGTTCGTGATCAAGCCGAGCTTTTCCAACTCAGCCTTAGTGCCGGCGCTGATCGGCTTTATGAGCGGAGCGTTTGCGGGCGCGGCATACGCCTTTGTTAGAAAGCTCGGACAGCTCAAAGAGAACAAGGCGTATATCGTTTTTTTCTTCTCGTTCTTTTCCACGCTGACGGTCACGCCGATCGCGATCATCGGCTACAAGGCGATGACGGTATGGCAGCTGATCTTTCTGCTTGCAGCGGGACTGTGCGCGGCGCTGGCGCAGTTTGCGGTGACCTCCGCTTATTCCTACGCGCCCGCCAAGGAAATCTCGGTCTACGACTTCTCCCAGATCCTGTTCGCGGCGCTGTTCAGTCTGATCATCTTCTCCGAGCTGCCCGATCTCTACAGCTTCATCGGCTATCTCATTATCATTATGATGGCGGTCGTCAATTATCTGATCACCGCGAGAAAAGAGAAAAAGAGCAGGAAAGGTGTTTGATCGTTGTGTATAGCAGAAGCGTTGATAAATCGCTGTAAGGCACGATGCCCTCATCGTGCCGAAACGCTGATATTACTGCAACGAACATAAAAGGGTTACTCGCTTTGCTCGGACAATAGGTATATGCGGTTCGATGTGGGCATCGAACCCTACGACTCTATTAAACGTCCTACGAATCAGGTGAGGGCAAAGCCCTCCCATAATTCCTCATTCCTCATTCCTCATTCATAATTCCTAATTTATTTATCATTTATCATTAATTTTTCACTTCTCTCATATCTATTAACGATAGAATGAAAGAGGTGTTTTTGTTTGAAAAAAATCGTTTCTTTACTCATTTGTGTACTTTTGACGATCCCCCTGCTGACGCTGAATGTATCTGCGCTTTCCGAGGACGAGATTTCTGCTCCCTCTGCCGTATTGATTGACGCTGACAGCGGGAAAATTCTTTTTGAGAAAAATAAAGATGAACAGCGACCCTGCGCTTCGATCACTAAAGTGATGACGCTGCTGTTGGTAATGGAAGCGCTCGATTCGGGAAAAATACATTTGGAAGATGTGGTGACGACCTCGGCGCACGCCGCTTCGATGGGCGGCTCGGATATCTGGCTCGAAGAGGGTGAGCAGATGACCGTCGACGAGATGATCAAGGCGACAGCCGTCGCCTCCGCCAACGACGCCGCGGTAGCTCTCGCGGAGCATATCTGCGGCAGTGAGGATGACTTCGTCGTTATGATGAATGAGAAAGCGAAAGCGCTCGGGATGGAGCAGACGACCTTTCTTAACTGCAACGGACTCGACGAGGAAGGGCACCTGACCTCGGCATACGACGTCGCTTTGATGTCGAAAGAACTGATCCGTCATAACAAGATTTTTGACTACACCAATATCTGGCTCGATTCCCTCAGAGGAGGCGAGACCCAGATCGTCAACACCAACAAGCTCTTAAAAACCTATCCCGGCATCACCGGACTCAAGACCGGCACCACCGGTGAGGCGGGTTCGTGTATCTCCGCGACCGCACAACGTGACGGGCTGAGCCTTGTCGCGGTCGTTCTCGGCGCTCCCTCGGGGAAAGAACGCTTTGCGGACGCCGCCGCTCTGCTTGATTATGGCTTTGCGAACTTTATGACCGTAAAGCTGGATATGAGCGAGGAGCTCTATCCGATGACGGTTGACGGCGGTATGGAGAATGAGGTGGCGATCGTCTGTGAAGATTCCGCCGCCGTGACCGTGCCGAAAGGGGAAGAGGGCAACGTTAAACAGACGCTGGAGCTCTCGGAAAGTATTGCCGCTCCTGTGGAAAAGGGACAGAAGGTCGGTACATTGAGTTATACGCTGGGCGGCGAGACCGTCGCCTCGTTTGACGTCGTGACCGCAGACAGCGTAGAAGCGATGAGCTTTTTGACTGTTCTCACAAACCTGTACCAAGCGGCGGTGAAGCTTTAATCAAATCAGGAATGAGGAGTTAGGAATTAGGAATTTATGGCGGGCTTCGCCCGACACCTGATTGTAATATCGTCATTCTGAGCGGTGCCCACAGGGCAAAACGCGAAGTGTTTAGTCGAAGAATCCCCTTTCTATCACTACCGTTCGCATTGAGAGTCCCTTATCACACGGTAGTAATGACAAGGGGATTCTTCGGTCGCGAGCTCCCTCTGAATGACAATTAATAATCGGGTGCGGGTGTCCCGCCAGAAATTTCTCATTCCTCATTCCTAATTCAACATTATCCCAACATCTTGTGCTCT
>JAFRCW010000026.1 GCA_017404145.1 Ruminococcus sp. | reverse complement strand
GCACTCTGCACTCTGCACTATTCTACCCTGTACACATCCTGATATACACAGATAAGGTTCTGTGATACCGCTCTGTCCTGATGGAGTGATCCGAAGAACCACTTTTTGAAGCGTGTGTTGTGCAGTACGGTATCGAGGAAGATGTTGAGATCATTGACGACAGCGTTCCTGTCGATGACTCTCTTGACCGAAGCGGGCGCTTCATGGGTGATGATCAGATCGACCCGCCGTCCCAGACTCCGGATATTTTCTACAGCGGTTTTGAGTTCTTCTTCGGTCGGCATCGATTTCTTTTCCTCGGGATCATAGTCGTCGTCATAGGGGGAGAGACCGCCGCCGAGCGCTAAGATGGTTTTTCCTTCTATCTGATAAATCTCGCCTCTTTTGAGACAATAGATATTGTGATCGATCTTATATCCCTTGCCGCGGTAGAGATCACACTCGGGATATTCGTGTATCCTGTCAAAATCTTCGTGCGCTCCCTCGACAAAGAGAATATCATATTTTTTCTTGGACAGCTTTTGCAGGTTTTTTATTTCTTTTGAAGAATTATCCCAAAGAAAGCCGAAATCGCCGGTGATAATCAGTTTATCTCCCTTTTTGATTCCTTTGAGGCTTCTGCTCATCAGGTCCTCCAAGTCGCCGTGAGTGTCTCCGGTAATATAAATCATCGTATCATCCTTTCAAAATATGAGAAAATCCTTGAATTCGTCACAAATTAATAGTATAATAATTATGTATATGATTATTTTGTCCTTAACACTGATATTCTAGCACATTTGAAAGAAAAAAGCTATAAGGAAATTATTATGAAAAAACGATTGAATTTTATCATTTCATTGACATTGGCGCTGGCATTGTGTCTCAACGTTCTGAGCTTTCCGGCGCTGTCGTTTGAGAACAATGTACCGATTTCTTCCGGAAATGTTCTGCTGATCAATACCGATACCCATACCGTTGTCTATAATAAAAACGCGGACGCCAAGTGCGACAGTTCTTATCTGACCGCTCTGATGTCTTTTCTGATCGTTTGTGATACAGCGGGGGATATTTATTCGACCGATGTGGAGATCAATGAAGAGTTTTTGGATTCCATCCCCGAATCCGACGGTACGCTGAAACGTTTCGCGGGCAATACCCTGACCATCAAAGATCTTATGGTATTTTTGCTGATCACAAAAGGACACGACGCCGCGTATGTCCTTGCCGATTATCTGTTCGATTCCGATATAGAAGCGTTTGTTGAAAAGATGAATGAGAAAGCGGCGGAGCTGGGGATGAAGGATACCAATTATACCACGCCGTGCTACGATCCCGAACGTGAAGCTCAGACCACCTGCCGCGATGTATATACGCTGTATTCCTACGCGCTGACGAAGGATATCTTCAAACAGCTCTCTTCTCTTTCCGAATATGTTCCCGACGGGTATGATGAGAATACCGATAAGGTGTACACGGAGATCTCCATTATGTCGCCGAACAGCCCGTATTATTTCCGCTATGTTGAGAACGCGAAGTATTCATATGATTCCGATGCCGGCGCGGCGCTGGTGCTGACCACCAAATACCGTAACTCCACCTATCTTTTTGTTGCGGCGAACGGACTGGCAGAGGCGGAGGAGAATGTTTATGTTGACGCGAAAAAGCTCACCACATGGGCGTATCTTGATCTTTCGGACAGAAAGCTTGTGGAGGCGGGCGATATTTCCTCCTCTGTGAAAATAGACAGTCCCTGGCGCGTGGATGAGGTGACCCTCACCACTGCGGAATCTCCCTTCAGGACGATTCCGAAGAAGTATGAGAGCGCTAAATTCTCCGTAGAATTTGATATTCCCGAGCATGTAGCTCTTCCTGTTTTCGAAGGACAGGGGATCGGTTCTGCGACAGTTCTGTATGACGGCAATCCGATTGAAAGCATCCCGCTTTCCTCGACTGTTTCCAAGGGGATCTCTATGCTGCCCGATCTCGGCGCGTTTATCGGCGCCGGTTATGCTTCGATGTTCCCCGTTACCTCTGAAAAGTCCACCAAGGATGATTCACAGGTTGAACTGACAGAATAAAGGTGAAATATGAAAAAAGTATTGCGTTTTTTATCTCTTTTTTTGGTGATCGGCGTTCTCTTTTCCGTATTTTCCGTTTGCGCTTCTGCGGTTACCTTCGACAACACGGTTACCGTGTATTCCGATTCGATCTTTATGGTGAATCTGGATACCGGTATGCCTGTCTATGAGAGAGATCCCGACGCGAAGCGTTATCCCGCGTCGCTGACCAAGGTGATGACCTATATTGTCGCGTGCGAGTATTTTGACGACATTGAGAACACGCGGATCGAGATCAAGCAGTCGATTATCGATCAGGTCCTTGATATGGGGATGGTGACCTCCGGTTTGGAGTGGCATACGGGAGAGAGCCTTACCGTGCTGGATATCCTTTATAATCTGATGATCCCCGTCGGACACGATTCGGCGATGGTGCTGGCGGATTATATCGGCAGCGGTTCTGTTGACGCATTTGTCGGTATGATGAACGAAAAGGCACTGGCGCTGGGCTGTACCGGTACGCATTTTACCAACCCTACCGGAATCCACGACGACAACCATTATACTACCGCCCGCGATATGTACCTGATGACCAAATACGCGCTGGGTCTGCCGATGTTCTCCAAGATCTGCGCTACCTCTACTTATTATATCGAGGATGACGACTATCCGATCATTACCACCAACTATATGATCGACCCGGGACGCGGCGGAGACTATTTTTATACTTACGCTACCGGTATCAAGAACGGCACCACCAATGAAGCCGGCAGATGTCTGGTCGCTACCGCGGTCTACGAGGGATACGCCTATCTCTGCGTATCGCTTCACGCGCCGTATAACGAGAACAAGGACGATCTGGAACAGTACTGTATGCTCGAGGCGGCAGATCTCTTTCGCTGGGCGTTTTTGAATCTGACCTTCGTGACCGCTACTACCAGAACCACGCCGGTATGCGAGCAGAAGGTTGACCACGCGTGGGATACCGACTCGATCCTTTTGGTGCCCGAGTCCGATTTGAACGTTGTTCTGCCCAACGATTACGCGGAAGGCGATATCAAGATCGTTCCCGATAATACCGAATCCGTCAGCGCGCCGATCACCGCGGGCGACATCATCACCACCGCTACCGTCTATTATAAGGGGCAGGAGTTTGACAAGATCAACCTTGTCGCTCAGGACAGCGTCAATGTCAGTCCGATCCTATATTTTACCGATGCGGTACGCTCGGTGCTGACCTCTGTGTGGTTCCTTCTGGCGGTCGCCGTGATTGTTGTGCTGTTCATCGTGTATATCACGGTTTCCGCGTCTTATTCCAGACGGAAAAAGGCGAGAGAACGCAACGAACGCAGAAGATCCGAACGCAGGAACACGAGATGATTTCATAATTGATTAACGCTCTGCTTTTCGACTTTCGGAAAACAGGGCGTTTTTGATAGGGCGAAGTCAACCAGTCATTCAAGGTGTTACAAAACCTTAACTTGACCGTTGAGAGCGTCTGTGATACAATATATTGTGTGTAATTGGAAAAACGTGTAAATTTTCACACACAAATACACCTTTATACTTTCCGCGGCACTGCCCGCGTCCGTGGATGGATCCTTTCGATACAGCGGGCGGAAAGGCTATGAGGATATGACTTCTAAGCTAAGCTGGATATTTTTTGTTCCGTTCACTTTGGCGGCGATCGCCTTGAAGGCGATACAGCTGGTGATGCCCTCGGAGAACGACGCTTATTTCTTCGGACTGAGCGGGATGATGCTTAACTTTATCGCGCTCGGCTGTATCGTAGCGGTATTTTTGTTCGCTTTGATTTTCTGTTTGGTTGACAGGAAGATTTCTCCCTACTATATTACCGGCAGAAATATTGCGGCGGGAATTTTCGCGCTGCTTGCGGCTATTTTGATTGCGGCTGACGGCGCATATGAGATTTTTAACGCCTTCAGCTCCGGTGATTTCAAAGTGCTGCCGATGCTTGAGATGGGATTTTCCGTACTGGGTGCGATCGCTATGATCGTGTTGGGATTATCCCTTTTCTCTCAGAAGAGCGACGCCAAAAAGCTTGCGCTGTTTTATCTTCTGCCCGCGTTCTTTTTTGCGGTCCGTCTGATCAATTCCTTTGTCGGTATCACTACGGTCTCGATCAAGATCGCTGATGTTACGGTGTTGGCGGTATACATTTTTATGACAATGTTCTGGTTCAATTATTCCGTAATGCTCTCGCTTACCGAGGCGAAGAACGCTGTCAAGTCCACGATGATTTACGGTTTTCCCGCAGCGGCGGCAGGGCTGTGCTACGGCATATATGAGCTGATGAAGAATTTCAGTCTGGCGGAGCCGCTGGTAATGCTTCCCGCCGTTGAAGTATTGATGATTTCGTTCTTTATCCTTGCGATCTTGATCGAGATCACCGCTAAGGCGAAAAAGAGAGAAGAAGTCAACATCAGAGGTCTGAAAAAGAACCGCGAGAAAGAAGAGGAAGAAGAGCTTCTTAAGAATCCTCCCGAGGAAAATATCGAGGGCTTTGTGATCAACTCAAAAATCGAGAATCTTGAGGAACTGGAGCCTTCTGAATATCTCAAGGATACCGATACAGAAGGTTATCTCTATCAGGAGTTCAAAAAGGAACCGAAGGAATTTCCGGACAACACGGACATTCCTCCTCTGGAAGAAAGCTCTGAGGATTATATCCTGGAAAAGACCGAGGACGCTTATGCGGACGAAGATAAGAAGAATAAGACGCCTTCTTATATGTCCCGTCTTGATGAGATCGATAAGCTGATTCTTGAAATTTCGGAAGAAAACTGATGATTTGACATAAGGGGGCGGGCTATCCCGCCCTTTTTTAGGATGACGTTTATGAAAAGATTGCTCACATTGATCCTTATATTTCTGCTTATTGTTCCGGTGTTCTGCGTTACCGCTGCAGCCGCCTCTGCTGATTTTACGGTAGAGGACGGCGTTTTGATCGCTTACAGCGGAGACGCTGCGGATATCACGATTCCCTCGGAGGTCTATCGGATTGCCGACGGTGTTTTTGAGAACAATACCGCCATTAAAAGCGTGACGGTTCCTTCCTCCGTTACCGAGATAGGGGACAGGGCTTTTTCCGGATGTTCTTCTTTGTCCTCAGTAAAGGGCGGGGAACAGGTCTACACGATAGGCGTGTTCGCTTTTGACGGTACTCCGTATCTTACCCTGTCACAGGATGAGTTCCTTACATTGGGAAAGGCGCTGCTGTGGTATAACGGCGACGAGTCTGAGGTGACGCTGCCGGATGGGATCGCCGCGATCGCTCCGTATGCGTTTCTTCGCTGTCAGACGCTGCGTTCTTTTTCGGCGAACAGCGGACTGAGCGTGATAGGGGAAGGCGCATTTTATGAATGTACGCATCTTTCTTCTCTGAGTATCCCGCAGAGTGTGAAATTTATTGACGCCTATGCCTTTTCGGGTACGCCCTATCAGGCGCAGGCGGGAGAATACGTGATCCTCGGCGACGGTATTTTGATCGCGTATAACGGTATTTCGTCCGAGGTGAGTGTGCCGCATTTGGCGCGTGTGATCGCGCCGCGCGCCTTTTACGAGAATACTCAGCTGACATCTGTGAAGATCCCGTCGTCGGTATATTCGATCGGGAAGCAGGCGTTTGCTCAGTGTACGTCGCTGAGTTCGCTTTCGCTGTCTGCGGGTCTTGTCCATATCGGTGAAGAGGCGTTTCTCAACTGTAAGAAGCTCAAAGAGCTGTCTCTTCCTCAGACACTTTCGCTGGTCGATAAAGGCGCTTTTTTGAACTGTACCGGCTTAGAGGAGCTGTCTCTCTGCGGAAAGTCTCTTGCGGTGTCTTACGGCTCCTTTGCTTACTGCACATCGCTGAGAGTGGTGCTGATGTCTGCGGACGTCGCGTCAATCTATGATAAAGCGTTTGATAAGTGTCAATCTCTCAAGGCGGTTTCCGTCTCCGACGAGACGGTCAAGATTTCTGCGTCGGCATTCGAGGAATGTCCTCTGTTTACCCTTTCCGCTTCAAAGAATTCCTTTGCCGCTTCCGCGCTTTCCCGCGTTTCTTCTTTGGACAGCGTGAAAGGCGACAGCGACCGTGATCACGTGCTGTCTGTTCTTGACGCGACCACGATCCAAAAGTATATGGCGTCTCTGAAACCGCTTACCGACGAGGGAAAAGCCGCCGCTGACATTGACTATGACGGCTATGTGACTGTGATGGATGCGACGAGGATACAAAAAATCCTTGCCCATATGGTATAAACATTGTAATATATTTTAACCAAAAATCCATTGACACTTTTCTTTGTTAGTGATATATTATCATTGTTGCGAAAATGATCGTTGATGGGGATATGATATCGGATCTCCTGCGCTTCAGAGAGCCGTCGGTTGCTGAAAAGACGGCGCGTATCTTCCGGTGTTACCGCCCCTGAGATTGCCGAGGAAATGCGGCGACGTTCTCCGCGTTAAGGAAAATGAGGGTTTGATACCGAAGTTGGGTGGAACCGCGTTATCGTATATAACGTCCCGATAGTTCTTTTAAAGAATTATCGGGACTTTTTGTTGAATGGAAAATAAAAAATAACATATATTATCAAAGGAGATAACATTATGATCAACATTGAATTAAAAGGCGGCGTTATCAAGGAGTTTGAGGAGAATATCACTCCCGCCGAGATCGCCAAGTCTATCAGCATGGGCTTATACAAAAACTGCTGCGCGGCGATGATCGACGGCGCGGTGTGTGATCTGCGTACCCCTATCGCCAAAGACGCAAAGGTGGAGCTGCTCACCTTTGACGACGAGGACGGCAAGAAAGCGTTCTGGCATACCACTTCTCATATTCTCGCACAGGCGGTCAAGCGTCTCTATCCCGACGCGAAACTCGCGATCGGTCCCTCCATCGACGAGGGCTTCTACTACGACTTTGACGTTCCCGCTTTTTCTGCGGAGGATATCGCGAAGATCGAGGCGGAGATGAAGAATATCGTTAAGTCCGGTATCGAGATCTCCCGCTTTGAGAAAGACCCGCAGGACGCGATGAAGCTGATCGAGGAGATGGGAGAGCCCTACAAGGTCGAGCTGTGCGCCGAGCACGTCGGCAAGGGCGAGCCGATCAGCTTCTACAAGCAGGCGGAGTTTGTCGATCTGTGCGCGGGACCTCACCTGATGAGCGTCGCTCCCGTCAAGGCGTTCAAGCTCACCAACTGTACCGGCGCTTACTGGCGCGGTGATAGTAAGAACCGTCAGCTCTGCCGTGTTTACGGTATCTCTTTCCCGAAAGCATCTATGCTGGAGGAGTATATCACCCGCAGAGAAGAAGCCTTAAAGCGCGATCACAACAAGCTCGGCAGAGAGCTTGAACTCTTTACTACCGTTGACTATATCGGTCAGGGCCTGCCGATCATGCTGCCTAAGGGCGCGCGTATCATTCAGCTTCTCCAGCGTTTTGTCGAAGATCTTGAACAGAAAAACGGCTGGCAGCTTACCAAGACTCCCTTTATGGCGAAGTCGGATCTGTATAAAATCAGCGGTCACTGGGATCATTACCGCGACGGTATGTTCGTGTTCGGTGATCCCGACAGCGATGACGAGGTTTACGCGCTCAGACCGATGACCTGCCCGTTCCAGTATCAGACCTTCCTCAACCGCGGCAGAAGCTACCGCGATCTTCCGATGCGCCTTAACGAGACTTCTACGCTGTTCAGAAACGAAGCCTCCGGTGAGATGCACGGACTGATCCGCGTCAGACAGTTTACGATCTCCGAAGGTCATTTGATGTGTACTCCCGAGCAGTTAGAGGGCGAGTTTGAACACTGCCTGAATCTTGCGATCTACTGTCTCAAGACCTTAGGGTTATATGAGGATGTTTCCTATCGCTTCTCCCAGTGGGATCCCAACGACCGAGAGAAATACATCGGTACTCCCGAGCAGTGGGACGAGGCGCAGGGCGTGATGAAGAAGATCCTCGATAACCTCGGGATCGAATATAAGATCGGTATCGGTGAAGCCGCGTTCTACGGTCCCAAGCTCGATATCCAGATCAAGAACGTGTTCGGCAAGGAAGATACCCTGATCACCATCCAGATCGATCAGATGCTCGCCGAGAAGTTCGGTATGGAATATGTCGACCGCGACGGCGTCAAGAAGAACCCCTACATCATCCACCGTACCTCTATCGGCTGTTATGAGCGTACCTTGGCTCTATTGATCGAGAAGTACGCCGGCGCGTTCCCGCTGTGGCTGGCACCCGTACAGGTCAAGCTCCTGCCCATCGCCGACCGTCACTTGGATCGTATCTATGAGATCAAAAAATCTCTCGACGAGATGGGTCTGCGTGTGGAGGTCGACGACCGCAGCGAGAAGATCGGCTACAAGATCCGCGAAGCACAGCTTCAGAAGATTCCTTATATGGTTGTGATCGGCGACAAGGATATCGAGAACGGTACCGTATCCATCCGTCACCGTAAGGACGGCGACTTGGGCTCGATGTCTCTTGACGCGTTTATGAGCCTCTTGAAAGAAGAGATCGATACAAAAGCCATCAAATAATGAGGAATTAGGAATTAGAAATTAGGAATTTGACATTTATCCGCGGGGATGAAAAATGAATAAAAAACATTATAAAGTTCCCCGCGGACAGTTTGAAGAAGAACAGCTTCGCGAGGAACGCCACGACCAAAATTTAAAAGCGATCATGATCATTCTGCCGATCGTGATGACAGCGGTGCTGCTTGTCGGTTTGTTCTTCGGCTATAAGAGCTATCTTAAGACGGCTGTTCTCTACACGGGAGCGACTACCTCCGAGGCGTATCTGGAAACGGCCGCAAAAGAGGATGAGATGCTCCTATCTGTCGTCAATTCCGCTTCTGCGATCGATCCCTCTTATGTGCCTCAGCTTAAAGAGGTCAAGGGCGTACCGGTTGCCGCCTGCGCCGCCGAATCGCTGGAAAAAATGCTTTCCGCGGCGGAAGCGGACGGTGTGGTGCTCTGGCTGGAGGACGGTTATATTTCTTATGAAGAACAAAAAGAACGTTTTGAGTCCGCTATGACGGAGTATAAGAAAAGCGCAAAGGTTTCTACCGTCCGCGCGGAGTCTTATATCAGAAAGAAAATCCCCAAGGCGGGGGAGAGCGAACAGCAGACCGGGCTCTTGGTATATATCACCACGGAGGGCAATATCAAGTTTGATCAGACGCCCGCATTCTCGTGGATGATGAAAAACGCGTCCGATTACGGTTTTGTCCTGCGCTATCCCGAGTATGAGAATCCCGGCGGTATCTCTTATTCGCCGTATCTTTTCCGCTACGTAGGTGAGAAAAACGCCTATTTTATGCGGGCTTATAATATGAGCTTTGACGAATACGCAGACTATATGTCGTATCATTAACCTGAGAAAAATTGAAAAATAACAGAAAAATGAAAAAAACACTTGCATTTTACATTTGAGTATAGTATAATCAATCTGTTGTATTTCGGCATAATGTGAAAGAGGTGAATGAAATGAAGGAGAAAATCCATCCTAAGTATGAGCAGACCACCATTACCTGCGCTTGCGGTAACGTGATCCAGACCGGCTCTACCAAGAAGGATATCCGTGTTGAAATTTGCTCCAAGTGCCATCCGTTCTTTACCGGTAAGCAGAAGCTTGTTGATACAGGCGGCCGTGTTGACCGTTTCAAGAAGCGTTTCGGTATGGAGAAATAATTTTCCGAATGAAAGGCGGTACACCTGTACCGCCTTAAATATTTTTTTGAAGATAGGCTTGTCATTTTAAGGAACAGCCTTTATGGTCGCGACGTGAGAAGCCCCTGTTAAATATAGTGATTAGTTGTTAGTTGTTAGATGTTAGTTGTTAGTTGTTAGTCTGCAGGGTCCTGCGGACGGCTATTCAAATAACTAACCACTATCCACTAAACACTAACCACTCGCATCTGGGGATTGCCGCGCGCTGAAGCCCTCACAATGACAACCAACAACCAATGACCAATAACTAAACCAATGACCTACAAAACGATCCAAAAACCCGCGTCCGCCGAGATGATCGAGAAGCGTTCCCGCTTCATCGGCTATGTGAAGCCCGTCAAAACGCAGGACGAAGCGGTCAAATTTATCAACGAAATACGGTCCAAGCACTGGGACGCCACCCATAACGTGTACGCTTATGCCATCCGTGATGAAGGCGTTACCCGCTACTCTGACGACGCGGAGCCGCAGGGTACTGCGGGTATCCCCGTGCTGGACGCTATCCGAAAACGCGGTATTACCAACTGTGTTGCGGTAGTGACCCGCTACTTCGGCGGTACACTGCTCGGCGCGGGCGGCTTGGTGCGCGCCTATTCCGCTGCGGCGAAGCTTGCGATCGACGCCGCGGGAGAGTGTGAAATGACGCTCTGCTGTGTATGCGAGCTTTCCTGCTCCTATACTCTTTACGGTAAATTACCCTCCCTGATCCTATCCTGCGGCGGCGCTGTGGATCGGCAGGATTTTGCCGACGAGGTAAATCTTTTGTTCCATCTTCCTGTCGAAAATTGGGAGAAGTTTAACGAGAATCTGCGGGAATTGTCTTTGGGAAAACTGCAGGCAGAAGAAAAAAATCAAAGTTTTTTTGAAAAATAAAAAGGGTATTTGAGAAAACTTGCGTAAATAATAGATGTGACCGCAAAAATGTGAATGATTCTGAAGGATTATGGAGAAGCGTATGAGAATATCGGATGACTTTTTATCGGAACTGAAATATAAGAACGACCTCTCGGAAATCGCCGGAAACTATGTCCGGTTAAAACGCAGAGGCAGAAATCTGGTCGGACTGTGTCCTTTTCACGGAGAAAAGACGCCGTCCTTCAATATCTATACCGAGAACGGCTCTTTCTACTGCTTCGGCTGCGGAGCGGGCGGAGACGTGATCACCTTTATTATGAAGATCGAGAATCTTGACTATATGGAAGCGGTACGCTTTTTGGCGCAGCGCGCTGGGATGATGATGCCCGAGGACAGTGTTGACGATTCTCTTTCAAAACTGCGCACCCGCGTATTTGAGGCAAACCGCGAGGCGGCGCGCTTTTATTATCAAAAGCTCAACGAAAAAGAAGGCGTCGCGGCGCTGGATTATCTCCATCGCAGAGCGCTTTCAAATAGTACGATCCGTCGCTTCGGCTTAGGCTACGCGCCGAACTCCCGTTTCGCGCTGACCGATTATCTCAAGAGAAAAGGATTTACCGAAGCGGAGCTTGTCGCCGCGAATCTTGTCTTTAAGGCACGCTCCGGCAAGGGCGTTGTCGACCGGTTTTATGACAGGGTGATGTTTCCCATCATCGACCTGCGGGGCAACGTGATCGCGTTCGGCGGCAGGATTATGTCGGATCAAAAGCCTAAGTATCTGAATACCTCGGATACCGTTGCTTTTTCCAAAAGCCATAACCTTTTTTCTTTGAATAACGCGAAAAACGCCAAGGAGAAGTTTTTGATCCTCTGCGAGGGCTATATGGACGTTATCGCGCTGAATCAGGCGGGATTCCCGCAAGCGGTGGCGACCTTAGGCACCGCGCTGACCGAGGAGCAGGCGCTTTTGATGAAGCGTTACTGTGAAGAAGTCGTCATCTGCTATGACGCAGACGAGGCGGGGCAGAAGGCGACGGCGCGCGCGATCGAGATTTTGAGGCGTGTCGGACTGCCCGCCAGAGTGCTGACCGTTCCCGACGGTAAGGATCCCGACGAATTTATCCGCAATCACGGGGATAAAGGTCCCGCGATCTTCCGCAATATTCTGGAGAACAGCTATAACGACGTTGATTATCGGCTCTTTAAACTGCAGTCGTCTTTTGATATGAATCTCCCGCAGAGTAAAATGCGGTTTTTGAATGAGGCGGTGAAGGTCGTCGCGTCCCTTGATAATCCCATGGAGCGGGATATCTATTGCTCTAAGCTTTCCGATATCACCGATGTTTCCAAGGAGTCGATCAAGGAACAGACGGACAAGCTGATGCGGCAAAAACGCCGCAGTGAGAGAAAAACGGAGTTTTCCAATCTGCAAAGGGTGACTTCCGCCCGCGATGATCGGATGAATCCTCAGCATCAGAATAACCTGCGCGCGGTGAAAGCGGAGGAGAATCTGATCGCGTTTCTGGTGAAAAATCCCGACAAGCGCTCCTATATCAGCCAACGGCTTAAGCCCGGGGATTTTGTTACGGATTTTAACAGAAAGCTCTATATATATTTCTCAGAAAGAATGAAAGACGGTTTAGATCCTTTGCTGACCATATCCGCTGATTTTACCCCGGATGAGGTTTCGGCGATCATGCGGATCATAAGACCTACCGAGGCGGATACCCAGACGATGAAAGCGCTTGATGAGTATATCAAGACCATCAAGGAAGAACACGACAAACCATCCGAGCAGCAGATCAAAGAATCTACGATGGATGAGTGGGTGACGATGTTCGGCAAAGAAAAAAACAAACGGCAATAATTACTTTAGAATACATAAGGAAGTTATATGAAAGGATGATGTTTGATGACGCCCAGCGCTGATAAAAAATCACTGTTAAAGGATTTGACCGAGCTCGGCAAATCAAAAGGCAATTTAACCACACAGGATATCCTTGACGCGATCGGCGAGATGGATATCGATCCCGAACAGCTTGAAAAGCTCTACGACGGCTTGGAGTCTGCGGGTATCGAGATCGTGGAGACTCCGATCGAGGAGGATCTCTCTATTGAGGGATTGAACCTTTCCGAAGAGACAGTCGACTCCGAGACCGGTTCCACCAAGGATTATTCCGAATCCAGCGATAATATCTCTATCGACGATCCTGTTAAGGTATACCTCAAAGAGATCGGCCGCGTGCCGCTGCTCACTCCCGAGGAGGAGGTAGATCTCGCGATCCGTATCTCCGAGGGCGACGTCAACGCGAAGAAACGCCTTTCTGAAGCGAATCTCCGTCTGGTCGTCAGTATCGCGAAGCGTTACTTAGGACGCGGTATGCACTTCCTTGATCTGATTCAGGAGGGTAACCTCGGTCTGATCAAGGCGGTCGAAAAGTTCGACTACACCAAGGGCTTCAAGTTCTCTACTTACGCGACGTGGTGGATCCGTCAGGCAATCACCAGAGCGATCGCGGATCAGGCGAGAACCATCCGTATCCCTGTTCATATGGTAGAAACCATCAACAAGGTCAAAAAGGTTTCTTCTCAGCTTCTCCATCAGAACGGTCATGAGCCGACTGCCGATGAGATCGCTGAAGAGCTGAATATGCCTGTAGACAAGGTCAGAGAGATTATGCGCGTTGCGCAGGAGCCTGTGTCGCTTGAAACGCCGATCGGTGAAGAGGAAGATTCTCACCTCGGTGATTTCATCCCCGACGACGACGCTCCCGCTCCCGCGGACGCCGCTTCTCACACCATGCTCAGAGAACAGCTGATGGAAGTGCTCGATACCCTCACTCCCAGAGAGGAGAAGGTATTAAGGCTGCGCTTCGGTCTGGAAGACGGCAGAAGCCGAACCCTCGAAGAGGTCGGCAAGGAGTTCAACGTTACCCGTGAGCGTATCCGTCAGATCGAGGCGAAGGCGCTCCGCAAGCTCCGCCATCCGTCCCGTTCAAAGAAGCTCAAGGATTTTTTGGACTGAGCTTATGACATACGAAGAATGCGGCGTAATTTTAGACGAGATAGCGGACTCCTTGCCCACAGAGCTGTATCGCGAGCTCAACGGCGGGATTGTGCTGGATCCTGAGTCCCGCCTTCATCGTTATGCCGTGGACAACGACCTTTATATTTTGGGCGTGTATATCCGCGACAACTTAGGACGGCGTATCAAGATCTATTACGGCAGTATCATCCGCGTTTTCCCGAACAAAACGCCGGAGCAGTACCGCGAGATCCTGCGGCATACGCTGGTTCATGAGGTGCGCCATCACAACGAGTTTTTAGCCGGAGCGGACGACCTCGTCTATTACGATGACGAACAGATCTCGAATTATCTGAAGAAAAAAGGATATACGATCAAATAATCACAGGGAAAGGCTTGACCTTTCCCTGCTTTTAATGTTATGATATTAAAAATGTTTTTTAGTTTTCAGTTCTTAGTTCTTATTTCTTATTTCTTAGTTATATCAGAGGTGTTTTATGCAAGATTCCAACAAAGCAATGTATGTCCGGTTTTCTCTGCTTTGCGCGGCGCTGTCCGTTCTGGCGTTTGTTCTTTTGATATTGATGAAATTTTCATGGATGATCGCTATCATCGCTTTGGGCGTTTGCGTGATCGGTATTGTTCTGTGTATGAAGACTATGATCGGAGAAAAGCCCGGAGTTTTGCAGATCATCGCCTTGGCAGTCTGCGCGTTGATGCTGATCGCTGTTCTCGGCGTGATCATCTTCTCTATCAATGCTCCCGCTGATTCTTCCCGTTTGATCGATCAGCTGAAAGACTCCAGCGCTGTGCTTCAGTAGAAGCAAGAATACAGTATGAAAGCCCTTTTAAAATAGCAAAAGCGTTTGCTTTTTGTCGGCTGAATTTTACTGTTATGCTCCTCCTTCTTAGGAGGAGCTTTTTTCATCATAATCTTTTTGGTATTTGCATATGATCTACAAATAACAAAAAGGAGAGAACTATGGAATACAAGCTGAATAAACATACGGTTTATGCCGCGCAATACGCGCTTGACAGCGTCACCGAACAGTCGGTTGACGCGGACGTCATCCTGCCGGATTACTGTCCCGATATCGAAAGGATCCTACGCTGTTCGCTGTCTCCCTGCGTCTACGCGAGAAGCCTTTCGGGAGGCGAGCTTTCAGTGGAGGGAGAGGCAGCGATCCACATCCTTTATATCGACAGCAATAAGAAGCATATCCGTTCCTTTGAGTATCAGACGCCGTGGTCGGCGGCAATACCGCTCAAAACACCTGCTGAGCACTGCGCTGTTTTCCTGCGGTGCAAGACAGAATATATCAACTGCAGGGCGTTAAGTCCGCGCAAGCTGAGCTTTCACGGCGCTTTCTCCCTTTATGCAAAGGCGCTGTGCAGACAGCCGATCGACTTTTATCACTATGACGGGGATGACGATTTAGAGACCAAGACCGATACGATAGAGGTATCTTCACTATGCGGGCTTTGTGAAGACCGCTTCTCCTATACCGAGGACATCCCCCTGTCGGATCGTCCGTATGTCGAGTCGATCCTGTCGAGCCGCGTCAAGGTAAAGATGACGGACTCAAAGCTGATGACGAACAAGCTGATGCTCACCGCACAGGGAGAGCTGGAGATGATGTATCTGTCCGATCCCGACAAAGAGACGCCTGAGCGTTTGTCCTATTCTTTCCCGATCTCGCGGCTGATCGACTGTGAGGGCTTGGAGGAGGATACCGTATGTGATGTGGATCTGAGCGTGCAGAGTTATGATCTGTCCTCATCCCGCGACGCGCTCAGCGACGGATCGCTCCTGACGCTGGATCTCAAGCTCTGCGCCTGTATCACCGGATATCGACAGGAACGGGTTGACGCTGTTGTTGACGCGTATTCTACCGACGGCGTTGTTGAGATGACCAAAACGCCGATAACGATGCCGGATTCTGTATCTGTTGAACAGTTTACACGCGTAGAAAAGTACACTCTCAATGTTGAGAACGAAAAGATAGGGGAGGTACTGGATATCGGTGTCGATTCCGCCTCCGCGTCCGTTGTCGCGGGCGACGAATCCCCTAAGATCCAGACAAAGCTCAAGCTCTGCTTACTGCTCAAAAACCCTGACGGCGAGCCGTTCTATCTGGAACGAAGTCCCGAGTTCACGTTTTCTCCCGATATCGCTTTAAAGGAGAGAACAGAACGCGTCTGCGTTCGCGCAGATTCTGTCAGTTATCGCATTGTGGATGATCAGCATATCGAACTGAGGATCGAGCTTAGCTATCTGATCGTGACCGCCGAGATACTCCGCTGTTCTCCGGTGTCTGCGGTACAGCGTTCCGACAGCAGCGAGAGAGAGCCGGATGACAGCTCGCTGATCCTCTATTTTGCCGATAAAGGCGAGAGTCTCTGGGATATATCCAAGAACTACGCGACCCGTCTTTGTGATCTGAAAGAGGAGAACGCCGTTGAAGAGGATACGCTGCCGGAGCCTATGATGCTTCTGATACCGACGCCGAACTGAAGCAAAAGTCCTTCCTGTCGGGGAAGGACTTTTAAAATGAATATTGAATACTGACGACTTAAGAATGAAGAATGAAGGTTACTCGCTTCGCTCGGACAATTCTGAATGTAAATATAAGTTGCAGTACCACATTCTTCCGGCATTATATGTATAAAAAGTTTTAGGGCGGAGATCAAACTCCGCCCTTAATACTCATACGAATAAAATCAGGTGTGGACAGAGTCCACATCTGATTATTCAGTTTTTGGTGTTATTCTCTTCTGAGCGCGTCGATGGGGTTGAGCTTTGCCGCGCGGTAAGCAGGCATCGCGCCGAAGAGTACGCCGATGAATACGGAGAACAGCACCGCTACGACGATCCACGGGATCGGTACGCCGAACTCTAATGCGTTTGCGTAGGAGATAACAGCGGCAAGTCCGATACCGACCAGAACGCCGATGATGCCGCCGATGCTTGTCAGCACCGCGGATTCGGTGAGAAATTGGAATAGGATGGTTCTATGCTTCGCACCGAGCGCCTTTTTCAGACCGATCTCAGCGGTTCTCTCCGTGACGGAGACCAGCATAATATTCATCACGCCGATACCGCCGACCAGCAGCGACAGCGAAGCGATACCGATGAGCATCAGGCGGATGGAATTCGTCAGATCTTCCATCTGATTTTCTTCCTGCTGGGCGCTTAAGGACGCATAAGATATGTCGCCGGTGTTTGTGTAGGAGTTGAGAATGTTGGAGGCGGATTTGCCGATAGACGCGATGTATCTCGTCTTATCCACATGGATCGCTACATTCTGAGGCTCGTCATACTGAAAGAGGATCGGCCAGCAGTTTTCGGGGATATAGATATTCGCGTTGTTGGCGTTCATCGCAGACGTCTGATATTCTTCCAAACTCTTGTATTCGACGGCTTCTTCGTTGCTGTTTTTCGCTACGCCGACGATCACAAAAGGCTCCGACTTGATTTCCAGAATCTTGCCGATGGGATTTTCACCTTCGAACAGCGCGTCTCTAGCGCCGGAGTCGATGATTGCGACTTTTTTGCCGGAGGTGATCTCTTCATCCGTGAAATCTCTTCCGTCGACGATCTTATACTGAACGGTCGGCAAGAAATCCTTGGAAACGCCGAGGACCTTGCCGTCGTTTAATGTGAAATTCCCGTAATATACACCGGCGCTGTAGATGCTTCTCTGACGGTAGGTAGCGGCGTTCACAACGCCGATGAGATTGCGGATCCTGTCCATAGCTTCGTCGCTTACGACCGGAAAGCCGAACGGGACCGAATTGCTGTCAAATGAGTATTCGTCGGTTCCGTTTTGCGTCAGCGCGACGGTAGTGACATTGTTGCCTGACCCGATCAGGCTTTTTTCAAGCTTTGCGTTGGTACCCTGTACGATGGATACGATACCGATGATGGACGCGATACCGATGATAACGCCCAGCATCGTGAGGAAAGAGCGCAGCTTGTGTGTGATGATGCCGCGAAAGGCTAATCTGATATATTCAATCATAGCTGTCTCCTTTCTCAGAATAATCCGGTTTTCTGTTCAGTCGTGGTGAGCAGGCCTTCTTTTGCCAGAGGACCGTAGGGGAAGGCGATCATATCGTCGAGCGTCAAGCCCTCTGTGATGATGACATACTGGCTTTCGGACGTCTTTTCGGTTTTGACGTCCTGACGCGCCAGCTTGCCGTCCTGATCTTTCAGTACATAGGAACCTTTTTCGTCGGTACGGACAAAAATCTGATCCAGCACGATGAGACTATCAAAATCCTCCGTCTGCTTTGTGATCTGCACGTTCTCGCCGATGTCAAAGCCCTCCGATTCTGCGATAAACGCCGAGAACTCATAGAAGGAGGTATTGGGGTTGCCCGAACCGGAATACCCGCCCACGTTGTCCGCCGGATAGTCGTTGATCGAGAGGATCTCCGCTTCTGAGGATTCGCCCGTCATATTGGATACAACGCTGAGCGTATCGCCGACGCTCAGAGATTTCAGATCGAATTCTCCGAGATAGCCTTTTACGGTAACGCCGGTGTCGCCGATGATGGTACAGAAAGGAGAGGAGGCGTTGGTGTAGATGCCCGGTGCGCCGATTTTGGTGACAGTGCCGTCGATCTTTGCGTAGACAGTAGCGTTTTCCAAAGCCTTCTGCGCTTCTTTAAGTTCTTCGTTCGCTTTTTCCAAAGCGGTTTTCGCTTTGCTGACTTCGAGCTGCTGATCGGTGATCGCGTCAGCCTTTTCCTGCGGCGTATAGGTCTTTTCCGCGGATTCTTCCTGAGGCTGCTCTTCGGTATCCTGTTCTTCGACGGCGGCGTCTTCATCATCACTGACTGTTTCGACGATTTCTTCCGTTTCGGGAGGAATATAGGGGACAATGTTCCGGTAGGTTTCCAGCAGCGCCTGCTGACGCTCCAGCAAGGTCTGGCAGTAGTTTGCCGAGAGCTGTTTTTCTTCTACCTTGATCTGAAGACTTTCCGCGTCATACTGAAAGAGCTTGTCGCCCTTTTTGACCTGATCGCCTTCTTTGACAAATACCTCGGTGACCGGATCTTCGGCGTTTGCCTGGATATTATCCTGCGCGCTCTCTGCGACGGTACCGGAGTAGGATGCCATCGAAACGATCCAGCTGTTGTTATTTTCCGAGACCGGCATCACATAGGCTTTTTCGGAATTTTTTCTCGCGATCATCAGACCGGCGATAATTCCCGCGATCAGCACGACGGCGATGGGGATGATGATGAACAGCTTCTTGAGCTTTTTCTTCTTTTTCATCTTACGCCTCCTTCTTGTGTTCGAGGATCTCGCCGTCGACGATGTGCAGCAGCTTCTTCGCGCGCTTGCCGACGTTCTCGTCATGGGTGATCAGAACGATGGTGACGCCCTCGCTGTTGAGCTTTTCGAACAGCTCCATCACGGATTTTCCGCTTTTTTGGTCGAGCGCGCCGGTCGGCTCGTCCGCTAGGATGATATCGGGATTGTTGACCAGCGCGCGGGCGATCGCGACTCTCTGCTTCTGTCCGCCGGAAAGCTGTGTGGGCAGAAAGCTCATTCTTTCTTTCAGACCGACGCGGTCAAGCGCTTTTTCGGCGATCCCCGCTCTGAGGTTTTTCTTGACGTTTGCGAAGGAGAGAGGCAGCATCACGTTCTGCAGGGCGGTCTCGCCCTTTAAGAGCTGGAAGCTCTGAAAGACGAAGCCGATGTTATGCGCGCGGATCTCGGACAACTCATTGTCGGAGAGAGAGAGGATATCCCTGCCCTCAAAGAGATATTCGCCTGAAGAGGGCTTATCCAGACAGCCGATGATATTCATCAGCGTGGATTTTCCGGAGCCGGAGGGTCCCATAATGGCAAGATAGTCGCCTTTCTCGATCGAGAGGGAAACATCCTTCAGAATGGGTACCTCTTCTGCTCCGATATCATAAGTTTTATAAATATGTTTCAGTTCCAGCAGCATAGGTGACCTCCGTTACGCGGCGTCGCCTGCGGCGTCATCTGTCGGCGCGGCGGCTTCTTCGTCTGTATCGTCGGGGTATACATCGTCCGCGATATCGTTTTGCAGGATCTCGATATATACGTGCTCGCCGAGCAGCATATCTTCGGTAGAATCCAGCGTTACATAGAAATAGTACTTGGCGGAGCTGTCGGAGTTCTGATTGTCAAAGTAATTATTGTTCTGATTGTCGGCGGGCTTTTCTGTGTCAACCTTAGTGATGGTGCCGCTCCACTGCTTGCCCTCTACGTTGCGGGAATGGACGATGACGTCGGTGTCGGTAGTAAGGCTTCTGACGTTGTTTTCGTCAACGGTTCCTTTGATACGGAACGCGCCGTTCATCAGGATCGTCATATACGCGCCGGAAGCGTCCGAGCTGCCGGAGTTGATCTGCTTGATGATGCCGCTGATCGGAGCGGTCACGACAGAATTCTCCAAGCTCTTCTGCATCGTGTCGATCTCGCTCTGCTTGAGCTTGAGCTGCAGTTCGTTCTGGCTTTTGGTGTTCTCTTCGTCCTGAATGTTGGCGGTGAATTGGAGCTTTTCGGCTTCTGTTTCCGCTTGACTGCGTTGTCTTTGATAGAGGGAGATCTTATTGTTGTTTTCCGTGATATCGTTCTGGATCCCCTCCAGCTCGATCTTAGCGGTAGCGATCTTGCTTTCCAGTTCTCCGGTGTTATAGGAGAAAAGCTTGTCGCCCTGCTTGACGGTATCCCCGACCTTGACATAAACCTGATCGATCGAGCGATCGGCGTCTTTGTCGATATCCGCTGTCTGCTGCGGTTCTACTACGCCGCTGTAGAAATTGCCGATGTTATCGGAGATTGAGTGTATGATCTCGTCATCCTCGCCCGTGTCGCCTGCGTTTTGGGCGCCGAGAGTAAAGACAAGGATCAGCACAACAGCGATCACGACAGCCGCCGCAGCGCAGAGAATGATCATCAGCTTTTTCTTCGATTTTTTCTCCTTAGGGATCGCCTTAGCCGATTCGTCGATTTTCGTCTCCTGAGGCTGCACTGCCTCTGCGGGAGTTTCTTTGACTTCTTCTGCAGCGGTTTCCTGTGCCGCTTCAAGAGCTGCTTTGGTTTCTTCACCGGGAGTGGTTGCTTTGTTGTTCTCAGACATTTCGTACCTCCGTTTTGTATCAATTTCCACAGTATAACAATACTGGATTTCGAAGGCTTTGTCAAGGTAATCAGAGTGAGAAAACACATTTTAGCTATCCTATCGGGTCATAAATGTACAGCCCCTCTCATACTATGTATTAATCATAATATTTCGGAGGATTCTATGGAAGAAAGAAGTATCTACAAGGATATACAGACCCGCACCGGCGGTGATATTTACATAGGAGTGGTCGGTCCCGTGAGAACGGGCAAGTCGACCTTTATCAAACGGTTTATGGATACGCTGGTGCTGCCGAATATCACGGACGAAAACGAGCGTATCCGCGCGCAGGATGAACTGCCCCAAAGCAGCGCCGGCAGAACGATTATGACCACCGAACCGAAGTTTGTTCCCGAGAACGGTACACAGATCCATATCGACAACACCGCCGCCTTAAAGGTGCGGATGATCGACTGTGTGGGATTTATCGTTGATTCTGCGATCGGTTATATGGAAGAGGACGCCGAAAGAAAGGTCAGAACACCGTGGAGCAAGGAAGAGATCCCCTTCCGCGAAGCGGCACAGATCGGCACCCGCAAGGTCATCAGAGAACATTCCACGATCGGTATACTGGTGACGACCGACGGCTCTATCGGTGACATTCCGCGGGAGGATTATGTTCCCGCGGAGGAAAAAACGGTCAGAGAACTGCGTCAGATCAACAAGCCCTTTATCATTTTGCTCAACACCTTATATCCCGATTCTCAGGAGAATATGGAGCTCTGCCGTGAGCTTTCTCAGAAATATGAAGCTCCGGTGATTCCGGCAGACTGCGCCGCGATGGATGAGAACGCCGTCAAAGGGATCCTTGCTTCGGTACTGTTTGAGTTTCCGCTGAAAGAGGTCAGGGTGAAGCTCCCCTCTTGGATCAAAGCGCTGGATAAGGCGGACCGCCTGCGTTCTGCACTGTTTGATACGATCAAGAATGCGTCGTCACATATTGAGCGGATCCGCGAGGTACAGGATGCCGCGGCATTGATAGAGGAGGACGAACATATCCGTTCGGTCGACGTTGAAATGATGGATCTCGGAAACGGCAGAGCCGATATCGGGATCGATCTGGAACCGTCTTTGTATTACACTGTGCTGTCGGAGACGACCGGAATGTCCATCCCCGACGAGAGAGCGCTGTTCGAGCATCTTACCCGTCTTTCCAAGGAGCATCAAAAATTTGAGAAGCTCGAAGAAGCGTACAACGATGTGTTGGAGACCGGCTACGGTATCGTGATGCCTACGATGGAAGAGCTGTCCTTAGAAGAGCCTCAGATCGTCCGTCAAAGCGGCAAGTACGGCGTGCGGCTCAAAGCGAGCGCACCTTCGATCCATATGATGCGCGTCCATACCACCGCTGAGGTCACTCCGATCGTCGGGAGCGAACAGCAAAGTGAAGAACTCGTCACCTATCTGCTCAGAGAGTTCGAGGAAAGCCCGCAGAAGATCTGGGAGTCCGATATCTTCGGCAAGTCGGTATCAGACCTCGTAGGCGAAGGGCTCAACAACAAGCTCTACCGTATGCCTGAGCAGGCGCGCCGCAAGGTGGGGGAGACGATCGAAAAAATCATCAACGACGGCTGTAACGGCCTCATCTGCATCATACTGTAAGAAAAGCCCCGAAAAGGCAATATCATTAAGTTAAAAAAGCAATAGAAAAAAGAATGCAGTCGAGACAAAAGTCACGGCTGCATTTTTATAAAAAGAGCAGAGCAAAAAGACCAACGAAACGTCAGCCTAAAAAAGATATTGAAAACAAAGTTGAGT
>JAFRCW010000025.1 GCA_017404145.1 Ruminococcus sp. | reverse complement strand
GATGATGACTTGTTTGACGATGATGTCGGTGTAGAAGGCTTTTACATTTTTTGACCTTCTACCCTTTCTTCCTTGCGCCTGCTTGTTTTGCAGGCTTTTTTCTTTCCTGTTTTCTTTTGTGAGCAGTTTCTTATAAAGTAAGAAGAGAACCTCCGGCACAGGCGGCGGTTCAGACGGCAGTACCTCTCCCGCGATCGGCGGCAACTACGCAACCAATCCGGACGGCGGCTGCGGCAAACGCAAGACCATCACCGTCGACGGCGACAAGTCCGACTGGGAAACCGATATGCTGATCGCACAGGGCGTCGCTAACGACGATCCGCGCGTCTACGCGCACTGGTCGATGCACGAGAAAGCGATCGACGATTACGCGCTGTACGCCGCGTGGGATAATACCAACCTCTACCTTATGTATGAGATGGCGAATGTGCAGGACGTTGTCGCGCCCGGCGAGGACTTTCCTTTAACGCAGGGCAATCTCTGGATCGATAATCTTCCCGCCTTCATCTACATTTATACCGGCAGCGGAAACGTAACGCACAACGGGGTCGCCGGCGGCACGCTCTGGGCTACCGGTACCACCATCGACGCGAACTCCGACCATGTCATCGCGTATTCTACCAACGCGTCCAACGGTCCTTTCATCTATACCGCGAACGACGACGGGCTTCTCGAACCCGACGTCCTCGTCACAAAAGGCGCGGCGACCGGCATCAATATCAAGTGGGGCAACGGCAAGACGCTCTCCGGCAAGCTGATGGGTATCCCGAAGGCGGGCACCGACAACAAGCGTGTCGCGGGCGACTGTGTCGACGCCGAACTCACCGACTTCTATACCTTGGGACACAAGCCAAGTATGGATATGTTCTATGAAATGTCGATCCCGCTGAAGAATCTGGATATCTCCGCTTCGGATATCGAGTCGAGCGGCATCGGCATCATGCAGGTCTCCACCTTCGGCACCTCCGGTATGGACTGTCTCCCCTATGACCTCTCTATGGCGGACAACGCCGCAAAGCCGTACTCCAAAGACAAATCGACCTCCGCCGAAAAAGAGGACGAGGATCACATCACCGTTCCGATGGCGCGCATCGGCAAGGCAGGCTCCGCGCCGGTTGTCACACCGACCGATCCTCCCGTACAGCCCACCGATCCTCCCGCACCGGCTACCGAAAGCGGCGGGGATAAGATCTTAGGCGACGTTGACGGCGACAGCAAGGTCACTGTCCTTGACGCGACTTATATCCAAAAGCATCTCGCAAGCATCGCGATCCCATTTGAAGTCAAAGTCATCGTATCCGACGTTGACAAAGACAAAAAGATCACCGTCCTCGACGCAACTTATATTCAAAAGCACTTAGCGTCACTGCCCTGCCCCGACGGTATCGGAGAATCGATCGCATCCTGAAAGATACTGACAAAAGCAACAGCTCACCTTTCACGGTGAGCTGTTTTTTGTACTCGAAATGTATATTGTTTTCGGACGCTATACGCCGAGCGTTTCCGCCATAGTGTTGAGCATCTCGTCGATCTCGATCGGCTTCGCGATATGCGCGTTCATCCCCGCCTCATACGCCTTTTTGATATCGTCGCCGAAGGTGTTGGCGGTCACAGCGATAATGGGAATATCACATCGCGGGACAGAGAGCTTTCTGATCGCGGCGGCGGCTTCATAGCCGTTCATCACCGGCATCTGGATATCCATCAATACGGCGTCAAAGTACCCGGGGTCAGCCGCGGATACGGTGTCCAGCGCCTTTTTGCCGTCCTCTGCCGTTTCGACGACAAAGCCTTCATGCTCCAGCAATGTTTTTGCAATCTCGGTATTGATGGGGTTGTCCTCAACAAGAAGCAGGCGTTTTCCGCTGAAATCATAGGAATTACCCTCGGCTTCTTCTTCGGTCAGAATACGGATTTCCTCTTCGCTTGCCGCGGGGAAGCTGATATCGATGATCATCTCGGTCCCTTTTCCGAGTTCGGTGATAACACGGATATCGCCGCCCATCAGATCGACCAGCTTTTTGGTAATGGACATTCCCAGACCCGTACCCTGAATCTTGTTCACGGTGTCGGAGCGTTCTCTCTCAAAGGAATCGAATACCTTCTCGGCAAACTCTCTACTCATACCGATACCGTTATCCTTCACACTGATCAGGAAAAAGCAGACATCCTCTTCCCTCTTTGTTTCCGTCAGCGTCACATTCACACTGCCGCCGTTCGGGGTATATTTGCAGGCGTTGGAAATCAGGTTGAAGAGGATACGGTTGAGTCTGTGTCTGTCACAGATCACATAGCGATCCTTCACGCCGCCGCAATCTATCGACAGGCTCAGCTTCTTGACTTCCGCCTGATGACGGAAAATCAGCTTCGCCTCTTCCGCCATACCGATCAGATCCTCCGGGGCGGTATCGAGTTCCATCTTGCCGCTTTCGATATGGCTCATATCCAGAATATCGTTGATGATCCCCAGCATATGCTTGCCGGAGGTATCGATGTTCTCCAGATAACCGCGAACGGTCTTAGGAACATCCTTTTCCTGAAGCGCCAGTGCGGTATAGCCGGTCACGGCGTTCATCGGCGTGCGGATATCATGGCTCATATTAGAGAGAAACGCGGACTTGGCGCGGCTGTTCTCCTCAGCGGAGATCCGCTTCGCCTCCATGATCCTTTCGCGCTGTTTGATGGCGGCAAAAATACTGAATATCACGGCGACGGCAACGGTCAGAAGAGACACCATAACAATCACTTTCCGGATGATATAGTCGCTGTATACCGTAACGCGGTCGAAAATGTACGACGCTTCAGCTCCCGACATATTCTCTCCGAAAAACGCGCTGATATCTCTGCTCATCTCTGACGCACCGTAAAGCGCCGATTCCATAATCCAGAAGATAGAGATCAAAAGCACGATAAACATCAGCAGGATCCATACGATGCCGCTTTGACCGTGGGTATGGCTTTTGTCCTTTTGCAAAATGATGCGGAAGACGATCATTCCCAGCACGCACCAGACCGCCAGAATCAGATAGTCTTGTCCGGAAAGATGGCTGAAGGAATTGATCGGCAGCAGATAGAACACGAAGAACGCCGCAGCGAAAAGCGCGCCGACGATTCCCGCCGCCTTTGCTTTGAAGTCGTTTTCCCGTCTGCCGATGATGAAGGTCTCTATCGAAACATAAGCGTAGATGATAGAGGCGCCGATCGTGGTAACATCCACGATCCAGCCGATCGCGGTTCTGCCGAAGAACGGGATCACAAGAGAGATCCCCGCTATCAGCAGCAGCGCGACATACGGACTTTGGGAACGGTTAAGCTTGCCCATCTTTTTCGGCATCGCGCCGTCCTTTGAAAGCGCCAGAAGCAGTCGGCTCAGTGCGATATAGTTAGCGATCAGACCGGTCACGATACCGCAGACGGCAGCTGCCGTCAGCAGGTAAAGTCCCGCAGTCCCGAGAGCTTCCTGCGCCGCGTAAAAGGTCGGCATCGCGCCGATACCGTCAAGCGCTGCCAGCGATGAGATATATTCCGTCCAGCTCTCAAATCCGTCCGGCACCGCCAGCGCCGCACAGCATATCAGCATCGCGTAGGATAAAAACCCTGTCACCAGCGCCGCTGACATGATCGGCAAAGATTTTTTGATCGGGAACCTGAATTCAGCGGCGGAATGAGAGATCGACTCAAAGCCGACAAACGCCCACGGCGCGAGCACTACGATACCCAGCACCTGTACCAGCGGATCGGATTTTTCCATAAACAGCGGGATCAAGTCGGCAAAACCGCCGCGGATCACAACAGAAACAAAACATACCGTGATCCCCAAAAACAGCACCAGCGAACAGATGATCTGTACCCATGCGGTCAGCCGCTTGCCGACGATACAAACTGCGCAGGTAAGCGCGATGATCGCGAAAGAAAGCAGTACTTCGCCCAGATAGACCGTATACCCTATCACGGTATAAGAAAATCCGAAACAGAAGATGTTGCCGAACACCGCGCGCGCAATCAGCGCCAAAGCGGTGGAATTCGCCCAGATGATCGCGCTGTAGGTCAAAAACAGCATCCACGCGCACAAAAAGCCGTGGTCACTGCCCAGTGTTTTTTGGAATAGGTATAGATACCGCCCTCATCGGGATAACGCTTCATCAGGCAGTGGTAGCAAAAACCGAAGACAAACATGACGAACGCGCCAATCAACAGTCCCAGCACCGACCCCAGCGGTCCCGCGATCGGCAGGAAGGTGGTGCCGGGCATGACAAAAGCGCCCCAGCCGACAGAACAGCCGAAGGCAAGCGCCCAAGCCGCCAGAGGCGAAAGATACGGCTTTGCCCCTAAGGACGGCGCCTGCGGCTTCTGATCCAATCTCAAAAAAGTCAACTCCTTTCAGATAAAGAACCCATCTCAAGAGATGTATTCATTATCCTCGGCAGAATCAATCTTTGTCTATTATATCACAAAAAGCGGCAAAGTCCAAACTATTTTGACTCCGTCATAGAAAGCTCGATCTCATCATCGTCCTCTGCGCCGGTCTCTTTGAATCCTCTGCTCTGATAAAGCTTCAGCGCTTGGGGATTCTCTTTATTACAGGTTAGGGTCACTCGATCGGAGGAGCCGAACGGCTTCGTTCCGATATACTCCAGCACGCGATCCAGCGCTTCGCTGCCGTAGCCTTTTCCTTGCTGCGAGGCGTCGATCATCATATGCCAGATATCGTATTCGGGAATATCGTAATCATAGATCACCATAACGTAGCCGACCATCGTGTCATCCTCATAGATGCCGAACGGCTGACACTGATCCCGATACACATACGCCTGAGCTAAACTGCGGATCGGGTGAGAAACATACTTCTCCTGTCCCGTCCCGAGCTTTAAGTTGAATGCGTCAATAAAGTTATCTTCCGTAATTTTTCTGAGAGTGATCATTCGCTTCTCCTTATTCTTCTTCCGGCTGATGAACGGGTTATATATTCTTTGCGCGACGACAACACCACCGGAAAAATACCACCGGCGGCTGTCGTATTTTCAAATGAAAGTCAGATACTGGATAAAGGGCTTCCGCAGTATATGCAGAATTTTCCGCCGCTTATCGGCGCGCCGCAGTTCGGACAGAATTTCGGCTGTGTCGCGGAGGGCTTTGCCGAAATTTTTGCCGCGAAGTCAAGAAGCCTCTGCCGTTTAGCCTCATCCTCTTCTATCATCTTCCGGGCTCTGATTTCAGCTTCACGGCGTTCTTCGGGCGTCATTTGCGCCAAACGCTCCTCCAGCTCCTTCTGCGCCTTTCTTACCAATTCTTCAAGTTCTTCGCGTGTCGGTTCTTGGATGTTGTTCGGTTCCATGGCTTTTATCCTCTCTTGTGTTTGTATAGATTCTATTCTGACGCATATATTCACAAGGAAAAGAAGAGTACTGTTGTCTTCACCTTCCCTGTCTGTCTGACTCTTGCATTATAACACATCATTTTATTCGGCACAACAGCCATCTAAAAGACATATCAAATCGTACTTACGGACACAGTAGAAACCGCCGGACGAAAAGACTCCCCCGCATCCGATTCGATCGGGGAAGCAGGAACGGTTATGGATTCGTTTTACGCGTCAAGATCGCCGCCCATATTCTCGAGAGAATCGATCGTGATCTTACAGCCGGGTTTGATATGCTGCATCACAAATTTCATAATGTTCTCCGGGATGCCGACACAGCCGCCGGTATAGGTGCGGTTGACTCTGAAACAGTGGAAGAAGAACGCAAAGCCCTTTTCTTTCTCACACTCAGAGTTGTAGCCCATATTCAGGACATACTGATAGGCGTAATCAAAGTCGGAGATATGCTCGCTGTTTTCGGTGTCCAGCTCGGGAACGTCTTTGATGTTGACCAGCTCGTTGAAGTGATTCTTTTCGTCGCCCGACCAATAGTAGTTTTCATCGACCTTGGTGTACTCCATCTGACAGCCCGGATCATCGGCAAGACCAAACGCCTTATCGATCGTAAAAGTGCCGACAGGGGTATAGCAATCATTGATGTTCGCTTCTCCCAAGCCGTCAAGACCGATGAAGCCGGGGGTAGCGATGATCTGCTCCCATTCGCCGTCGGCGTTCTTCTCATGCATCGTGACATAAGCCGTCGTCTTGTCGACTCCTGCGACGACGATCAGCTGTTCGGCATCCTTCGCCGCGTCGAGCTTTGTCACCCATTCGGGAGATTTACGGATTTCCTGCTCGGTAAAATACAGCTCTGCCGATGTTTTTGCGTCAGTTTTCACTTCTGCTCCTGTCCGGGTATCCGCTGTTTCTGTCACAGTGCCTGCGCAGCCGGCAAGCGCGCTCATCATCAGAATCAGCGTAAGAAATAATGCGGTCCATTTCATAGCGTTTCGTTTCATCTGTTTTCACTCCCGTTTCATTGTTTCAATCATTATGGTAAAGGTCAGAAAACCAACCTATCTGCCTCTTTGCGGCAATACCACTCTGTTCCGTATTATAACACCATCAGCGGATGGTTTCAATTTTTTTATCAAAAATTTTCGAATTTCTCCACATACAGCTTCATAGCAAAGCGCTTTTGAAGCGTCAGGCGCATCAGTGACGGTTACTCTTCGTACCGGCAGCCGTATACGAAGGGCCGAACGGTTTACTGCCCTCTGTCAGTAGAGATGAGAAGAAAGCCGCTCACAGCAAGCGGCTTTCTATATCTGTTTTATTCAGTCTCAGGTATTTCCTGCCAGATGCAGGAAATACCCGTTACATGGTTATACAGCATATTGGAATCACGGATGTTGACGCCGCTCTTACCATTCACATCGGCGCATTTGAGCGCGTAAGCATCGGTGATCTCAGCCGATCCCTTCACATGGTTATACAGCGTATTCACATCTCGAATGTTGACCTTTTCATCGAGGTTCGCATCGCCGATCGGGCAGATCTGAATATCCAGCTGTGTATCGCCTTCAACCGTAATCTCATAGTCGTGGGTCACGCAGTTTTTACCGGAAATGCGCAGGATGTAGCTGTCCGGCATAATACCGCTGAGCTCATAGCTCTCCTGCGCTGTCACGCTCTTCACTTCAACGTCATCCTTAATCAGAGAAACGGTCTGAATCCCGTCAAAGTATTTGCCGTCAGCTGCGGGCGCTTTTACCGTTCCCGAAAGGGTATAGCCTTGAGTAGGAACGTCGTCAGCGGTCTGCAGCAGATAGAGCTGTCCGCCGTAGAACGGATTGCAGGTACCGATGAAAAGACCGTATTCGGTAGAAGCAGTCGGATCGACATAGCCGTCGACGAGGATAGTATTCCGCACATCTTCAGCGTTAAAGGCGCATGCCGCAAGGTTTGTCGAAGCAGCGTCACAGCCGTATTCCTCTGCGAGAGCGGCAAGATAGCTGCCGAACACCGCAGGATAAGCGTCAGCGATCGGGTTGTCGAGCAAATCCTGTGTGATGATCAGCGCGGGATCAGCGGCAAGGCTTTCCGGCGAAAGGCCGTAGCCGGCGGTAATGCTGTCACCTAACGCTGCTTAGTTGTAGGTCGTTTTGGGACTTGCCGCATCCTCCGCAGAAGCGACAGTTACAGCAATACCGGTCAGCATGAGTACCGCAAGAATCATTGCAATGGTTCTTTTCAATAACATTATATCACCTCATTGTTCAATTCTATAATATTTGTATCATTTTATCAAAAAATATCCAATGTCAATGAATCATTATGAAAAAACAACACTCTTCAGGAGATGTTTTCTGCTTCTTCGACTCACGATCATTCTCGCCGCTATAGTTTAACCGTCTCCGCTCTTTGAGAAAACAACCATATGAACATGCGGATGATAATCCTTTTCATGAAACGCGGCGTACCACTGAATATCAGAAGGCTTCATATGATGGATCTCAGCAAGTTCATTAATGTTTCTTCTGATCAGATGTTTCCATGCGTCGGCGTGATCATATCCCAAGCGTTCGGCGTCTTCGATCTTCAAGCTCAGAATATGATTCCATACGATTCCGTTGTGCGCGTTGACTTCATCCATCACATCATCCAGATTGAGCAGTTCATCTGTCTGAGAAAACAAACCGTGACTTCCGGTTTTCTCTACTCCGGGACGTTCAGAGATGTATTTGATCAGCGCAGGAATGCTTTGAACTTGTTCAGAATGTAACAGATTTCAGAAATAATTCTTGACATTTCAAGTGTTCAATGCTATACTAATTCTCGCACGAAAAGGAGCGGCATGCTCGCATGCTTTTATCTTTGGCATCTGCACCACTCCATCGTTCAATCAAATACACATAGGGGTATAGCTCAGTTGGTAGAGCAGTGGTCTCCAAATCGCCAAGCGACAGTTCGTCGGTTGGTTTTTTTATTGTCTTAAACCTCAAGAACGGCTTAAATGCTGGACTTTCGGCACATTGCCGGAAGTCTTTTTCTTTTCAAACTTTTCAATAATTCGACTATATTTCGAACAATTTCGGAACAAAAATCCTGAAAGTAGTATCATATCATCATTTGAGTAGTACTCGCGAAAAACAGCCCGAAAACCGCCCTGAAAAGCAGTTTGAAAATCGGTCTGAAAGCACCCTGAAAAGGATAAGAAACAGCCTCCAAAACATCTCTGTTTTGGAGGCTGTTTCTTATCATGATCCTAATTTTTCATTCTGATATCACGATATTTAATCTGAATTATCATCGCTGTAAGGTATCATAAAATAATCCAACACGGCTTTGAATCTGTCCTGAGCTGTCAGGCAGGTATCTCTCAGATAACCGCGCTCGTCCTTCCAATTCTTCAGGCCTCGATAATAGAACATTTTCAGATCATCGGTTATGATGAATGGTACGATACCGTTGCGCATGCATTCTTTGAAGAGGATCAGTCTGCCCACTCTTCCGTTGCCGTCCTGGAACGGGTGTATGGACTCAAAGCGATAATGAAAATCCAGCAGATCGTCAAAGCTCTTTTCTTTTGTTCTGTTGTACTCGGCAATCAGCTTTTTCATTTCTTTCGCAACATCTTCCGGAGCAACAGTATCTTTGCCGCCGACCTCGTTCGGGATCTTCTTATAATCCCCAACCGCAAACCAGTCCAGTCTTGAATCAGTCGTTCCGCTTTTCAGCACCAAATGGAGCTGCTTGATGAAGCTCTCGCTCAAAGCATATGAAGCGCTGTCGATGATCATATCGATACACTTGAAGTGGTTTGCCGTTTCAACGATATCATCTACCTTAACGGATTCTGTGATACCGATCGTATTGGTCTCAAATATATAGCGCGTCTGATCATGAGTCAGTTGACTGCCTTCAATATGATTGGAGTTATAAGTCAAATCGATCTGGATCTTATGATAAATGCCACCGTGAATCTTGGAAGCTTTTTCCGCTTTTAGAACAGAAAGCAAATCTCTTTTATCTTCCTTATTCTTATTCACACGATCCGGCTTTGTGGCAGTTTCCGGGATACTCCATGTCTTGCCGGTTAAGAAAGCATCCGGGATGCGACCTTGCGCGCAGTAATTCCGCACACTCCGCTCAGAGATCCCCCAAAGCTTTGCTGCTTGTGCAACAGAAATATACTTCATACTGATACCTTCAATCTAAAAATCTTATATTGATAGTATATCACACTATCGGCAAATATTCAATGCTTTCTTATGTAAAAACACATAGGTTTTTGCCGATAACGGAAAGCATTTCAAAAGATACTCGCATGCCGCAATCGACATGCGAGTACCGGTAGATTATTACAGATTGAAATTGTCCGTCAACCCTTCCAGTTTAGTGTTGTCCTTCTTGATATAATAGTCAATCCAAAATCCACCAAAAAAACATCCATAGTATTACTCTGAAAACCATTGCAACAAATCATCAAAAATGGCATAAAACACACCGCCGAATCAGCTATGATTCAGCGGTGTGTTTTTTACCATTATACTAAATTATTATACTCGTAAATAGGCTTACCTATATTATCATTTGAGTGCAGACTTGCCAACCATTTCTGGATAAATGTAGCGTCAATGATCGAAACGACTCTATCTTCGTCTGCATCGGCGACCTTGTCTCTAAACTCAAACGGTATCGGAAGACTTGCTAATTTCTTCTGGATGTAGGTTGCGTCAATTACCGATACTATGCCGTCGCTGTCAACGTCGCCGAGGAGCACCTTGTCGCCGGTGTCGGGCTGAGTTGGATCGGTGGGCTGAGTTGTGTCGCCCTGAACCTCTGTCCAGCTGCCGCCGGAATATTTTGCGTTGGTATACGGGATGTTTCTGATGTCGTCTGTCTTGTTGTTGACGTTGGTGCCGTCAACGAAGAGACAGCAGTTATACTCGGCGGGAACCTCGCACTTAAACAGATTGCTGCCTGCGGAGGTCATCTTTACGCCCGGCCAGGATTTGTAAGCAACATCGTTGCCGCCCTCGCTCTTCCACACATGGCAGTAGGGCTCGGCAAAGTTATTGGAGCTGTTGTCGAACCAGATGGTTCTCATAGTACCGGGATCGGGAGGCTCGGGGGTGTCAACTTTTTCGCCCTCGTATACCTTCCAGGTGGTCTTGTTGATGAGGATCTTGTCCTCGCCGCCGATCTCAAACCTTACGCCCTCGGCGGGATACTGCGCCTGACCGGAGCCGGCGTTGAATACTACAGCGCCCTCGTTGGCGAAGTCCTCGTCGACTTCATAGACGTAAAGACCGGTAGTGCTGTCAAATTCCATAGCCTCGCCGGGCCAAGCCTTGATGCTTACGGCGGAGTCGCCGTCGCCCTTGTAGACATAGATGTTGACGTTTGACCAGTTGTACTGGGTGTTGTCGAAGTAAACGTGCGTAACGGCGTTGGGATCCTTCTTCTTATAAGAGAAGGTCATCTCGGAGGTTTCCACGGCGTTGGTGGCTGTCATGGTGACGTCAAAGCTGGCGCCGACCTCGATGCCTTCGCCGATCTCGAAGGTCTGTCCGTCAACAACGCGGAAGGGTGTTCCGCCCGCGATGGATACCATTGCGTAGTCCGCGCCGCGCAGGCTTACGGTTACGGTCATGCTGTCGTAGAAAGCTCTTTTTTCGCTCTTGAGCGACATGTGGATGGTGGACTGCGGTCCCGAGATCAGGATAACGCCCTGAGGACCGGAGTTGAAGGTGGCGCAACCGTTGGTTACGACCGCAGTACTGCCGTCGTACTCGTTGGTGACGGTCTTGCCGCTCGCGAAGGTGGAGCCGAGGTTGACTGTGATATTTTGGTTGGCGGGTGCGCCGATGCAGCATACGACCGCGTCGCTTACATCTCCGTCGTCATAGGTACGCGCAAAGGTGTAGCCGGTCGATGCGTTGTAGGCGGAAATAAGACGATGATCGCCCGCGCCGACCGCAACATGATTGTTGCGGAACTTACCGACCTTTTGCCAGTGAGCAAGCACGTCGGTGTCGATGCTGTTCCAGTTCATGTCGCTGCGCAGCGAATGTCCGCTGCCGCCGTGGCCGTCGAATGACATGCCCGGTACCGTCGGACGGTTAGTTTCGTCGCCGTAGAAGGGCTGAACGCCGCCCGGCAAAAGCATGAGCGAGGTGCCCTGCCAGTAAAGGTCTCCGCGCGCAAGGTTGGAGTCGTGAGATGAGTTATAGGTCAGGACGTTGAAGTTGGGATCGCTGTTGATCCTGTCAGCGTAGTCCTGATAAACATTGTTGATGGAGGACGGACCGTCAAGGCTTCTGCCCGAGAAGGAGAAGTTGATCATGGAATCAAAGCCGCCCACGGTGTGGTATTCGCTCTTGCCGGAGCCGTAGTCCCAGCATTCGCCGGTCATCCAGAAGTCTTCGTCCCAGTCTGCGCCGACGGCGGTGGGATTGTTTCTTCTCCAATTCTGGAGAGCGGTGACGCACTTGGTCTTGAGCTTTTTCCATGAAGCCAGCTCAACGTGCTTTGCGGTGTCGCAGCGGAAGCCGTCTACGCCGTAGGTCTCGACCCACTCGGCAAGCCAGGTGGTGAGATAATCGGAAACGGTGGTGCAGTTGCTGTACTTTGACAGCTTGGCGCTGAGGGTGCCTTCCTTCTGCCACTTGGTCTGCAGGAAGGTCGGGATGCTTACGCTCGAGGTAGACTCGGTGCGGAAGTCGGGAAGACCTGCAAGGCACCGATGAAGATCGTCGCCGCCGTCGCCGCCATGATATCCGGGCAGACCGCTGCGTACCCAGCTGTCGCCCCACCAGGTTCCCCAATCGGAGGAAGAGCTGGAGTAGTCTATGTAATTGTGGAAGCCTTCGACGTCGTTGAGCTTGTACTTATAATCGTCGATGGCGCTTTTGTTGGTGATGGTACCGTAGTTGTATGTTTCCATATCCACGATGTTGTTGTAGCCCGCGTGGTTCATAACGATATCCATTACTATGCGGATACCGTGAGCGTGAGCGGTGTCTACCAGCGTCTTGAACTCTGCCTTTGTACCGAAGTTAGCGTCGGTCTCGGTGTAGTCAAGAACATAGTAGCCGTGGTAGGAATAGTGCGCAAAGTGACCGTTACCCGAGTCAACATAGCCGTGGATCTGCTCGTAGGGAGCGGAGAGCCAGATGGCGTTTACGCCGAGGTCGTCAAAATAGCCTTCGTTGATTTTCTGGGTAAGACCCTTGAAGTCGCCGCCGTGGAAGGTGCCGGGAGCGGTTTGCCAGCCGCTGAGCGGGTTTCCGTTGGCGTCAAGAGCTCTGCCGTAGGAGTGGTCGTTTGAGGTGTCGCCGTTTGCAAAACGGTCGGTCAAAAGAAAGTAGACGTTGGCGTTATCCCAAGAGAAATCGTCGGCACTTTCTATTTTGCTGTACCCTGTCGAAGCAGATTCAACGGTCGCAGCGGATGTTGTGGTGAATCCGACGGCGAGCATTGAAATGAGCATGGCAAAGCACAGCGCGAGTGAAATCGTTTTTTTCTTCATTCCAAAACTTCCTTTCTGTAAAAACCTCTATTTTTTGCGAATGACACCGAGCGCTCATTCGTCCAGTTTACATTATAATAATAACATAAATGCATATTTATTCAATATGGAATAAGTTATAGATTTACGGCGATTTTTCAATGATTTATAGTGTAATTTTTTGCGCTTTTTTTATAAAGAAAAACAGACTTCGAAAAGCCTGCTTTTTTGTTCCGATACGGAATTATAATTCGGTTATAAAACCCGCGAGATAACGCTGACCGCAGGTCACATCGCGGATGTTCACCTTGCCGTCTTTGTTGAAATCCGCCGCCGCGAAAACTGCGGGATCGGAAAGGTCAAGGTCGTCAAATTCCGCAAGGATCCTTTGAAGCTCGGTGACGTCGTTCACGGTAACTTCGCCGTCGCCGTCAAGGTCGCCGGTCATGTAATACAGCTCTGTGATCTCGGTTGTTGTATGTCCGAGGATATCTGCAACTTGTTTTACGGGCAGGCACTTGATTGTTCCGTCGGGCTGCTTGATACCGTTGATTAGCGTGGTAGCGAAAGTGTGTCTGAGGGCGTGTATGACCTTCTGTTCCTCTTTAGGGATACCCGCTGCTGTTTGCAGTCGGTAGAATCTTCTGAGGAGATTCATCGGATTCAGGAAACCTCCGTCTTCAGCCGGTATCAACGGGGCGTCCTCGCCGAGATATACTTCTTCTCTCAGCTTCTTTATCATTTCAATGGCTGTGTCATTCAGCGGAATATCTCGCAAACTCGTCGGACTCTTGGGAGGTCCGACTATGATCTCCTGTCCTTTCCCTACTTCCATACCGTCCCTGCGATTGACTTCTTTCACCGCTCTGCGCACGTGAAGGACTCTTCGTTCAAGGTCGATATCGCTGTTGATAATGCCACAGGCTTCACCCCGCCTGAGACCTGTATTCAGGATCAGGAAGTATATCGCCGCTTGTTTGTACTTGGGCTTACCGTTGCCGTAACGCTTAAACGCCTCTGCTTTGAGTAATTCTATTTCCTCCGGTGTGAAGACTGCCACAAGCTCATTCTGAGGCTTATTCTCTTTGCCATGAGCAGACAAGAAATTTGCCTTTTTAGTCATCTCAACATTGCGCATCGGATTCTTCTCTATCATGTCCTCGCGTTCCAGATATCTGAAATATCCATTCAGCAGAAGATATGCCTTCTTGCAGGTCGAATACGACTTGCCGTTCATCATAATGCCGTTGAGCAGTTTCTTGATATCTGCTCCGGTGATATTGCTGATGGGCATATCCCCCGATGCAGGGATAGATCTGATGCTTAGCCGTCATCTCATATCTGTCGTATGAAGTGCGCTGCAGTGATGGGAATTTGAATACTTCTAGCCAGTGCTGCATCCCTTCTCTGAGAGGTCTGTTGCCAATCTCGCTCGATGACTTAACCTCCTCGTTGAAGTCCTCAATGTACTTCTTAATCTTATCCAGTACCTCTCGCTGTGTCTTACCGGAGAACGCTTTACGCTTTCTCTCTCCGAACTCGTCCAGATACCAAACCGAACCGTCCCATCTTCCCTTTCTTATTCTTACTTGTCGTTCCTGTAGTCAGTGATTGCTTTTGTATTTCATTTCGTTTTTTTTAATTTAAAATAATATCATCTTTCATTTTGAATATCCAGTTAAAACTGAATTAATTTAACTCTGGTAAGAATAAATCATTTAGGTCATTCCTTACTCTGACCGTTACATCCTTCAAAGTTGTTAGCAGTTTTGTGATACTATTAATCTCATTCTCGATATACTCGATGATAACCTACGCCTAGGGTATTTCTTTTATTTCAGGTGAATTTGATTTGATGTTGAGCGGTTTGTTAAACCTTTCACATAGATTTCGAGGAAGCTCTGCTTTCATCATATCATAAAACAACATTGACTTTTGTCTGACTCCAAGGTAACATACCAACACCTCGAGAGAGGCAACGCAGCCTTTAGCTGAAAAACGAGGCTCATTTTTGCTACACAACTACAAGGGCAGGGACAGATGAAACATTGATCATCTGTCCCTGCTCTTATACGATGCTTTTTAGTAAAGAAGTAGGAAAGCTCCCACTATTTGATCTCTTCAGTTTTATAGATGAACTTCACTTCGCCGTCCATCTCATCAGTCAGACCGGAATAGGACTTGTAGCGCTTGCTGACGTCGATCATGGCTTTCAAGCGCGGAGCAAGCTCAGACAAATTGCCATCGAAGAACTCAGTGATTTTACTAATGCCTTCGTCGTTGAATTCTTTTAAACCATCGCTGAGCTCCATAGAGCCGTCCTTGAGCTGTGAAACGCCGTCGACCAGTGCGGGAACACCGTTCTTTAAGGTAAAGATCCCTTCTTTCAGCTCGCTTGCGCCGCTACTGAGCTGTGATGTTCCGTCCTTCAGTTCACCGGCTCCGCTGCTGAGCTGTGACGCACCGTTTTTCAGCTCTACGGTGCCGAGATAGATCTGACCGGCGCCCTGTGAAGCGGAGCTGACGCCGCCGGTATAAGTTTTCAGTCCGGTATTAAATTGATTGTAGCTGTCAAGCTGAGCTTTGAGCTGAGCGATACTTGTTCTCCCTGCCGCAGCCTGAGACAGCGCTGTACTGATTGCGGACTGTACCTCTTCGCTTTGCATATTCTCTTCGACCAGTTCATCGATCTTCGCTTGTGTGTTCTGCGCAATGATCGCCTGTACCGAATCGCTCTGCATATTCTGATCGGTCAGCGCCGTGATCGTTGCCTGTACAGATTCGGACTGCATATTCTGTTCGATCGCTCCGTTCACCTGAGCCTGTGTCGTTTCATCAACCAATCCGGCTGTTACGGCGTTTTCATAGTCCTCGACGCTGTAGCCGAGAGCCGCGAGCACCTGAGATTTGACATTTGCACGGACGCCCTCTTCTACCTGCGCCTGAACGCTCGGTCTGACTGCCGCTGTTACCGCGGTAGTGATCGTGTCGCGGTTGGCTTCTACCTTCTCTGTGACCTGTTCTCTCGCGGCGGCTTCTGCTTTTGCGCGGACATTTTCATCGGAGATACTTTCCGAGAGCGCGTCAAGAACTGTACCATAATTCTCTTTTGTCAGTGTGGGAACTTCCAGACCTGCTTCTTTCAATGATTTCTGAGCTGCCGAAAGAATAGAATCAAAGGTCTGATCACTTCCGTCGTTAAGCGCGTCACTGTTGGCGTCAAGGGTCGATAAACCGGTTGAAAGATCCAACGCGCCGAGGTTGAGCGTCACGGTACCAAGGCTGAGACTTTCGGCGCCGTCCTTCAATTCACCGGCGCCCGCGTCAACCTGCTGGGCGCCGCTCTCTAATTTCTCGGCTCCGACATAGAGCGCATCAACACCGTCGGTCAGCTCGCCCGATTTTTCAAGCAGGGTCTCCAGCCCTGTATACAACTCTGAAGAGCCGTCGATCAGCGCGGTCATCGCGTCGGTCAGTTTGCTCAGAGAATCCTTGAGCGAGTCAAGGCTGTCGAGTTTATCCGCGTCAAGACCGTTCAGCAGTCCGTTGGTCGCGATGGTAGCGGTTGTGCCGAGCTCAAAGTCCATCGTATCCGCGGTGATCTCCACATAGTCGGGGATTTCGATCTCTTCCTTTGTCAACCCGAGGTCGTGCTGAATGCCCGGGAAAGCGATACCGGCGATAATGATACGGTCGCCGTCGGAAACGACCTTGCCGTTGGTTATACTGACGTTGCTGAACTTGTCGCTGTCAAGGAACAGTCCGGTCATCATCAGGAAGGGCACATACATCTTTTCCTTTTTGCCGTCAATCTCGACGGTTTCATATTGATTATTGGTATAGTCAAAGCGAATCGTGACCTTGCCGCTTTTGCCCCTGAGTTCGTCGGGAGAGATAACTTTTCCGTCGAGCGCGTAGGTCACGCCGAGATCAACGGGAAGCTGTGAATCCCCGGTGCCTTCCAGATACAGATCCTCGCCCTGAGCATTCCATACGCGCATACCTTCACTGTTGAGCGTATAAGAAGCGTCGGTTTTAACATTTTCTATGTCTCCCAGAGCGGCAACATCCGTAATGCTGTCGGCATGTCGGTTGTTTTTGATCCAATCGCTGACGATGACCTTATCCACCGTACCGTCGGCTTTTGCCATGACATAAACTGTTTCTTCCTTATAAAGAGCCGCTTCATCGGGCGTAGCATTATTGTCCGATGAGCCGAGGCTGATGCCGTTCAACGAAAGAGCGAAAACGCCGACCAGCGAAGCGGAAAGTACGATGCTCATACACAGAGCTACGCTCATGAGTTTTATCAGTCGTTTCATATCATTCTCTCCAATCTATTAATTCTAAGCGCATTGTTTCATACCCAGTGTTGTATGACAGATCAGCTTATCGCACAGCACCAACAGCGCGGGTAAGATAAAGATAACCGTCAGCATACTGATCACCGCACCTCGTGCCATCAGCATACACATCGAGCTGATGATGTCAATATCGGAGTAGAGCGCTACGCCGAAGGTCGCCGCGAACAGCCCCATGCCGCTGACAATGACGGATGGTATGGAATTCTTCAGCGCGGTGATTACCGACGTCCGTTTATCTGCTCCCGATATCCTCTCCGTCTTATAACGTGTTGTCATCAGTATCGCGTAATCGACCGTCGCGCCCAGCTGTATCGTGCTGATGCAGATCGGGGCGATGAATGGCAGCGACTGACCGAGATAATGCGGCAGTCCGAGGTTGATGAAGATCGCTAGCTCGATGACAGAGATAAGGATGAACGGCAGGCTCAAGCTCTTTTCCACCAGCGCGATTATCACAAAGATCGCGAGAATGGATACCAGATTGACGACCTCAAAGTCATGTCCGGTCGTATCGATCATATCCTTCATGCACGGCGCCTCGCCGATCAGCATTCCGTTTTCATCATACTTCTTTAATATCTCATTCAGTTCGTCGATCTGAGCGTTGACATTATCCGACGCGGCATGGTATTCGGAGTTGATCAGCAGCAGCTTCCAGTTCTCCGATTGCAGCGTATTTTTCAGCCGGTCGGGAATCATTTCTTCGGGAACTGTCGAGCCTAAGACAGAATCCAGTCCCAGCACATATTTCACACCGTCTACCTGTTCCATTTCCTTAGACATCTGTTTGACGTCCTTCGCCTTGACGGAAGCGTCGATCAGCACCATATGGGTCGTGGAAACGTCAAATTCATCCGACAGCTTCGTGTTGGCGATGACGAATTCCATATCCTGCGGCAGACATTGCGCCATATCATAATATACCTCATTGTTGGTCTGCTGATAGCCGTAGAACGCCGGCGGGATCAGCACAACAAATACGATCAGGAAAACCGGGAAGATCTTCACGATCCCTGTCGCGAACTTCTTCATCTCGGGGATCAGCGATTTGTGCGAGGTCTTTGTCAGCAGAGGATCGAGAATCAGGATCAGCGACGGCAGAACGGTCACGCAGCCGATCACGCCGAACAGGACTCCCTTTGCCATCACGATACCGAGATCTCTGCCGAGCGTAAAGGTCATGAAGCACAGCGCGATAAAGCCCGCAACCGTTGTGATCGAGCTGCCCAGCACCGATGTGAAGGTGTTGTGGATCGCCGTCGCCATCGCTTCATATTTATCATCCATCTGCTGCTTTTGTTCGTTATAGCTATGCCACAGGAAGATGGAGTAGTCCATCGTAACGGCAAGCTGCAGAACCGCCGACAGCGCCTTCGTTATATAGGAGATCTCGCCTAAGAAGAAGTTTGTTCCTAAGTTCAGCACGATCATCATGCCGATCGAAACGAGGAACACCAGCGGCGTGATCCAGTTATCGAGGAACAGTATCATAGCAACAAGAGCCAGTACAACCGCTATCGCGACATAAACGGGTTCTTCTTTTTCGCACAGATCTTTCAGGTCGACCACCAGCGCAGACAGCCCGGATACAAAGCACTGCTTGCCGGTTACAGCGCGCAGCTCTTTGATTGCCTCCATCGTTTCGTCAGAAGAAGTCGAGGTATCGAAGAACACCGCAATCAATGTGCAGTCGCCGGAATTGAAAGCGTCATACACCTCGTCGGGGAGCATCTCTTTCGGGATGCTGATATCCGCGAATGTCGAATACCACAGCGCCGTATCGACGTGATCCACATTCTTGATATCTTCTGTCAGCTTTTCAACGTCCTTGTCCTCCATTCCTTCCACTACGATAAAGGAGAACGCGCCCTTATGGAATTCGTCCATCAAAGTATTCTGACCCTTGACCGTGTCCATACTGTCGGGCAGGTAGGTCAGCATATCATAGTTGATGCGGGTCGTCATCATGCCGATCACCGCAGGGATCAGAAGCAGCAGCGTGAGGATAACGATTGGCACCCTCAGATTAACTACTCCGTGAGCCAATTTCATGATTTTCACCTTCGTTTGTTCATTGTTGCTGATTCATTATATATTTCTTTGGCAGTTTTGAACACATACAGGACTTGGCTTGTGTACATTTTTTGGGCATATGCCAAGTTTTGTAATAGAATAGAGTATTGTACAAATCGCTTTCGTTGACTTGTTCAGAGTTTTGACGTATAATCGGATCAATAGGGCATATATCCGGAGGAAAGCCATGAGCAATCTGACAACCAAAGCAATCAAAGAGGCGTTTTTTGAACTGCTTTCAAAAAAATCGATCGACCAGATCACCATCAAAGATATCACCTCGCGCTGCGGCGTTTCCCGCAACACCTTCTATTACCATTATGAGGATATTACCGCGCTGCTGGAAGAAATCATGATGAGCATGGTCGACGAACTGATCGAAAAATACCCGTCGGTCGACTCGCTGGATCAGGGTATCGCGGTAGCAATCGAGTTTGTATTGGAAAACAAAACCGCTGTCATGCACATCTACCACTCTAATCAGCGTCCGATTTATGAACGCTGTCTGATGAAGCTCTGCCGCCATGTTTCCGAAGAACTGGTTAGTTCCAATCTTAACGCAGGAAAAGTGAGTGAAGGAGAAAGAGAGCTGCTGATAAGTTACTATAAATGCACCGCATTCGGATTTATCATGGATTGGTGCGAGAGCGGACTGAAACCGGGCTACGCCGAGAGCTTCCGCGACCTGATCGCGCTGAGAAAAAATCTACTCAATTTGGTGTTAGACAGTATATAAACTAACTGTCAACTAACATATCCTCTATTCACGTGTCACTGAACGTGATGTATTGTATTATTCGATCATCTTGCATTTTACACATCTGAAAACCTCCCTAAGCTGCAGAACAGCCGCACACAGAGAAATTGTCGAAATGCGTTTGAAAGACAGGACTTGCGTGCAAAAACGATGGATCGGGCGTGTATTTCACCTTGTCCGGCGTACGTCTTTCGCTAGCGTGTAGAATCGTTCGGCAAAAGCGACACACTTTGCAAAAATGTCTTGACTTTTCGCACGTTCGATGGTATACTTATCCTCGCACGAAAAGAAGTGTCGCCGCACGTGCGTGATCGCGTGCGATGACACTTCCGACAAGTGAATATTTAGGGGTATAGCTCAGTTGGTAGAGCAGTGGTCTCCAAATCGCCAAGCGACAGATCGTCGGTTGGTTTTTTATTTTCCTAAACCTCTAACTTTGGCTTAAACACTGGCTTCTTGTGCAATAAGCGCAATTGAGTTTGCAACAGAAAAAGCATGTTTTTGACCGAAAATCCGAAAAATTTTGAACAAAAAATCCTGATAGCAGTACCATAGCATCATTTGAGTAGTACTCGCTGAAAAAGGTGTGAAAACGGCCTCCAAATCGAGCTGATTTGGAGGCTTGATTTTTGCATAAAATCCGCTTTATAACACTCTGTAATTCTGCTGATTCGATTCGTTTAAGAGGTTGTTATACTTCTGTAAAATAGATCTCGCAGATAATCTGTTACGCCCTGTGATGCATGTATCGTAGCTATCATCAATTCGTCCGTGTTCATATCAGAGAAGTTGATGTCACATTCATTGTATCGAACCAACTGTGTGATAAACACTCTTTGCGTCCGACCATTTCCTTCACGGAATGGGTGTATATGATTGAGTGTACAATACAGATCGACAAGCTCATCAATGAATTCATCGAATTCAAGATCGAGGAAATAGTTCATTTTCTTCAATCTTGCAAAGCAATTCGCCATCAGTTCCGGTATTTTATCCGGCGCTGTGAACGGCGTTCCCTTCTTTGACATTCCTACCGTTCTATATACGCCTGCCCAATCATACAGGTCGCTGAACAAATAGCGGTGTATGGCTCTGTAATCACTGTCATCGAACTGATCTTTGAATAACTGTAATTCGAGCTCCGCGCTTTTCGCTACTGTTATCTTCGCTTCGATATCATCCAGTTTTTCTTCGTCACGTATATTGAACTTGTTGATCAGACAGGTTGTCCCTTCATAACAATTATCCGTAATCGGGTCTACACTGTAAGACATTACGCGGTCACCGTTAAACTCTGCAATACAAATGCGAGATATTCATCATAGGTGATCTCGCCCTTGAGTAATCTTTCGCACATTATCTTAGTCTCTTCATCCACATGAAAGCCTTCCATCTCAACAGATGCTGCCGCATTTTCAACTGCTTTCTCTCTGGAACACATATCCATCCGTCCTTTCCTTTTGCTTTCTTCTATTATAACCAAATTATCCTTTTAGTCAACATCATTTTGATTACAGATTGAAGGCATCCGTCAACCCTTCCAGATTTGTGTTGTCTTTCTTGACGTAATACAGCTCTGTGATCTCCGTCGTGGTGTGACCGAGAATATCAGCAACTCGCTTTATAGGCAGGCTCTTAATGGAGCCGTCGGGCTGCTTGATACCGTTGATCAATGTGGTTGCGAAAGTGTGTCTGAGAGCGTGTACGACCTTCTGATCTTCTTTAGGAATTCCGGCAGCCGTTTGCAGTCGGTAGAATCGCCTGAGGAGATTCATCGGTTTTAGAAAACCTCCGTTTTCATCCGGTATCAACGGAGCATCTTCGCCGAGGTATACCTCTTCTCGCAACCTCTTTATCATTTCGATTGCTGTATCATTCAGCGGAATATCCCGAATGCTTGTACCGCTCTTGGGTGGTCCTACGATGATCTCCTGTCCCTTTCCGATTTCCATACCGTCCCTGCGATTGACTTCTTTCACCGCTCTGCGCACATGAAGGACTCTTCGTTCAAGGTCGATATCGCTGTTGATCAGATCGCAGGCTTCACCGCGCCTGAGACCTGTGTTCAGCATCAGGAAGAACATCGCCGCTTGCTTGTACTTGGGCTTACCGTTGCCGTAACGCTTGAAGGCTTCGGCTTTGAGTAGTTCTATCTCTTCGGGTGAAAAGGTCGTTACAAGCTCATTTTGGGGCTTGTTCTCTATGCCCTGGGCAGATAAGAAATTCGCCTTCTTCATCATCTCAACATTGCGCATTGGGTTTCTGTCGATCATTCCTCCCTTTTCAAGATATTCGAAGTACTGACTGAGGAGATTGTATATCTTTTTCGTAGATGAGTAGGACATCCCTTTCGTCATAGCTTGATTCAATAGTTTCATTATGTCTGCCGACGTGATATCACCGACGGGCTTGTCTCCTAAGCTGGGATAGATCTGATGCTTTGCTGTCATATCATAACGGTCATAGGTCGTCCGCTGTACCGCAGGGTACTTGAACGCCTCCAGCCAGTTTTGCATGCTTTCTCTTAGAGGCTTATTGCTTTCGCTGCTCGCCGCTCTCACGTCTTCGTTGAAGTCCTCAATGTACTTCTTTATCTTATCCAGTACCTCTCGCTGTGTTTTGCCGGAGAACGCTTTACGCTTTCTCTCTCCGAACTCGTCCTGATACCAGACCGAACCGTCCCATCTGCCTTTCTTATTCTTGCTTGTCGTTCCTGTTGTCAATAGTTTTCTTTGCATGATCATTCACCTTTCCTTTCATTTTATTAGTTCAAAACAATACCATAATTCACTGTAAATATCCAGTTACAAAAGCACATTTTCCATTCCGTCCCTTTCTTTGTATTACAGCTCATTTTTTGACACCCTTTTCCCGATAGAAAAGACTATGTGATAGAACTTGTTCTATTTGAGTCTTTTCGCAAGATTATTCTTTGTTTCCTGCATATTGACGTTAACTTTATCTTTGCTTATCCAATGTTTCCTGATATAACTATGATCTGAAACTCTTTTCCCCTAACTATTTGGGCATTTTTACCCCCCTATATAATGCAAGCCCTGATTATTTGGCTTAATCATCGGAAAAACTCGGTATTAAGCACCTTTTTCTCCGCTGAATTAAAAAGCAAGCCACCCTAATCTTAGACAGAATAAAGCCTTAAAAATCGCATAACGGTCGGCTCTGCCGTCCGAAGTGATTCGTGGGGCGGCAGAAAGCAAGCCGCCCCGCTTTCTCCTGCTTTCAAATCGGACGAATCCACTTTTCGTCAAAGTAAACATAAATCTCCACTATATGAGCCAAACCTGCCTCGGCGTCCCTTTAGTCTGATTCTCCTTAAGCGCGTCATATAAGTGTTCGAAGCTCTAACTTCACTTTGACAATTTAGGGGGCCCTACCTAACAGTATACTCAGGACTTGTACGATAAGATGGACTTTGAGCAGGCATAATTCCGGTGCAGAATTAAAACGATACTTTTTCAAATAATAACGCAACACATGATCTATAAGCACCTGAACAAATCGTCGTCACAAATGCTCACAAATCGTCTGTGTTGCGTTTCGATTTATGATCTGTGTTTCTTTATCGGCAGAGAAAGAATATCCATACAAACGCGAACAGCGAGGCGACTTGCGTCATCCCCACTGTTGTTTGTCTGCGTATATTTCTGTTGTCATTTTCACGCCGAGCTTGAACCCCTCTATGTAGGCGTCGCATTCCGACAGCGCGAGCAGCGATAACTGACAGCTATCGATCTGCTCTATTATTTCTTTCTGCTGTTCAGTAGTAAGCAACGATTTCAATTCATCGATCAGAGCTGTCGTTTCGGACAGCTTTTCCTTGGTGTCCTTGCTCTGCTTATACTCGCTCGGGGTGATATTCCCGAAGTAGAAGTTCTCTAATGTGGTCATGGTATCACGCTCCTATCAGCACAACACAATACCACAGAAAAGGAATTAGTCAAGAAGAATTATTCGATTTACAAGGTTTTTGACTAAATAGTCGCTCATTCATATTTCGGGAACAGACAGCAAATTCCGGTGCGATGGTAATAGGCAACGAGGTCATCAAGTTTCTTCCTCGGGAAACCCAGATCCTCAGAAAGGCAATCCATGCACATATATTCCTCCGCTTCTCGACAGATCAACTTGCGGAAAATAGCAATATCGTCTGCTGTGAGGGTTTCTTCACAGCGGATACAGTAATGCTCTGCCATGTTATATCTCCTTGATCCGGCAGCGATACAGCCTGCATCCGTGTGATTCGACCGTTGCAGAATAGTATTCACTCTTTACGCCGAGCTGTTCATGCTTCAGACAATCGTAAAAATCCAAACCGTGTCCTGCTTGCATCGATAATCCCATATCCCAGAAGTGAAGCTCCACATGAGCAGGAGCATCGCCGAAGTTGAAATAGCCAACAGCATAATCACCGTCCGACAACGGCTTTACCAGTACGAATGCATCGGGACTTCCGTAGGTATCGAGCTTGTAGCAGCTCCTGCAATCAGGATCTTGATTAACGGCGATAACATCTTTATTGGTAAGGATCTCCTTCGTTTTCTCGGTCATATTCCTGACGTCACAACCAATGATCAGCGGAGAATTCATCATAGCCCACAGCACAAAATGCGTCTGATACTCCGTATCGGTACAGCCTCCAACTGATGTTTCTGGATTGAAGCCGCCGCCGTGCATACCGACAATGAGGATATCCATATCGTTAAAACAGCCCTGAGCGTTCGAGTACATATGCTCAAACTGACTGTTTGCGATCTGCTCAACAGAACGCCACGAATCCTGAATATCTATCGTGGAACGGAAGGTATGTGCGCCGGTGGAGCGTATCCAGCGGTGCACTTCATCCCGACCCCACTGACAGGCGGCGAAAAGAATATCTCTGCCCGATGAACGGAGCGCCATGCTCATACGGCGATACAGGATTTCTCCCGGCACGGATGAAGGTCTGAAACAGTTATCGTATTTGAGATAGTCTACACCCCATTCGGCAAACTGCTTCGCATCCGAGAATTCGTGTTCAAAGCTGCCCGGATGCTTCGCGCAGGTATGTACACCACAGCAGGAATAGATGCCGAACTTCAAGCCCTTTGAGTGGACGTAATCAATGACCGATTTCATCCCGTTCGGGAACTTTTCCGGGTCTGCTACAAGATTACCGTTCTCATCACGTTCCTTACTGCTCCAGCAGTCGTCGATGATCAGGTATTCATAACCCGCCTCACGCAGACCGTTCTCAACCATTGCGTCTGCAGTAGAGATGATCAGCTCCTCGCTGATCTTATCATAAAAGGTATTCCATGAATTCCAGCCCATAGGCGGAGTTTTCACAACAAATTTGTTTTTCATCTTTTATCCCTTCTGTTCGTCCTGTTGAGCGCGGTATCCTGTCGGGCTCACGCCGTAATGCCTTCTGAATATCCGAGAGAATGTCAGCTGATCGTCATAGCCGACCTTGGATGCAATCGTCTGGACAGACAGCTTTGTATGCGTCAGCAGTTTTGCACTATTCTCCAATCTGCACTTGATAATGTATTCCTGCGGTGACATGCCTACGGCTTTGGTGAATATCGTAGTAAAATAACTGCGGGTGAATCCGATATACTCTACAACGTCCGATACACGGATCGTTGCATAGTTTAGATTGATCAGGTTTTGCGCGCGCTGGATATATACTTCCGTGCTGTATTCGTATTTATGCTCAGCGGCACTGTTGGCGCTGGCTTCCATTGCCATAGCAAGGTATTCAAGAAGTATTCCTCTGCGTCTGAGGTCATTGATGTGATTCATCTGTGGCTTCTCATGCATTTTTGTGACCAGCTCATAAAAGCGGTAGGTGTCTATCTTAGAGTCGATACAGTAAACGCCGTCGGTAAAACCTATCTCCTCGGACAGCTTCTTTGCCTCTATTCCGTTATAAGTTACCCAGCAATAACACCACGGATCCTTCTTATCCGCTGTATACTGTACTACTTCGTTGTCTTTCAGCAAAAAAAGCTGTCCGACATGAGGATGGAATTCCTTTCCTCCGGCGTATAGAGTTCCTGTACCGGACAAGACAGCGTGCAGATGATAGCAGTCCCTGAGTTCCGGTCCGAAGCTGATACCCGGGTCGCAGCGTTCGATACCGCAGGCAATCAGACAGATATCGCCGGTCTGATCATGATCGTATTCCAAGCATCTGTAATGACGGTTACGTTTAACGGTATCTTTCGCTATCATACTCATCGCCTCGATCGCATACATTGATTCTTCTCCTCTATCATATCTTATAATAATCGGTTTGGCAATGGTATCTTATAGTTTTGCAACAGGGCTGCCGCGAACGACAGCCCTATTACTTCTTTTAACAGGATTCTTTATGATTACTCGGTAGCAAGTATCTCATTCATCATATCAGCCATCTCTTTGCACACATCAGCCATTGTTTCGGGATTCTGCCATGCTTTGACAAAGCCGGTGGTGAAGTTGCCTTCCCAAGCGGTGGTGTAGCGGGAAGCCGGATGCTGAATCAGAGTGCCGTTCTCCTCAACTGTGAGGAAGGGAGCGATGTCCATGCCGTCGAAGGCAGATACGAAAGCGTCGGAGCAGCCTTTGTATGCGGCCATTGTTACGCCAAGCTCACTCTGCTTTAACTGACCTTCCTTAGAACAGAAGGCAGAGATCAGCGAGTATGCTTCGTTAGGATGCTGTGTATCGGCAGATGCAGCCCAACCGAGACCGTTGTACATCGTAACACGCTCGCCCTCGTCACACTGACCGTTGCCGTTTGCGTCACGATAGGGGATCTGAGCCCAAGTGTAGTCGGCGGCGTTCTCAGCGGTGTAGAAGGAATTGACCATCCAAGAGCCCTGGAGCATCATACCGATCTTGCCGGACATGAAGAGTACGTCGGGGTCGGTATCAGCCATTACGCTCTGGTTAGGCATGGTGGGGATCAGGGTGTCTGCGAGCCATGTCATCGCTTCGATAGTTTTGGGATCGTCCATGCCGGAGGTCTTGTTATCGTCGGAGATCAGCTTGCCGCCCCAGCCGTAGATGAGGTTATACCAACCGTCCTGACCGTCATTGGTGTTCATTGCCGTACCGTAAACTCCGTCAGCCTTGCCTGCTTCGGTGATCTGAGCCGCGACAGCCGCATACTTTTCCCAGTCCCAAGTATCGTCAGGATACTCGATACCGTACTTATCAAAGATAGCCTTGTTGTAAATAAGTGCGATGGTGTCGTGATCCTTCGGCAGAGCGTAGCTGTTGCCGTCAAGACTGTAGATGTTTACGATGCCTTCATAGTAGTTGCTGAGATCGATCGCGTCGTCTGCTGCGATGTAATCGTTGAGGTTGAGGAGTTTATCGGCGCGCATATACTTCTGCGCTTCGTTGATATGCATCCAGAAAACATCGGGCATCTCGCCGCCGCTGGCGCCTGCTTCGAGAAGCGTCCAGTACTCGACCCAAGAGATGACGTTGATGTTGACCTTTACGCCGGTCTGTGCTGACCATTCATCGGCGATAGTTTTCAGTCCTGCAAGCTGATTGTTGTCCCAGATATCGACTTCAAGTGTCGCGCCCGAATCGAGAGTGTCGATATTCACTTCACCGTTGTTTCCGCCTGAGCTGTTACCCGAACCGCCGCAGGCTGCTAATGAAACAACAAAAATCATTGCGAGTAATAATGCCAGTAACTTTTTCATGTGAATTCCTCCTGATTAATAATTTCATTTTTTTGCACCGAGGTGCTTTCGTTGTCATTATACTACCACGAAAGATAGCGCTTTTCGATAGGCAATCGTTCTTGCAATATGGACAAATGTTCTTTGAAATGATTACATCGAAAATGATTACTTATTCTCAGCCGCAGTTTAGCCGCACGGAGAGAAATTGTCGAAACGCAGTTAAACAAGAGGACTTGCGTGCAAATATGATGGATCGGGCGTGTATTACTCCTTGTTCGGCGCACGTCCCGGGCAAACGTGTAGAATCGTTCGGCAAAAGCGACACACTTTGCAAAAATGTCTTGACTTTTCACGCGTTCGATGGTATACTTGTTCTCGCACGAAAAGAAGTGCCACATACGCTTATGTGCACGTGCGTGATCGCGTGCGATGACACTTTTCACAAGTGAATATTTAGGGGTATAGCTCAGTTGGTAGAGCAGTGGTCTCCAAAACCGCGTGCCGAGGGTTCAAGTCCTTCTGCCCCTGCCAAATCCACTCCTCAGAAATGGCTTATCTAAGCCGTTTCTGAGGTTTTTCCTTTGCTTTGACGTTTTTGTGCTTTTCTGATTTTTGCTTTTTTCTATCATTTTTCTATCACTTTGGTGTTTGGTTGGTGTTTATTATTCTGGTAGAAAATTGATAGAAATCACACCGGAGCAAGGCTGTTGGCTATTGACATTTTTGATGTCTTATCAATGTGGGCATAAAATTTTAAGGTTGTTGTTGAGCTGCTATGACCCAGCCACTCGGCTACCTGAACAGCATTAAACCCATCATTCAGTAAATTACTCGCTACACTATGTCGTAAATCGTGAAAACGAATTGACGGCAAATCAGTTTTAACGATAATCTTGTGAAATGTCCTGCTGAGATAATTCGGGGAGATTTCCTTACCGTTATCAAAAGTACACACATAGTCATTAAGATAGTAGGCTCTTTCAAGAATACTTCTGTGTTCTTGCTGGAGCTGTTTTTGTTTTAAAAGTACATCTCTAACCTGTGGTGTCATCGGTAAAGTACGATTGCTGCTTTCCGTCTTTGTTTCCGAAGTGTAGTTGCACTCTCCCGTGATCTCTTTTGTACATTGCTGCAAGGTTTCTCTGATCCAAATCGTTCCGTTTTCAAAATCAACATTATGCCATTTTAAGCCCAAGACTTCGCTTCGACGAAATCCATAAACCGATGCCAAAAATGTTGGAAGATAAATCGGCGTGTCCTTTACAGCTTCAATGAGCTGCTTAATCTCACTTCGATTCAAAAACTCGGCTTGAAATTTCTCAGTTGCTTTCGGCGTTTTAGCTGCTGTCGCAGGATTCACACTTATCAATCCTTTTTCTACAGCGTCTGCAAGCGCCTTAGAAATATTCTGATGATGGTGCTTAATGGTCGTAACACTAATATCTCCAACTTTTGACTTATAGTAATCGCTTAATTGAAATGGCTTCAATTCTTGAAGTGCCACATTCAATTTTGTAAAATATGGTATAATATGATTTTCCATATTACCCTTATATCCGCGATAAGTATTTGGTCTTACTTGGTCTTTGATTTCGGACAACCATTTTGTGAAATACTCGTGTACCTTAATGTTGGTGTAGTATTTGACGTTTTTTCTATCCCACTCTACACACAGATCTCGAAGCACCTTCTCAGCTTTCCTCTTGTTATTCTTTTCAGGATAGCCTGTTGAAATCCACTTAAGTTTGCGTTTACCTGAACTATCATACAAATTTAAAACGGCGTAATACTTACCATTTTTTACTGCTAAAAAACCTGTTGTCGGCATTATATCCTCCTTCCGAAAAAGCCGACCAATGTTCAACACTATGAGTATAACAACAATGGTCGGAATATGCAATTATGCGATTTAACATTTCTCAAGGAATTCAATAATACTTTTCTTTGGGATAATATATTTAACGCCTATTCGTATTGATTTAATCTCTTTTTCTCGGAGTAGCTTATAGACATTTGAGCGACCAATATGAAGCATTTTCATAACATCATCAACGGAAACAATATCTTCATATTCAGAAAAAATCATTTTTATTTCTGTTGTATTTTTCAGTTCTTCCGTATTTATCACTCCTTGTCTGTATTATCGCTGTTTGCCATCTGTTCCATCTCATCGTCAGCCTTTGAAGCTACAAAGCAGCAGCACATTACCACCACTCCGAGAAAAGCACCGACGAATAAGCCGATAATAAATCCTATCATTTTTTAATTCCTTTCTTGAATGTATTGTTATTCAGTCCCAAGCCGATCAAAAGCGCAGTTCCGATTTTGAAAAGCGATTTGAGCTTGATGTTGCCCATTTTTCTGATGATCCTTCTTTTATCAATGGTCACGACCTGTTCCGTGAGCGCCAGCGATCTCTTTGAAAAGCAAGCGCCTTTTACTCTGACGTGCGTAGGGATATGCGCTTTTGTCTGTCTGGATGTGACAGGGACAACGATTGTCGTGGGACTGTATTTATTGCCTATATTGTTCTGTACGATGACAGCCGGACGGATACCGCCCTGTTCGCTGCCATAACCTTTACCGAAATCTACTAAATAGACTTCGCCTCTATAAACTCTCAAAATAATACCTCCGTATTATGTAGTCAGCGCGTACCCGTCAAAGATACGCGCTGGTTTCGTTTTATTGCATCCATATTGAACGAGCAACTCAATTTAGGGTAGCTGTCCGTTTTGATGCCAAGCCGCAGCAGAGCGCAATACAAGCGACAATAGGGTTGGTTATCCATCGAGGACAATGCTTGTCGCTATCTGTATATAAATCGGCTCTGCTTGGTTGCGACTTTTTGTTCGGTATTCGTTCTCAACTCCCCCGAACGGGAACACATCAGACGGTCAACGCATATTGACCTCATCAGCCTTACAGCATACTACAAGGATCTCTCATAGCCGTTCTCATTGCCTGCGACGCTTTTAACGCTCGGACTGTGACTAAACGGAAGTATCATTATGCCCTTTGCCTGTCATCGCCCTCCTTGATTGTGCCTATCAAGGTCGAAGTCCTGAAGGCTGCATAGCAGCGTTCGCTTCTGTGGCTTGTCCGTGCCGGACAACAAAGGGAAAGTTTCTGATGCACTGATATTCGGTTGTCAAAGGGCTTGCCGTATTCTTTGGCAAGAGAGGTAAATTACCCTCTCACCCTTTATTCCACACTTTTTCAGAATTTTTTGCAGACTTTTTTAAGAATTTTTCAAATATTTTTTCAGCTTTCTCAAAATAGCCTTATGCCTGCGGCTTATGGTGGAATAATGGACGTTCCATTCCTTTGACAAATCAATAATGGTTGCAGGCTTCTTGCTATACAGACGGGCTAAAAGCTCCTGTTCATCTTCTGATAGTGATTGAACAGCCTGATAGAGCTTTTCAAGCTCGATATTATGTATAGCTGTGCTCTCAACATCAATAGCAACATCCTCGATCAGTTCTTCGCCCGTACACCTTTCGCCGTGCTCATTCGCCTCCAGCGCATATAGCGAGATTTCATATCTGCCGCTTTCTTTCTTGCAATCGGCAACATATTG
>JAFRCW010000024.1 GCA_017404145.1 Ruminococcus sp. | reverse complement strand
TAGGTGTTCTCGTCAAGAATGAAGCCGTCAGGCGCGGTCTTTTCCTTTACAAGATAGTGACCGTAAACGATGTCGTTCATCTCATAAATACCTGTATCGGATTCTTTGAGTTCGCCGACCAGCGTATCATCCTTGTCGAGCTTTTCATCCTCATTGGTATCTGAATAGATTTCAAATACCGCGCCTGTCAGCTTATTTTCGGGATAGTCGGCATCAACCTTTGTTGTCTTGACGTTGCCGCGAATATACTCGTTGACAATCTCGATTTCGACCATATCGCCGTCTGCACCGATGGTGACGGGGTACACGGTATCGTTGAGTACAAAGCCTGTGGGCTGGGTAATCTCACGGATATACCAAGTGCCGAACGGGATATTGTTCTCGCCAAAGCTGAAGCTGCCGTCATCGGCTGATTCTGTTGTCAAGGTTGCGTTTTCCTTTGTGAATTCTACATCATCGGTCTTGAATAGTCCGATAACCGCGCCGCCGAGTGCTTCGCCGTTTTCATCAACCTTCTTGCCGGATACGGAGCCGTAAATCAACTCGTTAGTGAACGGCTCATCGCCGTTTGCCTTGATTTCAACTGTCTTGACGGTCTGACCGCCGTAGGTAAACTCAAAGCCGTGGCGTTCATCGTTAAGGATATAATGCTCGTCAGTAGCAAGCTCCTTGACATAGTATTTGCCGAACGGAATATCGGCGGTAAAGGCAGCGTTACCGTTTTCATCAACGGAAACGATCTCGAGCAGACCGTCAGCAGGGATGGTGTCGCCGTTCGCGGCGGTAATATCGCTCTCGGCAAATAAGCCGAAGGTGACATTGAGGATTTCGCTGTTGTCGCCGATTTCAAAGGCTTCGTTTCTTTCCATTACCTTTGCGAGTGTAATGTTGGCTTTCTGCCTTTCGTTGTAGAACGAAGTAGCGCTATCGGTTACGGAAATTTCCTGTCCTGCATAGGCAAGCTCAACCGTGTGGATCTCGTCACTAATGACCATTCCGGCAGGAGCCTTGTCCTCCTTGACGGTATATTTACCGAGATAGAGTGCCTTGCTTGTTGCCGTACCCTTGCCGTCTGTGGTAACGGTATCGACAACCGTGCCTTTCTTCACTCTGAGAGTGCCGTCGGGAGTAACAATATCCTCGGCGGCGGTGATGGAGTAAACTGCGCCTTTCTGTTTGGTGATTTCGAACACGGGCTGATAAACGGGAGTTTCCTCACCGATAACATTCACGCCTACAAAGCTCTCGCCCTCTTTGGTGACAGTAATCTTGCCCTTTTGCGGCGTGTTCGCTTTGTTTACCTTTACGATAGTGAGCGCATTTTCCTCGGTAGCGTTGTCCTCGGTAATGTCAAAGGTAACGGGTGTGCTGTCGAGCACATAGCCGTAGGGAGCCTGCACCTCAACGAGCTTATAGCCCTTATCGTACACAAGCATTTCGGGCGTAATCAGATAGCCCTCGCTGTTGGTATAGAATGTGTCGATTGTCAGATTCGAGGGATAAGGAACGGACATTGTGATCAGAGTATTATCGGGTGCATAAATCTGGAATCCTGCTCCTTCGTAGGGGATGGTCTTTCCTGTTTCAGCATCCACCTTAACCACCTTGAGATAGGATTCAAAAATATCATTGTTAATGATGAAGCTGTACGGTTTGGAGTTGTCGCAAACATACACATCGAAATCATCGACATAGTGACGACCTTCCCATCCGTAGGTCTGATGGACGGTATAAGTGCCGTAGGGCAGCTTCTTTGATTTTGCGTAGCCTTTTTCGTCACAGACAAGGGTGTTACGGACGCTTTCGTGTGCGTTGTCAAAACTCCCTGCGCTTTTGAGAAAGAGCTGAAACGTGGCTCCTTCTTCGGGTGTTTCAATCTTGGTCTGTCCCTGATCGGTGTGCTTGACGATTTCAATATCGCCCTTGATAACGTCCTCATTTACGCTGAGAACGCATTTGTTATGCTCAATGGTGTACTTCTTCGCTTCTGCGCCGACAGGATAGACAGTTTCATCAAGCAAATAGCCCTCAGACGGCTCAATTTCCCTGATAGTCCAATTATCGCCGCAGACATATTCCTTAGTGGTGAATTTGCCGTCCTTATCGGTGGTGTAGGTGTCAATCAGCTTGTCGCCGTCATAGATACCGTACTTCGCTCCTGCAAGGGAAGCGTCACCCTGCGGCTTCTTGGTTTCGGAATCGACCTTTGCGACCTCAACGATAAACTTTTTGAGTGTATTGGTGAATTCACGTTTAGTATCCTTATCCCAAACGACGGGCGCGGTCTGTGACTTCGGAACAACGTATCGGATAGCCGTGTCAACTTCTTCGAGCGTATAGGGTGTATCGCCGCTCACCAAGATATTTTTGAAATTAGCAGTACCAGTATTATCAGTAACAGCATATTCATCTACTTTTGCTCCCGAAAGAGAAGTGCCGTAAAGGTGGAATTTTACGCCTTCATTGAAATTGTCCTCAGAGGACTTCACGACCTGTAAATCGCCGCGCTTCAAAACATTGCTGAATTTTACGCTGGCTACCTTGCCGCTTTCTACGGTTACTTTCTGTGCTTTCTGAGTTTCATATCTATCCTCGGTGACCTCTGTTACCGTGTACGTTCCCGGAACGAGGTCATTGAGCTGAAATTCACCGTCCGCGTTGGTCTTTGCTGTTTTGCTGTAATTGTTTGGTCCCGTGATAGTGAAGCTGATACCGCTGACCTTGCCGTCATCGGAAGTCTTAATGAGCTTCAAGCTGCCCGAAGATGTTTTGACGGCGAAATACGCGCTCTTAGTTTCCGTATCGGACTGTACGCCCGTGACAACATCCTGCTTAGAAGACGCGCCGCAGGCAATGAGCGTACCTGTAACCTTCGGCATTTTCTTCTCTGCGCCGAAAACAACAGGGCTGTCAATCGCCTTTGAGGAAGTCAGGGTGATCTTGTTGCCTGAAATCGAAACAGATACATCACCGGTCTTTTTGAAAGCGTAGTCGGATAACATACCGTTGCTGTCTGTCAGAGTGAGGGTGTACTTCCCATCGCTGTACTTCAGCTCCTTGACGTTGCTCTTTGCGTTTGCCTGAGTTTCATAGGCAAAGCTCGGAATCACATTGTAGTCGTTGAGCTTAGCGATAATCTTGTTGTAATTTGACTTAACGCCGGGGTTGTTGTCGCCCGCCGTGATACCGTCGATAAACTTGGAGTTCTTCAGCTTAAAGGTTGAAGCGTCGCGGCAGCCTGTGCAGAATTCCCATACAACAAGCTGAGTTGCGATCCATTTCTGACCTTCTGTTCCTCCCAAATTCGCGCCGTTGCCGGACTTTCCGAAAAGAAGGGCGAGGTTGACTGCCTTCTTCTGAGCCTTTGACAGTGCGTTCCAAGCCGCAGAAGCATCGGTTGTCAGTGTATTGCCTGAGTAGAGCGAGTGTCCGGGTTCGATGCAGTAGGCATCGTCGCCGTCTGCCTGAATGGTACACAGTTCTTCTCCGGCTGTGCCGACAACATAGCCGTCGTGTTCCGTGTACTGCACAAAACCGATGATGTTGCCGCCTGTATCGTATGCGTAATCAAAGGTGATGGTGACTTCTCTTGAAGCCGCGTTGATGGGAACAAGGCAAATTGCTGAAATCAGGCAGATCAGAGCCAGCAGAATAGCCGTTCCTCTTTTGAAAAAGCTCTTGTGGATTACTTTCTTCATCGTAATAACCTCCATAAAAAATCGGACGGAAAAACCGTCCGTGTGATTGAAATTGTGTGTTTGTACCGTCGCCCTCGTCTATAAGAAAGAGTTTGATTAAATAGATAGATTTAATTTAATAGATATTATCTTTCTTTTCGGAGAGTAACCGACAGTCAAGGGGTTAGGGTGTGGGAAAGGGGATTTTCAAAAAAAACTCCGCCTATCTGCTGTCACGCTCTGACCGCTTTTTGCTGAGAAACTTGTTGTAGTGTTCAACAGCCTTGCAGATAAAGTCCTCCGTCTGTTCTATCGGAACAGCTTTGGGAATGAGCTTGCGTATTTTCTCGCCTCGGAGTATAATGCGTTCTTTCTGATTGGGTTTGATCTCAGAAATGACCTCGCTCACTGCTTCTGCGGTAAGAATACCCTCGTCCTGCATTTTTCTCAGGCGAATTGCCTGTGCGTGTGAAGGAGTACATTGGTTTACTTCAATCTCCTCAAACACATCTCTTTGGAATTGTTCGTCCAAATACGAAAGCTCAACAGCCGGACGCATTTTGATACTGCCCTCATCTACTAAATCAAGCAGTTCAGGGATAAGGTAGGTCAAGCGGATATATCTCTGAATCTGAGTTTGGCTGTCGCCTGTTTGATTCGCCAATTCTTCCCTCGAAAAATTTTGTCCCACTGGGACTAAATTTTCTTTCTTCGGTCTGCCTGCCTGTCGCTTCATAGCTTCAAGTCGCATTTTGTAGGAAAAGGCTTTCTCGCTCGGCAGAATGGAAGAGCGCTGAAAGTTGCTCTCAACCATATAGATGATCGCTTCATCACGCGACAAATCCTTAATCTCACTTCTGAGCGTGGACAGTCCTGCAAGCTCACAAGCGCGTTTTCGTCTGTGTCCGCTGACAAGCTCATATCTCCCGTCCTCCTTTTCACGAAGGACAGCAGGAGTTAAAACACCGCGCGATTTGATGCTATCGACAAGCTGTTGCATATCCTCGTCATCACGAACATGAAAAGGATGGTCGGGGAAATCGTCAATCAGTTCCAGCGGAATGTCCCTGATCTTGTCGAGCTTCGCTTCGTCGCGCTCCTCCTGTGTGGAGAAAAGATCATCGTACTTCGGAAGTTCGAAGTCGCTCTTTCTTTTTGGCATCGTTCAACACCTCCTTAGTGAAAGCGGAATATGCCAGCGCAGCCTTGCTGTTTGCTTCATAAGCGTAAATGCTCTTGCCTTTGGAAGATACTTCTGCCGCTTTTACGGCGATAGGGATTTTTGTCTTGAAAATCCTGACAGCACTTCCGAAGTTTTCGTAGATCGCTTCTGTGGTGCTTTTCGCAAGGTTAGTCCTGTTATCGACGAGAGTAAGCAGAATGCCGTCTATCGACAACTTAGGATTGGTATGCGCCTTGACCTTTGAAACAGTCCGAAGGAGCTGTGTCATCGCCCTTGCAGGCAAATACTGAGCCTGAACGGGAATAACTACGCTGTCCGCAGCCGTTAAAGCATTTAAGGTCAGCATACCGAGTGACGGTCTGCAATCGATCAGAACATAGTCATAGTCTGACTTGACCTTATTCAGATAGCTTTTTAGAATGTTCTCGCGGCTCATTGCCGTAACAAGATACATTTCCAAGCCCTCTAAGTCCGTGTTGGACGGAACAAGGTCAACACCTTCGCTGTGATGGAGAATACCGCTTGAAGCGTCGGTTGCTTCGTCACTGATAATCTCATACATTTTGGTGGCAAGGGTAACCGGTATCTCGTCAACTCTCTGCCATCCAAGACAGGTTGTTAAATCGCCCTGCGGATCACAGTCAACAAGAAGTACACGTTTACCTTGCATTGCCAAGCCTACGCCCAGATTCATTGTGGTTGTAGTTTTGCCTACGCCGCCCTTCTGATTGCAAACGGCTATTGTTTTACAGTTTGGCATCGTTATACCTCCTTTCATTAGATTCATAGCGCCAACTGTAATAGCAGCTATGTATGACTTATTTATTGTGCTGCTATCTAAAAATGGGCATAAAAAAACTGCCTGTTATTAAAACAGACAGTCAAATAATCAGTTCGTATATACGACTTTGAGATTTTTCGTTCTCGCCTTGCTGAATTTAATAAGGAGTTCGTCAACCGCGTCGGTATATCTGCCTTCGCTGATAAGCTCGTTTTTCAGCTTAACAAGAGCGCTGATAACCTGTGTGTACTCTTTGCTCGTCAAGTACAAATGGTATTTAGGGCTTTTCATAACACATTACCTCCTTACGCTTTCATTATATATAGAAAACTGAAATATATAAAGTATGCGATTTCTCGGTATGTAGGTGAGCCGAAAGACCGGCTCTCGGCTCACCGTAGAAAGGAGATGAATGATGAAAAACAAAAATGAGTAGTAATCAAAGTATAGTTTTCAAACAGAAGGAATGAATGTTTAGTCATAACTGTCTAAACTATCCTTCCATATTTGAAGATCACGCTCTTGATAAGGGCAATGATATAAACTGCATATTCTATTACCATCACCGTAAACATCTTTATAATGACGGCAATACTGACAATCATAAGGTGACGGGATAGTTGAACAATACTCAGCCCATTCATATTCGGTTAATTCATCTGGATGGTCTTTGTCCTCTGTATTGTCCAAATTCAAATCTTCAAGCATAGTTTCCTCCTAAATAAAAGAGCCGATTTGTATTTCTACAAAATCAGCTCAAATTAGATATTATTCGATATGTAAGTATTGGTGGTTGCTTAGTTACTAATTGTTCCTAACAAAACTCTATTGTTACGCTGAACATTGGCGTCTTTATCTATCAAGTCATCTATCATTATATTTTTTTATTCTAACAAAAGACGATTTTGTTTAGTAATATATAACAATTAGCTCATATCATTTATTGGTGATTAGTCACAAAAAACACGGGATAACAAGAAATAACAAACTCGTTCTGGCGCTCCAAAACCGCGTGCCGAGGGTTCAAGTCCTTCTGCCCCTGCCAAACAGGCTCTCAAAAATGGCTTATCTAAGCCGTTTTTGAGGGTTTTCTTTTTTGTGTTGAACCCGGTTCTAACGAGCTATACCCTTTTTTCTAACACTTTTCTAACACATTTCTAACGTGTTAGGCTTTTTCTTCTAACGATGTCTACCGATTTTCGACGCTTTTTCTAACCGTTTCTAACCGAATCACCTCACGGCGAGCATTCCGTCTATGACATTTGCCACCCTCTTTTTCTGCTCCTGATTGGTGTGAGCATAGAAATTTAGAGTGGTCGTAGGACTGCTGTGACCTAACCAACTCGCCACATTGACGATAGAAACATTCTGCTCGATCAGGTTACTCGCCGTACTATGGCGCAAATCATGCAACCGAACCATCGGCAGATCGCTCTTTTGCAGGATCTTGTGAAAGGTTCTGGTCAGATAATTCGGTTCTATCACCTTACCGTCAGCCCATGTACAAACATAGTCACTCTTATTGTAATAACTTCCCATCACCCTTGCGCGTTCCTCTTGCTGTTCTTTCTGAGCAAGCAACAAATCATACGCCTGTTGTGTTAAAGGAAGCATTCTGCAGCTGCTTTCGTTCTTGGTTACGTCTGCATAACTGCCACCGGTATTCTGCTGTAAGGTCTCTGCAACAGTCAGCGTGCGCTGATCAAAGTCGATATACTTCCATTTCAGTCCCAACACCTCGCTTCTGCGGAACCCGTAGATCGAGCAAAGCTGAACCGGTAACTCGATGACCGAGCCTTTCACCAAAAGCATAAGCTGTTCTAACTGTTTCGGAGTTAGGAACTTTGCCTTGAACTTTGCGGGCGATGGTGATTTTGCTGCGCTCGCAGGATTATAGATCAGCAGCTTATCGTGAATCGCGTCCGACAACGCCTTGCTGATATTTTGATGATGGTGCTTGATCGTGGTCGAGGACAAACCTTGTTCTTTCATGTACTGATAGTATTCTTCGAGATTGACAGGACACAGTTGCTGCAGTCGGATCTTTTTCTCCCGAAAATAAGGGATGATATGATTCTCCATATTACCCTTATATGAACGATAGGTATTCGGTCTGACCTTATCTTTGATCTTAGGCAACCACCGCTCAAAATAATCTGCTAACAGAATATCTGTCGCCGAGTTGTCCGCAAGGTTTTCGGAGTATTTGTCGATTTGTTGCTCCAAGAATCTCTCTGCCTTTTTCTTATTGCCTCTAACAGTCAATCCTGTCGATATCCACTTTGCTTTGCGCTTTCCATTGATGTCTTTTAAATTCAGAACGGCATACCATTTGCCTTTCTTTTGCTGGACGCTTCCTGTAATAGCCATATTACGCTCCTTTCCAAGCTATAACAGTCAATCAATCGCTGACTTCATTATACCGTGTCGGATCATCTTTTATTTCTCAATTAGAAAATCAATTATGTATTTTTTCGGTACAACGTATCTTTTGCCAACCTTGATTGACTTGATCGCTCCGCCCTTCAATAACTGATATACCGCGTTCTTTCCGATCCGCAGCATTTGCTGTATTTCTTCAACGCTCACCACATCGGGATAAGAATCAAACATTGTTTTCATATTCCTCCTAGCTTTCGCCAATTTCGACAAATAGGTTGTGATACAATGGCTTCACACGACTTTTATCGTTGTTACTACATTGTATAACAAAGGATTAAATAACGCATTGAGCGCGAATTGACTCGAAATTGACTAATTGGGAGGAAGACATAACTATGGAACGCTGCGATTTCTGTTCGGTTATGGAGATCATAAGAAAATATATCAGCGAGGGACAAGAGATCAATCAAGTAGATTTGTTGCATATGCTGTTTGAAACCTTTATTGATGATAATAATAATCTGTGCTTTGGATTTGATAACGGTTTAGTGTGTCGTTGGTTCAAAGGGCTGTCAAAAGTAAGCCCTAATATCACTAACTATTATTAAAAAGACAAAAACAGTTTAGCAGGTGATATTGAATTCAACATTCTGCCTTTGATGTATGATAAAGCTATGGCAGTCCAGGAGATTCACGATCTATTGATTCAGGATCCTACTGTATCCGATGAAACTAAGCAAGAGCTTACGATAACATATTCTTGCTCCGATGATGAAGGTAAAGCATCTTTTATTTGTAATGTACTTTGCTTCGCAATGGAACGAAACTTCGTTAAGCGCGACGTGAATACCAGAAAGCTTCTGCTTTCAGGTTCTCTGTCTCCTGTCATAAAGGATTATGTTTTTGAAACCGAAGTCCCACCACCTTGCCGTCATTTCTGCGGAAGGGACGCAGAATTAGAGGATATTCATCAGCTATTAAATCAACATGGAAAGCTGTTTGTGCAGGGAATCCCCGGTATCGGTAAAAGCGAGGTTGCGAAAGCATATGCAAAAGAATACCGAAAGGAATATACAAACACGGTGTATATCGTTTACTCCGGCAGTTTGAAGAACGATATACATGATTCTGCTGAACCGTGCCAAACTCTCACAAAAGAATGATGGTAGAACATCTGAAAGCGAACGGCTTACAGGACAGATATTTACACGACTACACTTTTAAGAACGACAAGGGCTACAATCTGAAGGAAATCGAAAAAGCCCATCGGTATGTAACCGAATGGGATACAATGAAATCGGAAAGCCGAGGTTTACTTCTATGGGGAAATGTCGGAACAGGCAAAACCTATATTGCCGCTTGTATCGCAAACGCGCTGATCGAACAGGGTGTATCGGTTTTGATGACCAACTTTTCAAAGATACTGAATACGCTGTCGCCTATGTATAACGGAGACCGCAACGCTTTTATTGACAGTCTCAATCAATACAGCCTGCTGATCATAGATGATCTTGGGATAGAACGCAATTCCGAGTTTGCATTGGAGCAGGTTTTCAGCGTTATTGACAATCGTTATCGCTGTAAGAAGCCGCTGATCATCACAACGAATCTGACAATTGATGAAATGAATCATGCTGACTTGGCGCATACTCGGATATATGACCGCATTCTCGAACGATGTACGCCGCTGATGGTCAATAACCAAAACATCAGAAAACTCAACGCAGAGAAGAATCTTAAAGAAGCGAGAAAACTGTTATCCGACAAAAGAACTGATTAGTGTTGATGTGATTTATAAAGGGAAGGTGATTTTACATGATGAAAAACGCAGATATTGAAACTCGCAAGCAATGCAAGTATGCGCATACTTGCTCAAAACGCTTGCCGGTGACAAATCCCCGAACCCCAAGATCGTCAACATAGTTGACGGCTGCGCCTTCAAAGAACGCTGAAAATGTCCGCAAGTGTACTCGCGCTTGCGGACATTTTATATCAGGGGAATAGATTATCAAACACATCAAAATCGTTTGGCATTGATGATACAAAACAGTAGGATTCACAACTCGCAAGCAATGCAAAGTAATATTACTTTTGCAAATGTGCTTGCTGATGATCAGCTCCCCAGCCCCCTGAGATCGCCAACAAAGTTGACGGCAACGCATTTGCAGAATGCTGAAAAACTATTGTGAAATTATATAAAGATTAACAATTTTCTCTATTGCGATATAGACAGTTTAATGTTACAATAATTAACACTTTAGCTAAAGAGGTATAAAAATGAAGGTAAACGATTTACTCAATGTTTTACATACAGCTGAAAAGCTCAAAGATACAACCCGACACTCCTATACCTCAAAAGGAAGACATGAAAGCGTAGCAGAACACACCTTCCGTACAGCGTTAATGGCGTACTTTATGAAAGATGAATTTCCCGAAGCAGATATCGATAAAGTCATAAAAATGTGTCTTATTCACGATATTGGTGAAGCGTTTACAGGTGATATTCCTGCTTTTGATAAAACATCCGCAGACGAAGAAACAGAGAAAAAATTACTGTTTGATTGGGTTGATGATCTTCCTGCTCCGTATAATACAGAAATGGTGGCTTTGTTTCGTGAAATGGAAGAACAGCAAACCCTTGAAGCGAAATTGTTCAAGGCGCTTGATGGGTTAGAAGCAGTTATTCAGCACAACGAAGCTGCCTTGTCAACGTGGTCGGATAATGAATATGAGGTAAACTTGACTTATGCAGATGACAAATGCGAGTTTTCTCCATATCTCAAGAATCTGAGAAGCGTTATAAAAGAAGAAACCTTAGATAAGATCAACAGAGAGAACAGGAAGGATTAGCCGTAACATGGACAAAGAAACATATACCTTGTTAGAAAACTATATGCTTGAATGTATGGGTGACAGCGCTCACGACAAGGATCATATCTACCGTGTTCTTTACAACGCTATGGATATTGCGGAAGCTGAACAGAATGTTGATTATGATGTATTGATTTGTGCCTGCCTGCTTCACGATATTGGCAGGAAGGAACAATTTGAAAACCCAAAGCTGTGCCACGCTATGGTTGGCGGCGAGAAAGCGTATTGTTTTTTGATTGATAATCATTTCGACAAAGACTTTGCCGATAAGGTAAAGCACTGTATTCAAACTCACCGTTACAGACAAAACAATCCGCCTCAGTCATTCGAAGCCCAAATACTGTTTGACGCTGATAAAATTGATGCAACAGGTGCGGTGGGAATTGCAAGAACGCTGTTTTACAAAGGAACTGTCGGTGAGCCGTTGTATTCACTTTTGACGGATGGCAGAGTTTCCGACGGAACTGACGATGAAAAACCTTCTTTCTTTCAAGAGTATAAATACAAGCTTGAAAAACTGTATGATCGTTTCTATACAAAAAGAGGAAACGAAATTGCAAAAGAACGTCAGAAAACGGCAGTTGCGTTCTACAACGCTATGCTCAAAGAGGTCAGTGATTCATATAACAGAGGAATATGCTTGTTAGAAAAACAGTTGAGCCATACGGAAATCTGGGATGCATATGACGAAAAATTCAATCTCATAGAAGGTGTTACCTTAAAAAGAGGAGAGAAAATCAGCGACGGTGTTTACCACCTTGTTTGTGACATCATAGTTCGTCACACAGACGGAGATTATCTCATTATGCAGCGTGACGCTCGAAAGCATTACGGAGGTATGTGGGAAGCTACGGCAGGTGGTTCTGCGTTTACAGGAGAATCACCGTTGCAATGTGCCATGAGAGAGCTGTTTGAAGAAACAGGAATCCGTGCGAAAACATTGACCGAGGTTGGCAGAGTGGTTGATAATGAGTGCCATTCCGCATACGTCGAATACTTTTGCGTGACCAATTGTGATAAAGAGTCCATAAAATTACAAGACGGCGAAACGTCTGATTTTCGCTGGGTAGACAAAGACACACTGCTCAATATGAAAAATGACGAGCTCATCACGGAGCGAATGCAGTTGTTTATTGACGAACTGAAAGGATAAACAAATGACACAAGTAAAGTTTTATGATTCAGTAGATGACAGTTTGCTCAAATTCGCTGTTATTGTTGCCAAATCAAACGGCAAATGGGTATTCTGCAAACATAAAGAGCGTGATACATATGAATGTCCTGGTGGTCACAGAGAAGCAGGAGAAACTATTGACGATACCGCCAAGCGTGAATTACACGAAGAAACAGGAGCGATAGACTACACTATTCAGCCTGTCTATGTTTACTCTGTAACAGCACCGGACAATTTCAACGGAAAAGAAACCTTTGGCAAGCTCTATTACGCAGAGATAAAGAGCTTTGAAGGTGAACTGCACAGCGAGATCGAAAGAGTTGAATTGTTCGAGGATTTACCGACAAATTGGACTTATCCGCAAATTCAGCCGTTCTTGTTAAAAGAGGTTGAGGAGAAAATTGGTAAAGAAAGGCACACGGTATTGGGAGGAAAGAAAATTTTTATTAGGCGTTTTAAAGAAAGCGACGCAGAAAAAGTTTCACAGATGATTATCCGAACAGAAAGAATAACAAACAGTAAGGATTATTCCGATGAATGGATCAACGCTCTCGAAAAACGAGCGCAACCATCACACATATTAGAGCGCGCCGGTTGGACACATTTTTACGTTGCTGAAGAGAATGATACAATTATCGGCTGCGGAGCGATCGGACCTTATTGGGGCAGCGAAACAGAGAGCTGTCTGTTTAATATATTTGTTTTACCTGAATATCAAGGTAAAGGGATAGGTGGAAAAATCATTGAAACGCTTGAGCAGGACGAGTATTTTCTCAGAGCAAAACGCGTAGAAGTTCCTGCGTCAATTACGGCAGTCAAATTCTATAGAAAATTAGGATATGATTATAAAAATGGAGTTGACCGCCCCGATGAGGAACAGATTTATCGATTGGAAAAGTTTAGGAATTATTCTTCCGTTATCGGTTCATTTGTCACCGTGACGGTCGACAGACCGATGGGAAGCCTTCACCCCGAGCACCGGGATATTTACTATCCGATCAACTACGACTATGTTAAGGGCGTCAAGGCTCCCGATGGCGAGTGGCAGGACGCGTATATTCTCGGCGTGTACGAGCCGGTTAAAAGCTTTACAGGAAAGGTTATCGCGGTCATTCACCGCCTTGACGATATTGAGGACAAGTGGGTCGTATGCCCTGAGAGTATGTCCTTCGGCAGAGACGAGATCGCCGAGAAAACATATTTCCAAGAGAAGTTTTTCAATACAGAAATCTTGATATCATAAGAGGGTATGTTTGTTATGAAAGATAATGATTATTTGATAAACTATTACAACGAATACGACGAGGACGGACGGCTCGAAAGTAGTCGTATCGGAAGGGTGGAGTATTTCACCACGCGCCGGTATCTTGACCCGCTGCTGACGGCTGACTGCAAGATTGCTGAGATTGGCGCAGGCACCGGCAGATACAGCGTTGCGCTCGCTAAAGAGGGATGTGACGTCACTGCTGTAGAGCTGGTACAGCATAATCTCGATATCCTCATGAGCAAGCTCGACGGCAGCGAGAACATCAAAACCTTTCTCGGCAACGCGCTTGATCTAAGTATGCTGGGGGATAACGCCTATGATATTACGCTCCTGCTCGGTCCTATGTATCATCTGTATTCCGAGGAGGACAAGATCACTGCGCTCAAAGAAGCGGTCAGAATCACAAAGCCAGGCGGTCATATTCTGGTCGCCTATTGTATGAATGAGGCAACTATCATTCAATATGTTTTTGGCTGTAATCAACTCAGAGCTGTGATGGATCTGAATATGATCACCGACGACTGGAAGTGTACCAGCGAGCCGAAAGATTTGTTTGAAATGGTGCGTATCGAGGATATAGAACGACTGAACGCGGCTGTGCCCGTTGAACGAATCAAACTCGTTGCAACCGACGGTGCAAGCAGATATATCCGTGAGTATCTCGAAGAATTCGATGATGACACCTTTGAAAAATGGCTATCCTATCACTTTGCAACCTGCGAAAGACAAGATTTGATCGGCGCGACAAATCACAGCTTGGATATTTTGAGAAAGCTTTGAGTACAATCAAGCTAAATGAACACTATTTTCAGCTCATATCTGTTATGTAAGCAGTTATGGGCTGATTCTTTATTTATGTAATCCACCAAAAATGCATTATATAGATTTACCGTACTTGTTGAGCTTGAAGTGTTGAAAGCCACATATAGAGCCGTTTTCTCAAAAGCGTTACATTTCAAGCATAAATAAATAGGCTAACAAATTTGTTTAACCTAAAGTGAAATCTCAGCATAGCCTTTATATGTGAAAAACGGCTTGAAACCTGGCTTTTTGAGCTAAAAGCCCACAGTTTATCATCATTTCGGAGTCAAAATCAAAAATCATAGTGAAATTACCCTACCTATTTCCAAAAACGCGATACGGCTCAATTCTGGACATTTTAGAGCTGTTTTACAGCACAGTTGGACGATTTATAATCCGATTTCGAATTTGTTTCTCGGATGCTTTGTAGTTAGTATCGCCTTTTGCTTTCCGATACTCGTATGAGTGTAGATCTGAGTGGTGGTGATGGAGCTGTGTCCGAGCATTTGCTGAATATACCGAATATCCACATCTTCTTCAAGCAACAATGTAGCAAATGAATGTCGGAACATATGAGGGGAAATATGCTGCGAGATTTTAGCATTCTTTGCATAATCATCAATCATATAACGCACAGACTGCTCGGAGAGTCTGTGGTGAAGGCGGTTGATAAAGAAATACTCATTCTCTTCCGGTTTTATCGTAAGTATGTATTTGTCAATCAGACGACGGACATTTGCGTTGCAGATTTGAATTAATCTTTCCTTTGATCCTTTACCATATATCTTTATAATATAGTCATTACAATCCAACCGATCCGCCTTCAGAGAACAAAGTTCAGATATTCGCATCCCCGTCGCAAACAGCAGTTCCAGTATCAATATGTTTCTCAAAGCAACCTTTCTGCTATATGCAGTGGTTGCTTTTTTGTATTGCTCATAAGCGTAATTGATGATAGCTTCAATATTGCCGATAGGGATGGTCTTAGGCAAAATGAAAGGTTCTTTATATTTGATTTGGATTTTATGAAACGGGTTTAGCCCTATAATATCTTCTATCTCGAGATAATGAAAGAACGCTTTGAGTGACGCAATCTTTCGTTTCACGCTTTTAGGCTTATACCTCTTGTGCATATGATCTATGTATTGCTCAATCGAGCATTTCTCAGCCCATTGAAGCTCATTAAGCTGATAATAGTCTTCGTATTGTTGTAAATCAATTCGATAGGACTTAATCGTTTTCTGATCAAGGTTCTTTCTGTTTATGCAGAAACTAAGATACTGTTCTGTTAAACTTGTATAGTTAATTGTCATTTCCATTGCATTCTCTCCTTAATGCTAAGCTAAGAAGATTATGCAATAAAAGACTGTTTGAATCCACTAAAACTTCACCATCGGCTTCGAAATAGCAATGTTCACAAATCTGTTTATCGTTTTCGGTATACCTTGCACAACACAGGCTTTCCATATTCTACAAATCCGTGCATTTATCGACACGGTTCATTGGAGTATAATATTATCGTAAGTAAGTATAAACACAAATAAAGGATAACTTGGAATTATAGGAGGTTGATAATAATGAAATACTTAATCGTAGCTGAGTTGAGGGAAAATCATCCAAATCTTTTACAACAGTCCCAAATATATAATGACTACGTTAGCAAAAAGAGTATGATGCAGTTGGCAAATGCATGCAAAGAAAACGGATATGATTGCGAGTATTACGGAGGTATGGATAAGCTAATCTCACTTTGCGAAAGGAAAGATAGCATTGATAAGAATAATAGTATCATAATTAATTATAATTATGGATTTCCTGCACAATTCAAGAGGGGTCAAAGCCCTATTTTTTTAGAAATGTTAGGAATAAAGTATTCTGGTTCCGATCCTTTAGTATCCTTAATCGTAAACGACAAGTCCTGTTGTAAAAGGCTAATAAATAATTCAGTAAAAACGCCAAGAAGCATTGACGTATACAACAGCGATGATCTATTATGCATAGACGAAACCAATATCAGTTTACCAGTAGTTGTAAAGCCAAATTCAGAAGGTTCATCATTAGGCATAGATGAAAAATCTCTATGTTATACATATGAAAATGCTGTAAATAAGGCAAGCGATCTTTTAAAGGAATTCTGTCCCATTCTTATTGAAGAGTATATTCCCGGCTACGAAGTTACTACATGGATTATTGGTAACAAAGGAAACTATTCTTTAGTGCAACCTCTTATCATAAGCGTAAACGGACAATACTATTTTGAATCGAAAGTATTTACAACATTTGATAAAGCTAATCATATTAGAAGCTATTCTTTGCCACAAAACATATTGAATACAAAGATGGTTGAAAGAATTAAGGAAACCGCTCAAGACGTATTCGAGATATTAGGAATGCATGATTACGGAAGAATCGATTTTAGAATTCATAATGATGATATCTTCTTTATTGAAGCAAATGCTTTACCCATATTCAGTCAAACATCTGAAATAGGTCAAATATCAGATTTATGTAACATAAAATACAATGAGATTTGCAGAAAGCTAATTGAAACAATAACCAAGCGTCTAATGCCCGAAACTTATTAGCCAAGGAACAAATTTTATTGTTTTATGGTATTCGGTAATACTTGAATGATCAATTGATTCAGTAGATATTTTTTCGTTTGGTAAACCGAATGCTTCACACAAATTATTATAACGAATTATTTCGCTTTCGAACACATGTTGCTTGGATTCTAATAGGTATTGTTTCCCTTCTTCATAATCATTAGTAATCAATGAACTTGTTGCCATCGAAAAAAGTATTTTTCTGTGAACTCTAAAGTCTTTTATATCCTTTTTTTGTTGTTGATATTCTGCATAATATTTTTTTCTTATTTCTTGTAATGGTGCAATGCTCCTATATAAGTAACTGTTAACAATCAACAATCCCATCTTGGCAATATTAGTCGCGTAAAAGGATTTTGCATATAATTGTGCTTGTGAGTAATAAGCTCTTGCGTTGTGTAAGAAAGAAATATCTTGATCATTATTATACTTAAACATTTCTAGTGTGCCTAAATCAAGTAGGGGATATGCTGTTTCATGTATAAAAGTTTCCAGTTTTTTGATTTCCTCTATAACTAATTCAAAAGAAGGTATGATATCTAGCTCTTTAGCAAGTAGTTGGAATGAGTTGTTATATAGACTAAGCATACAAAGGTTATGTAAGCATTTGATGCGTTCAAGATCATAACCTAATTCGCACGAAATCTTATATCCATGTATAGTGTGTTTTAAAGCTATTTCACGAGGCAAAAAATTATTTGCATTACGTAAAAGTTCCACTATTCCTAAACATTTTGTGTCATAATATTTTGTAATTGTATCATTATAAATACTTCTTGCTTCAAAGAGTTTGTTTTTGCTTTGCTGACTCATCGCCATTACTTGACGATTAATTGCACTTAGTTTTTGACTGGTAGAAATATCATTTATCTGTGATGCTCTTTTAAATGTATCTGATGTCTCTGGATCTAACAATAAATGCTGTATATCACCTTTTTTCATTATCAAATCATAGTTGTTTTGATTATCATCTTCATTTTCAATTTCATTTATTAGATATAACGCATTTTTGTAATAGCCAAAACTATACAGTAACTTTACATATTCAAAAGTTTTTAGATAATCAAATATTCCACCTGAAGAAGTAATTACATGATCAATAATTCTAGCTGCGGTTTCATTATCCCTTGGATAGGAAAGCATTTGCAATTGTTCATTTGTAATTGAATATAGATTTGTACTCTTAATGATAATGGATAAATTCAAGTAATCTAAATTGTTCAGTTGAATAATTCCCATTCTATGTAAGGTATAAGCTTTCTTTTGTATGTATAATAAATAATTCTGATTTACTAAACTTATGTAGTCAGAGAGGGGAAATAGCTTTGATACACAATATGTAGTTTTAGATTTTTCAAAATCATAATCGCAAAGAATCAAATTCTTGTCAATTAACTCTTCACATTCTTTCTGGACATCCAATGAATTGTGTTCTATTATTTTTTCGATTTGATTTGAATCAAGCGGAATTCTACAAACTGCAAGTGAAACTAAGATGTACTTTTGGAGTAAATTAACAAACTCAAAAACACTTTGATCAATTGTTTTACTTTCTTTTAATAATAATTTAACTCGATCTTGATCACTGAACACAGGTTTTATTTTGCCATATACTATTTCAATTAGTTTTAATATTTTTAATGAATCACCTTCATATTTTTGGTACAAGGTATTAGCCAACTCTTTGGCAAAAACACTATTGTTAAAAAAAACATAATGATTGATTAACTGAAAATAAGCTTCTGCATCATCAAATTTAGTAATATTAATTGGAGTAATCGTATTATTAAATATACCTTTTAAATAATTACTTTTCCAATTAGTATCGCTATCACAGACTGTAATAATATGGCATTTATCTGAAATAAACATTTCAGATAAAGATACAAACCACTCATAAAAAGGCAGATCACATCTATAAAAGTTATCAAGTATAATATAGGTAAATCTATCAGAAAAAAACAAGCCGATATATTTTGACAAGTATGCAATATTATTGTTGATTTCAAATTTTATTATTCTATAAATACAGTCACTTGCCTCTTCATTACTTAAATCATTGATAAAATCCGAGCTTTGATTTACGATACATTTATAATCATAAGATGAGAATTCTCTTTTTTTTGAGAATCCTATTATAATTTCTCTTGCATAAGCACATATCTTTTTACAAAATGCTTTCGTGTAGTCTAATTCAATCTCAGGCTCACAATAAATAAATTTAGTACCAATTATTGCATTTTTGACAAAAGCTGTTTTTCCGACTTTTTGATTTCCCTTAATGACTATCCAATTTTTTGATGTTTCAATTTGATTCAAAAAATCTTTGGTTGCAATTTCTCTATCAAAAAACAATTATATCCCTCATTTGATTCGTTATTTGATTCGCTTTACAATTTTATGCTTTCCTAAATAAAGAATAATTCTGCCCTTTTTTATAGGAGGAATATTAAGCATAGCATAATCCAATGTCACACTAATCATATTATCTGGTAGTATAATTCTGTTTTCTTCATTTGCTTGTATTCTAAAAGAATTATTAATGCAAATATCTTTTTTTAGTCCTTTGTATTTTAATACCGCATTCCAAATAAGAACTGAATTTTTACTCACATTATGCAAATAAAGCTTTATCCCCGAATCGGTTTTTGAAGTGATAAACATATCTATTCTATGTGTTTTATAGTATACAAACGAAATTACGGCTGGAATAAAAATAATCAATGTATCGAAAAGATTGATTATAACGTCTATTGCTGTCCAGTTTATTGAGTTGTTGATCATTTTTATACCTCAATCATAGTAGTATAGAATAATTCCAAGTTATCCTTTATCAAATAAATATTAGGAGGTAAACTAATGGTTCCAGCACTTACAATAAAAGAAATTGAGAAATATTGCAGTTATCATTATGAATTTGATGAAAAAAGAATAATCGGTATCATGATAGCTCGGTACTCAATTCCACAAAGCCAAGACATGATACAGCAACAATACGACTTCTGGAACAGAAAAACTGGACATTATATAAATGTTTATTGGCTAGGTTACGGAGCATATTATTTTCCAAATAAACAAGGACAATTTCTCGTCGGAGATTACGGAAATGAACCCAGTGTTTATTTTGATACTAATGTATTTGTTAATGAAGTTGAAAAATTAGAGCAATACAAAGAGATTCATGATGAAATAGGTATACTATTGTGTAATTATTACGACGGGAAAATCCATTTAAATGAAAGCGTGTTTTTTAATCTTGAAGAGTTAATGGAAAACAATAATCAAAAGCTGAGAATGTTTGCAGATTATTTACTGAAACTATGTAAAAAAGAACACGATGTTGCAAACGCGACGGTCAAGCTCAAAATTAAATACAGCTTTTTGAGTGAAAAACCAACAAAATATATTAAGGAAGCGATTAAGCTCATTATTGAAACAGCTTTTTCGTTTTTATAAATACTTATCAACAAAAGCTCTTTGTGATGTTACAGAAATTACACCACAAAGAGCAAATCTTATTATTCAACTACAATTAATCATTACATAACATTATATCAAATTAAAAACGCTGCGTTTAAAGAAAGAGTTAAATATTGAGGTGTGTCTTGACATAGTAATAAAATGAGTGTTGAAATTATATATAACATATGATATAATAATTATATCATATGATGTTATAGAAGGCGAAGAGCATGAAAACCCTTATCAAACAGATACGAGAAAATCTAAACATGAGCCAAACTGAGCTTGCGGAACTGTTAAATGTCACCTTTGCAACGGTCAATCGTTGGGAGAACGGACGAGCTGTTCCTAATAAACTGGCTCAAACTACTCTCTATGAGATTTGCAAGGATAACTCTGTGCCTGCCTACGATATCACCCTCAATAGGATATCGAATGCTGCAAACGATATTGTTTTGCCGAATGATCGCATCATTCTTTATCACGGATCCAAATCTGGTATCGAGGGAAAGATCGAACCGAAAAGCCGCTCTCAATGTGATTTCGGTAAGGGCTTTTACATGGGCACAGATCCAAGTCAAGCGCTGACGCTGATTTGTGATTATGATAAGTCAAAGTTCTATATTGTTTCTGTTGATCTATCCGCTCTCAATACGATCGAGGTTCCCGCCGATATCGAGTGGGCAATGCTCGTTGCATATCATCGCGGCAGAATGGAAAAAATAAAGGGTACCGCTCTTTATGAGAAATACCGCAAAATGGCTGATAATAAAGATTTGGTGATTGGCAGTATCGCGAATGATCGAATGTTCTATGTGATCGATAACTTTTTCATCGGCAATGTGACAGATGCCGCATTGGTAGGCAGCCTATCGGCTTTACAGCTTGGCAAACAATATGTTGCCGTAACGCAGAAGGGCTGTGATGCTGTCCGAATCGAAGCTGAGGTCGAAATATCCCATTTGGAACGCCTGTTCATGAAAGAGGTTGCCGAGGCAAATCGAGCAAAGGGCATATCTCTTGCCAATGACATTTGCAAGAGCTATCGCCGCGAGGGCTTGTTCTTTGACGAGATCCTCGAAAAAGCGCAGAACGGAGGCTTATAATGGACGAACTGCAATTAAAGCTGTGCGACATACAGGGCAGATTGTTTGAGTTGTCCGGTGAAAAGAAACTACCCAGCGCCGCGTTTATCAAAGCCTTTATGACATCCGAAACTGCTAAGGAACTGGATTCTCGCTATAACCGTATGCAGTGGATGGGTGAGGAATACTTATTGGAAGAGATCATATCTTCTGCCGGAGATATCCTGTCCGATACCGGAGAGGTCTATCAAAAAGAAGTATTGTACTGGATCGGTTACATTTACCGCTATTGGCATTACTACACCGGCGAGAGCAGCGCAAAGATCATACGACAGGCTCCTGCCGCAACAATGAAGCGCAATTATATGATGTTCCATACGATGGATCCTGTGCTTGCTATAGAGGATTTGAAAGAGATTCATAAACAATAAGGTAGTTGAAAGCTTTTTGAATAAATGAGAAAAAATTACCAAAGCAATTACAAGAAGATGCAAAAGCAATTGGTAAGAAAGAGGAACGAAATATTGCTAACGCTCAGCTTGCGGCTAAGGATGATGAACTTCAAAACAAAGATGCAACGATTAATTCATTAAGAATAAAGCAAATTCAAACAGAAATTAGCTTGTATGAAACGCAAAGAAAGAGTTTAGAAAAAGATTTGCATAGTGTTCGACAAAAACAATCAGATTATCAATCTCTTTATAAAAAATATAAATCTCAGTCCGATTTTATAAAAAGAGGATTGTATTCCATATGTTTGTTGCTTATTATTATTGCCATCATTCTTGGATTTGTGCTTCGTGAGAATAAAATGTTTAATTTTTGGGTTTTTTTAGTCCCATTAATACCAATAGCTATATCGTATTTCTTCCTTGTGATCAAATTAAAAGAACCGAAGATTGTAGACTTAGTAAATACTATTGGAGAAAATTATTATTTTTGGAGACTAAAGGAAAAAGGATACGATAACGAATATCAAGAGCAATTAAACATAAAAGCATTAACACTCGAAGAAGATATCAAAAAACTAAATGATAAAACAGAAGGGTTAATGGAAGAATACAACAGATTAACCTCATATCATTAGTGTGTTCATTTATAATACTGCTATTGCAAAGCAATTTTAAAATGCCCGGCAGAATATTTCTGTCGGGCTGTTGTGATTGATTGACTGTTTATTGTTCTTTGTAAATTGCTTTTCTAACACATTTTTGCAAGGCTTTTCTAACACTTTTCTAACCGACGTGCAGAAAACTTGCAAAGTTGCCGGGTTTTTACCCATTTCTGTTGTCGAATTATACAGATATATGGGCATTCAGAAGACTGTATCATATTCAAAGTAAATAACAATTACTGCTTAATGAATACGTCGATACACTCCAAAACCACGTGCCGAGGGTTCAAGTCCTTCTGCCCCTGTTCCAAACGAAATGGCTTAAACACTGCGTTTAAGCCATTTCCCTTTGTTTTTCTCGCTTTTTCTCGTGTTTTCTTCAGTTTTCTTTCCTTGGGTTTTCGTGCTAAAATGGTCGAAATCGTGACATAATTTTCATTATTTTGAAATGGTACATCATCAAATAAGCATCAAGATGTTTATTTGATCATCAAAAAAGCATTTCATTTTTCCAGATTTTTGGAGAAAAAACCTTCATCAGAAAAGAAAAAACTGGCTTGGAGCCGAAGCTCCAAGCCAGTTTTTATATATCAAATTCATCTGTGACACCAATAAGTTTTTCGCTTTCTCGTTTGACATAATATATCTCTGTTATCTCAGATGTTGTGTGTCCCAACAGATCGGCGACTTGCTTCACAGGAAGTGTTTTTACCGTACCATCTTCCTGAGGGATACCATTGATCAAATTCGTTGCAAATGTGTGCCGATACGGTATAATAATGACAAACGGGAAAAATCCAGTATTCAAGGGGTTTTCTGCGTTTGTCGCTGTTTTTCAATTCCTTTTCCAATAGTTGATTATCAGCGAGAGAATTGTCGAGAAAAGGAGGCTGTAAAGGTAAAGACAAAAAACCTTAAAAGGGCATTTCATTTTTCGGAATGAAGTGTCCTTTTTATATATAATTCGACAATCATCTTAAATACTATAACCGGTTTTCACATATCTTTCACTTTCACAACAAGATACTATCAGATTATTCATCTATACTTATGTCAACCTCAAAAGGAGATGATATCATGTTCAAAAAGATATTAGCAATTATGATGACTTTATGCTTGGCCGGTTTAGTGATGACCGGATGCGGCTCCGGCGGTACGGACAAGACCGAAGAAACGACTGCGGCTGACGGTACAGCTAAAGCCACTACGGCAACGACCAATCTATCCAAGCTGGACATGACCAAGTGGCAGTATAACGCTGATGATGATGTGTATTACCAGATCGGCATCGTCTACTGCGAGACGCCGGCAAACGAAGATTATGAGCAGCTTGCGGTGTTTGTCCCCGGCGCGTATATGACCGCGACCGATAACGGCGACGGCACCTACACCTGTGAGCTGAACGCTGACGCAGAGGTCAACGGCTATACCGCTTCAACAGCTCCGATCGTCATGCCGATCAACACACCCGGTTATTCTGCTCAAAGCGCGTTGACTGAGTACAAGAGCGTGACGGATTACACCTCTCAGGGCTTTGTATATGTTCACGCAGGCTGCCGTGGCAGAGATGACGGCGCACCCGCAGGAGTGACCGACCTGAAAGCCGCGATCCGTTACATCCGCTATTGTGACGATGTGATCGCGGGCGACGCGGAAAGCATCTTTGTATTCGGTATGAGCGGCGGCGGAGCACAGGCAGCGATCGTCGGCGCAACCGGCGACAGCGAACTGTATGATCCTTATCTCGAAGCGATCGGCGCGGTTCAGGGCGTATCCGACGCGGTAGTCGGTTCGATGGATTGGTGTCCGATCACTAACCTCGATACCGCAGATGAAGCGTATGAGTGGATGATGGGTTCTACCCGTTCGGGACTTACCGACGACGAGCAGGCGATCTCCGACGCCCTTGCAACAGCGTTTGCGGAATATATCAATAGCGCGGGCTTTACCGACGCTGAGGGCAATACGTTGACATTGACGGAATCTTCCGACGGCATCTATCAGTCGGGCGCCTACTATGAGTATATTAAGAGCGTGATCGAGCAATCGCTCAACAACTTCCTGTCCGATACCGAATTCCCCTACGACGCATCAAGCTCATCTAAAGGCGGCGGTATGGGCGGCGCTCCCTCAGGCGGCACACCCTCCGGTGATAAGCCTGACGGAAATATGCCGAGTGGAGAGAAACCCGACGGCGCACCGAGCGGATCAAAGCCTGACGGCGATACCGGAGAAGAAGCGACCTCTATCGAGGATGTAGACGACATCACCCGCAACGATACCTCGTCAAGCGGCGTCAGCACCTCCGGCACCTATGAGACTGCGCAGGACTACATCGACGCGCTGAACACAAACGGCGAGTGGATCACTTATGATGAAACCACTAACACTGTGACGATCACAAGCATCGAGGATTTTGTCAGTGCGTGCAAGAACGCTTCCAAGAACCTCGGCGCGTTCGACCAGCTCGACGCGGGTCAGGGAGAGAATACCTTATTCGGTTACGGTGACGGCAGCGGCGCTCACTTTGACAGCACCTTAGCAGATATTTTGACGGAGCTCGGCAGCTCTTATGCGAGCGATTATACCACCGATCTCAGCAAGACTGATTCTGTCGGCTATACCGCACAGCAGCGTGTGAATATGTACACACCTCTTTACTATCTGCTGGAGAGTCAGGAAGGCTACGGCACCTCTACCGTCTCAAAATACTGGCGCATCCGCACCGGTATCAATCAGGGTGATACCTCGCTGACGACCGAAGTCAATCTCGCCCTTGCTCTTGAAAACTATGACGGAGTTGAGAGCGTAGACTTTGAGACCGTGTGGGGTCAGGGTCATACCGAAGCGGAACGCACCGGCGACAGCACCTCGAACTTCATCGAGTGGGTCAACAGTTGTATGAAATAAAATCGGTTAACCGTAATGAAGTGTAATTCTTCATACAAAAAATATTATCACAAACGGACTGCTCCTTATGAACAGTCCGTTTTCTCTGTATAATAGTGATTTATACTTACTACAATGGTTCTGTTTTGTATGATTCAATAACGCAATAATACTGCATTTAGTTCGATTTTATCACTGTAATTATTTTTATGAACACACATCAAAAGCTGTCGAATTTTGTCGCATAAGTGTGTCTCAGACTGTGAAGACCTTTCCCTGCTGTTCTTCCTTTGGTTGAGTTATTACCAGTCCCCTTTTTTTCGACTTTTCTTTAATTCCGCACGCTTCTAGAATCCTCAGATATCGTTTTCTGAAATTTGAGGGTTTTGTAATGTTGCCGTTCTCATCCGCGATTAATGGACTATCTTCTCCGAAGTATCTTTCATTTCTAAGATCCTCTATCATCTCGATCGCTGTTCGATTAAGTGGAATCATTCTTTTGCTTGATGCGCTTTTGGGTTTACCAACAACGATCTCTTCTCCTGATGTTCGTTCAGATCCGTCTCGTTTATATACTTCTTTAACAGATTTCCGTACATATAACACCTTATTATTCAGATCAATGTCGCTGTTACTTAGCCCAAGTATTTCTCCAGTTCTAAGTCCAGTGTTCAACATCAGGAAATATGCTGCCGGTTGTTGGTATTTCCTCTTCCCGTCTGTGAAGGTAGAAAATGCTTCCTCACGAAGTGTATCTATTTCTTCCGGAGTTAGTATCTCAACCTCATCGCATTTTGCCTTGACATCTTTACCTTGCGCGGATAAGAAATTTGCTTTCTTCAACATGCTAACACTCCTCATTGGATTTTTTTGTATTATTTCTTCTCTTTCCAGATATCGATAGAACTCATTTAGAAGGTTATAGCTCTGTTTTACTGTTGAATAGGAATAACCTTCTTTCATAAGATCGTTTAGCAGCTTTCGAATATCTGCCGCTGTCATATCGCCTACTGCCTTTTTACCTAGTTTAGGATTAATCTGGTTTTTGGCTATTGATTCGCATCTGTCATAAGTTGGTCGTTCAACCGTCGGGAACTTGAACAACTTGAGATATGCATTAAGGCTTTCCTTGAGAGGGAGGTTTGCTTCTTTGTTGGTATCTTTTTGCAGATTGAATTCTTGGACATAGTCCTTCATCTTTTTGTTGACGATACGTTGAGTATTCCCTGAAAAGCTCTTTCGTTTCCTCTCACCATACTCGTTTAGATACCATACTGTTCCTTGCCATTTACCGTCTGTTCTTCTGAATGACTTACCATTCGTTAATAGTTGTTTTTCCATAAGTCCATCTCCTTTCGTAACATAACAAATACCACATAAAACACATAATATCTACGTTAAACCTAATTAAGTAAGAATTTATTAAGAATTCTTATGAGTATCGTACCACTTAATGAAATCATCCTTGGAAACAATCAGTCTGGTTGCAATTCTAATTGCCTGTTTGGTAACCGCCGCACTGGAACATATTCTTCTCGGGGCTGATAGTTTTGCCCCTATGCAAATACATCCTTTTGTCGCAGTCACCGCAGTAGAGATATCCGGCGAACTTATCCATTTCTCCCATCTTGTCATGACGCTTACGACCGGCAAAAAGCTTTTGGACTGTCTCGAACATAGCTCTGTCAACAATCGGCTCATGCGTATCCTTGAAGATCAGAACCTTTGCGGGGTCGTTCTTCAGCCTTTTTTTCAGCTTATTGGATTTGCTGTAGGTTTTGAAGTTTACCGTATCCCCGCAATAGAACTGATTGCTAAGCATCCCTCTGACGGTGGTAATTGTCCATCTGTAGGGCTGCGCCAGATTTGAATCTTTTATAACCTTTTCCTCCTTGTGGTAATGTATTGAATTACTGTTTCATCAATGATTGCTGAACTTGATGGAAGGACCGGCGGTCTATTCGTGTATTGCGAAGAAAGCTCCCGGGATGATCGGGAGCTTTCTGTTAAGGAATCTTTATGAGAGCGCCGCTTTGATGAAACCGGTGAAGAGTGGATGAGGTTTGTTGGGACGGGACTTGAACTCGGGATGGTACTGCACGCCGATGTAGAAGGGGCGATCGGTCAGTTCGACGGTCTCGACCAGCCTGCCGTCGGGAGAGAAGCCGGAGAGAGTGAGTCCGGCGTTTTGTAATGCGTCGCGATAATCGTTGTTGAACTCGTAGCGATGACGGTGACGTTCGCTGATTTCGCTCTTGCCGTATGCCTTCTCCATCGCGGTACCCTTCTGGATGACACAGGGATAGGCGCCGAGTCTCAAAGTGCCGCCCTTGTCGATCTCGTCGTTCTGGTCGGGCATAAAGTCGATGACCTTCGCTGCGTTTTTATCGAACTCGCCGGAGTTAGCATTCGCGATACCGGCGACATTTCTTGCGTATTCGATAACGGCGATCTGCATACCGAGGCAGATGCCGAAATAAGGCAGCTTATGCTCGCGGGCATACTGAGCAGCTGTGATCATACCCTCGATCCCGCGCTGTCCGAAGCCGCCGGGGACGATGATGCCATCCATTTTCCCGAGGATGTCATCGACGGTTTCGGGGGTGATCTTTTCACTGTCGATCCAATCGATATCGACAAAAGAATTCTGATAATAGCCCGCATGATGCAGGGCTTCTGTGACAGAAAGATACGCGTCGTGCAGCTCGACGTACTTGCCGACCAAGCCGATCTTCACCCTGCGTTCGCGATTTTTGATCCGATCGACCATATGCTCCCAGTCGGAGAGGTCGGGCTTGTGAGATTTGAGGTTCAGATCACGGCAGACGATGTCGGAGAGGTGTGCTTTCTCGAGCATCAGCGGCGCCTCATAGAGGATCGGCAGGGTGAGATTCTCGATGACACAGTCTGGCCAGACATTGCAGAAGCCGGCGATCTTATCGAAGATGTCGCTGTCGGTGATCGGCTCGTCGGTTCGAAGGATGATGATGTCTGGCGAAACGCCTAAGCCCTGCAGCTCTTTAACGGAGTGCTGGGTGGGCTTTGATTTATGCTCGCCGGAGGCTTTGAGATACGGGACGAGGGTCACGTGGATATACAGGCGGTTGTCCTTGCCGACTTCGTGACCGACCTGACGGATCGCCTCAATGAACGGCTGGCTTTCGATATCGCCGATGGTGCCGCCGATCTCGGTGATGACGACGTCGGCGTCGGTCTTTTTGCCGACACTGTAGATGAAGCGCTTGATCTCGTCGGTGATGTGCGGAATGACCTGCACGGTCTTGCCGAGATATTCGCCCTTGCGCTCCTTTGCAAGAACGTTGGAGTAGACCTTGCCGGTCGTGAGATTCGAAAACTGGTTCAGATCCTCATCAATGAAACGCTCATAGTGTCCGAGATCAAGGTCGGTCTCGGCGCCGTCCTCTGTGACATAGACCTCGCCGTGCTGATAGGGGCTCATCGTACCCGGGTCAACATTGATGTAAGGGTCGAGCTTCTGGGACGCGACCTTGAGCCCGCGCGCCTTTAATAACCTGCCCAAAGAAGCGGCAGTGATCCCCTTACCCAAACCGGATACCACACCGCCTGTTACAAAGATATATTTTGTCATACTACACACCTTCCTCAAAAGCTGACAATACGTCAGCCTCAGCTAAATTCGCTAAAGCGAGCGAAATGCGCATTCTGCGCGCTAAATCCCTGACGGAGCTAAATTTGAGTATCGCAAGCTGAATGCGAATTCTATTTAGCTTTTTGGTTTACCAAAAAATTCAGCTGTTTACAACAGTAAACTATTTCGTTGCCGCAAGACGGCAATTTCGCTTTATTGATACTTCTCTATAATGATCTGTGCCGCCTGCATTTTGGTGATCCCTGCATCCATGGCGGCTTTTTCAATATATTTATGCGCGTCGTTTTCGCTCATATCCTCATTATCGATCAGAAGCCATTTGGCGCGGTTGACGACGCGGATCTCTTCGAGTTTATTCTGTGCCTTGCCTGCCTTTTTCTCGACAGATCGCAGTCGCTCGCGCGCAGAGATCAGCAGGGACAGCGACTGGACGATCGTCTGTTGTGACGCCGGCTTTTTGATCACGAATACGCCGTGGGGCGTTACCTTGTGGACGATCTCGTCATATACCTCCGACGGTGCGAAGATCACCGCTACGGTACCCGCCGAAAGGCTGATATCCATACACAGCCGTGTGCCGAACTCATCATTCAGCGGCGCGTTGACGACTACCAGATCATAAGACTTTTCAAGGACGCTGCGCCGCGCCTGACCGGCATTCTGCACATTATCTTTTTGAAACTGCTCCACAGAAAGAAGGGAGCCGAACGCGGTTGTGAATTTTCCTGATTTTGAAACGATCAGAGCGCGATATGATCGCTGCTCTAAAGCCATAACTCCCTTCACTCCTTTCAGCTAAATTCGCCTTCGTCGAGCTAAATGTGCCGTTGGCACGCTGATGCGAATTTTATTTCGCTTTTCGGTTTACCGAAAAATTTAGCTGTTTTACATTGTAAAACAATTTTGCTGCCGCAACACGGCAATATCATTATCTATTACAGTATGCCTTAATCACGCTGTTCGGTAGATGATCCTTGACAAAACTGTTATCCGCTGCGGCATTACGCGCCTTGTCGACAGAGTTCGGCAGCAGTTGATAGTTCTTCTGTTCGCTGCCCGTCATGAAGATGATATCCCGGTCGGTCGAGGGCGGCAGCTGTGTGCGGCTCTCGATCCCGTCCACCGCCGCATAAATCATCATCGCAAATGCGAGATAGGGGTTCGCCTCCGGATCGGGAGAACGCAGCTGCAGACACGGATTGCCGTTTTTTGTCAGCGTTGCCGCAATCAGCTGGGCGCGGTTTTTGGACGACCACGTGATATACTTCGGCGCTTTCAGTCTGCCGAATCGCTGATAGGAATTGTCGGTCGGATTGAGGAACACCGTCATCGCGGCGATATGATCGAGCATACCGGCGATTGCGTAGTCGGTGACCTGCTCCCCGCTCTTCGCGTGAACCGACATGGTAATATGCAGCGCGGAGCCGGACTTGTCGGCGAAGGGTTTCGGCGAAAAGTCGGCGTATAAGCCGTTGCGCGCGGCGATGGTGCGCACGACGCTGAGGAAAGTTACGGTGTTGTCTGCGGAAGTCAGCGGATCGGCATAACGGAAGTCGATCTCGTTCTGTCCGGGACCCGCTTCGTGGTGGGAGCTTTCGGGAGTGATGCCCATCTGCTCAAGCGTCAGACAGATCTCACGGCGAACATTCTCTCCCTTATCCAGCGGCGCGATATCCATATATCCGGCATTATCGTACGGAATGTGAGTATACTCGCCGTTCTCGTCGGTCTTGAACAGATAGAACTGCAGCTCACTCTTGAAGTGGAATTTATATCCTTTCTTATGAGCGTAGCTGACAGCTTCTTTTAAGATCGCGCGGGTATCACTGCTGACCGGCGTGCCGTCCGCATAGCACAGCGTACAGAACATCCTCACAACCTTGCCGTGCTCGGGACGCCACGGCAGGACCGTGATCGTTGTCGCTTCGGGGAAGAGATAAATATCCTCGCCGTAATCGCCGCCGAATCCCGAAACATAAGATGCGTCAATGGGATAACCGTGCTCAAAAGCGCGTTCCAGCTCGCCGCGCTGGACGGAGATATTCTTCTGTACACCGTAGATATCGCAGAACGCAAGCCGGATGAACTTGACGTCCTCCTCTTCGATATACTGCATAATTTCCTGTTGTTCAGTGGTCATAACAAAACCTCGTTTCAGGAAGAAAACCAGAATCGGGTGTGGGCGAAGCCCACCCTTCACTCTTCATTCTTCACTCTTCATTCTTCACTCGAATTGAGTGTGCTCAATTCGCAACATACATCTGTTGATAGGGATTCTTGCTGTCGGGAACGATCACGGTGAAGTCGCCCGAGATGATCTTCTCGGCGTTATAACCGAAGATGTCGGCGAATTCCTCGATATACTCTCTGATCTCATCAAGATCCTCCGGCTGTGCGGGATGCGCCGTCACCTGGTGCGGAAAGTGGATGCCCTCGCACCGAGAGCGCAGGTACATCTTGCCGCCGTGCATACCGGTACAGGGGAAATTTGCGACAATATCTTTTTCGTCGTCGGAAAGCCCCAGCACGATGATGACGCCGCCTGCCTGATACTCGCCGAGGAAGGAGCCTGCCTTGCCGCCGATCATCAGGACCGGAAGATGCTCCTTGTATGCCTTCATATGGATCCCTGCGCGATAGCCCGCGTTGCCCTTGACGTAGATCCTGCCGCCGCGCATCGCGTAGCCGGGAGCGTCGCCGATGTTGCCGAAAACATTGATCCGACCCGAATTCATCGTGTCGCCGACCGCGTCCTGAGCGTTGCCGTGGACATTGATGACAGCGCCGTTGAGGTAGGCGCCGAGGGCGTTGCCGGGGGTACCGTGGATCTCAAGCGTCTTGCCGCTCATACCCGCGGCGATAAAACGCTGACCGAGGACATTCTCCAGTGTAATATCACCGTCAAGTTCGCGGATCGCTTCATTTAGGCTTTGACGATTTAACGCTTTAGTGTTCAACTGTATCATTATACCACACCTCCCAGCGTTTTTCTACGGTTTTTTTCAGAAAACGGTAATAAATTCGGATTTTTTATCAGGCTGTCAAAATCCAGCTCTGACAGATCTGTCTGATTTCTGACCAGATTCGTATAAATACCGGCGCTTTTGACGTCGCCGATGATGATAAAGCCGATCAGCTTGTTGTCTTTGATGAAGAACCGCTTGACGAAATTCTCGCCTTTTTCTTCGATCATCCGCGCGCCGCCGTCGTTCGCGTAAGTGCCGGCGGTCATCATGTGCAGCCCCCAGAAGCCGATGGAGTTCATCGGAACAGCGTTATCGAAAGAGGTCTCGCCGCCCGCCATATTCACGCCTGCCGTATATCCGCCTATATTGGCGTTCGGAAGCAATGCCATGATCCTTTTTTCTCCAAAAGAAATATCATACTGCTCCACGCAGTCGCCCGCGGCGTAAACATTCTCTATCGACGTCTGCATAGCATTGTCAACAACAATGGCTCTGCCGCATTCGCCGCCTGCCTCTTTGAAGAAGCCGATATTCGGACGCACGCCTAAGGCAGGCACCAATACGTCAAAGGGGATCGCGCCGCCGTTTTTCATAAAGGCGAGATTACCCTCAAAGCGTTCGGCGGTATCGGAGAGCGAAAAGCTGATTCCGCAGTCTTCCAGATGCTTCTGTACGATCGCGGCGCACTCGTCGTCGAGGATGGAGGACAGCACGCGCGGCGCGAGATCGCAGACGGTGACCGACTGTACTCTGTCTCTGAGTCCCTCGGCGCATTTGAGTCCGATCAGACCCGCGCCGATGATCAGCACGCGGCTGTCTTTTGTGATCGCTTTCTCGATCGCGAAGGAGTCGTCGATAGTCAGGAAAGTGTATTGGTTCTCTACCGTTTCCAGCCCTTTCATCGGAGGAACAAACGGTGACGAACCGGTACAGATACACAGCTTGTCATAAACGATCGAATCCCCGCTTTTCAATGTGACGGTTTTGTTATCCTGATCGAGCGCCGTCGCTTCTCCGATAACGGTCTCACAGCCGTTTTTCTCATAAAAATCTTCATCGCGGCAATAGATGTTTTCCGCCTTGCTCTTGCCCTCCAGATAGTAGGAGATCAGCGGACGGAAGTAGGCGGGATGCGCCTCTTTGGAAATGACGTTGATACTGCTGTTCTTATCCACAGAACGGATACCGTCGATACAGGATACCGCGGCGGGACCGTTGCCGATGATCACATATTTCATCATACCTCTGCCTCCTCATACACGATCGCGCGGTTGGGACAGCCCTGCACACAGGCAGGCGCGCCGCAGGAGTTTTTCAGACACAGCTCACACTTGAGCACCGTTTCGTTCTCGTCCGTTGTAATACAGCCGTAGGGACACAAGAGCATACAGGAGAGACATCCGACGCATTTGTCGTGGTTGATGGTGACCGTACCGTCTTTGTCCTTTGTCATCGCGCCGGAGATACAGCCCTTGATGCACATAGGATCCTCACAGTGGCGGCAGGACACGGCATAGTGAATCTTGCCGCCCTCTTCCACATGGATGCGAGGAGTTATCTTCTGGTTTTTCAGCGCCTTGACCATATCGCTTAACCCTGAGTTGGCAAAAGCGCAGTTATATTCACAGAGATGGCACCCGAGGCACCATTCTTCATGTACATATACTCGTTTCATTCGCCCGCATGTGAGATACCGAGAATCTCAAGCTCCTTTTCGTTTAGTCCTACACCGCGCAGCATCAATCGGTTACCGCGCAAGGCTTCGATGGAGTTAATACCCATCAGACCCATCATCTCTTTGATCTCGTGTTTCCACGCGGTCAGAAGATTGACGAGCCGTTCTTTTCCTGTCTCGGGGTTAAGACGCTTGACCAGCTCGGGATCCTGCGTCGCGATACCCCAGTTGCACTTGCCGCTCTGGCAGGTGCGGCAAAGGTGACAGCCTAATGCGAGCAGCGCCGAAGTCGCGATATAGCAGGCGTCAGCGCCGAGAGCGATCGCCTTGACGATATCGCTCGCGGAACGTACCGAGCCGCCGACTACCAGAGAGACATTTTGACGGATGCCTTCGTCTCTCAAGCGCTTATCGACAGCCGCTAAGGCTAATTCAATCGGGATACCGACGTTGTCGCGGATCCTTGTGGGAGCCGCGCCCGTACCGCCTCTGAAGCCGTCGATCGCGATGATATCCGCGCCCGACCGCGCAATACCGGAAGCGATGGCGGCGATGTTGTGAACCGCCGCTACCTTAACGATAACGGGCTTTTGATATTCCGTCGCCTCTTTCAGGGAGAAAACTAACTGTCTTAAATCTTCGATACTGTAGATATCGTGATGCGGGGCGGGAGAGATCGCGTCGGATCCTTCGGGGATCATTCTCGTCTTGCTGATATCCTCTCCGACCTTCGCACCGGGCAGATGACCGCCGATACCGGGCTTCGCGCCCTGTCCCATCTTGATCTCAATTGCCGCGCCCGCCTCCAGATAATCCTTATATACGCCGAAGCGTCCGGACGCGACCTGAACGATCGTGTTCTTGCCGTACCGATAAAAGTCCTCGTGCAAGCCGCCCTCGCCGGTGTTGTAACAGATACCGAGCGCCTCTGCGGCGGTAGCGAGCGACTTATGCGCGTTGTAGCTGATGGAGCCATAGCTCATCGCGGAGAACATCACGGGAAGTTCCAGCTCGATCTGCGGCGGCAGTTCTGTTTTAATTGCGCCGTTTTCGTCACGTTCGATCTCGTGCGGCTTTTTGCCGAGGAACACGCGCGTTTCCATCGGCTCTCTGAGCGGATCGATGGAGGGATTCGTGACCTGAGAGGCGTTGATCAGGATCTTGTCCCAATAGACCGGGAACGGCTCGGGGTTGCCCATCGAGGAGAGCAGTACACCGCCGGTGTTCGCCTGCTTATAGATTTCTAAAATCGTATTCTGCTTCCAGTTCGCGTTGGTTCTGAAAGCGGCTTCGTTTTTCTTGATTTTCAAAGCGTGGGTCGGACAGAGACAGACGCATCGCTGACAGTCCACACACTTTGTCTCGTCGCTCAGCATCACATCCGCGTCGGGATCGTAACGATGCACCTGATTCGCGCACTGACGTTCACACACACGGCAGCGGATACAGCGATAGTCCGAGCGTTCCACTTCAAACTCGGGTAATAAGAAATTAATTGCCATCAGTACGCACCCTCCTTTACATTGACGATCGCAGGCTCTCCGCCTGCGGGAGACCAGATGCGGTCTACTTCGGGAGACATAATACGGATCGCGGTCTCTTCGGATGCGATATATACCATATCGTCCTTTTCCGCCGCGACCATAGAACGCAGCTTCAATCGATCGTTGAGCGCCATCAGACCGCCGTTGAAGCCTACCACAATAGAGAACGGTCCCGTCATCAGCAGGGAGCTGTAGATGGTGCGGAAATAGGTCAGGCGCGCCTTATCCTCTTCGCTCTTCTTCTCGATCGTGCTCCAGAAGGGAGCCGCAATGATCTCCGCCATCTCCTTGGGAGAAAGGCCCTCTCTCCTGAGCAGGAAATCCGCGATATACGCCATAACCTCAGTATCGGTCTGGAGAGTGCATTTGTAGCCGAACATCTCGATGAAGCGGCGGTTTGCGTCATAGGAGCTGATCTCGCCGTTATGCACTACAGTAAAGTCCAGCAGTCCGAACGGATGAGAGCCGCCCCACCAGCCGGGGGTGTTGGTCGGATAACGTCCGTGGGACGTCCAAGCGTAGCCCAGATATTCGTCGAGCATATAAAATCTGCCGACATCCTCGGGGAAGCCCACCGCCTTGAACGCACCCATATTTTTGCCCGATGAAAATACATACGCGCCTTTCATATGGGTGTTGATGTGCATGACCACGCGCGCGGTGAACTCCTTTTCATCTAATTGCGCCGAGCGCAGAACGGATTTCAGAGGCGCTAAAAAGTAACGCCAGATGATCGGTTCGTCGGTGATCTCGGGGATTTTGCGGGTGGGGATCTCCTCGCTGAGTACGATCTCATAACGTTCTTTTAAGTATTCTTCGACCTCTTTTTTAATATGTCTGTGGTCATAGAACAGATGAAACGCGTAAAAATCCTTATACTTCGGATAGATGCCATAGCCCGCGAAGCCGCCGCCGAGACCGTTGGAACGGTCATGCATGGGTATCATGCTTTCGATGATTTTTTCTGCCGAAAAACGTCTGCCCTCTCTCGAGATCTCTGCCGCGATCGCGCAGCCTGACGGATTTCGGAATTCGCCTTCTCTTCTCATACAGTTTCCTCTCCCAAATTTATCATTGTAGGGCGGGGGCTTGCTCCCGCCGCAACGCTTGATAATATGAACTTGAAACGCGCAGCATGATTTGCTCCGCATATGATATACAGTGATTTGAAACGCTTCGGCGGGAGCAAGCCCCCGCCCTACTGAGTCTTTGCAATTGAAAAAGGCGTCACTTAGGGACAAAGCCCTAAATGAACGCCTTTGCTCATTACCCGATTATTATAACATCGCACGATCGATTTGTCAATCATATTTTTTGATGATTTGCAGGAAATTTCAAAATAATTGCAAAAAACTTGAAATTCAGGCTTGACAAATGCAAATTCGGCGTGTATAATGCAAGGCGTAAAGACAAAGGCGTCTTGAACTAAACGGTTCGAGGCGTCTTTTTTATTCTAATACTCAGTCATTGTGAGGACTTCAGCCCGCGGTAATCCCAAAAGAAAGTTGTCAGTTTCCGGTTGTCGGTTATTGGTTATGATGATTGATAAGCTTCGTTTTCAATCTATCGTGCGAAGCACCCAATCAACTAAAAACTAAGAACCAAAAGCCGGGAACAAATTGAATCACAAAGGGGATTCTTCGGTTGCTTAGACGCTCCCTCTGAATGACAAATAAAAAGGAGCAATGGATTATGGCTAATGTAGCAGATTATTTCGGCAGTATGGTATTTGACGACAAGGTCATGAAAGAACGCCTTGACGGAAAAATTTATCAGAAGCTGCGCAAGACCATCGACGAGGGCGAACAGCTGAGTATCTCGGTCGCTAACGCGGTTGCGGTCGCGATGAAAGATTGGGCGGTAGAAAAGGGAGCTACCCACTACACCCACTGGTTCCAGCCGCTGACCGGTATCACCGCCGAAAAGCACGACAGCTTCATCTCCCCTTCGCCCGACGGCAGAGTGATTATGGAGTTCTCCGGAAAAGAGCTGATCAAGGGCGAGCCCGACGCGTCATCCTTCCCCTCAGGCGGACTGAGAGCTACCTTCGAGGCAAGAGGCTACACCGCGTGGGATCCCACCTCCTACGCATTCATCAAGGGAAAAACCCTGTGTATTCCCACAGCGTTCTGCTCCTACGGCTCTGACGCACTGGATAAGAAAACTCCGCTGCTGCGCTCGATGCAGGCGCTGAACATACAGGCGCTGCGAGTATTAAAGCTGTTCGGCAACGAGGACGTCACCAAGGTCGTTACCTCCGTCGGCCCCGAGCAGGAATACTTTCTGGTACCCCGCGAGCTGTACGCGAAGCGTAAAGACCTGATCTACACCGGACGTACTCTGTTCGGCGCAAGACCGCCGAAAGGACAGGAGCTGGACGATCACTACTTCGGCACCATCAAGCCGCGTGTGTTGGCGTACATGGAAGACCTCAATGACGAGCTGTGGAAGCTCGGCATCCTCGCTAAGACCCAACATAACGAGGTCGCTCCCGCTCAGCATGAGCTGGCGCCGATCTACACCACCACCAACGTTGCGACCGACAACAACCAGCTGACCATGGAGATCATGCAGAAGGTCGCCGAAAAGCACGGTCTGGTCTGTCTGCTGCACGAAAAGCCCTTCAAAGGCGTCAACGGCTCCGGCAAGCATAACAACTGGTCGATCGGCACCAACACCGGCGTCAACCTGCTGACTCCCGGAGAAACCCCGTTTGAAAACGCACAGTTTTTGCTGTTCTTAGTCGCAGTCATCAAGGCAGTCGACGAGTATCAGGATCTGCTTCGTCTGTCTGTCGCGACAGCGGGCAACGATCACCGCTTGGGCGCGAACGAAGCGCCTCCCGCCGTGATCTCCATCTTCCTCGGCGACGAGCTCGCGGGCGTTCTCGACGCGATCGAAAACGAGACAGAATACGCGGGCGCAAAGCAGAAATATATGAAGCTCGGCGTTGACGTTCTGCCGCAGTTCAGAAGAGATACCACCGACAGAAACCGTACCTCGCCGTTTGCGTTCACCGGCAACAAGTTCGAGTTCAGAATGCTCGGCTCCTCCAACTCTATCGCCTGCTGTAATATGATGCTCAACTCCGCTGTCGCCGAATCCTTAAAGCAGTTCGCGGATATTCTGGAGAAATCCGAAGACTTCGAGAACGACGTACATAACCTGATCCGCGACACCATCAAAGCGCACGAACGCATTATCTTCAACGGCAACGGTTATGACGACGCCTGGATCGAAGAGGCCGAAAAACGCGGGCTGAGCAATCTCAAGACCACCGCCGACGCGATGCCGCATCTGCTTGATGAGAAGAACGTGAAGATGCTGACTTCTCACAAGGTGTTCACCGAGGCGGAGCTGGAATCCCGTATGGAGATCATGCTGGAGAATTACGTCAAGCAGGTCAACATCGAGGCGCTGACCATGGTCGATATGACCGGCAAGCAGATCATCCCTGCGATCGAGACCTATCTGGGCAAGCTGCTGAAGAACGTGTCGATGAAGAAAGCGATCTCCGAGAATATCAGCTGTGCATATGAGACAGCGAATATCGAAAAACTCTCCGCCGCGTGCGACGAGATGAGCGCGAACGCAGGAATCCTCGAGCGCCTCGCCGATCATCTGAATCATATCGACGATATCGTAGAACAGGCGAACTTTGTCCGCGACGAGATCCTGCCGCAGATGGAGACCTTAAGAGATTACGCCGACGCCGCCGAAGCGGTTGTCGACGCAGAGCTCTGGCCTTTGCCGACCTACGGGGAGCTGCTCTTCGGAGTAAGATAAACTGACAATCGATTCTATCATGTACAAAGGCGTACCTGAATCTTTTCGGGTACGCCTTTTATTTTAGCGAAATTGCCGCCAGGCGGCAGCTAGATCATCCAAGTGAATTGGATGGCGAAATTCTTCGGTAAGGCAAAGAGCGAAATTAAATTCGCAAACAACTTGCGAAGCAAATTCAGCCACGAAAGAATTTAGCGTGCCGTAAGCACATTTCGCTCGAAAAACGAATTTAGCTGCGTGAACGAATTCACGCAAGGAAGGTGATTATATGACAGTAGAATTTTGGTTTTTGATCGGAGCCGCTTTGGTATTCTGGATGCAGGCGGGCTTTGCCATGGTAGAAGCGGGTTTCACCCGCGCAAAGAACGCCGGCAATATCATTATGAAAAACCTGATGGACTTTTGTATCGGCACGGTGGTGTTCGCGCTCTTGGGCTACACCATCATGATGGGCGAAGATACGCTCTTCGGGCTGATCGGCATCCCAAATATGGATCTGTTCGGTCACTTTAAGGAGTTTATCGCATCTCCCTCAAACGGCGACTTCACCGCCGCATCCACATTTGTATTCAATCTCGTTTTCTGCGCAACAACGGCGACCATCGTCTCCGGCGCTATGGCGGAAAGAACAAAGTTCTCCGCATACTGCATCTATTCCGGCGTGATCTCTCTGTTCATCTACCCGATCGAGGCGCATTGGATCTGGGGCGGCGGCTGGCTCTCTCAGCTCGGCTTCCATGACTATGCAGGCTCCTGCGCGATCCACATGGTCGGCGGTATCGCGGCATTGGTCGGCGCGGCGATCTTAGGTCCCCGTCTCGGAAAATACGAGCGCGATGAAAACGGCAAGGTCATTAAGGTCAACGCCTTTCCAGGACACAACATCGTCATCGGCGCGCTGGGCGTATTTATCCTCTGGCTCGGCTGGTACGGCTTCAACGGCGCTGCCGCGACGACTCCCTCTGAGCTTGCCTCTATCTTCCTGACCACCACGATCGCACCCGCCGTCGCGACCTGCACGACGATGATCTTCACTTGGGTCAAAAACGGCAAGCCCGACGTCTCTATGTGTCTGAACGCTTCTCTTGCCGGTCTGGTCGGTATCACTGCGGGCTGTGACGCGCTCGACGCGATCGGCGCGACCGTTGTCGGTATCGTATCCGGTATCCTCGTTGTCGTTGTCGTCGAGGTGCTCGACATGAAGATTCATGTTGACGACCCCGTCGGCGCGGTCGGCGTACATATGGCAAACGGTATCTGGGGTACGATCGCGGTCGGCTTACTCGCTAACCCCGACGCTCCCGCAGGACTCTCCGGTCTGTTCTATACCGGCGACTTCACTCAGCTGGGACTGCAGAGCTTAGGCTTTGTCACCGTCGCGAGCTATGCGGTCGTCATGATGATCATCACCTTTATCATCATCAAAAAGACTGTCGGACTCCGTGCAACGGCTGAGGAAGAGATCATGGGTCTCGATATCACCGAACACGGTCTGCCGTCCGCCTACGCAGGATTTGCAGCGACTGCTGAGGACTACAGCGTTTACGGCGAGGATATTACCGTAGTGACAGGCGACACCCCCATCGCCGAGGCGGTCGAGGTCAAGGCGGTTCCCGCCTTTGATAACGGCGACAAGAAGTTCACCAAGGTCGAGATCATCTGCAAAGAAGCCCGCTTCGAAAAGCTCAAGAGAGCGATGGCGAAGCTCGGCATCACCGGTATGACTGTCACCCATGTCATGGGCTACGGCGCACAGAAGGGCAAGCCCGAGTATTACAGAGGCGTACCGCTTGAAAGCAATCTGCTGCCGAAGCTGCAGGTCGAGATGGTCGTCTCCGCGATCCCTGTCCGCGACGTGATCGAGACCGCGAAGAAGGCGCTGTATACCGGTCATATCGGCGACGGCAAGATCTTTGTCTATGACGTTGAGAACGTCGTCAAGATCCGCACAGGCGAAGAAGGCTACGACGCCCTGCAGGGCGACGAGTAAGGACTATCGGAGAGCAAAGTTAGTTTCCTTTCCCAAAGGTCTTGTCTTCATCAACATGGACGAATAATAACTCTCATAAAGTTGTCAAAATATCCTATCTCTGCTCCCCTTTAGTTTACAGGCTGTTGTCCTTTTCGGATAACAGCCTGTACTTGTTGACAAATCCTCTGAAAGAGAGTATAATTCAGCCATAAGGCAAAGACGTCTTGAAATGTCAAGGCGGCTTTGTCTTTTTCTTTTGAATAATTAAATGCGGAGTGATTCCATGAGCAGTATCCATGAAGAGTGCGGTGTGTTTGGTGTATACAGCAGAGAAACAAACGATCTTGCATCGATGACCTATTATGCACTGTTTGCCTTACAGCACCGCGGGCAGGAGAGCGCGGGCATCGTCGTCAACGACGACGGCGTGTTCACTTATCAAAAAGGCGAGGGACTGGTTAGTGAAGTGTTCAGCACGGACAACCTGAACTCACTGGGCAAAGGGAATGTCGCGGTCGGTCATGTGCGCTATGCCACCACCGGAGCGAAGCTCTTGCAGAACATCCAGCCGCTGATCGTCAATCATCACAAAGGCAGGATGGCGCTGTGCCACAACGGCAACCTCAGCAATTCCTATATGCTGAGGACACGGTATGAGGAACAGGGTGCGATTTTCCACACAACCACGGATTCCGAGGTCATCTCCTATACGATTGTGCAGGAACGCCTGCGTCACGGTTCGATCGAGAAAGCAGTATCCGCTGCTATGGATATCATAGAGGGCGCGTATTCGCTGGTCATCAGCTCGCCGCAGAAGCTGATCGCCGCGCGCGATCCGCACGGATTTCGACCGCTGTGCTATGGCGAGACCGACGACGGCAAGATCGTATTTGCATCCGAGTCTTGCGCGCTGGACGCTGTCGGCGTGAAGCTTATCAGAGATATACAACCCGGAGAGATCGCAATTGTTGACAGCACAGGGATTCGCTTTGACAAATCCCATTGTCATAAAAAGCCCAAGCGCTTCTGCGTCTTTGAAAATATTTATTTTGCACGTCCGGATTCTATCATCGACGGCGCATCCGTCAGCCGCTGCAGGCGTAACGCGGGCAGGTATCTCGCGCAGGAGCATCCTGTTGATGCAGACATCGTGATCGGCGTACCGGATTCGGGACTGGAGGCGGCGATCGGTTATGCGCGGGAGTCGGGCATCCCATACGCCATCGGCTTTACCAAGAACAAATACATCGCACGCACCTTTATCGCACCCGAACAAGGTCAGCGCACACAGGGCGTGGGGATCAAGCTCAATCCCATCCGCGACGTCGTCGAGGGCAAGCGCGTCGTGCTGATCGACGACTCCATCGTGCGCGGCACGACCTGCCGCCGTATCGCACGGCTTTTATGGAACGCAGGCGTAAAGGAGATCCATATGCGCGTCAGCGCGCCGCCGTTCAAATACCCATGCTACTATGGCACCGATATCGACAACGCAGATGTGCTGATCGCCAACCGCCTGAGTGTGGACGACATCGCAAAAGAGATCGGTGTGACGACTCTTGGCTACCTCAGCATCGAAAATGTGCAGCAACTTGCGGGAGAAGATACCGGTTTTTGTACAGCGTGCTTTGACGGGAACTATCCGACTGCCGTCCCATCCGATACGGCGAAGAATCGATTTGAAATCAAAATCAGTGAAAAGAAACAGGTGTGATGATGAAGCTGTATGAATTTGATAAAAAACTGATACTGGAGGATGGTTCAGAATACTTTGGAAAGGGATTCGGAGACCATGACGAGCGAGTCTTTGAAATCGTGTTCAACACTTCTTCTGTCGGATATCAGGAGATACTATCCGATCCTTCCTACACCGATCAGGGCGTTGTGTTCGCTTATCCGCTGATCGGCAACTACGGTATCTCCGCGGATGATTTTGAAACAAAAACGCCGACCATCGGTGCGATGATCGTGCGTGAGTTTTGCCCCGAGCCGTCTAACTATCGCAGTATCATGACGCTCGAAGAGGTAATGAAGCAGAATCATATCGTCGGCATCAGTGAGATCGACACCCGCAAGCTGGTGTGCCATATCCGCGACGTCGGCTCCTGCCGCGCAATGATCGCCGACATCAACACCGATACCGCCCAGGCAATCAAAGAATTGAGGGAACACGTTCCCCCGACTGACGCTGTCAGCCGAGTCAGCCGAAAGGAAACGGAAGCGTATGCGGCAGATAACGCGGAATACCATGTCGTTGCGATCGACTGCGGGATGAAAGAAAACATCATCCGCTCTCTGGTGAAACGAAACTGCCGTGTGACCGCGGTACCGTGGAACACGCGCGCGTGTGATATCCTTGCTTTGCATCCCGACGGACTGTTCCTCAGCAACGGCCCCGGCGATCCGCAGGACGTCCCCGAAGTCATCGAGACCGTCAAAGCATTACACGGAAAGCTCCCTATCTTCGGCGTCTGTCTGGGGCACCAGATCCTCTCTCTATCTTACGGAGCAAAAACCTACAAGCTGAATTTCGGTCACCGCGGCGGGAATCATCCGATCAAAAATCTCGCGACCGACAAGATCGAGATCACCGCGCAGAATCATTCCTATGCGGTAGATGCGGACAGCCTCAATAACACGCCGCTTGAAGTCACGCATATCAACTTACTGGATAACACAGTCGAAGGAGTGGAAAGCGTGAAAGACCGCGTTTTCGGCGTGCAGTATCATCCCGAATCCGCGCCCGGTCCGCAGGACAGCAGCTATCTGTTCGACCGGTTTATCGAATTGATGGAGGAGGTGAAACACCATGCCTAAGAGAACAGATATACACAGAATCATGGTCATCGGTTCCGGCCCCATCGTCATTGGTCAGGCGGCTGAGTTTGACTATGCCGGTACGCAAGCGTGTCTTGCGCTGAAAGAGGAAGGATACGAAGTCATCCTGTGCAACTCTAATCCTGCAACCATCATGACCGACCCCGTCATCGCAGACAAGGTATATATGGAGCCGCTGACGCTCGAATATGTCGCGAAGATCATCCGTAAGGAGCGTCCCGACGCGCTCCTGCCCGGGATCGGCGGTCAGACGGGGCTGAACCTCGCCATGGAACTGGAGAAAAAGGGCGTTCTGAAGGAATGTCAGGTCGAGCTGCTCGGCACATCCTCCACGAGCATCGAGCGCGCTGAGGATCGCGAGCTGTTCAAGGAACTGTGCGAATCTATCGGTGAGCCTGTCATCCCCTCTCAAATAACATTCAACATTGAAGAAGCAATAAAAGCAGCCGAGGCTGTCGGCTATCCGGTCGTTCTGCGTCCCGCGTTCACCCTCGGCGGTACGGGCGGCGGCTTTGCCGCAAACGAAGAAGAACTTATCGAGATCGGCAGAAACGGTTTTGCCCAGAGTCCTGTCCATCAAGTCCTGATCGAAAAATCGGTCAAGGGCTATAAGGAGATCGAATACGAGGTCATCCGCGATCATAACGACACCGCAATCACCGTCTGTAATATGGAGAACTTCGATCCGGTCGGCATTCATACCGGCGACAGCATCGTCTTCTGTCCATCACAGACACTGACCAACAAGGAGTATCAGATGCTCCGCGACAGCGCGCTGAAGCTCATCCGCGCACTGAAAGTCGAGGGCGGCTGCAACGTACAGTTCGCACTCGATCCGCAGTCGTCACAGTACTATATCATAGAAGTAAACCCAAGGGTTTCGAGATCGTCGGCACTCGCATCCAAAGCATCGGGTTATCCGATAGCACGCGTCAGCGCGAAGATCGGCGTCGGGCTGACATTGGACGAGATCCCGCTCGCCAACGCCCTTGCGTCATTCGAACCCGCGCTCGACTATGTGGTCACCAAAATGCCGCGGTTCCCGTTCGATAAATTCGTCGATGCAAAGAATACCCTCGGCACCCAGATGAAGGCGACCGGTGAGGTGATGAGCGTCGGCAGAACCATCGAAGAAAGCCTCTTAAAAGCGATCAGGTCCCTCGAAATCGGCGTGTATCATCTGCACGAATCGCGATTCGATAACATGAGCGTTGAACAACTCAATGAGTATATCACAAAAGGTACCGACGACAGGATATTTGCCCTCGCCGAGCTACTGAAAAAAGGCGGCGCCATCGATGATATCTATCGCGATACAGCTATCGATCCGCTGTACCTCAGGAAGCTCCGCAACATCATTGATATGGAACGTGAGCTGCAGGAGCATATCGGCGATGCAGATGCGCTTTATCGGGCGAAGCGCATGGGCTTCTCCGACAGGGAAATCGCCGCGCTGTGGAACATTGACGAGACCGATGTGTATACACTGAGAAAAAGTGCGGGCATTACACCAGTATTCAAGATGATCGATACCTGCGCCTCCGAGTTTGAAAGCTATGTTCCGTATTTTTATGCGACCTATGAGGACGAAAACGAATCTGTACGCACAGACAAGAGAAAGATCATTGTGCTGGGCGCGGGTCCGATTCGCATCGGTCAGGGCGTCGAGTTCGATTATTCCACCGTTCACGCGGTGCAGACCATCCGCCGCTCGGGATATGAGGCGATCATCATCAACAACAACCCAGAAACCGTCTCCACTGACTATACCACCGCCGATAAGCTCTACTTTGAGCCGCTGACTCCCGAGGACGTTATGGCGATCATCGACTTTGAACAGCCCGAGGGCGTGATCGCATCCTTAGGCGGTCAGACCGCGATCAACCTCGCCCAGCCGCTGATGGACAGAGGCGTCAAGATCATCGGCACCGACTGTGAGGCGATCGAAAAAGCAGAGAACCGCGACTGCTTCAACGCCATTATCAAGGAACTGGGCATCCCCCAGCCTGCGGGTCACGCGGTCACTTCTATCGAGGAGGGCGTGAAAGCCGCCGCAGAGATCGGCTATCCCGTTCTGGTCAGACCCAGCTTTGTACTCGGCGGACGCGCGATGCAGATTGTCTCCAAGGAGGTCGACCTCAGGCATTACCTCAAGACCGCCGTCGAGATAGACGAGGACAAGCCTGTCTTGGTAGACAAGTACATCATGGGCAAGGAGGTCGAGGTTGACGCGATCTGCGACGGCAGAGACGTCTTTGTTCCCGGCATCATGGAGCTGGTGGAACGTACCGGCGTTCACTCGGGCGACTCGATCTCCGTCTACCCTTCGTTCTCTATCAGCAACAAGGTCAAAGGCGTGATCCTTCAATACGCGAAGAAGCTCGGTCCCGCTATTGGCATCAAAGGCTTATACAATATCCAGTTTATCGTCGACAACAACGACGATGTTTACATCATCGAAGTCAACCCGAGATCATCGAGAACGGTACCGTTCCTGAGCAAGTCAACCGGCTACAGCCTCGCGGATATCGCGACCGAGGTCATCCTCGGAAAGTCGCTGAAGGAGCAAGGCATCTTCCAGCTCTACCCGGAGGAAAAGCAGAGATACTATGTGAAAGTGCCTGTCTTCTCGTTCCAGAAGATCAAGGGACTTGACGCGTACCTCTCTCCGGAGATGAAGTCCACTGGCGAAGCGATCGGCTATGACAAGAGCCTCTCGAGAGCTATGTACAAGGCATTGGTTGCCGCAGGAACAAAGGTGCAGAACTACGGCACGGTCATCGTGACGCTTGCCGACGAAGATAAAGAAGAAGCGATCCCGCTGATCCGTCGGTTCTACAACCTCGGCTTCAACATTGAGGGCACCGACCTGACAGCGAAGGTTCTGCGCGAGCACGGTATCAAGACCAGAACACTGAGAAAGCTCAGCGAGGGCGGTAATCAGCTGCTCGACGCGCTCCGCGCGGGTCACGTCGCTTACCTGATCAATACCAGAGCGATCCTCTCCGGCGTCCACTACGAGGACGGCACTGCGATCCGCAGAACTGCGATCGAAAACGGAGTGACGACTTTTACTTCGCTGGATACTGTGAGAGTATTGCTCGATGTATTAGAGGAAACTACGCTGACGATCTCGACAATCGACGCGTAAGTATAGCAAAACAAAAATGTGATAATCTGATATACTAAAAGCTGCCTTGAATTCAAGACAGCTTTTTGTATCCTATTCAGTTTTTATTTTTTCCGCTAAGGACATCGCCCTTTGCTGCGACACAACTTTAGCTTAGTACAATACCACGCCTAATAGAGGCTGTATTTTTACCGAAAGGGTATGAATACAGACATGGTACTGTAAAAGCATTATTATGTTGTGTCGCAATTTGAGTATAGCATATAGAAAACTGAATTACAATAAAAAAATCCGCAGATTGCAAACTTTATACTGTCAATCAGCAAACCGCTACGGTAACAGAAAAGGGCGGTCAATGCCGCCCTCGTCCGTGTTGTTGTTGTCTTTGTAAAAGAGATATGTGATTGTTCGTGTTGACAGGAAGTAGGAAGTATCAACTGTACATAGTATAAACTCTTCTTCTGAGAATAGCTTCTGACTGGACAGTCTTTTCAGATTTACTTTCTTTCCGTAATGGAGAAACTCATTTGCTAAATCAAGGAGTGTTTCTTCTTTAAAAGATAATTTTTCTTTCAAAGAAATAAAATTCGTGTTTGTCATGACCACTTTCCTACACAACATAGGGTCCATCGTAATAATATACAGAGCCGCTATTTTTGCGTACTCTTGTCTCTTTACCTTTAATGAAGACAACGAATCCATAAAATCTCTTCGATGTGAGTTATTGAGGAATTTGGGAAGCATCCGATTTCCGTTCAGCAATCTCTTAAGCCGATTTTTAAACGGTACATAAGTGAGCTTCTCCAAATACGCTTTATACCAGTCTTTGGGAGAATTCATTGTTTTATATGCTTTATCCTGGATGTACTGACATCTAATATTTAGACATCTATTTATAGATCTGTTCCGGTTTGCGCAGCCTGCGCATCTCTTAATTATCTGTTCATCACGGTGATTATTGGTACAAGGTACGCTTTTCATTGCGAATTCAAAGCCTTTTAATTTCTTATCGTCTGTAAATAAATACACTTCAGGGCTTCAATCTGCTGATGCAGAGGAGCTGTCTGAAAAACGTCATGTTCCCGCTGGAACTGGAGGGCGTGAAAAAGACTGACGCGAAAAAGCGCGCTCTGGAGCTGCTCGAGACCGTCGGACTGCCTGATAAAGCAAACGCCTATCCCGCCCAACTCTCGGGCGGACAGCAGCAGCGTGTCGCGATCGCGCGAGCGCTTGCGACCGATCCGAAGGTCCTGCTGTGCGACGAGGCGACCTCTGCGCTCGACCCAAAGACCTCACACGCGATCCTCAGCCTGATCCGCGAGATTAACGAGAAGCTCGGCATCACCGTCATCATCATCACCCACCAGATGAGTGTTATCGAAGAGGTCTGCAACAACGTTGCCATCCTCGACCACGGCAAGGTCGCCGAACAGGGAAGAGTGGTGGACATCTTCACCCATCCCAAGAGTCAAGCGGCAAAGCGCCTTGTCTTCCCCGAGGGCGAACAGGAAATCCTCGTCGAGAATGCCGCCTACCGGTTGCGCGTGATATTCGTCGGAGCAAAGGCGGCGGGAACGCCCCTGATCGCTCAGCTCGCCAAGGAAAAGGGGATCGAAGCCAACATCCTCGGCGCGTCGACCAAAGCTGTCGGCGATAAGGCATACGGTAACATGCTACTGTCCTTCGCAGATGAAGACAGCAAGAATCAAGCGATAGCATTTTTGAAGGATATCGAGGACATCTCGGTAGAGGAGGTGTGAGCATGGCTGAATTTTTTGCATCAAAAGAATGGCTGGACGCGGTCGATATCGTCAAAGCCGAAGTACCGCTTGCCATATGGGAAACACTATATGTCACGCTCATCTCCACCCTGATCGCACTTGTGATCGGTCTGCCGCTGGGAGTACTGCTCGCGGTCGGCGATAAAGACGGCATTGTGCCTCTGCCCGCTCTGCTGAGGCATTTTCTGAATATCCTGATCAACCTGCTCCGTTCAGTACCGTTCCTGATTCTGATCGTTGTGGTGGCACCACTGACGCGGCTGATTATCGGCAAGGCGTTCGGCACGGCGGCTTCCATCGTACCGCTTGTGATCGCGGCGTTTCCGTTTATCGCGCGTCTGGTCGAGAGTTCTGTCCGCGAGGTCAACCCGAACATCATCGAGATGGCGCAGAGCACCGGAGCGTCGCCCTTCCAGATCATTACCAAAGTGCTGATCCCCGAGAGCGTCCCGAGCCTGATCTCCAACATCACGATCGCCCTGACCACCATCCTCGGCTATACCGCCATGAGCGGCGCGATCGGCGGCGGAGGTCTGGGCAAGCTCGCCATCAACTACGGCTACTACCGTTACAAATACCTCGTGATGATCATTACCGTTATCCTGCTGATCCTGCTCGTACAGCTGTTCCAGTCAATCGGCACAAAGCTATCGGTGGTCTCGGATAAACGATTAATGAAAAAATGAAAGGGATTTGAGATGAAAATAATCGAAACAAAAAATGCTCCCGCTGCAATTGGTCCTTACTCTCAGGCAGTTGTCCTCGGCGGTTTGATCTACACCTCCGGCCAGATTCCCATTGATCCTGCAACAGGCAGGATAGAAACCTATACGATAATAGGTCAGACCGATCAAATCATCAAAAATCTGTCAGCGGTATTAACTGAGGCGGGCAGCAGCCTTGACAAAGTGATAAAAACCACCTGCTATCTGAAGGATATCAGGGACTTCGGCGCCTTCAACGAGACCTACGGCAAGTATTTTACCTCGAAGCCCGCGCGCAGCTGCGTAGAGGTATCGAATCTGCCTAAGGGTGCGCTCGCGGAGATCGAGGTCATCGCCGAAGTGGAAAAGAGATGAGGTTATGAAAGCACTGTCGATACAAGAATACATCGATCTGAGGGATGAAAGCCGGGAGCGCTTCGGCGTGACGCTGCATCTGCACGATCACTGCACATCGCAGTATCTTTCTTCAGATGGGCAGCCTTTTGACTCCCGCTATAGCGCCTATCTGCTTAATTATTTTGACAGCAAAAAACTCAGCGCTACGATCTCCAACGACAGAACCGGCGTTTTGATCCTACCGAAAGGATTATGATTATGAGACTTGCAATGGCACAAGGCAGCATGAGCCGTTCGCTGTCTGAGAATCTGGAAAAATCTGTTGATGATATGAGAATGGTCGCAAAAAGCGGAGCAGATATGATTATCTTTCCCGAGCTACAGCTTTCACCATTCTTCCCAAAATATCATAATGCCAACGCGGACGAATACCTTCTGACTTTGCAATCAGAGGAAATCAACAAACTCCGGCAAGTATGTAAAGAACTTCGGTTGTGGGCGTCACCGAATGTCTATTTATCCCTCGACTCAAAGAAATATGACGCATCGCTGATGATAAACGACAAGGGAGAGATTGTCGACATTTCCAAGATGGTACATATCTATCAGGCGGAGCATTTCTATGAGAAGGATTATTACACGCCTTCCGACGACGGTTTCAAGGTATATGACACACCCTTTGGAAAGATTGGTATTGTCATCTGTTTTGATCGGCATATTCCCGAGAGTATTCGGACGTGCGCCGCTCAGGGCGCTCAGTTAATCATTATCCCAACGGCGAATCTGACAACGGAGAACCAAGAATTATTTGAATGGGAAGTAAGAGTACAGGCATACCAGAATCTTGTCTATACTGCTATGTGCAACCGCGTCGGAAAAGAAGGCGATCTGATTTTTTGCGGGCGATCTATGCTTGCGTCTCCTGACGGAGAGAAAGTGTTTATGGCTGATTACAAAGAACAGCTTATCACTTTAGATGTAGATTTGAGAGGGGTTCAAAAAGTCCGCAGCACCAGACCGTGGATCGAAGAATTCTGCCCAACTACAGTCACGCAAAACAAAAGGGAGGACGATCATGCCAAAATATGATTTTGATAAGGTGTACCATTTTGATCCTATCTATGCTGTTCAAGATGAAGATGTGATTGGTTTTCTTGTAGAAAATGACATTAGATTAAACATTACCCCATCGAGTAATGCTCTATTAGGTCGCGTACCGGATTTGGCGCATCACCCGATAGCTCAACTTTTCCGAAAAGGCGTAGGCTGTTATGAAAGTAGCGGCGTACTGTACTGGTCACAGTTCTTCATCGGTTGAATATTGTCACATAACAAAAAGCCTCTGTAGGGATTCGTTTCCTTACAGAGGCTATATATTTATACCTTCGCAAATTGTTGGATAATATCTTCCAGGGATGTGCCGTTATCGAGGGCGTTCAGCATCGTTTCTGCGGGTGTTTCGCGGCGGGCGATGCGGTCATAGAGGGGCGCTAAGAATCTTTCCTCACCGAGTCCGCGCGATCTCAGTCCGTCAGCCGCCAGATCAATGATCTTTTTGAGCAGATCATACAGGCGATCCTTGTCGATGAAATCGGGCAGCGGTCTGCGGATCAACTTTTCTCTGAGCTGTTTCGGTGAGTATCCGTGCCGATAGACGACGTTGTCGTTTCGCAGTAATCCATCCAGCTCATCGAGCTTTTCGAGCAGTCCGATCTGGAGCGCCGGCAGCGCCATTGAGGAAGAGATCGGCTGGGTGCAGGAGGAACGGTACTCAATCGTGCCGCGGAAGGTCAGATCTTCGAACTTGAACGTCCTGAGCGTTTTGAGATCCCCGATATCAGGCTCGAAGGTGATCTGACGATAGACGCCGTTATCATAGTATTCACCGGTCACGGAATCCGACTGCAGGTATTCCACGATGTTCACCGGTGTGAAGTTGATATACTTATTGCCGCGTTCCACACAGTAGATGGAGGTACCGGCGATATAATCCAGCACATCATCGAGCGTGTCGAGCTCCGTATCATACATCCCGATGTTCTTCGGGTTGATGCCGTGGGTGCTTTTCTCCCAAAAGACGTCCCGACAGCACAGCAGGTCTTTGTCATAATCCGGCATGACGGAGTTGCACAGCAGCAGGGCTTTGAGCGGTTCGAGGCGGTTCATCACGTTGAGCGTCTGCACGAGTCTTTCGGCGCTGACGTCCAACTGTACCTGTGAGGCGGACGAGAAGGTGCCGAACTCCGGGAACGGGTGGAACTTCATCAGCCCTTCGTACTTACGGTAGCTGTGCAGGTGATGATACAGCATCCGGTATCTGCCGTTCGGGGCAGGGAAATTGCGGTTGTATTTGCGGTAGGGATTCACACCCATACCGGTCAGCGTATAGCGGTACCGCTCAAAGTATTCCTGAATGAACGCGTAGTATTCGTGGAACCTGTCGTGGATGATATTCAGATCGCGTTCTCTGCCGAATGACAGCTCCAGATTGTTATAGGAGCAGTCGTAAGAGAGGATGTCGCCGTTCTCTTTTTTCTCCGCGCAGTAGGCGTTCCCCTCGTCGTCGATACCGGCAACAGTGAATCCGAAGCGCTCACAGAATCGCTTGGTCAGCTCATGGATCACGGCGAAATCGACCGCCTGACGGTTCAGGTTGACGATCGGCATTTCGATCTCGACGCCGATGAAGCGCTCGGTGTTGCCCTCTGTCGGACAGATGTATTTTTCATATAGTTTTTGTAGGATGAATTCTTTTGTCATAGCGACCTCTTACAGATCCGCGAAGATCTGATACAGGAATTTCAGGTGTTCGGGATCTTCGATGTATTCGTTGCCGTGGTCGGTGCCGGTTCTGACGAGCTTTCCGTCGCGGTAGGCGAGCAGGGTGGTAAACGGCACGGGCTGCCATTTTTCGTCCGTCAGCGGGACGGTGGCGAAGATCACACAGCCGTCTTTTTCGAGATAATATAAGGTATCTTTGCAGTTGGTGTGGACATACAGATCCCTGCCGTCCGTCAGCAAAAGGTTGAGCTTGTTGCCCTTCGCCATATCCGAGATGATCTGATCGAACAGGTCAAAACGCTCGTCAAAGCTCAGCTCGCCGCCCTTTTGCTCCTGAGCGTCGCCCAGTTTATCGAGCAGGTAGAGAAAGATGCGTTCGGAGTCGGTATCGCCGTTCTGCACTTTGAAATACTTGAGCAGCGCGGGATAGTCGAAGATGGTGCCGTTATGCACCTGTGTCCAGCGGCGGCCGAGGCTGTCTTTTCCGGTGAAGGGATGGCAGTTCCTGTACTCGACGTTGCCGACGGTCGCGTAGCGGATATGGGCGAGCAGTAGCCGGGATTCGATCGGTTCGCTGAGGCGTTCTTTGAGGTAGTTGCTCTTTGACGCTTCGACGCTCTCTTTCTCGATCGCGGCGTTGTCGCGGCCGATGACCGCCAGCCCCCATCCGTGGGGATGCTCGTTCGAGTGGCTGTAGAAGGCGCGCAGATATTCATTTGTTACGGTCTTTTCACGGGCGCTCAGCCCAAATAACATGCACATGGTTATCCTCAAAATATTCACAGTGTCATTGCGAAGCCCTGACACGCGTGTCGGGGCTGTGGCAATCCCCTTGTCGTAAATACCGTTTGCAACAACAGAAAAGGCGGTGCGCCTCTTTGTGGGATTCCCACGGTCGCTTAGTCGCTCCCTCGGAATGACAAGTAATACTCAGCAAGCGCTAAGCCGTCATAGATATAATCGGTAAAGCGTTCGCGCACCGTTTCGACATATCGTTTATCGCTGATTTTTTTCAGCTGATGTTCGAGGTCGGGCAGGAATACGGGCGCGTTTTGTTCTGTAAATCGTTTGATGTCAAATAATACGTCTTCGGCGGCGATCTTCAGCGGCAGTCTTTTGCCGTCCGTGATGATCTCGTTTTCCGCGTCGTCATAGAGCGCCGCCGTTTTGCTGTTCTCTATCGCGGTGCGCTGATCGCTTTTGCTCAGCGGTCGGTCGGGCAGGCTCATCAGGTAGAGGATCAGCAGATGGATAAAGCGGACGTCCTCTTTGAAAAGTCCGACCTCGGACAGCGGGTTGACGTCAAGACACCTCAGCTCGATATGATTCACGCCGTTTTCCCTGAGCGCGTCGAGTGAGTTTTTGCCGTGCGGCTTCAATCTCAGCGGATAGTACAGCTCGGTGGTGCTTCTCAGCCGTCCCCTGTCAACATATTGCCGGATACTGCCGCAGTAGCTGTCGAGCGTGGTGAAATCCAGCAGCGGGAGAAAGTCGTTCCAGTAGCCGACCTCGCTGCATCTCACGGACGCGTAGCTGTAGCGATCCTTTCTGTCAATGCCGTGCAGACGGGCGAAGCTGCTGTCCACGATCGGACTTGCGGCGGTGAGATACACGATCAGCCAGTTGTATTGCAACAGCTTTCGGATCAGCTCCAGATAGGCGCGATCCTTGAAGCTGTCAAAGTCGGATTCTCCGGACTGAGCGAACGCCGCCTGCAGCAATTCGGCGCTGAATGAATAGTTCAGGTGGATGCCGGAGAACAGCATCTTCGCCTTGCCGTATTTTTCGGCGAGGTAGCGGCGGTACTCTGTGCGTTCTCTCTGCTCACCCTCAAAGAGCGCGATCGGGATATCGTCAGCCGAGCGGACGATCGGAGGGTTCGAGAACGGCCACAGCAGCTCGTTCATCTCACGCAGTTTCGCGTTCACCGTGCGGTGTATCTCCTCCAGTTCGTCAATGAGCGAATCGACGTTATCATGGACGCCGGTGATCATCTCCACCTGATTCTCACAGAAGTCGCGGTCGATGTACTCCTCCGTAAAGGGGTGCTTCGTCTGTGCAAGAAAGCCATCGGGCGTGACCCGCAGGGATTCCTTCTCCGCGCCGAATTCCGCGAGAGCGATATTCTGTTGCAGTGCGGCGTTTGAAAAATCCCAGCTCATTTAGTACCTCGTGGCATGAATTACCTACCGATTGAATAGGTTGTAATAATCATACTATACCCCGTCATTGTTTGTCAATCGGCTGAAAAATAGAAAAAACACCCTTGACAAAAGCAAATTTTGGTGATATAACCTACTTAACCGATAGGCAAATGGTTAAAAGAGCCTCCCTTTGGTAAAGGAGATTCCCCTGTCAGGGGAAATGTCCGCGCAGCGGACAAAAGGGTATGCTGTCTCCGCCTGAGGAGAGGTGGGTCGGAACTTGTTCCGACTCGGAGGGATTGCAACGATGGGGTCCCCGACGCGCCCCTGCGCGGTGGGGAGAGGAGGAGTTGCGACGCGAGTACAAGAGTGGTCATACCTGACCGCTCTCAGCGAGCACAGCGAACGACGACGAGACCGAGCGTCAGCGAGAATCTTTATGTTATTTGGTTGGTCGCTTTGCTCCATTTGTACAATCCCTCAGTCAGCTATTGCTGACAGCTCCCTTTACCAAAGGGAGCCTTGACTTACATATAAAAAACGAGGTGTATCACACATGAAAATCTACGACAGGATCACCGATCTGATCGGCAAGACTCCGCTATTGAAGCTGAACAACTATATCGAGAAGCACAGCTTGAATGCGACCGTCGTCGGCAAGCTCGAATACTTCAACCCCGCCGGCTCCGTCAAGGACAGGATCGCCAAGGCAATGATCGACAAGGCTCAGGAGCAGGGGCTCGTCTGTCCGGGCACGGTCATCATCGAGCCTACCTCCGGCAATACCGGCATCGGACTGGCGGCTGTCGGCGCGTCAAGAGGATACCGCGTGATCCTTACCATGCCCGAGACAATGTCCGTCGAACGCAGGAATCTGCTGAAAGCCTACGGCGCGGAGGTGGTGCTCACCGAGGGCGCGAAAGGCATGAAGGGCGCGATAGCCAAGGCGCAGGAGCTCGCGGCAGAATATGATAACAGCTTCATCCCCAGCCAGTTCACCAATCTCGCCAATCCCGCCGCGCATATTGCGTCGACCGGCCCCGAGATCTGGGATGACACCGAGGGCAAGGTGGATATCCTCGTAGCGGGCGTCGGTACCGGCGGCACGGTCTCCGGCGTGGGCGAATATCTGAAATCCAAAAACCCCGATATCAAGGTAGTCGCGGTCGAACCCGCCACCTCTCCGGTGCTGTCGAAGGGCATCCCCGGGCCGCATAAGATACAGGGTATCGGCGCGGGCTTTGTCCCCGATACGCTGAATACCGAGATCTACGACGAGGTGATCACCGTCAGCAACGAGGATGCTTTCGCAAAAGGCAGAGAGATCGCCAAGGTCGAGGGGCTGTTGGTCGGCATCTCATCCGGCGCCGCGCTCCATGCCGCGACCGTACTCGCCGAGCGTCCCGAGAACAAGGGCAAGCTCATCGTCGCGATCCTTCCCGACACCGGCGAGAGATACCTTTCCACCGCGATGTTCTCGGAGAAATAATCATCAGCACAAACAATGCCGCAGGGATTTACTCTGTGGCGCATTTTGGTATTTACGAGGAGAAAAGTCATGGAACAAATCAATACAAATAACGCTCCCGCCGCCGTCGGGCCCTATTCTCAGGCGGTCAAAGCCGGGAACCTGATCTACACCTCCGGTCAACTTCCGATCGACCCCTCGACAGGCAAAATCGAATCCGCAGATATCGCTGGTCAGACCGAGCAGGCGATACAAAACATCAAAGCCATTCTGGAAGCGTCCGGCAGCAGTTTGGACAACGTCATCAAGACAAACTGCTATCTGAAAAACATCTCCAATTTTCAGAACTTCAACGAAGTATACGCAAAGCATTTTACCGGTAAGCCCGCGCGTAGTTGTGTCGAGGTGTCGAATCTGCCGAAGGGCGCGCTGCTGGAAATAGATGTGATCGCAGAAAGCAAAAGGTGAACCTATGTCGGAATCAATGAATCAAAGGATCAACGCGCTGGCGGACAGCCTGATGGAGGATTACGGCAGGGGCAGAACGATCGATGAGATCAAAATGTTCGAATACCCCGACAAGGATATCGTGATCGACATTCTGGAAAAGAATAGGGTGTCTGTAATAATCCAAACCGTGGTTTTGCCGGGCATATTTCCGCCTGCTCTTTGTTAAAATCCTCCCGAACCCGTCAGGGTTCGCTGCGGTTTTGCCGCGATCAGACGAAAATCTGCTCCGGCAAAACTCCGCAGGACTGAAAATGGACAGGATTTCGAGCAAGTTGCGGTGCGGAAAGCGCAGGCAGGCTGGCGCCTGCCAAGATTGACAAGCCGGAAATTGCCGAAATAATGCCATTTTCAGCAGGTTCGGATTATTACAACACCCTAAAATCGTCATCTATCCGGGCTATTACAGAAACAGGAACTACAGGACTTATACCGTCCGCAACAATATCTCCATCCTGCTGGAGGACATCATCTACAACCTGATCAAGCAGACCGCGATCGTCCTGCGGTACTCTCCCGTTTATGAGAACGCCGACAGCGATGCGATCGCTCAGGCGGCAGAGCGGATCACCTTTGCTTTTCTCAAAACGATCCCGCGGATCAGGGAGTATATCGAAACCGATATCCAAGCGACCTATGACGGCGATCCCGCGGCGTACAACAAGGACGAGATCATCTGTACCTATCCGGGACTGTATGCCATCTTTACCAGCCGTATCGCGCATGAGCTGTTTAAGCTCGGGGTTCCGCTGATTCCGCGCATCATGACCGAACACGCCCACAGCATCACGGGCATCGACATCCATCCGGGAACCACGATCAGCAAGTATTTCTTCATCGACCACGGCACCGGCATCGTTATCGGTGAAACGACTGTGATCGGCGACAACGTGAAGATCTATCAGGGCGTGACGCTGGGCGCGCTCTCCACCAGAGGCGGTCAAAAGCTGAAGAACGCAAAGCGCCATCCGACCATCTGCGACAATGTGACCATTTATTCCGGCGCGTCGATCCTCGGCGGCGAAACGGTCATCGGCAAAAACGTGGTCGTGGGCGGCAACGCCTTTTTCACTTCTTCCATCCCGGAGGGGGCGAGGGTCAGCGTCAAGAGTCAGGAACTCCTTTATAATTATGACGAAAGCCATCCTGCCGAGCGCAAAGAGATCGAACAGGACAGCTCATGGTATTATAACATTTAGGGCAATACCGCATAATTTGGGTATGCGGATTGTCGAGATATATTTTTCGTCAGATTGGACAAATAATCAGTTCGCATACTGACGTATGGGTGCTGATTTTTGGGCAATATGGCGAAACAATTAGCCGGCAAGACGCGTGCATCAAATTGTGCGGTATTGCCTTAGGATTCTCTGTCATCGCGAGGGGCAATGCCCCGTGGCAATCCCACAAAGAGGAGAAAATATTATGTTTGATTTTGATACGATCTATGACCGGCGCACCCCGGGAGACGTCAAGTATGAGCCGATCAGGGGCACGACCGGCGTCATCCCGATGTGGGTGGCGGATATGGATTTCAAGACCGCGCCGTGTGTGGAAACAGCGGTCAATGCGGTCGCCGCAAAAGGCATCTACGGCTATCAGAGCGTGGATGAAGAATACCTCTGCTCAGTGCGCTCATGGTACAGCCGCCGCTTTTCCTTTGAGATACTCGACGAGTGGATCTTGCCCTCTCCCGCGGTGATGTATTCCGTCGCCTGCGCGATCCGCGCGCTGACGGACGAGGGCGACACGGTGTTGATCCTTGAGCCGGTCTACTATCCGTTCAAGGGCGTTATCCTGCATAACCGCCGTCAGCTCGTCATCTCCGATTTAGTCAACCTTAACGGGCTTTTCACGATCGACTTTGACGATCTTGAAAGCAAGATCAAAAAGGATCATGTCAAGGCGGTGCTGTTCTGCTCTCCGCACAATCCTGTCGGCAGGGTGTGGACGCGTCATGAGCTGGAACGCTTCGCAGAGATCTGTCTGAACAACGGTGTGAAGATTATTTCGGACGATATCCATTCCGACCTCGTTTTTGCGCCGAACAGGCATATCCCGGTCGCGGCATTATCCGAAGAGGTCGCGGCGAATACCGTCACCTGCGTCGCGCCGACCAAGACGTTCAACCTCGCTTCTATTGAGGCGTCACAGGCCATCATCCCCGATCCCGCGATCCGCAGGGCGGTACAAAAAGAGATGATTGCGAACTGCCGCTATGGCGTCAACACCTTCGCTGTCGCAGCGGCAAAGGCGGTTTATACACAGGGCGAAACATGGCTCGACGCGCTGCTGAACTATCTTGACGAGAGCAGGGCGATCCTTTCACAGGCGTTCCCGGAGAACAGTTTGATCAGCGTCAATCAACCTCAGGGCACTTACCTCGCGTGGCTCGACTGCCGCAGGCTCGGACTCTGTGACAATATGCTGTACAACCGGTTCCTGCTGGAATCCGGCGTGCGCCTGCATAAGGGCTCCACATTCGGAAAGAGCAGCGAGGGCTTCATGCGCCTGAACTTCGCCTGCCCGCACAGTGTCCTGCAAGAGGCGGTTCAGAGAATACGTAAGACGATCACAGGTGAAAGGTCATGCTGAATCAGTTTTCCAGAACACAGTTGATCTTCGGCAAAGAGGCAATGGACGTCCTCGCGTCATCCAGAGTCGCGATCTTCGGGATCGGCGGCGTGGGCGGTTATACAGCTGAGGCGCTGGCACGATCCGGCGTCGGCGCGCTCGATCTAATCGACGACGACAAGATCTGCCTGACGAACATCAACCGTCAGATCCTCGCGACGCGCAGTACCGTCGGAAAATTCAAGGTAGATATTGCCGAGAGCCGTATCCTCGACATCAACCCCGACTGTCAGGTGCGCACCTACAAGACGTTTTATATGCCCGAAACAAAGGATGAATTTGACTTTACGCAGTACGATTATATCGTCGACGCGATTGACACGGTCAAGGGCAAGCTCGAACTGGTCGTGAACGCAAAAGAATCGGGAGCTCCTATCATCTCCTCGATGGGCGCGGGCAATAAGGTCGACCCGACGGCGTTCGAGGTGACGGATCTGTACAAGACATCGGTTTGTCCGCTCGCGCGCGTTATGCGCTATGAGTGTAAGCGGCGCGGTATCAAAAAGCTCAAGGTGGTCTATTCCAAAGAAAAGCCGATCCGCCCGTTGGAGGATATGTCCATCAGCTGCCGCAGTCATTGTATCTGCCCGCCGGATACCGCAAGAAAATGTACCCATCGCAGGGACATCCCCGGCTCCACGGCATTTGTGCCGTCGGTCGTCGGGCTGATCATCGCGGGCGAGGTCGTCAAAGATCTCTGCCGCTTCGATCACAAATGAGAATGAAAAGGGAAAAGGATATGAAAAAACGAAAAAGTATCACTGTCGGAGGGAAAAGTGGATCCCCTCTATTCAAGACTGGTCATGGATCATCACGATCCTATGGATGACGGCAGCAAATTTCTACAAGCCGCTCGGACTGTTCGGTTTTATCTGTATGTTCACGCCGATCATCATCGCGCTGTCGGGTTACGGCAAGATGCACTGCGCTCGCGTCTGTCCCCGCGGTTCGCTTATCGGCAAGATCGGCAAATATGTCAATCTCGGCTTGAAACGCCCTAAGCTCTACTCAGAGAAGTGGTTCCGCCCGCTGGTGTGGGCAGTGATGATGGGCAGCTTCATCGTGATGCTGATCCTTGTGATTCCGCAGGGTATATTTGCTCTCGGAAACGCCATACTGATATTTATGGAGATCGCGACGGTGCTGGCGATCCTCAACGGGATCCTCTTCACTCCGCGCCAGTGGTGCACCATCTGCCCGATGGGATACACCTCGGGCAACCTGAGAAACCTGAGAAAAAAGCTGATACATCAACCAGCCAAACAGGAGGTTACGGTATGAAATCCATACTGATCAAGGACACAACACGCGAGGAGCGCGAAGAAATCGTGAGGAAGGCTTTGTGGGGCAGCTGCGGCGCCGAGTGCGAGTTCTGTTCCGGCTGCGACAACCGAGGCGGCGGCAGGATCGAAGCGCTCTATCAGCCGTATATCGACGGACAGAAAGAGATCGCCGAGATCAACGCGGAGTACACCGCACCGTTTGTGAGATGATCAATATAAATGAACTCATGACAACACGTTTGCAAACCCTTTTTGAATTTTGCAATCCTTCTTTCAGATTTGCAATCCTCGTCTTGCAAAATGCAATCCTTGATTTTTGAAATGCAATGCTCATTTTGAAAAATGCTATCCTCTGAAACCCGATTTGCAATGACACTATAATTAGCGTTAAGACACAAGTTAAAACGCTAATTGCCGTGTGCAGTTAGCGTTTTTCTTTTGGCTTAAACACTGCGTTTAAGCCATTTCGTTTTTTTAAGATTCCAAAAAGCGGCTTGTTTACTGGGTTTCTGAGCAACTAACCACACTCGGTTTTTGTGGGATTTAGTGGGAATAATAGGAATGCTATGAATGTTTAGATCATCAAAAAAGCATCAAATAAACATCTGGATGTTTACTCAGCATCATCAAATTATCATCAAAAAAGCCGCAAAAAAATACAGCGCTATCATCTCTTGTTTGGAATATAAACAACCTTGTTTACGCCCTTTTTTGTCGAACAGAAAAGCGCTGTGCAGCTATCAAGCCACACAGCGCAAATATAATCATTTTTTCTGTTTTCAGCTCTGTTTTTCCTCTCAAAAGCAGAGTATTTCTTATCTGTTTTTGTTATATACCTCACAAAGAGGGATAATAACAGTTATTCTCTTATTATTCTGTCACTTCCTGTCGCACAAAAAATAAAGACGCACAATGCGTCGAATTGCCGTAAGCGCCAAAAGGCAGAAGAAAATCGATTTTCTTCTGCCAGTTTGAACCGTTATTCACTTATTCACACAGAGGTTGCAAATAAGGCTTTTATATGTTTCGTTTTGAATTACTGAAATTACATCGGCTGACCGATATGGTCGTTGGATTTCAGGTGAGCGAGCCAGCGCTGGATGTAGGTCACGTCCATGATCGAAACAAGACCGTCCTCGTCCGTATCTGCGATAGCTTCATCGAGGACAAACGGAATCGGAATACTTGCCAAGTGCCTTTGGATATAGGTCGCGTCAATAATCGTTACCGCGCTGTCGCCGTCCACATCCCCGAGGATGGCGATAGTTTGACAGGTGAAGGTGCGGTAAACGCCGATCGAGCTGTTTCCGTAGCTGATCACCTCAGCATTTTCACCGTTCAGAGTGCCGCTGACGTTTGAAGCAAAGGAATAGCCGGCGGCAGAATCCAGAAGCACCGTGACGGTATATTGCTTGTCTGCTTCGAAGGTATCGTTTTCGGTCATATCCTTATTATCCGTATCGTTGTGCCATAATACGCCGTTCACCCATGTTCCGTCGGTGAAATCTTCATCTACCAGATACCCCTTTCCTGCGGGTACTGCCGCGTAATAATACGGCGATTGTCCCGCGACAGGCTCCATGATATTGGTTACGGAAAACTCGGAAATTGCGGTCGTTGCCGCCTCTGCCGTAAAGGTAACGACGTAATAATCCTCACCGCGGATGGTGACCTTGGTTGCCGCCTTGCCGTTGATGATACAGAAGGTATCATCGGTTAGATAGTACCCTCTGTTTGCCGTGAATTTCACTTGCACCTGATAGGATTTGCCTTCGATAAATTCTTCATCGTCAGACATCGTGCGTGCGGTACGCCCTGTGCCGTAGATCCAACTGCCGACCGTCGCGAAATATTTCGTACTGTCGGCGGGAACGGCAGTATTATCCGGCTTTTGTCCGGCGATCGGCTTGGTTACGGTGCAGGAAACGGATGCGAGAGGCTTCGGCTGATTCGGATTGATCACGGTGAAACTCGTCTCATAGACACCTCTGCCCAGATAGGTCGTGCTCTGCCCGTTGACGGTATAGACGGTATTCTCATCAAAGACATAGCCGTCCTGTGCCGTGTAGCGTACGCGCACGGAATAGGTGTTCCCGGCTTCAAAGCTCTCGCGTGAAGCCATCTGTACTGCTCTGTCGCCGGAGCCCTTGAACCAGTTGATGATCTCTGCGGAATATTTGCCGCTGTCGCCCGACACGGCGGTGTCATTCGGCTTTTCACCCGCGACGGGATCGGTGACCGCGCAGTCCGCGGCGGTGATCACTTTCGGGCAGGTGAAGGTGAGGTTCACATAGAGGTTTTTTCTCTGATTATCTACGCGGACACGGGCGTTTGTGCCGTTGATCGTGCCGGTCGCGGACTCGGAGAACACATAGCCGTCCAGCGCCGTCAGCGCTATCTGGGCGGTGTATTTTTTGCCGCCGACAAATTTGTCTACGCCATGACTCAGGATATCGCCTTCCTCGGTGTACCAAGTTACGCCGTCATAGTAGTTATACCGCGTCCTGTAGCCGCAGTCTGAGGGAATCGTGCAGCACGTGTTCGCAAAGGCTCCGGGCATGGGAGCGATGACGTCGGTGACGGCGACGGAGGAGATCGGCGCATGTGTAGGCTGAAAAACGATCTCATACACATTATTATCGATTTTTTTCGCTGTCTTTCCGTTGATGGTGAATCCCGTGTGATTCGTAAAGGCTCCGCCGTTTTCATTGAATCTCACACGAACGATATATGTTTTTTCTGCTTCAAATGTACTGCTGACAGGGAAAGGAACAGTCGTATTACCGGACTTCAGATACCAACTGACTAAGCTGACCGAATACTTGCTGCTGTCAAGAGGAACAGGATTGCTGTCAGGCTTTTGTCCCGCAGTGGGCTCAGTAATCGTACATCCTGCATTTAATAAATACGCATAGAACGCGATACCGTTCTTGATGGCGTATGTTTGCGCCGCAGTAGTTTCATAACCTTTGATAATAAAATTTTCTACTTTTCTATCACGAGTACCTAGATTCTCTATAAATTCAGAATAATATCCAACCGCATGAGTGTCTATCGTCTGAATCGTTTCAGGAAAAGAAAAAGTTAACATGGAGTCGCAGTTTTCAAATGCAGCTTCTCCTACGTTTTCCAGCTGCGTTTCACTAAAATCCAAATCTTTTAGCTTTTCACAATGTTTGAAAGCATATGACTCAATCGATTTTATAGAGGGTTTACCGGTGGAAGATGATTTAAGAAAAGTTACTGTTTCAAGAGCATGACATCCATAGAAAGCAGAACCCCCTATTTCTTCAACCGTAGCGGGAATAGTGATCTCTGATAATTTAGTAGCCCCATAAAAAGCTCCACCTGGTATCTCTGTCATGCCATCCGGCAGACTGACAATAGATAGGTTGTTACAACCATAAAAGCAAAGATTTCCCAAACTGGCACCGGGTGTAACGGTAACTTTTACCAAAGAGTCACAATCTCCAAACGCATTATTCCCCCAGCTTTTTACACTGCCGGGTATCACGAGTTCCTGCAGTGATCCACATTTCTCAAATGCATCTGTACCGATATGCTCAAGACTTGAGGGCAGCGACAATTCAACCATGCAATCAAATTCATAAAATGCGCTATCTTCAATACGCTTCACACCGTTTTCAATGATCAATTTTTTTGTATACTTTTTTAAACCACGAAAGGTGTCATTATTATCTTCTTGAAGGCTTATGATACCTTCACCGTTAGGTGCGCTGAAAGTAAGCGTGCCTGTTTTGGCTGTAAAATAATATGTACAGGTACCGCATGTGCCGCTTGAGTCACCTGAGGCTGCGATCTCTGCGATTTCCGCCTCCGCGCCGGTACCGGCGAGGTCGGACACGCGTGCCCCCGCGCCGACGCTCAGCCCTGAAAACAGAGACAATACCATCAGCAGGGATAGGATCAGGGATAATGTACGTTTCATAAGAATCCTCCTTATGGTTTATTTGATACAGCTTATTCACTGATTTTATACGTTTTTTTCGATGACGTTCACGATGCGCCGTTTTCCCGCTGTCATCTTGAAACCGCTGTCATTCTGAGCGGTGCCCGAAGGGCAACATTGTGAAGCAATGTAGTTGAAGAATCTCCCGGATTGGGACAGTTGGTGCGACAAGGAAGGGGATCCTTCGACTATTTCCTTTCGGAAATTTTTGCTCCGCAAAACCGCTCAGGATGACATGGGTACTTTTATTAAAGATAAATTGGGTCAAGCGTCACGCTTGCGATCCGTTTCACTGACGACCAAGCCGAGGGACTTTGCGTTCATCGCCAGCTCCAGACGGCTTTCAAAGCCTGTTTTCTCCATGATGTTCTGGATATGCCGCTTGACGGTGTTGGGCGAGATATGCAGCCGCTCCGCGATCTCGTCGTTGGAGAGGCTCTCGGTCAGCCCGCGCAGGATATCCAGCTCCCTTTCATAATGTGTTCCTCCTTAGGCTTGGTGAAAAGTGAAGGGCATTGATGATTGATTGGAATGTTATCGTTCTGCTTGCCTCCCTCTGACGAGGGAGGTGGATTTTGCGGATCCATCCGCAAAAGACGGAGGGAGAGATAACGCAGCGTTGTTTTTTCTCCGATGTGTGGCGAGTATTTCCTTGGTGCAGCATCGCAAGCAGCTTCTCGCCATATGTTTTTTTGTAAAGGAAAAGTATCGTTATCTCTCCCTCAGTCTCATCAGGCTCAGTCGCCTGCTGAGCCTGATGAGACTGAGGGAGCCAAGGGCAAAACGCCCTCGGCTTACCGAAACGCTGATATCTTATCAAGGTTTCTGCGAGGCTTTGTCATTTAATGTTCTTATTGTAATAAAAATTGACGGTTTGTCACTTCCACTTTCGATATCTTTTAAAATTTTACGGTAGAATTTTTTACGCGATATTTGGTCAGTATGTACAAAAGCGCCGCATCTGCATCCGGTGCAAAGGAAAATTATATAATGCTCGGCGCAGACGCCCTGCAGGGCGAATAACAACAGGCTTTCGTTGATTTAAAAATGACATAATCTCCGACTGAATACCGAAAAGCGGGGATGAAGCTGTTGCCATCCCCGCTGATATTTTTATCCTATATTGATGAGGTTATTCCCTATCCTTGACAGCCACGATATGATCCCATTTTTTCATCGTGCGCATAGCCGAGAAATGGCTCGCTGTTATGTACAGGAACACGATCGCCAAAACAAGCAGCATCTCTTTAACGCCGGCGGCATAGGCAAATTCCTCGGTAGCCGTACTGATTTTGAGCAGAGTGAATTTGGCTAAGGCGATTCCCGGGATCAATCCGATGACGCCCGCTATAACAAACTGCAGCAGCGACTGAGAGAATCTGCTTGTTGAGATCTCTCTGTGCTGAAAGCCGAGTGTTCTGAGTACGCACAGCTCCCGCTTGTTATCCTGAAGGTTCGTGATCGCGGTATTGAACACAATGATAAAACCGACAAGAACAGCGAACAGTATCAGGATCCACGCCGCAAGATCATAGGTCGCATAAAGCTGCTTGTTATATGCAAATAACGACTCGGTGAAGACGGAATACAAGTATCCCTCACACTCCGTCAGATATGAGAGAAGCTGATGGCGCGGCTGCGCGTCAAAGCGGCACAGCACGCTGTAAAGCTCCGGTTTTCCAAAGACTTTTGCTTCCTCAATCGGGATATACTGCACCCGGTTGACGCACTGATCGGTCACACCGCCGACAGTCATTTCTTTCGCCTTGACAGTTACGCGATCGCCCGCTTTAACACCCAGCGTATCCGCAAGATGTCTTTCGATGATGATCTCTCCCGGCTTGACAGCCAAGGGGGCTCCGCTGACATCGCTGATACCGATCATACCGTTATCGGGGCTTATCGCGTACACAGAAGCCTTTTCAGAGGCTTTGTCCGATGAAACGGTGAGCTCGTACATCAAAACGCTTTCACAGCCGGCAACGCCGTCAAGCTTTTCTAAACCGTCAAGGACCTGCTCTGATGGCTCGTCCTCGAAAAACATCTGACAGTCATAACGGATCCGCTCGTCAAAGGTCTGTGTGATCACATAGTTTTTTGAAGCAATAAATGAGACGGATGTGAAGATCAGCATCACCGACGCGGCAACGCATATCGTCGAGAACAGGAACCTACCCTTGTTTCTCAACAGAGAAGTAATGCTGAATTTCAGCATCGGCGAGAGTTTGCGCGTAAGGCACTCCAGAAGCACGGGTATTCTGAGCCTCGGCTGAACCGGACGGGACATCGCTTCCTTGGGCGTCACCCGCGAGATCATCACGGTGCCCAGAAGCGCCGCCGATGTACAAACGGCAACCGTCGCAGCCGCCGAGAGGAAGAATCCGCCGATATCGGGCGAATAGCTGAACTCCGGCAGCGGAAAGAAGCGCTCAAAATAGCCGCCGACATAACCTCTGAGCAGAAGTCCGACGCCGCTGCCGATGATCATACCGACGAGCGCAACGCCTGCTCCCAGCATACAGAACATAGTCCGGATCGAGCCTTTGCCGATCCCCAGCGCCATCAGGATACCGATATCCCTGCGGCTTTGATGGATAATCATCGACATAAACAGGAAAACGACGATCAGCACGATAACAAAGAAAATCGCCGGAAGCAGCGACATAAGCGTCGAGAGGGGATCCAGATTGCTGTCTATCCTTTTCTTCACGGGAGAATCCTCATAAGTATAGCTGCTCTTCACCCCGGACGAGTCGAGCGCCTTTACCGCGTTCTCCATAACCGCGTCTGCGTCGGCGTTCTCATCCATATAGATCAAAAACTGGTTGCAGAGCTTATCATAGCCTTCGCCCTCTTCAAGCTTTTCATACGCGTTCTTCAGCTCCTTCTCAAGGTCGGAGAAGGTCTTGAGCTCTTTTGCCGCGCCGGCGAGCTCCGTCTCACCCTGGGATATCTCCTTTTCGGCGCTGCCCAACTGCGACTGTCCGTCGCTGAGCTCCCGGTTTATCCTGTCGACGGCGCTGTCGATCTCAGCGATCCCGTCGTTGATCTCATCCAGACCATTCGATAAAGCGATCCGGGCTTCTTCGAGATCTGTCATAGCTTCTCCGGCGGCGATAATACCGTCTTCAAGCTCCTTTATCGTATCGGAGAGCGAAGACTCGTCCACTCCGTATGCGCCCAGCTCCGCGATGATGCTCTGTCGGGATTCGTTCAGTGTACGCAGCAGATCGGCTGTATCGGTCAAGGCTTTATAATACTGCTCCCCTACCTCGCCGACAGTCATCTGCTCGATTGGCTTATCGCCCGAAAGAATACTCAGCTCGGATCGGATATCGCTGATTTTGTCCAGTAATTCTTTAAGAGACCTATCAGTCCCAATGCTTTTGAACTGCTTTAAGGCAAGGTGTACCTGCGGTTGCTTTGCCTGTTCGGACAACAGAGTAAGATTGGACACAGTGGTCTGATAGGTTTTTCTGAGACTTTCCGCATCCGTCACACGTGATAGTGAATACCGCCTCAGAACCGATACCAGCTTGCTGTAGCGTTCATCCTGAGCCGAAAACGCATCAGCGTGATCGATCAGCTCCTTGACCTCCTTTGAGGTAAGATACGAAAGATCCGCGTCTGTCTGATCGATAAAGCTTTTTATGGCGTCATCCAATACCGAGAGCGGCTTGCTGATATCATAGCTAAAGCCGTTTTCTTCTGCCCGCGAAAGATAGTCCGAAAGAATCCGGGCGTTGTCAAGCAGAACAGACATCCCGGTGTTTTTCGGCAGCAGAGCCAGCAGCTGGATAAGCCCGCGGACGCTCTCGGAATTCAGCGCGTTTTGGGCTTCTTCCAGCTTTTTCACCGCGGCGTCTATTTCTTCAAGCGCGGCTCTTGCTTCATACAGCTTTTCTGACTGTTCCTTTAAAGCTGCCTGTGTTTCGGCAGCGAGATCATAAGCCTCGCTAAGCTCAGAAAACTTTTCGGTCAGTTCATTCGATGACGCGATCAATTCCGCTTTCGTATCGCTTAACTGAGCTATTATATCCTCCGCCGCCGATTTTGAGTCGAGATATTCCTTGCGCTTTTCTTTCAAAAGCTCTTTTGCGTCGTTGAGCTCTTTCTCCTTTTTATCAAGCAGATCCAGAGCCGACGTCTTCTCGGCGGAAAGCTCATCGGATTTTTCATCCAACTGACCCTTGCTTTCGGCGTAGTCCTTTTCATATTCCTTCTGAAGTAGTGAAGAGGGAGCGTAAACATAACCGAAATCATAGTTGATCCCCCAGGCGTTGTCGGATATCTTCGCCGACAGCGTTTCCGGACGCGAAACGATCCCTTCGACAACATAGGCGCGATACTCTCCGCGAACGCGAAAATAAACAACGTCTCCGGCAGAGATATTGTTGCTCACCGCAAAATGATACTCCAGCAGTATGCCGTCTTCGACGTCTTCCTTGTCAGACCAGCGATAAAAAGACTGCTCCTCTCCCGCGCTGTAGGAAAACACTCTTACGGAATAGATATCTCCGGCGGCGGTTTTCATCACCGTATCGGCGCACAGACGGGTATCGCAGTCTCGAATACCGTCGACTGCGAGCACCTTTTCAGCGTCGGCTGTTGATGTGACCTCCGTCGTGATATAACCGTCCGGATACCCGTAATTCGTCACATAGCTGTTGAGCGATTTCGCTAAGGAAGCGTATCCGCTTGAAAGACCCCAGGCGAGCGAAAAGCCGAGCGAAGCGATCAGCGTGACAGATATCAGCAGCTTAACATATTTTTTTGTGATCGCACGCAGCATCATTTTCATCGGTTATTACCATTCTATTTCATTTACAGACATAACAGCGGGGGTTTCCTCGTTTGAGATGATTTTTCCGTTTTTCATGCGAATGATACGGTCTGCGATCTTAGCGATCTGTTCGTTATGAGTAACGATGATCATGGTCTTTTTATGATCGCGCACCAGCTTCTCCAGGTTTTCGAGAACGATCCTGCCGGTCTCCGAGTCAAGAGCGCCGGTCGGCTCGTCACACAGGAAAAGCTCAGGATCCTTTGCAAACGCTCTCGCTATGGAGACGCGCTGCTGCTGGCCTCCCGAAAGCTCTGCCGGATATCGATCCGTCTTATCGTCAAGACCGACGAGCCTCAGCGCCTGTTCAGCCGCTTCGGGATTCTTTTTATCCGCTGTCAACATCACATTCTCTTTTGCCGTCAGTCCGGCGATCAGGTTAAAGGACTGAAAAACAAAGCCCACGGTATTCCTGCGAAAAGACGTCAGCTCTCTGTCGTTCATCTCGCCCAGCTCCACACCGTTAAAGCGGACAGAGCCACTGTCAAAGCGATCCATCCCGCCCAGCATATTGAGCAAAGTGCTCTTGCCGCTGCCTGAGTTTCCAAGTACGGCAACGAGTTTTGAGCGCTCGATATCAAGGCTGATATCATCGAGCGCGGTGACGCGGCTGTCACCCTCGCCGTAGGTTTTGCAAAGCCCTCTGACTGTCAGCAAAGCTTCTATGTAGTTCTCCATATCTTTTTCCTCGTAAAATTCAGTATCCTATCACGATACCGAGCATAATAAAACCGATAACCAGCAACAGATTAACAACAAAAAGCGGCAGACTTTTCTTCACCCATTTGAAGTATTCCATACCGATCATTGACAAAGAGATCAGCAGCACCGGAGATGTCGGAAAAAGCACGTTGGTATATCCGTCCGCAAAGGTGTAGAGTAATACCGTCATCTGATCGCTCAGCCCCAGACTCACGGTAGAGAGCAGTCCCATAACAAGTATTGCCTTGGCGGTAGAGGATGAAATAAAAAACTCCAGCACCAAAATAACGGCGTAGACGATCAGCGCAATCAGGAAGATGCTCTTTCCCCGGGTGAGCAGATTGATCTGATTGGCGATCGTCGGCATCACATGCCCTTCGTCAAAAACATATTTGATCGACGCGGACAGAGCGATAAACACTACAGTCGGCAGCGCGCCCGTCAGCCCTTTTAAAAAGCTTTTCATCACCGTTTTAAAAGAGGATGTGCATATCACGCCCGCCAGGATTCCAAAAATAAGGAAATAAGCAATCAGGACGACGACCGTATAGCCTCTCAGGGCTTCGACAAACGAGCATACAGCGATCAGGATAAGACTGCACACAAGGAACAGTCCGTAAACAACGCGCAGCCTTGTTCCGCCGGAAGACGCGTTTTGCCTGATGCTGTCGGCAGCGTCGACAGAAGCCTTGATGCGAAGATCATGCTCATAGGTATAGCTATTTTCGGGATTCTTTTTCAGCTTTCTGAGATATAGGAAGATGAACGCCTGCAGCAAAAGATACATGACCGCAAATATAATGATACGGTACCAGATGTTTTCCATAGGATTCGCGCCGATGATCTCGCAGGCAAGCAGCACGGTAAAGGGGTTGGTCACCGCGCTCGCAAAACCGAATCCGCAGGATATGATACAGATAAGAAATCCGGTGAAAGAGTCGTATCCGACCGCCAGACACAGCATAGCGACGATAGGCAGCATCGTCAGCATCTCTTCAAACAAGCCGAGAAATGCGCCGAAGCACATAAACAGCAGCGAGATAAGCGACACCATCAGCCTGCGTCTGCTCTTGAAGCGTTCCGATACCGAGCCTACGATCGCGCTTATACCGCCCGCGTCGTTCATCACCTGAAACGCGGCGGAGATAATCAGCAGGAATAACGACAGCATCACCAGCGTAAGACCGTCGCCGGAGAAAAACACGAGAACCGGAGCGAGTACGCCCTTCCATATCTCGATCCCCTTCACGCCTTCAAGGTATTCGAATACGCTGTAATCAAGAGAGCCGTCCGCACTGACGCCGAAGCTGCCGGCAGGGATAATATAAGTCAGAACAATCGATAGGATCAGCAGTCCCAGAAGGAGAGCCGTCACCTGGATAAATGTTTTTCGGGATATATTAATCAGAGATTTTTCCTTTTTCACGACTGATACGTTCCTCCCTCAGCAAATCTATGATAAGCGACCAGCGCATAACCTGACGCGGGTTTTCAACCGGATAAAAATAATACTGCTCATTGTTATAATATATTTCAAATTCTTTATTGCACGAAAAGGCGAGCGCAGGTATCTTCTCGGTAGGAACAGAAAACCTGATCTGATCCGAGCTGTAGTAAAACGCCTCTCTGTTCAGAGAGCATACGCCCTTTTCCTTTCTGACCCGCGGCTTTTTGTCTGAAAAGATCTTGACGTTCATCTCGGCTTTGAGCTCTGTTTCGGCAAGGTCTCTCCTCTCCAGCTCCTTGATACGATCGTAGTATCCGGGAATACTGCCTATAGAATCGGTGAAAAGATAGCTGTCATCCAGATGATGGACGCTCCCGCAGGCGGTGCAGTACAGATCACTGTGTTTAGTCTGAGTCGTATACAGCTCTCCACAGTCGGCACAGCGGTACAGCATATGGTTCAGCCCTCTCGCCTTGTTCTTCTTATGAAAACGGTTCACGGGATTGTCGGACGCGTTATAGCTGAGCGCCTGTTCGATTGCCTGTTCAATCTGCCGGACAGACATCTGACGGAGATCATCAGGCATAAGAACCCTTCTGACGGATATGGTGACGTCCCCTCGGTAAAACTTCCCGCGCCATTTGGGATAGGTAAAGTACCCTCCGGAGATGTTTGCCAGTACCAGCGGATATCCGAATTTTTTATATGCGGATGCGGCGCTCTCAACAATAGGGCTGGAGCGTCCGTCTATGCTCAGTCTGCCCTCGGGGAACACCACTACAGGATATCCCGACCTCAGTGTTCTGAGCATTTTGACAGCGGCGGTATCGCGATAAAACATCTTCTTGGGGATCATACCCGCTTTTTTTGAAAAGTGTCTGAGCACGGGCGCCGAGGTAATATGATGATTGATAATATATGCAGGCTTATAGTCCTTCAACAGCTCCAGCACATAATAAAAATCATAGAAGGAGACGTGGTTGCACAGCATCACGAACGGCGCCTCTATCCCCTTCATCTTTTCGTCGTCGATATGGAGCCTTACGCTGTGCTTTCTCCACAGAGCGGCGATTTTCATCGCCAAAAAACAAGCAGCCGACTCCGGCGTTCCGTCTTTGCCTTTGAAGTAGATCTTGTCGAGAAACAGCCACAAGAGGACGAACAGCAGCGCCATCATCGCGATGATGATCAGCACCAGCACCCACAGCGGCAGCGCGTTCATAATAAACGCTCTCGCGCCCGCTCCGATCAGGTTGGAGGTGATGATCGAGGGAATAACGCCCGTCGCGACCGTCAGTATATATCTGCGGTAACGGATATCGGTGCTGCTCGCATAATAACAGATCGCGCCAAACGGGACGATAGGAGTGATAAACAGCAGATACATCAGCATCCAGACCTTCTTCTCCTTATTATCCGCCGCCATCCTTTCGATCTGATCCTTGTTCTTTTTTGATCTTCCCGCGTCAAAACGGAATACTCTGACCAGCAGAAAGATAATACTCGCGCCGAGACATACTCCGAGATCACAAAGCGGCAGCGCGATGTAGAAGGGATAGCTCAATCCGCTTGTGACCTGTATGAATTCCGCCGGAATGAAGATCACGACCATCTGCAGCGCTTCTATCAGCGCCACGGCGGCGCCGCCCGCGGCTCCCTTGGAGATCAACAGCTCCTTCGCTCCCTCAACATCATTGTTCAGCTGCATCGAAAACAGAGGAATCATAACATCCTTAAGGAAAAACGCAAACAAAAACAGCGCGCCTGCCAAAGAGACGAGTATTACGGTTTTTTCAATCCATTTCTTTTTCATCACTAAAGCTCCCGTGCGATCTCTGCTAAATGCAAATTTTGAATATTTATTTAATTATACTGCATTTTTTGCGAAATGTCACTACATAAAAAGCATTATTTTGAGCGCTTTTTATACTAATTTCTAATAAAAGGGATTAAACAGATATTAACGGATAATTTCGTAGAACAAGGCGGACGACGCAGGCATACTGCCGTATGTCAAGGAGTCCAACGAAGTCATACGGAATTAGACGCAATAGATGTTAATACTGATTTCTAATAAAACGCTTTAAATAGATATTAGCGGATATTTTCGCAAAGCGAGGCGAAGGACGCCGCTAGGCTGGCGCCTAGCAAGGACGACAACGAAGCTATGCGGAAATATACGCAATAGATGTTAAAGGGTTTTATTAGAAATCAGTATAAGCCATTTCATTAGAAATTAGTATTAAATATAATCAACAGGGCGTTCACGCTTCCGTGAACGCCCTTTACCGATACCGGTATGATTTGATTCTGATTATTTTGTTATTGGCTTTCCGATATTATCGTTCACCGGCATACTCGCGAGCCATTTCTGGATATAAGTCGCGTCAAGAACGGTGACCTTTCCGTCCTCATCGGCGTCGGCCGCTCTCTCGTTGAACGATTCTACGGGAACGGACGCAAGCTTTTTCTGGATACAGGTCACATCCAGGATCGTAACCTTTCCGTCGCCGTCGGCATCGCCGAGGATGATCTCTTCCTTGTCGGAGAACGCTTCGAGAAGATCGCGGAACATTTCAACGATCTCGTCCACATCGGCGATGTTCTCCGGCAGTGTCTTTGCTTCGTCATACGATACCGCGCTGACCGCCGCCTCGGCCAGATTGAGGATCACCGTCTTCGCAAGCGGATCGTCCTCTTCCCTGAGCGACTCGATCGCTGCGATCACAGCGCCTTTATACGCTTCAAACACCGCTTGGTCGCCGGTTGTAATAAGGTCGTTGTACGCTTTTTCTGCGTCGACCAGATCAGGATAATTCCATACGCGCGCCTTCCCGGCGTCGCTTAACGCGTCATAGGCTTCGCGCGCCGCTTCGATCTTATTCTTACATTCATCGGTCAGCGCTACTTCACCGATCGCTTTGATCTTCTCAATAACGTCGCTGACATCGTCAGAGTATCTGACGGTACGCGGATAAAAGTCAGTGCCGCCGAAGCCGTAAAGATCACAGACACAATCTTTGCTCGTTAATGCACCGATTTCAAAGTACAGCGACTGGGGATCTACCGCTATACCGGTGAGATTTCCCGTCAGCTGTAGCTCGGGTCTGTCAAAGAGCGTTGTGTTCCAAATATCTACAGAACCGGTCGCGCAGTTCTTTGTCATAAAGGAATAGTAGTTATTCTGAGGATCAGAGAGATACTGCTTCATTTTTGCCAGCTCGTCGGCGGTGATCTCTGCCGTATAGAAGTTATTCGGCAGCTGAGAGTCGTTTCTTCTGAACTGGTTGAATAATTCTCTGTTGATATCCATGCCGCCCTCGGAATGTCCGTCAGCGGGATTGACGCCTGTCTGCGTAGAAATAACATAGATCTGCATCAGCGTCGCGACAAGGCTGTCAAATGTCGCTGCTCCGTCGATTTCTTCTCCGTCGGAATACAGCTTCATCTGCCGGATCAGCTCTGCAGCCTCTCTGCTTGAAGAGATCGTGCTGCCCTCAAGAGCGCGTCTGATAGCGATAATGTTGGTAGAATCATAACCGTAGTTGGACAGCGTAATGCTCTCGCCCGCCACCAGAGAAACGGAAGAAGGATCTGACAAAGCCCCGTGAGAGAAGGTCTCGAAATAGGACTCGCGATCTTCAAGACCGAGCTCGTTTTCCGAATAGAGCGCGGGATCGGAGGTGTAGGCTTCGGGATGCTTCTCATAGTCGATCATATAATCGTTATATCTGTCGTCGGGTCTGTAATAGTGATAGTAGCTGACGTCAAGATCGAGATCCTCATAAGTGGTAAAGGTAACAGAGCCGTGTGGGACCAGCTCGCCATTATCAATACGACGGGAGTAGATTGTCAGCTTACCGACGATATCGGTGCCTCTGTAGTCGCCGATGATAACCTTTGTTGCCGCGCAAACGTTATTGGCAGCAGAACCCGCGTACGCGGTCACATAGACTAAGGCTCCTTCTTCGGGAACATCGCCTGCAACGGTGATAACGCCGTTTTCGTCAACGGCGATCAGATCGTCGGAGGATATATAAGTGATGCTGCTGTCATATATCGGAATAAGCTTCAGCAGCCCGGTATATTCTGCCTTTGCGCTGAGCTGATAGGTATCGCCCTTTGCGCTCAGCCTTATCGTTTCGGGCATACCCGAAACGACGGCGTCAAAGCACTTGATCTTGATCTGTGTATCTTCGGTAATGTTGAACGCTTCGCCGGGCCATATGGTGCGGTCGTTAGCTTGTAAGGTGAATACCGCTTGTCCGCTTTCGGGGAGGGGCGTCACCGTCAGATCCGAGCCCTTTTTCACCAGATAGCCGGAGTACGGGATCTCCTGTGCATCCTCCTCGCCGAACTTTGCCGACATAGTTGTGGTACCGGCGGTTGACTCGTCATAGGTGATCGCTGCCATATCGGCGGTGTTCTCATAGATCCTGACCGAATACGGCAGACCGATGTTCTCATTGTCCTCGGCGCAAGCCCATATGACGGCTTCGCCTTCTTTTGCAGCTTTGAGGAGTTTTCCGTCAAAGGTGAGCGTGCTGTCGGGATCGCTGATGATCCGCCAGCAGATCCTGTCGGACTCTGTACTGCCGACAGTCAGCTGCGCATAGTCGGCAGCGTCAAGCGTATCACCGACGGAGATCTGGAGGATATTTCTGTCCTTGTTCAACAAGACTGCTTGATCATATACAAGCTTGAGAGTGGAGAATCTCTCAGGCATTTCAACCGCATAGGCGCCTTCCTTCTGATCAAAGCTCTCGGCGCTGAAAACAGAAACACCGTTTAAGGTGATATCCGATATGACATAGTCGTACTCATCATCGGCAAGAGCCGGCTTGATATAGATCGTGGTACCCGCGGCAACTTCTTCAATGCTGTTGAGGGGTAGTTTATCCTCGCCGGACATACGGTAAACCTCTGTCAGAGCTTTCGCTTTATCCCCGTTGACCGAAATGGTTCTGAGGATGTTCTTCGTGCCTTCGCTGCTGCCGACGATCCGATAGCTAAAGGGCAAGGAATCAGAGCAGAAGCTGATAAACCCGTCCTCTGATTCGCTCGGGAGGACTTTGCCCTGCGCGTCGGTCACATAAAACTCCTCATCGTTATCGGGTTCGCCGATCCAGACCTTATACCAGACGTCGCCTTCGGGCATATTATCGGCGTTCAGGGTCACGACCGTACCATTGATATGGAATTCAACGCCGTTGACGGTGGTAACGCCGTCTTCGGTCGACTTGTTGAAAACAACGTCCACATCCTGCTCGTCCTTGTTATAGGATACATAGCTGCCGGCTTTTGCCGAGTTGATCAGTGTGGACACTTTGGTTTTTGATTCGTCAAAGAACAGAGCTCCGTCATCATATACAAACGTCAGAGGTGTAACAGCCTCAGGCGCGCTGACATAAACGCAGCCGGTCTCGTCCTCAAAGCCCGCATCGGGCTCTGCAACGCCCTCTGCGTTGTTGAGATAGTATCCGGGCAGTCTTGAGACGATGCTGTCACGCACTCCCTTGGGCGCGTCGATCATAGACAGGATACCGTCTCCTGCCGAGGTAAGATAATAAGCGCCGGGCTCGCCGCCTCTGGTACCGACAGCCGCGTTCCATGCTCTGAGAGCTACTGTCGCGCAGCTGTTCTTCAGAATCGAGAATTTGTTAAGGTTGCCTCCCAGATACAGAGACATCATCTTCAGCTGATTTCCGGTGATATCCATCTCATAGTCGATGTTCTCGTACTGATCCCACTCGAGCTTCTGGTTATAAAGCTCGCGGTTAAAGCACACACCGCCGCCGACAACGCCGTCAAGAAGCTTGGTATAATCCTGACCCGCTTCTTCACAGATTGCCTTCAGCTTGGCGATCGACTCTTCCGCAGACGCGGAACCGGAATCGAGGAATTTGAACAGAACGCTGATGATCTCTGCTTTAGCCGTGCTGCTGAGCTCTTCCCACATAGAGCTGTTCTGGACAGAACCGAGCGCCGCCTGAGGAACAGAAAGATCAAAATCACGGTACATGCCGATGGTAACGATCTCACCGCGGTCAAGCGTGACGGAAGTCATCTGATCGTTGAAGGTGAAATACTTATCCGTATCATTTCCTGTGTGATTCGAGCCGTTCGAAATATCCTTGCGGATATCATCGTAGTAAGCGTCAGAAATCTCATATCCCGCGTATAGATCGGGAACGGTGATCTCTACGCCGTCCTGATAAGAGGTGAACAGCAGATAGACATGACCGTCATAAAACTGCATCGAGTCATTATAACGCGCCAGGATCTTCAGATTGCCGACAATCTCGGAGCCGTCCGAATAATCGCTGACGGTCACGGTATACTCCGTATGACCCTCTTCATAAGGGACGGTGATCACCGCCGTACCGGACCTGAGGGCGTTGAGGGTACCCGCCTCGTCAACCCACGCAACACTCGGGTCGGAAGACTTACACGCAGTGCCCGCGGGAACGAACTCCTTCTGTACATCCCCCGCAGTCAACAAAAGAGACGCATCCGCCGATTCCGCAAAAGCAGACAGAGGCAGACACGTCAATATCAGCGCAAGGCAAAGCACAAACGCGAAAAGTCGCTTTTTCAATGTGTTTTTCATACTTGACTTCTCCTTTGTACGGCAGAACAAGGACAGAATAAATATCAACAGCAATTGATTTTCTTCCGCTTATTCAGCCAAAAGATAATGAAAGGAACATACGCAAAAAATACTATATGTATTTAATGATATCATACCATTCCAAAGGATTTCCGTCAAGCGAAAATGCTTTATCTATATTATTTTTTCCATAAAGCTTTCCTTTTTCGCCCTTTTCAGGGCTATGGTCCGCTTCACTTCACGGGTACACAGTACTCGTCGTTGATCTTGTGAACCTTGATCACACGGCGAACATATTTCTCGGCTGTGAGCGGCTCGGTTTTCATATAGGTCTTTACGATCTCCATAGCGATCATCCCGCCGATGATCTTCGCGCCGAGGCACAGCACGTTTGCATCGTTATGCTCGCGGGCGAGCTGCGCACAGAAAGGATCCTGACAGACGCAGGCATAGATTCCGTTCACTTTGTTCGCGATCATAGCGCTTCCGTAGCCTACGCCGTCGACAAAGATTCCTCTGTCGCATTCTCCTTTTGCGACCGCTAAAGCGGCTTTGAGAACAAAGTCCGACAGATCGCAGGATTGTTCGTCATAGGTTCCGAAACCGACAACCGTATGTCCCTGAGATTCCAGTTACGCTTTGTTCATCTTCTGAGCGGAGATGATCTGGTCGATGATGGCTTTGATCTCTGTTAAGCCGACCATGCTCTGCAGCTTGTCATAGCCGTTGGAAAGAGATTTCGGCGCTTCGACTTTGATGGTTTCCACACCCTTATATGCCCTGTAAATACTGTTTTTGATGCTGTTCTTTTTGATGTCCTTATATACCTTAACGATTTCGTGAACGCTGTATTCCTCCTGTTCGGGCAGGACAAAATCCTCTTCGGCATAAGGTGTTTTGTTTTCTTCGAGTAGCGAAGCGAGATAATTCTTCCCCGATTCCGCATCACCCTTGCCTTCAAATATCTCAATAAAGCTGATTTCTTCTTTATTGATGAGCCGCTGAACCGACTGTTTACACGCTTTGCTCCCGAGATCGATCAGGATAAATACCGATTGCGACGCAAACTCTTTGACGGAGTCGTATATTAATTCGCATTTTCTTTCGCTATCCCTGGCGAAAACGTCCTCATCAATATTATCGTCATCACATTCGATTGCGACAACCGAAGCATACGAATTACCGCAGAGTTCATTTAACATTTTTGTATTCCTACACTCAAATTATATATCATTAAATTCCTGATTTCAACAGGTTTTCATTCTTTATATTTCTCCAACCCTGCGCTCAGAATATCTATCATTTCCTCTCTGAGTTTAGCCGGTTTGATGATCTCAATCCACGGGGTGTAGGCTTTGGCGAAGTGCATCATCGCAAGGTTGTTGACGTCAGCGGTAACGGTGATATGCGTGTCCGTCTCTTCGCTGAGTTTGATATCCTTTCCGAACATATCGATGACGTCGCTGAGGCAGTCCTTTGTGATCCGGAACACAGCTCGAATATTTTCTCCGGCGAACATATTGATGTGCTTTTCCATATATTCTTTCAGATCGAGCGGTCTGCCATCGGAGCCGGTCAGCGTATTGAACGGCTTGATGCGTTCATCCAAGACCTCCATGTCGATGATGCGGTCGACGCGGTAGTTGCTGATATCGTTATACTTATCATAGTTGCAGATCAGGTAATCAAGTTGAGTTGCTTCTTTACATCAGTTTTTACTTCGTAATCGCTTGGGTTAATATTATGATGAATTGGGACATTTTCTTTCAGTATGTTTGGAATAACCAGATCGAATTTAGAATATCTGAAATATAAATACAAAATCAATCATTCGGGATAACCGGCACTTCATCCGGGCTGAATGTAGGCAGTTCCGGTTCGGACGTACTACTCTGAGATTGAGAAGAACTACCGCCCTGTGATCCGCCTGAGCTGTCTTTTTTATCTTCTCCGCAGCCCGCAAGGAGACAGGCGCTCAGCAAGAGCGTTACAAATAGAATCAATAATCGTTTATACATAACGACCTCCGTTATCAATGTCAATCATTCAGATTAAACTACCGGCAGCTCATACGGATCGCGCGTCGGCTGCGGAGTCGTCGGCTGGGGTGTTGTCGGATCGGGGATCGTGACCGTCTCGTTGATATGGTGGATATTATCAAACTCTGCCAGATACCGCTGAATCCACGTCGCGTCGGTGATGTTCAGTCCGTCGCCGTCGACGTCGGCAGCTTTCTCATTGAATGATTTTACGGGAAGAGCTGCAAGACTGCGCTGGATCGCTGTTGCGTCCAGTATTGTCACTTTACCGTCGCCGTCAGCGTCGCCGCGAAGATAACTGCTCGCGGCAGATACCGGCAGGATCATACTGACAGCAATCATTAAGCAAATCAAAACTAATCCTATCAATCCAAGTCTTTTCATTTTCAATCCTCCTGAGTATTCATATTACTAAATCTATATCGTCCTCGCCATCTTCTTCGTCCGAGTAGATAAACCTTCCCGCTTTCGGCTCTTTGGGCTTTATTTCGGGAGCCGGAAGCATAAAACAGCACGCGGTACCGGCAAAGCCGAAGTAATACAGCACACGGCTGACCAGCGTGAGCTTCAAGCTCTGCTCGATGTTCATCCGATATTTGATCATCAGCACACATTCCAAGATGAAATGCAACGTGAACAGCACAACAGCGATCGTCATCAAGGTGATGATCAGTATCTTCATCTGTCTGCACGTCAGGTCGGCTCTCTGCATAATATAACCCGCAACCAAAACGAGCGTGCCGAGCTGTGAGAGAATGTATATAGCCGCGTTCAGTACCGTAGCCGGTTTTGAAAAACTCAGATTACCGAACACCGTTCCTATGTTCATCAGCCGCATAGTGAACAGCAGTACAAGCCCCGCGACCGTCAAAACGGAATGAGCCGTCCACACGCTGTCCTTCTCCGAAAAACTGAGATACGCCGCAACCGTCAGCAGCAGATAAAACACAATGCCGATCAGTCTGCCGAATCTGTTTGTATCTATATTGACCGCTAAGTATATTTGATAGGCAGTAAACAGCGTAAACGCCAGCGCGGTTATCAGTCTGAAGATTAGCTGAACGGTTTTGTTCTGTAAAAAAGATTCATTCATTGTTTATCCCTCTTTTGAAAGCGTATGATGTTGATAGTATTCAACATTACGCTGTCAGTTATTTATTCATCATCTATCGCGCCGATCTTTCTGAGCCTGCCGATCGCCTCATGTACGTCGGATTTGATATTCTCTCTGTCGCCGTCAAAGCGAGCGCAGAGGGTATCGACGATCTCGTCCTCGGTGACGTCGTTTTTCAGGCACTCCGCGATAGCCGAGAGAGTCTTGTTGCCCTGTATCAGACCGTGAAACTCCGCCCCCGCGGTGGGGACGATGACCGTTTGTCCGGCAACATTATGAGATAGAAAATGTTGGTTTAATTTCAAAAAAGCACTTCCTTTATACGGACATTCGATAATACCCGCTTTTCGGATACTATTGAATATCTGTAAAATGTCCGCGCCGCCGCTCTGAGTATGCGCTCAAAACGGCGGCGCGATAGTTATAATCTACTTAAATCTGTAATTACAGATTTAACGGCAGCTCATAAGCCGACAGGGGATCGGTGCTTTCACCGCTGCCACCGCCGCCAGGAGTTGTACCGGAGGTAGTGATAACGTCCTCTGTGTCAAATTCGGTTACGTCCATCAAAAGACGCTCATAAGTTTCTTTGATCATATTCATGCACGTCCTTTCCAATTAGTACCGGCTGACATTCGCGCCGTCCTCGATGGTGATGGTTCCGCAGGAGACGGATTCTCTACCTTTGCCAATTGCAGACGGTGATTCTTCTCCTCGTCTTGCGGTAACCTGTGTGACGGTGTTCTTGATCAGGATATTGCCGCAGCTTCCTTTATACCCGCATCCGATAGCGGCTCCATAAGTTCCGGTGGACGCTGTGACTGTACCGCCGTTGATGGTAATATCTCCGCAGCTCTTCTCTAGGAAACTTCCGATAGCGGCACACCAATTACCGCCGTTAGCCGTGATTGTACCGCCGTTGATGACGATATTGCCTGCGTTCATATTAAGATCTCCGCCGATTGCGCAGCCAAACGAACCTGATGAAGCAGTCAAAGAGCCTGTGCCGTCAATCGTAATAGTAGAACCTTGAGGTACATAGATTCCGGTACTGTAATTACCGCTGCCCTTGACGGCGTTGGTACCCTCTAACAGGAGGGTCGTGTCGCCTAAGAGGGTGATTCCGGCGTGTCGTGAAGTTCCGGGGAAGGCGGTGATATCCGCATTTTTAAGGGTAACGGTCGCGCCTGCGGCGATGGTAATTACTTTGTCGCCGGAAAGCCTTCCGGAGATAATGTCGCCGTCCTTTGCTGTGTAGTTGTCCTTTAGGAGGCCAAGGTCAACGAAGTTTGTAAAGAATTCGTTCGCCGCCTGATTGTACCAATACAGCGCCTTTGCGAGCGCTTCGTTGTTGCTGTTGCCGCTTGTTGCCAACGCTCTGGCATAATCGAGCGCGGAGTAGCGCAGGGTGGTGCCGCTCACGGTGAATTCCTGCAAATCATCAAGCTGTGCCGCAGGAATGCTCTCAGACTGCGCATAGAAATAATCATTCCACTTTGTCAGACCGTCGGTGCTAAAGGAATCATTCTCCTTGGCAAAGTACAGTCTGAGGGTGTTCTCAGACAGGAACACAAGGCTGGGAGACTTAAAGCTCGCGCCGAATTCAGCCGCCTTTGCCGCAATATCGTCAGCGCCGCCGCCGTTTGCAGCATTGATCGCGTTGTCAAAATCAGCAGAAGATAAGTCCTGCATGACGTATGACAGCTCCTTATCGGCGAGGTCGCCGGTGTTGATACCGAAAACGGTTTGCGCCTTTGCGCCGTAGCTGAGCATTTTTTTGACGAGATCAACCAGATATCCGTATTTTATTGCGCCGTAGGTAGCTTTGTAATTCTTGCTGAAATCAGAATTTTCGTCCAGAATGTTACCACAGTATTCGCGAACACTGTACTCCTCCGACGCTGTCGCACCGTTGAGATTGGCGGTAGCCTTGACATTAGAAGTCATTTCAGCCGCGCAGACAAAGCAGGTTACCTTGATGGTGTCGTTAAACTTCTTGTAGTTGTCCGGAGTAACGGCTATTTTTGTGCTCTGCGACGCAACGTCTCCCAGCGGGTCCTCGGCCGCCCACTCAAAATTCACCTCAAGCTCTCCGGTGTCACCGGGTCTCATGCCGGCGGCATAAGGAGATATATAGAAGTTGATTCCGATATTGCCGTCGAGGGTAATGCTGTGACCGGCAAAGATTGTCTTGGGCTTTGGGATTGCGTTGTAGGTCGCGGTGTAGGTCACGTTCTCCGACACCTCGCTGAGCGCGGGGCTCCAGCCCGCGAACTCATAGACGTTGTCTTCATCCTCCGCCCTTACGGGAGTATTACCGTTATAGGTCGGGGTGGCGCCCGATTCTACCTCTGAGTCAGTCTCGAGTGTCGCGCCGTTCCAATTCTTCCATGTGACGGTGTAGGTTGCGATGGGAACGCAACCGGCGATGGTAATCCTGTTTTCGTCCTTCGCCAGAACGATGATAGCGTCGACAATTTGGTTATCAACGACAGGACAGAATCTTTCGCCTGAAGTCAAATCATTAATTTCAATATGACCATCATTAAACATCAAGTCGCATCCAGATTCACCTATCTCCCTATCCTCGGAGCATACTTCATCAAGATAGTCGCCATAGCTTTTACCGTATGTTCCGCCCTTAAGGGTAACGGTGCATTGTGCAAAACCCATTACACCTTCAACATTTCCGGTGATGACGTCGCCGACTTGAAGGTCTTGACACAAGACATAACCGCTGTCATAGGTTGCCGCGCTCGCCGAGATCGGCACGATGGCGAACAGGCTGACGATCATCATAAAGACAAGCAAAATGCTGACCGGTTTTTTGATTTTTGAAATCATTTTTTGAAATTCCTCCTTTTTTTATAAGGTTGAGATTGCCACGGCAGCCAAGCCTCCCTTTGGTAAAGGGAGGTGTCGCCGAACGGAGACGGAGGGATTGCCTCATTGATCGACCGCAGGGAGAAACCTATATTGAATAAGGTTGGTCGCTGCGCTCCATTTATACAATCCCTCACCCACCTGCGGTGGGAGCTCCCTTTACCAAAGGGAGCCTTTTTGACTCCGTGACAAATCTCTTTGATTAAGGCAACGCCGCATAGTCCACGGCGCTTGCCCTGCAATCCGCATGAATCATGCGGTGTTGCCTTAAATGTATAACACTGCCGAATCACGTCTGCCCGCTGACCATGTACTTTTTCACTGTCATTCCGAGGCAAATTTATTTGCCGTGGGAATCCCACAAATAGAGACTGCAACGTCGGTTTTCCTCTTTGTGGGATTGCCGCGTCGCTTACGCTCCTCGCAATGACTGCGAGAGGATTTGCAATGACAAATGATAAAGCACCGGGTATCGGAATAATCCAAGCAAATCGACAGAATTGTTAACAAAAAAGCACAAGCTTCAGAATCCATTGAACTGCATCCCGTCAAGAGGACAGAGAAATAAATAAAATATTTTTCACAAAATAATATGAATAACCGCAGATTTTGGTTAGATTTAGTCTATCCGGAATTTGCGGTTTTTCTTATGCAGCCTTGTAAAGACAATGC
>JAFRCW010000002.1 GCA_017404145.1 Ruminococcus sp. | reverse complement strand
CTTCTTTACGACAAATTCATCTGTCAGCACACCGTCAACAGCGATAAAACCGCATTCCTTTTTACGGTAGCCGGGGCAGGTATATTTGAAGCGTGGTTTGCCGTTCGTCCATCGGTCGGATTCGGAGGTGACGTTCAGCCGTTTTCCGCAATACGGACAGTGGATCAGTCCGGCGAGCAGAGCGTTCGTCCTTCTGTGCGGACGGTTGTATCGCAGCGCGATCTCCTTTAGCAGCTTCTGCGTTTGGATCCAGTCCTGTGAGGAAATGAAGCCCTCGTGCCTTCCGGCGGCAATGATCCACTCCGAGATATCTCTGTTTCTCCTACCCTGTGAAAACTTCGGGTTGAAGAAGGTGGAGTCGTCGTCCTCGATCTTATACTGATCAGTTCTATTATACACCGAAATTCCCGATTGTCCATCATAATCGGATAAATCTCCGTAAACATTCGCGTCGTTGTCGAGGAAGTATTGATACGCTCTTTCGTCGGCGGTACAGTAGATCGGATTTTTGAGGATATCTTTGACGGCAAGCTCCGTGAACTCGCAGCCCTTCGTGGTCTTATGCTCTGCGCCGATGATGGTCGCCGTTTTGCAGATGGAACGCTCCTGCAAAAAGGTCTTGAAGATCTTTTGCACCAGCTTCTTTCCTTCTTCGAGTCCGACAAGGTAGGTGATCGCGGTCTTGTTCATTCCGGCCCCAACCGATACGCGCTTGGTAGTGAAGCCTGTCGGCGCTCTGCCGCCGAGCCATCGTCCGTCTTTGGAAAGCTCCATCAGATTGTCCTGGATGCGTTCGGTGATGGTGTCGCGTTCAAACTCCGCGATGATAGCAAGCACCTGAATGATGATCTTTGACGTGCTGATCTGCGTATTGATATTATTGGAGCATACCAAGAGAGTGACGTCATAGCGCTCAAAGTATTCGAGTAGGCGCATAAGATCGGCGGTCTTGCGGCTGATACGGTCGAGCTTGTAACAGGCGACGGCTTTGACTTTACCGTTTTCGATATCATGTAACAGCCGCTGAAAATCCGGTCGGTCGGAATAGTAGCCGCTCAGTCCTTTGTCCTCATAATGCTCGAACTCATAGTCATCGGGCAATCCGAGCTGTAATCGGGCATAGTCGGCGCTCTGCTTGAACTGAACGCCGATACTGTCGCCCTTATGCGTGATCCTTGACTTTCTGGCGTAGATCACTACCTTGCGATCGTCGTCCGCAAATGAGACTTTGTTTTTCTTTTTCATCTTATCTTTCCTCCCTGTGTGGGGCAAGCCGCAGCCTGCCCCACGATGATGATTTATACTTTAAACTGCGATCGGCAACCGATATTCCGATCTGCCGATATGAACGATCAGATCATTCTTAACGGATTTCAATTCATCCGCTGGGTACCCTTTCAGCTTTGACACCGCTTGATCCGCTAATTTAAATTGAAAGTCAATGATGTGTTTTTTGCTTTCGGCACCCATATGTATGACCGCTCTGTCGCAAATGTTCGACATATTTTGCATGTCCCCCTTTTTTTAATGCCAAATGGCACTAAGAACCTTTAAGGGAAAGAAAACCCACAGTTTAATTATAACAATTTCTCCTGATTTCGCGAAGCGGTAAACCTAACGATAACCAATAATGATTTAACCGACATTTCCGTGTGATTCGTCGGTTCAACCTCTTAAGGGTGTGATCACTGCTGCACCGAACCATATCAAGCGGAACAGTATGGCAGATAAAGGCGCACGCGCCTGTCAACCGTCAACTGTCAACCGAGGGTATAAACTTTTATTATCGTGTTTATCTGCCCTTATCGTTTTATATATTTTCTTCTGTTTTTAGGTTTACATGGTTTACAAATGATGAAAAGCCACTGTTTATCAGGCTTTACGCTGTCAACTGCCATGTCAACCAAATGTCAACTTGAACGTCAACCAAGCCGATAAACGATCATTCAAATGGCAGATCGTCATCGGGTGTGATCACCTTGTCTACCTTTATGTCAACCGGCGTAGGCTCCTTGACTCGTTCCCATCCCTTTTGTGAACCATACTTGCTGTACCGCTTCGGATTCTTATATGCCTTCCAGCCCTTGATAGTACCGTTCGCGATGCCGGTGTTCATGATCTCGCAGATCTCGCGGGTCTCCCACGCGGCAGGCTGATTGAGTGTGTTGCCCAGCGCCTCGGCGTAGAGCAGCTTGGAGCATACCCGATTTCCGATGAAATCCTCCAAGAAAGCATAGATCTGACCGGCAAGCGTGTCCTCCTGCATGAAGTCCTGTTGTTGAGTCCGGAGCTGATCGTCCATTTCGGCGCTGAACGTCAGCTTGTAATCGCCGTTTTTGTAGATCACCATCGCCTCCGCCCACATCTGGTCAATGTAGCGGCGTGCCGCATTTTCATCTGCCAAAATGTGAACCTCTGCTTTTTCGGGATAGACGGTAACAGGAATGAAGCGGCGATTCCCTGTGCGGTCACGAGGTAAGAAATCCTGACGGTTGGTCGTACCCGCAAACACGCATTGACGAAGCCTGTCCGCCGGATGAATCTCATATGGTACCTTATAGGTCTCCTTCTGGCGGCTGACAAAGGATTTGATCTCCTCGATGCTTTTGGCGTTCGCGGTGGCAATCATCTCGGACATCTCGATGATCCAATGCCCCTGCAATTTCCTGTATACATTTTCATCATCCAGCTTTCGCAGATCGTCCGAGAACCATTCGTCCCTGATTGCCATAAAGCGGAAGAAAGTAGATTTACCCGCGCCCTGACCGCCGACCAAGCAGAGCATATTCTCGAACTTGCACCCGGGCTCGAACACCCTTTTGATCGCGCCCATCATGAACAGCTTGAGCGCCTCATAGGTATAGTCGCTCTCGTCGCTGCCGAGAAAGTGATGCAGGGCATGACGTATCCGCTCCGTGCCGTCCCATTTCAGGCTGTTCAGATGATCCTGTATCGGGTGATAACGGTTCTCGCTCGATACGATATCGAGAGCTTTGAGGATCTTTTTCTCATTAGACAGGCTGTATACCTGTTCGAGATACCAGAGCAGATAGTTCATCTCCGTGTCGTTGATGACCTTGCTGCGGCAAGTCCACGGCAGCGGCGTGAAGAGATCGATCCGCTCCGTAAGGAGATTGCGCCGGAATTTGCCGCGCAGATCGGGATCAAAGCTCAGCGCCATGATACAATTCTGAAAGCTGCTCTTGATCTCGCCGTTTTTGTATCTCTCCAAGGACTTTCTGATTTCCTCGGAATTTTGCGGGATCTGTGCTGTTTTATGTTCGTTTGTATCAGTCGTGTTTTCACCTCCCAAAGTGTTGTGAAAGAATACTCTTCCATCTATGACGAAACAAACGCGTTTGTTGCATAAAACTATGCAATTCTATCAAAAGTTTTTTCATATCAATTGTTCTGCCTCCCGTTTTTTCTGAACCTGTTGTTCCGGCTCGCGCTCGTTGATAACGCGGCTGACTTGGTATTGCACCTGACGCAGCTTTGCCAAATCCTCTTTCAGCGGCTTGTACTGTTCTCTCAGCCCGGCGTATTCCGTTTTGAGATCGTTACACTCTCGTTGCCAAGCTTTGACATTGATCGGCTTGTCGCCGAGTTCTTCCCTCAGCACACGGCGGACAGCGTAGAATTGACGCAGTTCGGAATCGTGATTGCTTTTAAACTTCTCGCGTTGTTTCTTCCATTTGATACCGTCCAGCTCGTCATGAATCGGCTTTAGTCGGTAATAGATCTCAGCGCTGCGGATCAGCTCACGGAGTTGCTCCATGCGTTTTGATTTAGCTTTCATGCTGTCTTTTAAAGATTCAAACGAAGCGTCCAAAGCAGATAACCGCGATTCCAGTTCCTCTACTGTCAAAAGGTCATTGTCGCGCAGATAGTTGATGACTTCTGTCATCTTTTTCAGATTTCCGACCTTACCTTTTTGACTATATGCGCCTGAACTCCGCTTGACGTAATAGTCCGTCAGAAGATCAACGAGATTCGGCGTTTGCGGTTTTGATAACTCCTCCCTGACCTCCGAGAGCCATGAGAACAGACTTTTGATTTTCTTTGTGACGTCGTGTATCAGGAGGTTGGTCGCTTTGATCCAGCGGTTCAGCTCACCCTTATCGGTTTTGACCCCTTTCGCCTCCATCTGTCGGGCGGTCGGACCCTCATGGATGGTCGGGATCAGATTGATCCCCTGCCGCTCATAGGATCGATGATCGATACGTTCGGCGATTCCTTTTCGCTCAAATGCCTCGTTCACCATCTCACACCAAGCCTTACGCCAAGCTTCTAAGGTCTCGGGGCAGTGCCAGTCGTTGGTCGCTACAGCGTTGAACCTCGGCTTACCGCTGCTATCCAAAACAGGATCGCCGTTCTCGTCCACCAAGTATTCCCGCTTTTGCTTTTGTCCCCAAGTGCCGTAGGGGTTGATTGGACGCATAGTTGTCAGAACATGGAAATGCGGATTGGGAATGCCTCCGTCCCCTTTGTCCGGCTGATGGATCGCGAGATCGGCAATCATACCCTTGTCAACGAAATTCCTCTGTACAAACTTTCTTGCCAAATCGATGTTCTCCTCCATCGTCAGTTTGTTTTGCAGGGCGATATCGAAGCTGTATGCAAGCTGAGCTTTCTTGTGCCGTTCCGCGTGTTCGACGGCGTTCCATAAGGTCTCCCGATCCCGATACTCGGGCGGAGCGTGCGGTGGCAAAATGATCTCGGAATAGATCACGCCCCCTTTCCTTGTATAGTCGCTGTACTCGCCGTAGTAATCGCTGTAAAGCTTTTCACCGGCGCGGTAGGCAGCCGCGGCGATAGCGCTTTGACCGGCGCTGCGCTTGATTTGCTTGACGCAGAAATGATACAGCGCGATCTCAGTCACCGTCCTCGATGATACGATACTTCTCAGTGACTTTCTCCACCAGTTCTTGAACAGCATCTAATTGATAGATCTGCTCTACCAGCGAATAAAAATCTTCCTGAGATAAGTATTCGGTGTCCGGCATGACGGTCTCGACCGCAACACCTTTGAGTATCATGCGTTTGTTACGCTGCTTGCGCTGCGCCTTCTTTAGGTAGGACGCACGGTTTTGCAGTCGGATCAGCTTATGCTGTTCCTGTTCGAGCTGCCGCTCGGTTGTTTCGCATTGCTTTTCCAATGCTTTTGTTTTGGTTTTCAGATTTTCACTCTCCTTTGTGTTTTGGGTTAGCCGCATACGCGGCGCAAGGGTTCCCTTGTACGGAGCTGTGCGAACGAAATAATCGCCTCGCAGAGCGCACATACATTTGATGTATAGAAGTGCGCCCTTACTCCATAAGGGAGAAAGTTTGTTTTGCCGCTCTACCCGGGAGCCGTTGTCCTGCCCCCACTTTAAGGGGCGTATCCCGGCATTGGTACGCTGAATGCGGTACTTCGCCTGCCGGACATATCCTCCCGGACGGTCATTCAGTTGTGAATGCAGTCCGGTGAAGAACCACTGTCTCTATTTTACTCACAAAGTACAAAAATCCGGAAATCTTGCCAAAACTGCAACTTTTTTCGCGTTCGACATCTTTCGATTAACAAATCTGCAACTCCGAAGTATCATAAAATCGAAAAAATACGAGGAGGCGTATATCATGCCATTATTACCCGGGACACCCGGAGAGCGGATCTCCGATCTGTGCAACGGCAGACATATTTCGCAAAAGGAATTGGCTAAGAGGATCGGCGTTTCTGCTCCGCAGCTGAGCCGCATCGTCAGCGGTGAAACAAAGACGCTCAGCAGCGATATTCTGATCGCCGTCGCAAAAGAGTTCAAGGTATCCACCGATTACATACTGGGATTATCCGAAGTCAGCTCCCGCAAAAGCTATGATATATTCGAGTTAGGATTTTCCGAAGGCGCCGCAAAGGGTCTTGTGACCAAAGCGGTTGATATGGAGATCCTCAATCGCCTGTTAGAGCATAAGAATTTTCCTAAGCTGACGAACTTGATTCGTATCTACTTCAAAGATACGGCGGCGAGAGGAATCATGGCGCGCAACCAGATCATCGATATGGCGACCGCATCCTTATCTGATTTTGTCAAGGAACACCCGGACAAGCGAGCGGAGGTGCGAGAGGATCTGCAATTCATGAGCGCTCAGAAGCTTGGCGAGCATGAAGCGGAGATCGAGAAGATCAAGAGCATATTCCTGTCGATCCTTCGGGACATAAAAAAAGACATAGACAGCGGTAAGCAGCCCGAAAAGACTGCCACCGCCGCTATGATCCAAGCGATTCAAGACGAAATAAGAGAACGCGATCCGAAAACACTCACAAAAGACGACGTCACTGAAACCGTCGTCAATCAGCTCGGTCTGGTCGCTCCGATGAGTGAGAAAACCACCGGTCTATTTAGAAAGCTATTAAAGGGTATGATGAAGTAGCTAAGCAAAAAAGGAAAAGTTAAGATAAAAAGATAATACAAAGAAACAACCAGCCAGAGCATTTATCTGACTGGTTGTTTCTTTCATTATTATCTTAATTGCAAGCTTATTATTAATCATGGAATAATCTTTATCAATGCAAAAATGAGACTTGATCAATTCAATTTCTTCGTTATTAAATCGTATAAATGATTATTATTCGGCAAATTTCGGTATTGATATGCTTGATATTTATCATTCTATATGTTAGTATTACTTATATGATTGTATTCTAATTGAAAAGTGGGGGCAAATATGGAAATGACAAATGAAACGATTGAACGATGGTACTCAATGAATGAGATGTGCAGCTATTTAGGAATCACCCGTGACACATGCCTAACATGGATTGAGAAGCGCGGTATGCCAGGAGTGAAGATTGGTCGTACATGGAAATTCAAAATTAGTGATGTTGATAAATGGATGCTTTCTAAGGCTGTTACAAATACTGCTAAAGAGGAGAACTAAGTATGAATATCATCAATGCCATCATTAATCTTATAAATGCTGTTTCGACTAATATTGAAACATTTACTGAAGGTAATAACAGAGCTAACAACATGGGAGAAGGGCTTGAAAACTATGTTAGAGATCTGTTTGCAGATTCTTTATCTGAAACCGATCCAAGAATTAAAAATGCTAAGCTCAATCAGGCTTTTTCCTTCCTTGGATCAAAAAACTTTTCACCCGATGGTATGTTGCTTGGTGGCGATGCAATTGAAATAAAGAAAATCGAGAGCAAAACCTCTGATATTGCTTTAAACAGTAGCTATCCTAAACAAAAAATAAAGAAAAGCGATCCCAGAGTTGCAGCTGATTGCAAAAACGCTCGTAGAGATAGCGAGTGGATAGAAAGAGATATTATCTATGCAGTTGGATATGTCCCTAAAAACACAAAAGCCCTAAAAATGCTTGCTATGGTTTACGGAACAGAATACTGTGCTGCTTCGTATTTATATGAAGCAATATTTAATACTGTTAAAGATAAAATTGCTGAGATAACTGAGTTCGATTTTTCAGATTCAAGGGAACTAGCCCATATGAATGGGATAGATCCATTGGAAAGAACATATTGGAGAGCCAGAGGTATGTGGGGAATAAAGAATCCTTGGAAAGCTTTCAATGGTGTATACCATTACGATGATTCAAAGGAATTCTCTTTTATGTGTATTATTAATAACGAAAAGTGGTCGTCTTTTACCAACACAGAAGAATTGATTGAATTATCTCATAGTGATGATCGTTTGACGATCTCCGATATACAGGTGCCTAATCCTGACAATGCAGCAGATTTGATTGATGCAAAACTAATCTCATTCAGTTATTAAGGAGAGAATTGAGAAATGAATATTATCAGTTTATTCACCGGCTGTGGCGGTCTTGATCTTGGCTTTGAAAAAGCGGGATTTGACATTCCGGTCGCGAATGAATTTGACCCGACGATATATGAAACTTTTAAGGTTAATCATCCTAAAACGCATCTTGTTGAGGGAGATGTTCGCAAAATAACAAAAGAAGATATTGCTCCTTACATAAACGGCGAAGTTGACGGAATTATAGGTGGTCCTCCCTGCCAGTCGTGGTCTGAAGCAGGATCTCTCAAGGGTATTGAAGATTTGAGAGGTCAGCTGTTCTTTGATTATATAAGAATACTCAAAGAGTTTAAACCAAAGTTTTTTCTCGCTGAAAATGTTAGTGGTATGCTTGCAAACAGGCACAGTGAGGCAGTACAAAACATTTTTAATCTTTTTGAAAATGCAGGTTATCATGTATCCTTGACTATGGTCAATGCGAAAGATTATGGTGTAGCTGAAGAACGGAGAAGAGTATTCTATATAGGTCTCAGAAATGATCTGAAAACTGAGTTCAGATTTCCTAAAGGCTCGACTGAAAATGACACTGACAAAAAAACTCTTAGAGATATTATTTGGGATCTTCAATTTACTGCAGTTCCTTCAAGTAAAGGCAATCATCATAATCCAAATGCGATTAATAACAACGAATACTATACAGGGGCGTTTTCTCCGATTTTCATGAGTCGAAATCGCGTCAAGTCGTGGGATGAACAAGCATTTACAGTTCAAGCCTCCGGTCGTCAATGTCAGTTGCATCCTCAAGCTCCCAAGATGGAAAAAATCGGAGAAAACGAGTGCCGATTTGTCGAAGGATACGAGCACCTATACCGAAGAATGACTGTTCGTGAAGTAGCCAGAATACAAGGCTTTCCGGATGATTTTAAATTCATTTACGAGAATACGAATGATGCGTATAAAATGATTGGAAACGCTGTTCCTGTGAATCTCGCTTATGAAATAGCTATTGCTATTAAAAAGTTTCTCAGCGGTGAAGGTGACAAGGTAATAGGAATTGATGAGAAGTATAAAAATAAAGTGAAATCGAGGACTAGAATAATGAGCACAAGTAGCAACGATCAAGGTCGCGCATATGAATATGCTTGGATAAACGCATTAGATCATGCCCTAAGTAAAACTAGAAATACGGTTATAGTGTCTAATTCAAGCCTTGAGGCAAATAAACGTGCATGGGATAAAATGCCTGAAAGCATGAAAGATGCCTTCATTACTTCTGCTGATGCAGCTATTGAAACTGTATTAGAATTAGAACCACGTATGGTAGAAAATGATGATGGTGTTCTGATACTTGAGTCACAAAAAGATAATGCTGGAACTACAGGAGATGTAAGGGATATTGTCATAAAAAGAGATAATATCAGTTGGGAAATAGGTCTCAGTATCAAACACAATCACGAGGCAGTTAAGCACAGCAGGCTGAGTCATAAACTAGACTTTGGCAAAGAGTGGTTTAATATACCCTGTACTCAACAATATTGGGATGCTGTTAAACCCGTTTTTGACATGTTGAAATCAGAAAAGAATAAAGGAACTAAATGGTCTGAAATTGCAGATAAAGACGATGCTGTTTATGTTCCATTACTGAATGCATTTATGGATGAAGTTAATAGAGCATATGCTGCTGATGCAACAATGCCACGTAAAATGGTTGAATACTTGATTGGAATAAACGACTATTATAAAGTGGTGAGTCATGATAACCAGCGATTAACTATGATTCATTCATTCAATGTTCACGGTACATTAAACCGACCAAGTAGCGTTAAAGTATCGGCAATATCTGTACCCCTAGTACAACTGCCTACTGAATTAGTCACCATGCGCTTTAAGACTAATAGTACAAATACTGTTGAGATGTATTTGAACAATGGATGGCAACTGAGTTTTAGAATCCATAATGCAAGCTCCAGAGTTGAGCCAAGCCTGAAATTTGACGTTCAGTTTATAGGAATGCCATCAACAATAATCACTATCAACTGTTCATGGAAAAAACAGTAGGAAGTTTATTCTCCGGGATAGGAGGAATCGACCTCGCTTTCCAACAAACTGGCTATAGTATCAGTTGGGCAATTGAAAATGATGCAGCGTGCTGTAAGACCTATAGACATAATTTTCATAACTGTAACTTAGTTGAAGCCGATATCCGAGATATTGATCCGGAAAAACTGGTAAAAGTGGAGGTACTGGCAGCTGGATTTCCTTGTCAATCCTTTTCCGTAGCGGGCAAACAGCGCGGTTTTAACGATCATAGAGGCAATCTGTTTTTCGAGATTGTCAGATTTGCTAAGACACTCAATCCTGCAGTCATTTTCCTGGAGAATGTGTCAAATTTAGTAGACCATGATAGCGGAAAAACTTTTAACACTATTCATAACAAACTCGTTGAACTAGGTTATTTTATTCGTTATCGCGTTCTTAGAGCTTCAGAATATGGTAACACTCCGCAAATCCGTGACAGGATTTACATCATCGCGTTCAAGGATATTAACAAATGCGAAAAATTCAATTTTCCTGATCCTGTTTTACTCACAAAAAATGCGAATCATTATATTGATAGGCATGAAAGAAAACCCGGAGTATATTACCTCAATAAAACGGATGCTTCATATAGCGTAGCTCAAGGTATTATAACTCGTCATGATTGCGTTTATCGAGTCTATCATGAAAGCATTAAACCCATTAGGAATCAAATGTGCCCAACGCTAACTGCGTCAATGGGAAATAGAAATAATCAATGCCCCCTTGTTCGCGATGATTATGGTATTCGGAAATTAACACTACGAGAATGCCTTGATTTTCAGGGGTTCCCAAAAGATTATTACTTTCCGAACACGATATCTATCAATGATGCATATAAGCAAATTGGAAATTCAGTATGTGTTTCGATTGTTAGACAAATAGCCTCACAAATAAATCAAGTGTAAAAGAAATGATAAGGGAATGGTGAAATAATGAATAGTTTACGAGGTTCAGAATGGAATAGATGGGACTTGCATTTACATACTGCGTCATCTTATGATTACAAATACAAAGCTAACGACTCAGATGATCTATTATGTAAAACACTCAGAGATAATAATATCAAGGCTGTTGCAATTACAGATCATTTTATTATTGATAAGTCTCGCATTGAGTCGTTGCGAGCAAAAGCTCCGGAAATCGTATTTTTTCCTGGCGTTGAACTACGAACAGATAAAGGAGCTAGCAATTTACATTTGATTCTGATTTTTTCAGAACAATCGGATTTAGATGCCTTGTCAAGTGATTTTGATGTTATCATGAAACGAGGTGCCGCAAAAGCGTCTGATTCAGATGAAACTATCTATTGGGATTTTAATGACATTGTTGATTTTGCAAAGAAGCACGATGCACTAATAAGTATTCATGCTGGGAGAAAAACAAATGGGCTTGATAAAGAAATAACAAATTCTCTTCCTGTCAATGAAGCAATTAAAGCTGAAATTGCTGATAATATTCACTTCTTTGAATTAGGTCAAAAAAGAGATATTAGTGATTATGAAACTTATGTATTTAAGGATGTTGATAGAAAACCACTGATAATGTGTTCAGATTGTCATCATCCAAATCAATATCAGCCCAAGGAATCATTGTGGATTAAGGCAGACTTAACCTTTGATGGATTAAAGCAATGCATTTACCAACCGCTAGAAAGAGTTTTTATTGGCGTTATACCACCTGTTTTGGATAGATTACAAAAGAACAAACAGGTTAACATAGATAAAATCGAAGTTCACAGAGTTGATTCACCAACACATGACCAGTATTGTTGGTTTGATTGTTCTCTCCCTCTAAATCCCGGGTTAGTTGCAATTATTGGTAATAAAGGAAGTGGTAAAAGTGCCTTATCCGATATTTTAGGGCACGTATGTAAGTGCTCAACCATGGATAATGCATCTTTTCTAAATAATAAACGATTTAGGAAATCTCCTAAGAACTACGCTAATGATTATTATGCGATCTTAACGTGGGCTGATGATGCAAGTTGTAATAGCCGACTTAATGAGTGTGATTATGAATCCCCCATTGAGGATGCTCAATATCTCCCCCAAAAGTTTATTGAAGATGTATGTAATAATATTGACGATACTTTTCAGAAAGAAATAGATAAAGTTATTTTTTCATATGTTGACAGAGCCGAGCGAGGAGATACACTGGATTTAGATGAATTGGTTCAACAAAAATCTCAACTAATCGATGCACAAATTCAATCTTTACTTGTTAAACTAAAAGGATTAAATACATTAATTATTCGGTTAGAAACTAAGAAAACTTCAAATTATAATAAGCAGATTAAAGAAAGCTTAAAAAAGGCGGAAGAAACCTTATTGCGTCATGATAAATCCAAGCCTATTGAAGTGAAAAAGCCAGAAACTAAAGAGGAGAATGAAGAATACCAAAGTAAATTAACCGAACTCAATAATGCAATTCAATCACAAAAGATCAACATCGAAAACGTTACTTCAGTAATAATTGCAAGAATCAATAATTATATTACTGATTTAAGAAATCTTATTGCTCAGATAACACTATTAGAGGAGCGATTTTATGATGTTCAAGAAATAGTAACAGATTTTATCGCTAAATATGAAGTTAATGATGATTACAAATTTTCTTTAGTTTCTTCTTTGGATTTCTTTAATGGTTTGCTTGAACAAGCTGAAATAAATAAAGGTGAGGTCCAGACTTCATTAAGCGAATGTAAGAAAGAATTAGAAGATCTTGAAACGCAGAAAAGCGAGTTAATCTCATCTGCCAATAATGAGGAAAAGCATTATCAAAAGTATTTATCTGATTTGGAAGAATGGGAACAAAAAAGAATAGAAATTATTGGCGAAAAGGAAACCGAAGGTTCACTTGAGTATTATAAGTATGAAAGCGAATACTTAAATACCAAATTGGATCAAGATTATTCAGACGCTTGCTCGCAGCGAGATAACATTGTTAGAGATATTTTCAAACAAAAAGAACAGCTTTCATCAATATATAAAGAGATCTATGCTCCCGTGCAAGGTGAGATTTCATCTTTGCTCGGAAATCTTGAAGATAACATCACTTTTGAAGCTGAATTGTTTATGAACAATTCAAATCTTCAAGGACACACTCTCGGATTTATTAATCACAAGTTTAAGGGAAAGTTTGGTCGACCTACAGAGGCAAACAGTGAGTTTGATAAACAGTATAGAAAGACAGATTTTAGTAATGTAGAAAGCGTTCTTGAGTTTGTTCATGAATTATCCATTGCTGTAACTGAAAACTTTGAAAACGCAGATAAAAAGGTTCCGGATCGTCAAGGCTTTTATGATTTTCTATATGGATTGAGTTACATAGGCGTAAACTTTAAACTTAAAATGGGAAATCGAAATCTGAATGAATTATCGCCAGGTGAACGTGGAATCGTGTTGCTTATCTTCTATTTAGCGTTAAGTAAAGAGAGTAAACCCATTATTATTGATCAACCCGAAGATAATCTGGACAATCAATCGGTATACAGTAAACTTGTTCCTTGCATTTGTAAAGCAAAGCAACAGAGACAGGTAATCATTGTTACACATAACCCAAACCTTGCCGTTGCATGTGATGCTGAACAAATCGTATTCTGTGAAATGAATAAAGATACCTATCAAATCAGCTACACATCAGGTGCGATTGAAAACCGTGAAATTCGCAAACACGTCATTGATGTGCTTGAAGGGACAATGCCAGCTTTCGACTTAAGAAAGCGAAAATACAATTAACAATAACCAAAAATAGAGAGCAGAACGGTTACAAGCCGCTCTGCTCGTTTTTACTATTTCAGCCCTTTTGCCAGGCTAATCAGATTTGATAGTTGGTCGCTGCTCAGTCCCTTGGTTGCTTCTATCAGCTCGCTGACTTTCGTGGGATTAGCGGTATCAATATCAAAGAACTCTTTTGGCGTTATTTCAAGGTAGTCGCAAATATAGAAAAATGTTTGCATTGACGGATAATTGATCCCATTTTCTATATTGTTAATATAGCCAGGACTTTGTCCGATAGATAAACTCATGTCCCGTGCGGAAACGCCTTTATTGATACGTAAAGCGGAAAGTCTCTCAGAAAACTCTTGCTTATTCACGTCAATCACCACCTTGTGTATAATTTTACTATACACTATGGTGTATTATATCCAATTGATTTATCAATTATTGTTGATCTATCTACTGTGTTTAGATATAATATATAATAATATATATTTTATTTAGATGTGGTGAATAGGGAAATGAAAGCGTGCTGCGGTTTTGGTCACCGAACAGTATTAGCGAATATTGATGACAGCTTATACTCAGCCGTCATAAATGCAGTTGATGCAGGCTACGATATGTTCTACACCGGTGCTATAGGTGAGTTTGATACCCGGTTCTCTTCAGCCGTTCGTAAAGCTAAGGTAAGATACCCCCAAATAAAACTGGTCTGCATAAAGCCTTATTTCACAAACGATCTCAACATAAATAAGGAATACTATTGTTCCCTTTATGACGATATCATTATCCCTCCCGAAATCATCGGCATATATTACAAAGCGGCAATCAAACCACGAAACCAGTGGATGGTCGATCACTGTGATTTGATAATCAGCTATGTTATCCGCAGCTACGGCGGAGCAACGCAGGCTGTGCGATACGCCTGTAATCAAGGTAGACATATTATCAATTTAGGTGAATGAAAATCAACCTGTCATCACCTTTGAAACGGCGCTTAATATAGCCCTAAAACGTCCAAATTTCAGCCGTATCGCGTTTTTTTGAGAAGCTAAGGTAATTTGACTACCTTTTTGATTTTTGACTCAAAAATGCTTATTAAAAGTAGGCTTTCAGCTTAGAAAGCCAGTGTTTAAGCCATTTTTCGCGCTATATGACTGTTTTGAAAAATCACTTGAGGTTTAACATATCTGTGGGGGCTGTTGTAACGCACATTCTTGAATATTAGGGTAAAATGCTTCCCTACTCATTTTCGAGTATCAAAGCACAGATAAACACTGCCTTTTCGGTCGCAAAAACGTTACATTTCAATGAAACACAAAAGGAGCCGGTTACCCGGCTCCGATCTTACTTTTGCAGCAAACTGCGATAGATCATTAGGTCTTCATCCTTTAACACGTTGAAGATGACCTTGATATCGCTGTTTGTTGTTTTTTTATATTCTTTTACAGTGGCTATGGCGATCTCAGCCGCCTCTCTTTGCGGGAAACCGAACACGCCGGTGCTGATACAGCAGAAGGCGATGCTTTTCACACCGTTTTCCTCAGCAAGCTTCAAGCAAGAGAGGTAGCAGCTTTTGAGTAGCTCGCAGTGTCTTTCATTTAACCGACCGCTGACGATGGGCCCGACGGTGTGCAGAACATATTTGGACGGCAGATTGTAGCCGGGTGTTATCTTCGCCTGACCTGTCGGCTCCTCGTTACCTTGTTCGCTCATGATCTTAAAGCACCGATATCTGAGAGCCAGTCCGGAAGCACTGTGCAAACAGTTTACAATCCTTATCCGAATCACACATTTGGACAGAAAGGGACGAAGCGTAGGTTTTATCTGCGTTTTCAGTCCCCTCAAACAGCTCGGAATAATCCTCGTCGGAACAGCCCTTGATGAAGATATGGCAGACGCGTTCGCCGTTCTCGGTGGTAACATAGATTCGTTCCACTACCGATCGAATAAGCGAGG
>JAFRCW010000023.1 GCA_017404145.1 Ruminococcus sp. | reverse complement strand
GGTCTCACCTGATCGGCAAAGCCTGTAAAGATCGGCTTGTCACTTATCCGCTGAGTCAATTCAGACATCCCGATCTTCCGCTCGGAAAATGTCGAATTGAGCGATCCGTCTGCCGTCGGTCTAACCGACAGTATCGCTATATCGCATCGCTCAGCCGCATCGGCATAACTGCAAATGCGGATATCACACAGGCTGATCAGATGATCGAAGCCCGCGACAAATACATCATGCCCGTCGTCCGCAAACGCCTTTGCCGCGAACAGCATCCGTTTATCTCCGCCGAATATACCGATCTTCATACGCTCACCTCACCGCAGAATACAGTGTATACTATGCGAAAGATTGCAGAACGTGAAAAGAGGCTGTCGCAAAACGAGTAGTTTTGCGACAGCCTTAAGAATTTGATGAGATAAACATCTCAATAGAGAATATTGTAGGATAACAAAGCATAGCAAACCAGAGGGTAGGCAAACCTACTCTCTGGTTTACGTTTGTGTTGAAAACTTTTCGGTTCTAAGCAGCCTCCTGATTAAATAATTCCAAGCCTAAACGTTTGTAAATCGTTCGGTTATGCAGTTTATTGATGTTGAAGGCAAAAGCGATCAGAAAAAATTGTGTTTCAGTCTTTGCCTTACCTCTGGTCAAGAAGCGTCTGAACTCTCTGTCTTGCTTGACAATACCAAAAGCTCCCTCAACTTGAATGGAGCGATTTTGTCGCAGTATGTTTCCTTCATCGGCGGTGATTCTCTCTGCGGCTTGAGCTTTTTGTCTTGCCATTGTTTTGGAAAAGGAAATCTTTCTGTTTTCATACTTACCTTTGTAGCACTTCTCGCGGTGAGGACATCCCTCGCAGCTTTCACAGATGTAATAGCTCTTTACAACCTCATAGCCGTTCTCTGTTTTCCTTGTACCGTCATAGGCGTGGTTCAGCCTTTTACCATTTGGGCAGGTGAAGTAATCTCCGATCTCGTCATAGATGAGATTCTCGACCCGGTAGATATTCTTTTTGTATTTCTTCGTTTTGCGGATCTCATAGTCGGCAGGCTTGATGTACGCGTTCTGATCATTCTCTTCCAGATAAGTGTAATTCTCCTCGCTGGCATATCCCGCGTCGGCTATGATGTTTGTATATTTCCTTCCGATGTTATTTCTCAGGCGTTCCAAAAACGGTATGAGTGTTGTTGTATCCGTCGGATTAGAATACAAACCTATTCCGACGATATATTCGCTTTCTACTCCGATCTGAACATTGTAGGCAGGCTTGAGCTGACCGTTTCTCATATGGTCTTCTTTCATCCTCATAAAGGTCGCGTCAAGATCGGTTTTGGAGTAGCTGTTTCGTGTACCGAGGATCACTTGGCTTTCGTGGTATTTCTCTATTCTTTCCAAGTATTCATAAATACGGTCATAATCCCTTTGTATCTCTGTTTTGCGTTTTCCTTTACCGTAGACAAATTGTATTCCCAACAAGTCTCTCGCTTTGAGCAGAAAGTCTACTACATCCACTAATGACGCTGTTTCGGACAACCCATACTTTTCACACAGCTCAGGCAGTTCCTGATTGATCTTTGCGTTGAGCTTTTGCAGATTCTTTTCAACGGTCTTCGCCCAGACGAAGGTATATCTATTCGCGTTTGCTTCTATCTTTGTACCGTCGATGAAGATATTATTGAACTTGATCTCCCCAAGCTCGTGCAGCTTCATGACCAGCTGAACAAACAAATCTTCTATGACGTCTGTCAATCGCTCATTCTGAAAACGCGCGATAGTAGCGTGGTCGGGCGCGGACTCTCCCTGCAGCAGCCACATAAACCTTACGTCTGTTTTGCAAGCTTGCTCGATTGCCCGGCTGGAATAGATGCGGTTCATATACGCGAATACCAGTATTTCAAACATAACAACGGGGTCGATGGCTCGCCAGTGTCTGAGGTACTCGTCATACAACTTTGTGTAGTCCAATGTGTCGCAAATCTCTACCAATTTCCATACCGGGTCGTTCTCGTCGATTAAAACTTCATAATTTAACGGTAAAACCAGTTGATTTCTGTTTCTCATCATTGTATAATTACCTTGCTTTCTGTGTGGTTTTCTTTGGCGATTAAATTATACTATGAAAGCACTGACCGGGCAACCCTTTCGGGCTGCCCGGTCTAGTTTTTAGGGATGTCTTAGTGCGACAGCCCTTTTATTTTCACTTATAATTTTTCCAAAAAACCGATCAATTCCTCATACGTTCCCTGTCTGAAATCGTCGAACGGCATGCCGTGGGTGATCTTGTGATCCGTGACGAGGAAGGTGTCGATCCCGAGCTCCCTGCATGGGTACATATCCTCCCGCACGTAGTTGCCGATCATCAGCGCCTCTTCGGGCTTGACGCCGAAGCGGTCGAGGATCTCCTGAAAATAGAGCGTATTGGGCTTGCAGTAAGAGCTGGTGTGGGCGGTCGTGACGTGATCGAACATCTCCGGCTTCAAGCCGACCCAGCCCATCCGCATGGCGACGGCTTCGATCGTGAACACCGGCATCGTCGCGACGACGGCATACTCCGCCTTTTGACGCATCAGCTCCGCGATCTTTACCGCAAACGGGTTCGGCAGGGTGATATCGTAGACGTTTTCAAAGGTCGTGGAATAGTATTCGAGGGTCGGCGGCTCTATCAGATCCCGCGTGTAGCCGCTGATCTTTTCGACCTCTTCGTAAAAGACCTCGATATTTTTGCGCCCGCTTTCATTATACAGCATCGCGCGGATACCCTGATTCACGCCGGAGGCGGCGCGTACCGGGTCGAGTCCGTAAGAGAGGAACACTTTTGAGATATCGCGGAACCATATTTCGACAAATCTGTCCTGCGTATAGATCGGCAAAAGCGTATTATCAAGGTCGCTCATAATCAATTTGTACTTACTCAAATCCATCACCATAGTATATATTAGCACAATTCACAAAATCACACAATACTTATTGTCAAACACGAGGTTTCATGCTATCCTGTAGGCAACAAGGGATGAATCATCATATAAACCGGGTGAGGGCGCAGCCCTCCCGCAACCATTCACCCTTCACCAATATGGAGTTGATTTTATGAAGCATTTTAACCCCGCGAACATCCTTTTACCCAAGAAGGATTTTGAAACATGGGCGGTCGTGGCGTGCGACCAGTACACCAGCGAGCCCGAATACTGGAACGATGTGGAAGCGATCGTCGGCGACAAGCCCTCCGCGCTGCACATCATCCTGCCGGAGATCTATCTTTCCGACGACAACAGCGCCCGCGTCGGCGCGATCAACGCCAAGATGCAGGAATACCTCGACGGCGACGTCTTTGATACGCACGAGAACAGCATGATCTATGTCGAGCGCGAGTCAAACAGCACCATCCGCCGCGGCATCGTCGGCATCATCGACCTCGAGGACTATGACTACCGCAAGGGCGCGACCTCCGCGATCCGCGCGACCGAGGCGACCGTGCTGGAGCGCATCCCTCCGCGCGTACAGATCCGCAGGGACGCTCCCCTCGAGATGCCGCATATCCTGCTCCTGATCGACGACCCGCAGCTCTCCGTCATCGAGCCCCTCGCCGAACAGAAGGACGGCTTCAAGCAGGCGTACGGCTTTGATCTGATGAAAAACGGCGGTCATATCGACGGTTATTTCCTGCCCGACGAGGTCATCGCGCAGGTTCAGGACGCGCTGGAGGCGCTGATCGCCGACAAGGAAGACAAGCTCCTCTTTGCCGTCGGCGACGGCAACCACAGCCTCGCCACCGCGAAAGAGTGCTATAACCAAAGTAAAAATC
>JAFRCW010000022.1 GCA_017404145.1 Ruminococcus sp. | reverse complement strand
GGTGCTGAGTGGAGTGTGCAGGGTGGAGGGTTCACGGTGGAGAGTGCAGGGTGCAGAGTGCAGAATGTCAATCAAAAACAAACCGTTATTATTTTGCTACGGCTTCTTTCTTGACAAGCTCCATCGCCTGCTGAACCGCAAGGTCTTCCTTGATGGATTCAACGGGGATAACATCCTTGACCTGATCTGCGGTCATATTGTAGGACTTGCCCATCTTCTCATACTCCGCCTCGATATCTTCGTCGGAGGGGGTGATATTCTCGAGCTTTGCGATCTTCTCCAGCGCCAGACGCATCTTGACGCGCTTCTCTGCCTCCGCCTTATACATCTCTTTGACAGCGCCGATCTCCATACCGGTATACTTCATATAGGTATTCAGATCCATACCCTGAGAACGCAGACGCATATCCATCTCTCTGAGCATATTGTTGACTTCGTTATCATACATCTCTTCGGGAACTTCTCCCTCGACCTTCTCAATAACAGCGGCAGTCAGCTTATCCTCAAAGTCATGCTCCGCCTGATGCTCCAAGCGGTGAGCGATCTGCTCCTTGAGCTCTTCTCTGTATTCGGCGACGGTATCCTTCTCGGAAACGTCCTTGACAAATTCGTCGTCAACCTCGGGGAGCTCCTTCTTCTTGATCTCGTGAAGCTTGATCTTGAACTGAGCGTCTTTGCCCTTGAGACCGTCGTTCTGATACTCTTCGGGGAACTTGACGTCGATGGTGAACTCTTCGTCGGTGTTATGACCGACAAGCTGCTCTTCGAATCCGGGGATAAAGTTGCCGGAGCCTAATTCGAGATTATAGTTCTCCGCTTTGCCGCCCTCAAACGCTTCGCCGTCGGTAAAGCCTTCAAAATCGATGACAACGGTATCGCCCATCTCAGCCGCTCTGTCCTCGACGGTGACCATACGGGAGTTTCTCTCTCTGACGGACTCGATCTCATCGTCGATCATTTCTTCGGTCACTTCTGTGGAAGCTTTCTCGATCTCGATACCCTTGTAGTCCTTGATCTCGATCTCAGGCTCAACGATAACGGTAGCCTTAAAGGTAAAGCCTTCTCTGGAAACATAGGTAGCCTCCAGCGACTTGACGGATACGATCTTCAGACCGGCTTCTTTGGAAGCTTCTTCCAGAGCGTCGGGATAACAATCCTGCATGGCGTCCTCATAGAAAATATCTTCGCCGTACATCTTCTCGATGATCGCGCGGGGCGCTTTACCCTTTCTGAAACCGGGAACAGAAATCTTCTTGACCTGAGCGCGGAACGCCTTCTCGATAGCCTTCTTAAATGTTTCGCCGTCTACCTCTACTTCTACTTCATAAGTATTGGCGTCTTCTTTCTTGGTAGATAATTTTAAGCTCATTTTGAATTCCTCCTGATTCTATGTGTCGAAATTATTAAAATCATAACATAAATACGGTAAAAATACTATGTTAGAAATGTCAATTTTTCAGGCGTTATCGCACTAAAATAGGGATAAATTGTGTATAATCTCCCGATATCAGGTGCATATTCACACCTTTGTAATCACCGAGCGTCGCACAGCGGTGGGTGTTCGCGCCGTGCAGATGCCCGTAGTAGCACTCGTCGATCCCTTCATCGATAATCGTGTTCATGATCGGCTCACACTCGAGATCGCCGTAAACAGGCGGATAGTGGAGAAACAGCACCGGCTTCTTTGAGGTCGCCTTTGCGGCGGCGATAGATGTTTTGATCCTGCCGACCTCACGGTTGATCACCTTGATATCCTGCTCGGTCTCTTTGTCATAGTACCAGCCGCGGGAACCGCAGACAGCGATGTCGCCGACCTCGTAGGCGTTGTTAAAAAGAATACGGATCGTATCAAAGCCGTTGAGACTCAGATAATCCTCAATTTTCTTCTTCGTCTGCCACCAGTAGTCGTGGTTTCCCTTAAGAAAAATCTTCGTACCGGGCAAAGCGTTGAGAAAAGCAAAATCCTCGTAGCATTCTTCGAGCTTCATTGCCCATGAGATATCTCCGCCGACCACTACGGTATCGTCTTCGCCGACCAGTCGCTCCCAGTTCTCTTTCAGCCGATCTACATAATCGGACCAGCCCTTGAACACATCCATCGGCTTATCCGTGCCGAGAGAAAGATGGGTGTCGGCTATTGCGTAAAGGCTCATTCGATATCAAGCGCCCTCAGCACAACGCCCTGCATATTCTCTTTATCCGCGACTTCACTGAAACGCGGCTCTTTTCCTCTTAAGTCCGCCAGAGGCGCGGGGACTTCAATACCGGTCAGCTCGTGGAGCTTCTCCACCATATCAAACTCGGACGCGGGCGCATCCTCACATCCGATCGACTCTAAAACCGCTTTGGAGAACTTATACGGACTTGCGGTAGACGCGATCACGGCAGGCGTGTCATCGCCTGTTATGCGGACATAGTCGTCATATACCGCGACAGCGACAGCGGTGTGGGTATCACAGAGATATCTTCTCTGTTCAAAAAGGTTATGGATCGTTTTCTTGGTGTTCTCTTCGTCACAGAAGCCGCCGTAGAACAGAGAAGTGATCTTCTCTTTGATCTCGTGAGAAACCTCATAGATACCGTCTGCTTTGAGCATATCCATATAGGACTTCGTCTCTTCATCGTTCTCTCCCGACAGATGATAGAGCAGTCTCTCCAGATTGGAAGAAACCAGAATATCCATTGACGGAGATACGGTGGTATAGAATTCACGGTTCTTGTTATATACACCGGTGTTGATAAAATCGGTCAGCACGTTGTTGGAGTTGGACGCGCAGATAAATTTGTTCACGGGAAGTCCCATCGCATAAGCATAATACGCGGCGAGAATGTTGCCGAAGTTGCCGGTGGGAACTGTGATATTGATCTTATCGCCGAGCTCGACCTTTCCGAGATTCACCATATCGCAGTAAGCGGAAACATAGTAGACGATCTGCGGCAGCAGTCTGCCCCAGTTGATGGAATTGGCGGAAGAGAACATCATTCCGTTCTTTTTGAGGATCTTTGACGTTTCATCGTCGGTGAAGATCTTCTTCACCGCGGTCTGGGCGTCGTCAAAATTGCCCTTGATCGCGCAGACATAGACGTTCTCGCCCTCTTGGGTATTCATCTGGTGCTTCTGCATGGCGGAAACGCCCGACTCGGGATAAAAGACGATGATCTTGGTGTGATCAACGTCTTTAAAGCCTTCTAAAGCCGCCTTGCCGGTATCGCCGGAAGTCGCGACCAGAATCACGGCGTCAAGACCGCCGCCCGCCTTTTTGAGGGATTTGGTCAAAAAATGCGGCAGGATCTGCAGCGCCATATCCTTGAACGCGCAGGTGGGACCATGCCACAGCTCTAAAAGATTCAGAGAATGACCGTTATAGGTCATTGACGCGATCGGAGCGGGATTCTTATGACCGAATTTGACTTTGGTATAAGCGCTGTAAACGCAGTCGTCGATCTCTTCATCGGTAAAATCGGTCAGGTATTGGCTGATGATCAGCTTGGCTCTCTCCTGATAGGACATAGAGAGCATATTTTCTATCGTCGTAAGATCAAGCCGCGGAAAGGTCTCGGGAACGAAAAGTCCTCCGTCGTGTGAAATTCCCTGCGCAATAGCCTGCGCCGACGATACTTTTTTACTTTTGTCTTGAGTGGAGTTATACTGCATATTTGCTCCTCCTTATCGCAAAATACGACAATGAGAGAATCGGTTTTGCCCATATGCTCCCATTATCCTATTATGGATTATACTATAAAACTGATGTGATGTCAAAGCGTTTGAAAGAATTTCTCGGCGTTTTTGTAAAAGATTTTGTCACAAATCTCCTTGGAAAACGCGTTTGTCAGCATTTCTTCCACCGTACGCATATCTTCGAGTCCGTGAAAATCAAGCGGCAGCTCTCCCCCGTCAAAGTCGGAGCCTAAGCACAGATGTTCCTCTCCACCGAGATGCAGAAATCTATCGGCATGGTACAAAAGGTCGTTGATAGACGCCGACGCGGGATCGGTGTTCAAAAAGGCGTTGTGATAGGTAAGTCCGACGATTCCGCCTGTCGCGATAATCTCTCTGAACTGATCGTCGGTCAGATTACGCGGACTGTCGGCGACAGATTTAGAGTTGGAATGTGTTGCGATGATCGGCTTTTTTGCGATCCTCAGCACATCATAGAAGGTCGCTTCGTTTGCGTGAGAGACATCTACGGCAATATGGTTTTTTTCCAAACGATTTACCGCTTCTTTTCCGAACGAAGTCAGACGCGCACCGCTGTAGGCTCCGCCGCCGATCTCGTTCTCTCCGTTCCATGTCAGAGTCAGCGCTTTTGCATTGTTCTCAGTTAATAAAGAGAGATTATCCATATTTCCGGCAAGGACCGCGCCGCCCTCTACCGAGAGATACATTCTGTGAGTATCGCTGAATAATCGGTCACGATAGTAGGTTTTCAGACATTGACGAAACAGCTCCACAGCCTTCTCTCCCCGATACTCATCGGGAATCCATACAGCCGCGAGCTGTTTATATCGCTCTATTCGGAGCGCCTTGTCAATATTAATCTCAAAACGCGGATCACTCAGTGAAGAATTCTCCGCGGTCGCGCGATAAACGGTATCGCAGTGCAAGTCAAAAACGCGCATAATCACCCTCCCAGATAAAAGCGTTCTCATAGTGATTATATGAGATAACTTTCTTTTTGTTTCGGTCGATCTCCAGTTCCAGGATATCAAAACGCGGCTGTAAAGTCGTTTTATTCTGTTTCATATACAGGGAAGCGGTTTTGAAGATGTGAAGGCGCTTCTTTTGATCGACTGCGTAAGAGCCGGTGACAAGCGGATCGAAGGAACGGGATTTTACCTCAACAAAAACGAGAAAATCCCGGCCTTTCGCGATAATATCAATCTCGCCGACCTTTGTCTTATAATTCTTTTCAAGAATTTTATATTTCTTTTTCTTCAAGTATTTTACGGCGAATTTCTCGCCGAAAGCTCCAAAATCAATGTTATTCATCTTTTGCGTATTTTGCATAAATCTTCTTTAAAAAGCTCAATCTGTGGATCGGAGACGGACCGTACTCCAGAATCTTTTCCACGTGCAGTTTGGTACCGTAGCCCTTATGCTTCTCAAACTCATACTGCGGGTATTCCTTGGCGTATTCCTGCATCAGACGGTCTCTTGATACCTTCGCCAGAATAGACGCGGCGGCGATCGACATCGAACGCGCGTCGCCCTTGACGATGTATTCGCAGGGAATCGAAAGCGGGGGCAGACGGTTGCCGTCGATCATCGCGTAGTCCGCTTTGATACTCAGTCCTTCGACCGCGCGCTTCATCGTGTTCATCGTCGTGTTGAGGATATTATCTCTCTCGATTTCCTCGACTGTACCGAAAGCGACAGAACAGGAGAGCGCCTGTTCAATGATCACATCGAACAGCTCCTCACGCTTTTTCTCGGTCAGCTTCTTGGAATCGTTGACGCCGTCGATGATCAGCCCTTCGGGCAAAATCACCGCGGCGGCGCAGACCGGTCCCGCCAAGGGACCTCTTCCCGCTTCATCAACGCCGCATACGGCGGTATAGCCTTTTTCTTTTGCGGCTTTTTCAAAATACAGCCAGTCGATCGGTTCTTTTTCTTTCATCGTGTCACCTGCATAACGTGATTTTACAGCGGAATACTGCTTCTGATATCCAAGTTTCGGCAAGTCGTGGGCGCCTTGCCCTACAATTTTCTCTCAAAAGGTTAGGATTCATTCGGCAGTTCCAGCGTGATCCTGCCGAGCTTCGCGGCGCGGAACTCATCGAGCAGCATAACGGAGGCGCGCTCGATATCCGGCTCTCCTCCCCGGATCACCATACCGCGTTTTTTGGCGATCAGCCCGAGCAGATCATAGCTCTCCATCGTCAGATCTTCATCGGTAAGCTTAAAACGCTCCGAAAACGCGGGTGTTTTCAGCTCTTTCAACAAATCAAGAAGCCGCACGGCGAGCAGCTCGATATCCATGATCTGGTCCTTGATCGCTCCGGTAAAGGCAAGTCTCTCTCCTACGGTCTGGTCATCGAACTTCGGCCACAGTACGCCAGGGGTATCGAGAATCTCAAAGCCCTTGGAAACCGTAAACCACTGATTGCCTCTGGTAACGCCCGGACGGTCTGCGGTCGCGGCTTTATTCTTTTTACTGATACGGTTGATGAAGGTGGACTTTCCGACGTTAGGGATACCGACGATCATCACGCGCATCGTAGGATTCAGCATTCCCTTGCGTTTATATGCCTCAATCTTATCACTCAGTAAGTTTTTCAGCGCGGGAACAAACCGGTCGATGCCTTTTCCCGATTTGCAGTCCACGGGCAGAACAGCGACGTTTATTTCAGAAAGCGCCGCGATCCATCTGTCGGTTGCGGCTTTATCCGCCATATCGCACTTGTTGAGCAGGATGACTCTCGGTTTGTTCGAGGTCAAGGCGGCAATATCGGGATTGCGGGAAGATATCGGGATACGCGCGTCGATGATCTCCGCCACCGCGTCCACCAGCTTCAGGTCTTTTTCTATCTGTCGTTTGGTCTTGGTCATATGACCGGGAAACCACTGAATATTTTGTGTATGGTCCATAATAACTCCTTAACCAACCGAGAACAAATACGGGTTTGGTTTTATTCTCGTTTGTTATAGCGAAAATACCTGCCCCAAAAGAGCAGGTATCGGTTGTTTGGTTAATACAAATAACGAATTCTGGAAAGATCGAGAACCGGAATCATTTTGCCGGGATCATAAGAATGAGGGATCACAACAAACTGCGCTTTGCCGATGATAGAATCCTCGTCTATCAGACCGATCTCGGAGTATCGGCTGTCAAGAGAAACATCACGGTGGTCGCCGAGGACAAACACTTTACCCTCGGGAATCACAGAAGGGTAATCCTCCTCGGGAATGTTGCCCCTGATAGTCTCTCCCATAGTGTAGTCTTCATCCAGCTTTTCGCCGTCGACATAAATCTCGCCTTTGTCAAAATCGATTTTCAGCGTCTGACCTTCGGTAGCGATCACACGCTTGACAAGCGGCTTGTTATACTCTTCCGCGTGACTGATTACGATAATATCCTGATCGTGAGGCGTATAGAACAAATCGGTGATCACGACTTTGTCGGTATTGATCAGGGTGGGCTCCATCGAGGTGCCGTCCACGTCAATCACACGAAAGACAAAGGTCATCAATATCAAAACCCATACCAGCGCCGCGAACAAACAGCCGATCCAGTCAAGCAGTGTAGCGGTAACGTTGCTTTGGTTGAGCTCGATGGTCTGGATACCGTTTTCGTCCACAGCGCCGTTTTCTTCTTCATCATCAAAAATCTCGTTATACATTTCGTCGTCTATCTTCACTGTTTATCACTTCCCATTCCGTTATAAGCGGTTCACGATAACACAAAAGGGACTTGTAAAAAGTCCCTTTGGTAAACTTTATTTTCTGATCTCTTCCTTAACCTTAGCCGCTTTACCGACTCTGTCACGAAGGTAATAAAGCTTGCTTCTGCGGACCTTACCGTGTCTGACAACCTTAACGTCAACAACGTTGGGTGAGTGGAGCGGGAAAACTCTCTCTACGCCTACGCCGTAGGAAAGGCGTCTAACCGTGAATGTTTCGGCAACTCCGGAACCGCGTCTGGCGATCACGGTGCCCTCAAACATCTGAATTCTTTCTCTTTCACCCTCACGGATGTTTACCGATACTCTGACGGTATCACCGATGGAAAACTCGGGTGTGGTCTCTTTGACAGAAGACTCTGCGATTTTCTTTAATGCGTCCATAATTTCCTCCTGTTTATTTTTCAGACATTCATGCGCTTTACGCAGAGGACTATCCGCTTCAAATTTGGAATATTTCCAGATTTGAACCCTATCGACTGCTCGATAGTTTCCAAATGCCTATATATGTTACCATAAAAGAATCATAAATGCAAGTATTATTTTTCACAAAAGTATGAATAATCAATAATTTTTCTGTGAATTTCGCAGTTTTGTAAGGAATTTTGCGAAAGTTTCGGGAACTTCACTTGTAAATTCCATATACTCTCCTGATCTCGGATGAACAAAACCGAGAAGATAAGCGTGCAGGCACTGACCGCCGAGACTTGTGATCACCTTCTTGGGGCCGTAGACGTCGTCTCCCGCCAAGGGATGACCGATATACGCCATATGCACGCGGATTTGATGGGTCCGTCCTGTCTCCAGCATACAGCAAAGATAGGTAAAGTCCGAAAAACGCTCCAGTACTTCAAAACGGGTCACCGCTTCTCTGCCGTTCTCTTTTGTCACGCACATCTTCTTGCGATCAGTCTTGTGCCTGCCGATCGGAGCGTTGATCACGCCGCGGTCGTCCTTGATGTTTCCGTAAACGACAGCAAGGTACTCCCGCTTGAAGGAGTGCGACTGAATCTGTTCACTGAGACTTTGATGCGCAAAATCGTTCTTCGCGACCATCAAAAGTCCCGATGTGTTCTTGTCGATCCGGTGAACGATCCCGGGACGCAAAACGCCGTTGATACCCGAGAGCGAATCGCCGCAGTGATACAGGAGCGCGTTCACTAATGTTCCCGAATAATTTCCAGCGGCGGGATGCACGACCATCCCCTTGGGTTTGTTGACAACTAACAAATCGTCATCCTCATAAACAATATCCAGAGGGATCTCTTCGGCGACAACATCCGGTGGCTCGGGGTCATCGATCGAGACAGTGACGATATCTCCCGCGGAGAGCTTATAGCTCTTCACAACCTTCCTGAAATTCACCGTGACCTTTTCTTCGTCGATCAGCTTGGTCAAAGCGGAGCGGGTCATCTCATTAATATTCTCTGAAAGAAATTTATCCAATCTTTGGGAGTTATCTTTCTCCCCTGCAATCAGCTCAAGCTTTCTCATCGTTCAAGGTTTTTGTCTTCTTCGGTCTGTAGAAAAAGAGAAGATATACGATCAGCAAAACCGTACCGAAGGTAATCGCGTAGTCGGCAAGGTTACAGATCGGATTGAAAAAGGACAGCTGCAGAAAATCCACCACATATCCTAAGCGGATCCTGTCGATCAGATTGCCGATCCCTCCGCCGATGATCAGGGCGGACGCGATCGAGAACAGTTTACTGGTTTTATAATTCTTTATCAGAAGAATAAGGAAAGCGACAATCACGATTGAAGTCAACACAACAAACAGCCATGTCGCGTCTTGAAACATTCCGAACGCCACTCCTCTGTTCTCGGAATAGACAAAATCCAACACGTGAGGAATGAAACCCACAGAACCCTGCGGCTTAACGTTGGATACCACAATGTATTTGGTTATCTGGTCAACAGCCACCACCAAGGCGACTATCACAAAATAGAGAGCTAACATAAAAAACTCCTATATTACAATGCGGCGTATCGTCGGATACACCGCATTTGTTATCATTATGCAAAATCAAATCACTTTGACAGGATCGAAGCGCAGCGGTCGCACAGCGTCGGATGCTCCGCGCAGCTGCCGACTGTCTCGGATACAGCCCAGCAGCGCTCGCACTTTTCGCCCTTCGCCTTCTCGACCTCTACCGCAAGCTCGCCCTCGTTCTTGACAAGTTCCACAGAGGAAACGATGAACGCGGTCTTGAGCTCGGGAAGGACGGACTCGATAAAGTCATACTCTTCGCCGGAGGCTTTGAGAACGATCGCCGCTTCCAGAGAACTCTTGATAGTCTTGGCTTTGATGACGACCTCGAGGCTCTTCTTGACGGTATCACGCAGTTCGTGGATGCGATCCCAGCGGGCGATAAAGTCATCGTCGACAGTGATATCGATCGATTTCATCATCTCGTTGAACATCACGTTCTCAGCGTCCGCATCGGATGCGTGAGGCATAAATCTCCAGATCTCGTCGGCGGTATACGCAAGGATCGGTGCGATCATTCTTGTGAGTGCGTCAAGAATGAGATACATCGCGGTCTGCGCTGCTCTTCTCGCTTGGCTGTCCGCTTTTTCGGTATAGAGTCTGTCCTTTAAAACATCCAGATAGAAGTTGGACATATCAACCACGCAGAAGTTGTGGATCGCGTGATACACCGCGTGGAATTCATACGCGTCATAACCCGCCCTGACCTTTTCCATCAAGGCTTTGAGCTTCACGATCGCCCACTGGTCAAGCGGCAGGAGCTTATCCATCGCGACAGCGTCCTTGTCCGGATCAAAGTCGTAAAGGTTGCCCAGAATATAACGGGCGGTGTTGCGGATCTTTCTGTACGCTTCGGAAAGCTGCTTCAAAATATCCTTGCTGATACGGATATCAACGTGGTAGTCGGAAGAAGCGACCCACAGTCTCAAAATATCGGCGCCGTACTGGTCGACGACCTCCTGCGGATCGATACCGTTGCCGAGTGACTTGGACATCTTTCTGCCCTCGCCGTCGACGACCCAGCCGTGGGTCAGGACGGTCTTGTAGGGAGCGATACCGGCAGTCGCGACAGAAGTCAGCAGAGAGGACTGGAACCAGCCTCTGTACTGATCCGCGCCTTCTAAATACATATCGGCAGGATAGGTCAGATAGTCTCTCGCCTTGCAGACGGCGGTATGGGTGGAACCGGAGTCAAACCAGACGTCCATAATGTCTTTTTCTTTTTCAAACTCTTTACATCCGCACTTGGGACATACGGTACCCTCGGGAAGAATCTCGGACGCTTCATGGGTGAACCAGCCGTCGGAGCCTTCCTCTCTGAAGAGATCGGCAACAGCCTGCATGGCTTCTTCGTTGATATAAGGCTCACCGCAATCCTTACAGAAGAAGATCGGGATCGGAACGCCCCATTTTCTCTGTCGGGAGATACACCAGTCTTTGCGCTCGCGTACCATGGAGGTGATGCGGTCCTTGCCCCATCCGGGGATCCACTCGACCTTTTCGATCTCTCTGCACGCGTCGTCCTTAAAGTCGTCGACAGAGCAGAACCACTGATCGGTCGCGCGGAAGATAACGGGCTTCTTACAGCGCCAACAATGGGGATACTGGTGGGTGATCTTCTTGGTGGCAAACATTCTGCCGTGCTCGATCAGATACATCGCGATCGGACGGTTCGCCTCTTCGGTGGAAAGTCCTTTAAACTGTCCCGCTTCTTCGGTCAGCTTGCCGTCCGCGTCAACCGGAACGACAACCGGGATCTCGGGGTAGTTCTTGCAGACGTCAAAGTCCTCGACGCCGTGTCCGGGAGCGGTATGAACACAGCCGGTACCGCTCTCTAACGTTACGTGATCGCCGACGATCACAACTGACTCACGGTCGAGGAAAGGATGCTGCGTCTTGATATATTCAAGCTCTGCGCCCTTAAAGGTAGCGACAACCTCAAAGTCCTCTACACCCGCAACCTTCATCGCGTCGAGATAAAGTTCTTCTGCCATCACATAGTACTCGCCGTTCGCCTTGATCAGCGCGTAGTCAAACTCGGGACCCAAGCAGATCGCGAGGTTCGCGGGCAGGGTCCAAGTCGTAGTAGTCCAGATCACGAAGTTGACCTTCTTGGGGTCTACGCCCTTCGCCTTGAAGATACCTTTGTCGTCGGTGACAGCGAACTTGACATATACGGAATAGCAGGGATCCTCGGCATACTCGATCTCTGCCTCGGCGAGCGCGGTCTTACACTCGCTGCACCAGTAAACGGGCTTGAGGCCCTTATAGATATAACCTTTGGCAGCCATCTTCGCGAAGATCTCGATCTGGGTGGCTTCAAAGTCCTTGGTCAGAGTAATGTACGGATTGTCCCATTCTCCCAGCACACCGAGGCGCTTGAACTCTTTTCTCTGGTCATCCAGATAAGAAAGAGCAAACTCGCGGCAAATGCGGCGAAGCTCTACATCGGAAATCGTGGTAGAGTTGCCGACGCCTGCCTTGGCGCGCGCCTTAAGCTCGGTGGGGAGACCGTGGGTATCCCAGCCGGGAACATACGGCGCCTTAAAGCCCGACATATTCTTATAGCGGACGATCATATCCTTAAGCACCTTATTCAGCGCGGTGCCGAGATGGATATCGCCGTTAGCGTAAGGAGGACCGTCGTGGAGAACATAAAGGGGCTTGCCCTCGTTCTTCTCGATCACCTTCTGATAGAGCTTCTCCTCATCCCAACGCTCCAAAGTCTTAGGCTCGGAGGTAGGGAGACCGGCTCTCATCGGAAAATCGGTCTTTGGCAGATTTAAAGTGGAATTGTAATCCTGAGACATTTTCTGTACACTCCAATCGGGACGGTCTTAATCCTAAAACCGTCCCCGAATATAGTAATATGATATTGCGAAATTATTCTACGTCGTAGTTATCGCCGAATTTCAGCTGATCGAACTTGTCGTTCTTCTGCTCCTTGACGGGTCTTCTGATCGTGATATCCTCGTCAGGCTCTTCTACAGGAGGCATCGCCGCCTGCATCATCTCTTCCTCGATGTTGATATCGTCGGCGTTGATGATATCGTCTACCGGCTCAAAGGGATATTTCTCGTCAAGCTCTTTTCTCTTCTTCGCGACATCTTCTGCAGAGGGGAGTTCCTTGATGACTTCAAGATGCTTCTTGTAGATCGCCATGAGGTCGTCCTTAAGCTTTACGGTCTCCATATGGAGCGCTTCGAACTTATCCTTCTCGCGCTCGGTAGCCATCTCCGCCTCGGTGAGGATAGAACGGCTCTTCTTCTCAGCGGACTTGATGATATAGGAAGCCTTGTTCTTCGCGTCCTTGATCGTGGTATCGGAAACCTTCTGAGACTGTAAGAGAGCGTTTCTGACGGTCTCTTCTTCCGTGCGATACTGCTCGATCTTGGTAGCGAGAATATCCATCTTTCTGAGAAGCTCAGCCTTCTCGGCGGTCAGCTTTTCAACGGTATCAACGATCTCATCGATGAACTCGTCAACATCTACGGCGTTATAGCCGGAACGTCCGGAACGTCTGAAGCTTACTTCTTTGATTTCATCAATTGTTAACATAATTTGCACTCCTATCTAAAGTGTTTTACTTCGATTTTTGCTTTTCCTTTTTTGGAAACGCCCAAATCTTTGGTAAAAACATATTTACCGTATTTCCTTATCGTAACAGTGTTCCCTTCTTTCAAAGTACAAGAAACATTGTTTTCGGTCACATGATCGACCGTAACCATATCGGTTCTGATCAGAGCGGATGACTTTTCTCTGGAGAGATGGGTCACAGCGGAGACAAACGCGTCCAGCCGCAAAGATGAAAGCGTCGTCACAAACAGCTCAAAGTCATCCGACGCAGGAAGATGTTCCGTATCACAGATATGAACCTTCACCCCTACTCTGCCGATCTTATCCAGCTGAGACAGAATAAAAGGAGCGATATCGGACCTCACAAAGATCACCGCTCTTCCCTCTTCGGTCAGAATATCGCCGACAGCGGAGCGTTCCAGTCCCAAGCCCATCAGAGAACCGAGAAAGTCCTTATGCTTTAGTGAAAACTCCTCACGAAATGTAACTTCTAAGGGAGTGATCGGAAAATCATCCTTCTCGGCGCCGGCGCCCATCATCACGCGAACAGCATCGTCATAGCCTCCGAAAAACAAAATATTTTCTTTATAAGAAATATGATCCTTCAAGAATAATGACTCGTGTTCGTTCAGAAAGGGTAAGAACTGCGGTTTTCCCCATTTCTCGGAAAGCTCGATCGCGTCATACGCCTTGGAGAGAAGCAGTCTGTCCTCAGCTTCGGCGGTATTTCTGTTCAAAATCAGAAGTATACGCCGCTGTGCTCGAGCTCATCGAGCAGATCGTCGCCGGTCAGGTCAACGTTATTCGGGATGATGATGAATGTGGATGTAGCGACCTTCTTGATCTTGCCGCGGTTCGCATAAGCGACGCCGGAGAGGAAGTCGATGATTCTTCTCGCCATATCCTTATTGGTGTTCTCCAAATTCAGAACAACGGTATGGGTCTTGATCAGCTCGTCCGCGATGTTTCTGGTCTCCTCGCCGAAACGCTCGGGTTTGAAGAGAGCTACCTGTAATTTGGCGGTAGCGCTGATATTGACAACGTTGTTTCTTCTCGAAGAACGTACAGGAGGCGCGTCATCGAAATCATCATAACGGGAAGAGGATGACGAAGAACGTGAGGATCTCTCTCTGATGGGAGTCTCCTCTTCTTCCTCTTCTTCGGAATAGCCGTATTCGCTGTATTCATATTCGTCGTCGGGAGCATCCCACATACGCTTGAACTTATCTACAAAGCCTGCCATATCAATATCTCCTTTTTCTTTATGGTTAGCAGTCGATAATTAGATTCAGAAGTATTTTCTCGCGCCAAACAGAGCAGAGCCAACCCTGACCATGCTCGCGCCGCATTTTATCGCTTCTTCATAATCGTCGGACATTCCCATTGAAAGAATATCCATAGATATATTATCTATATTTTTACCCTTAATGTCAATAAATATATCGTGCATATTAGTAAAAAATTTACAATTTTCTTGTGCATTTTCACAAATCGGGGGAATTGTCATCAATCCTTTGACCTTTATATGGGGAATTTCACGCACTTCATCCACCAATTCATACAAAGCTTCGGGCATTACGCCGGACTTGTTCTCCTCCCTGCCGATGTTGACCTCCAGCAAAATATCGGTGGTGATACCGAGCTTTTCGGACTGACGGGAGATCTCTTTAGCGAGCTTGACGGAATCGACCGACTGGATCAGATCCACCTTGCCGACGATCTGACGCACCTTATTCGTCTGCAAATGACCGATGAACTGCAGGGAGGCATGATTCAGATCATAAGCGTCGTATTTTTCAAGCAGCTCCTGCACGCGGTTCTCGCCGATATACCGCAGTCCCAAGGAAATCGCGTGGTTGATCGTCGGCGCGTCTACGGTCTTGGTCGCAGCGAGAAAGACAATATCCGAGGCGGACTTTCCGACGCTTTCTGCGGCCTTCGCGATATTCTCACAGATTTGATGATAATTATATGTTACGTCATTCAATGAGCTTGCCATTGAACAAATCACTTCCTTCCACAACTACCTGATCATACAGGGCTATTGTCTTTCCGTCCACCAGATTCTCCGGATTGGGGTTTTCGTCACAGATCACATAGGTATCTCCCGAATAAAGAATCGATATCTGGCGGAAGATCAACTCGTTGCCGTAGTTGACGTATACGCCCTGTACCTTTTCTCTCGTTACGGTTCCGTCGTCATTCTCGCGTTCCAGATAGTCGTCATGAATAGCGGACTTGGGAATCTTAAGACCTTCATATTCGTTGATGATGATCTCAACGCTTTCGTTACGGATCTTGGAGAGCGCGTCGTTCATATAGTTGCACTCGAGCACGAGCATTACCACATCCTCGTCGGCAAACTGCTTGACGTATCTGACCTTGGCGGGGATATCGGTACCGATGGCGTAAGGCAGTTTTACCTTCACTTCGGTACTGTTGTGAGAGATATTGACCGAATCATCATAGGAGATCGGACAGAGAAGATACCAGCCGACGCCTTTGATGACCTTGCCGATATACGCGTTTTCATCGATCTGCTCCGGCTTGATCTCTTTCAACTGCGAGTAGGAGATTTCGTCGATGTTATCAACGCTGACTGCATTCTCATAACCGTCGACCGAAGATACAAAATAACCGGAATCGGGCGTTTTGACAGAGCCGATCGGCGTAGGACTTTGGGCTTCTAACGCTTGCTTCTCTGCGGTCAGTTCCTCGATCGCTTCGGTAAAGTCCTTCTGCTCTCCCGTGATGATCTGCTTTCGGTAAATCGCGCTCATCAGATCCTCTGTAACGTCGCCGATATAATCAAACGTCTTGGTGTTGACCGCTTTCATCACGTTCACGAGCTTTTCATTGATCTGAGAATTCACCGTATCGATTCCGACGTTGACAGAAGTGGAAAAAGAATTCAGCGTTTCCAGATATTCGATCTTTTCGGTCAGTTCCTCGATCTTCTGCATATTGACAACGTCTTCTTCGTTGCTGTACACCTGCGCGAGAACGCCGTCGACCGTCACCTTATCGCCGTCGGCAGCCTGATATACCATGATGCCTTCGGTACCGGATGTGATGTACTCCTCGTCTCTGACAACCAGCGCAGAGGTCTTGATATCCTCATACGCGGTAGTCTTGTAGGCGGTTTCGGTAACGATATTGTTTGAACCTAAAAAGTTGGTGGTGACAAAAAGGAACACGATATAAACCAGAACCAGCGTGATCACAACGCCGAGGATGATCCTTCCTGTCAGTTTTCCTCTTTTTTTATTCTCCATAAGAATTTTCCTTTATCAATGCCAATGATGAACCAAGTATCTCATCAAAGCTTTGTTGATCGATATCAAACCAGTGAATCGCGGGATCTCTCATAAACCAAGTCAACTGCCGTTTCGCGTAGCGGCGGGTGGCTTGTTTAAGACTTTCCACACACTCATCCAGTGATTTCTCGTTATCTAAATAGGGCTTGAGCTCCTTATAACCGATCGCGGCAAGCGCGGTCTGTCCGATATTCTCTTGATAATACCTTTGTGCTTCTTCCAAAAGCCCCAAGTCCAGCATCTGATCAACTCTGAGGTTGATCCTGTCGTATAAATACTGTCTGTCATCAGACTTCAATCCGATTTTGACCGCCTTATACGGAGAAGCGGACAAAAGCGCCTCGCGGTTCAGCTGTGTCTGTGTTTTGCCGGTCAGGCGATAGACCTCGATACAGCGGATGATCCGCTTGGGGTTTCTTCCCTCTTTCAGTCTCTCATACGATTCGGGATCGAATTCTCTGACCTGATCAAGCAGCGCGTCGACGCCCTTCTCCTCGCATTCTTGACGCAGTTCTTCTCTGACATCATCGTCAAAATCGAGCTCAGCGAAAGAAACGTTATTCAAAAGGGAATCGACATATAAACCCGTACCGCCGACGATCACAGGCAGCTTCCCCCTGACGGCGATATCCTCGATCTCCTTTTTTGCCAAATCACAGTAGGCGGCAACGGAGAAACGCTCTGACGGCTCTAAGAAGTCCATCAGATGGTGCTCTATCCCTTGCTTTTCTTCTTCGGTCGGCTTCGCGGTAGCGATATCCATATGGCGGTAGATCTGCATCGAATCGGCGGAAACGACCTCTCCGGACAGTACCTTACATAGCTCTACGGACAAAGCGGTCTTTCCCGAAGCGGTGGGACCTACCACAGCGGTGACAAATATCTTTTTCATACGATTCTACCGAACAGCTTTTCCAGCTCGCGTTTTTTCAGGATCACACAGACGGGTCTGCCGTGCGGACAGTGGCGGATATCTTCATCCTCCACCTTTTTCGCAAGCTCGATCAGCTCCTCGTCGGTGCTGAAGTCGCCACCCTTGATCGCGGCGCGGCAGGATATGTTGTGATAGATCCACTCCATCTTTTCGCTTCTGATCTCTTTCTTGTTCTGCGACAAATATCCGACCATTTCTTCGACCGACAGCGCGATATCGTCGAAAGAGAGATACTGCGGAGCGCTTCTGATAATGATCATACCCGATCCGAAGGAATCGATATCAAAGCCCGCCTCCATCAAGACGTCCTTGTTCAGGATCGCGTTATCATAGTCGATTTTATTCAGCGTCAGGGTGATCGGTTCCAGCAGCAGCTGGCTGTAGCCGGAACCCTTATCACGCTTCAACTTTTCATAAATGATACGTTCATGCGCCGCGTGTTTATCAATCAGCATCAGCTCGCGGGGATTCTTCTCGATGATAATATAAGTTTTGAAGGCTTCTCCGATGTATCTGTAATCATTATCATCGGTCGCTATCAGCGGCTTGGGCTCCTGAGGGGATGTTTCATCGGACTGTGGGATCTCCAAAACGGTTTCGGTCGGAGCTGTGACTGCTTCCCGAGCCGCTTTGTCTGCTTTGGCGATATCGATGGCTCTCTGCTTCTTCTCCTCGTTTTTCTGCGCCTGCTTAGAATACAGCTCAAACGGATCGGCGGAATCGGACAGCACGGAAGTTCGGTTGATCACAGTCGGCTTCTTGACGGCAACGGGATGATCCAGCATCGCGAACAACTCGTCTGACGCAGGCTTCTTTTCGGATGATCCGGCGGTCTTGACAGACGCCTGCGGGAAAGAAGCGGGCGCTTTGTTCTCTTCCTTTTCGCGTGAAGCCTTTTTATACAGCTCAAAGGGGTTGACAGCGGGAGCCTTCCGGGACGGGAAGGACGCTTCGATCCGTTTCTCGCCGTTTAACAGCGCTGACTTGACCGCGTGATACACCGCGTCGAAGACAGGACGCTCGTTTAAAAACCGGACCTCCAGCTTTGTCGGATGCACATTGACATCCACCGCGGAGAAAGACATATCGATATTGATGACGCAGGAGGGGAACTTTCCGATCATCACAGAGCCTTTGCATGCTTCGGAAATTGCCGCCATCGCCGTCTTACAGATCACATAGCGGTGGTTGATAAAGAAGTTCTGCATATTGCGGTTGGAGCGGGCGTTCTCGGGGCGGGAAACATATCCTTCCACCTTGACGCCGCCCATCTCATACGATACCGGTATCAAACCGTTCGCAAACTCTCTGCCGTACACAGCATAGATCGCCGACAGCAGCTTGCCGTCGCCCGCAGTTTTCAGCGCGAGCTTGGAGTCCTTGATATAGGTGATCGCGACCTCGGGGTGTGACAGCGCGATTTTATCGATGACATTAGAAACTGCGTTGCCCTCGGACAGATCGGTTTTCAAAAACTTCATTCTCGCGGGAACGTTATAGAATAAGTCGCGGACGATGATGGTCGTGCCGATAGGACAGCCCGCGTCTTCGAGCAGCCGTTCCTCGCCGCCGTCGATCAGACAGCGGGTACCGATCTCTTCTTCTCTTGCTTTGGTCAAAAGTTCCAGATGAGAGACGGAAGAAACGGAACATAATGCCTCTCCCCTGAATCCAAGAGTCGCGATACAGTCGAGATCCTCTTCCGCTTTCACCTTTGAAGTTGCATGACGGATAAAAGCGGGACGTACATCTTCCCTGAGAATTCCGGAGCCGTTATCGGATACGCGCATAAAGGTAACGCCGCCGTTTTTGATCTCAACGGTGACGGCGGTCGCGCCCGCGTCTATGGAATTTTCGACAAGCTCTTTGATGACGGAAGACGGTCTTTCGACAACTTCTCCCGCGGCAATCAGTTCTGCGGTATGCTTATCCAGAATATTGATTCTGCCCATAGCGGCTCCTTTCATTTAATTAGGAATTTGGAATTAGGAGTTAGGAATTATGGTTTCTCGCCTTGCTCGAACAATTATTAATCGGGTGCAGGTGTCCCGCCGACAAATCCTCATTCCTAATTCCTCATTATACTTAATCTACCATTCTCTTCAGCTCATACAAGAGGTTCATCGCTTCGATCGGGGTGAGGGTATTGACGTCGATCGATCTGAGCTTTTCGGTGACAGAGTCGTCGAAGGTCGGCGCAAGCGTCATCTGCAAGGATAAGTCCTCTTCTTTTCTTTCAAAAACTCTTTGCGGCGCTGAGGTGATCAGCTCTTTCAAAATCTCTTTGGCGCGGCTGATGATACTGTCGGGAACGCCGGCGAGCTTTGCTACCTCGATACCATAGCTGTCGTCGGCGCCGCCGCGGACGATCCTTCTCAAAAAGGTGATGTCGTCGCCGCGCTTCTTGACGGCGATATTATAATTCTTGACGCCGTCGATAGTCTCTTCCAAAACGGTCAGTTCATGATAATGTGTCGCAAAAAGCGCTTTTGCGCCCAAGCGTTTTTTATCGGCGACAAACTCCAGCACCGCCTGCGCGATACTCATACCGTCGTAGGTGGAGGTACCTCTGCCGATCTCATCGAGGATCAGCAGACTGCGGGATGTAGCGTTCTTCACGATATTCGCCACCTCGTTCATCTCCACCATAAAGGTAGACTGACCGGAGGCGAGGTCGTCGGACGCGCCGACTCTGGTATAGATCGCATCTACTAAACCGATCTCCGCATAGGACGCGGGAACGAAAGAGCCCATCTGCGCCATCAGGACGATCAAAGCGACCTGACGCATATAGGTGGACTTGCCCGCCATATTGGGGCCGGTGATGACAGCGATACGGTTCTGGTCAGAATCAAGCATCACATCGTTCGGAACGAATACAGAGGAATCGAGCAGCGCCTCTACCACGGGATGGCGGCTGTCTTTGAGGACGATACCGGCGCCCTGCGTGATCTCCGGACGGGTGTAGCGGGAATCGGACGCTACCGTCGCCAAGGAAAGGAGAACATCCAGTTCGGCGACCGCCTTGGCGGTACTCTCAATTCGGGAGAGCTCCGCGGCAACGGTGTTGCGGACAGCGACGAACAGTTCATATTCCAATGCGACCGCTCTGTCCTTTGCGCCGAGGATTCTCGACTCGAGCTCTTTGAGCTCTTGGGTAATAAATCTCTCGCAGTTGGTAAGGGTCTGTTTTCTGATATAGGTTTCGGGCACCATATGCTTGTAGGAATTGGTGACCTCTATGTAGTAGCCGAACACACGGTTGTAGCCGACCTTTAATTTCGGAATACCGGTCTTCTGCTTTTCTTCGAGTTCGATACGCGCCAAGAGTGAGGTGGAATCGGTCATATCCGACTGAATGGTGTCAAGCTCTTCGGAATAACCCTTTCGGATCATCCCGCCCTCTCTGACGGTGAAGGGAGGATCGTCGTCGATCGCGTTCTCGATCAGCGCAGTGATATCCTCTAAAGGATCAAGCGCTTGGTACAGCTCACAAAGTTTCTTTGACTTCGCGTCGGAGAGCTTGTCTCTCAGCGCGGGAATATGCAGTAACGCAGAAGATAAAGAACGCAGCTCTCTCGCGTTGGCGGAGCCGTAGACGATCTTAGTCATCAGACGTTCGATATCAAAAATACCGCTCATATCGGCAACAAGCTCCATACGCAGCATCGTATCACTATACAGCTCGTCCACCGCGTTCTGACGTTTCAAAATCGCCGTAATATTCATCAAAGGATGCTCGACCCAGTAGCGGATCAGACGTTTGCCCATCGCGGTCTTGGTCTTGTCCAACACCCACAAAAGACTGTGCTTTTTCTCTTTCGTCAGCATCGTCTGGGTCAGTTCGAGATTTCGCTTGGTGTTATAATCGAGCTTCATAAACTGCTCTTTGAGATAGAACTCGATGGTATCGATCCGCTCGAGTCCGGTCTTTTGGGTCTCTTTCAGATAGGAGAGCAGGACGCCCAAGGAAACGCTGACCTCACGCATATCACAAAGCTGATCGCACTGTTCCTTGGAGAACTGCTTTTTGATCAGATTGTTGCACTCCAATAATCCATACAGGGAATCATCGGGAAGTGTGACGGCGCAGCCGAGCTTTTCTCTGACGAACTTCAAAAACGCTTCGTTCTTCTTGATACTGCCGCCGAGCAGCAGCTCCTTCGGAGAATAAGAAGTCAGCTGGTCTTTTAGCTCGTCATAGGCAGTGTTCGCTTTAAACTGGGTGACAAAGAGCTGACCGGTGGAGATATCACAGAAGCTCACGCCGATATAACGCTTCTCACAAAAGACAGAACAGATATAGTTATTCTTGCTCTCGTCGAGCATAGAACTTTCCATCACGGTACCGGGCGTCACCACACGGATGATGTCGCGCTTGACGATACCCTTGGCAAGAGCGGGATCTTCCGTCTGTTCACAGATCGCGACCTTGTAGCCCTTCTGCACCAAGCGGGCGATATATGCCTCGGCGGAGTGGAACGGCACGCCGCACATCGGGGCGCGCTCCTCCTGTCCGCAGTCTCTGCCGGTCAGGGTGAGTTCCAGCTCCTTGGACGCGAGCTTCGCGTCGTCGTAGAACATCTCGTAGAAGTCGCCGAGTCTGAAGAAAAGTATCGAGTCTTTATTCTGTTCTTTGATGTTAAAATACTGCTTCATCATCGGAGACAGCTCTGCCATGGATGGTTCACCTTCTTAGAGTTCATAATCTTTCGGCACGATGTGGTCATCGTGCCCTATGAAATAAAACCTACGTCAAAGAGAGTCGTAGGGCGGGAGGGTCAAGACCCTCCCCTACAGTATTACTCTGCACTATGCACTCTGCACTCTGCACTCTGCACTATGCACTCTGCACTAATCAGTGGCATCCTCCGCAGGTGGAGCAGTCGTGGGTGCAGTCCTCGGAAAAATCGGTGGTGTCGGGATCCTCGCCCTGCGCACACTGGTTGATGATCGCCAGCACACGCTGCATCACGCGGTCATACTCCTCTTTCGCGCTGTTATAAGCGACCATATGCTCGTTGGACATAATGTCGGAATAGAGCGTACGCATCTCTTCGTTGAGAGTCTTGAGCTTGTCCTCGTCGCGGTCCTCTTTGCAGGCTTCGTGATTGATGGCGATCCGCTTAAGGTTAAATTCGCCGATCAGATTCTGTAACGTTTCGTCGGCGTCGGCGTCGTTCTTCGCCTGTGTATAATTCAGATAAAAATCTTCTTTCTGGATCGCGCGTCCTAAGTTTCTGGTCATTTCGATTAAATCCATTTTATATTTCTCCTTTAGAATTATAATTCGTTGATTATATTATGTTATTCTGCCTTTTAAAATCCAGTTTCTCGCCTCGGTGATTTGAACGTTTTGGAAAGTGCCGATCAAATTCTCGTCACCCGGACATTCGACGATGATGTTGCCCGAGGTCCTGCCGGAAAGATATCCGTCCTTCTTCGACTTCTCTTCGATCAGGACACGTTCGACTTTTGAGACCATAGAGGCGCAGCGGGAAGCGGCGATTTCCTCTTGGGTATCAAGCAGCTCTTGGAACCACTTCCCCTTTTCTTCGGCGGTGATGGGATCGTCCAGAGACGCCGCGGGAGTACCGACACGAGGCGAATAGATGAACGTAAACAGCGAGGTAAAACCGACCTCACGGATCAGCGACAGCGTCTGCTGAAAATCCTCATACGTCTCACCCGGAAAGCCGACGATCACATCGGAGGTCAGAGAAACGTTCGGGATCTTCTCTTTGGCGTAGTTGACGATAGCAAGGTACTTTTCTCTGTCATAATGACGGTTCATCGCCTTAAGGATACGGTCAGAACCGGACTGAAACGGCAGATGCAGATGCAGACTGATGTGCTTTGACTGCGCGATGGTGTCGATCAGCTCTCTGGTGCAGTCCTTCGGATGAGAGGTCATAAAGCGAAGCCAATAGTCGCCTTCGATCTTGTCGATCTCACCGATCAGCTGAGCAAAGGTCGGGCGGGGAGAAAGTCCCTTGCCGTAAGAATTGACGTTCTGACCAAGCAGGGTGATGTCCTTGAAGCCGGATGAGATCATCTCTCGCGCTTCGTTGATAATCACCTCAGGCTCACGGCTGCGTTCTCTGCCTCTGACATACGGGACAATACAGTAGGTGCAGAAATTGTCGCAGCCGTACATGATCGGCAGCCAGCCCTTGAAAGTGCCGTCCCGAAAAGTCGGGATTCCTTCATAGACCTTCTTATCATCGTTATCTCTGACGAACACGCGCTTGCCGTCGACAAGGCTCTTATACAGCAGCTCGGGGAACTGATGCAGGCAGTGGGTGCCGAACACCAGACCGACAAAGGGAAAAGATTGGTATATTCTGTCGGCGACGTGCTTTTCTTCCATCATACAGCCGCACAGCGCGATCAGAATCTGCGGATGGCGGCGCTTGAGCTTCTTTAAAGCCCCGACGTTGCCGAACACTCTGTCCTCGGCGTGTTCTCTGACAGCGCAGGTGTTGAAAAGGATGAAGTCGGCGTCTTCAACATTCTCGGTAAAAGAATATCCCGCCACTTTGAGCATACCCTTGATCTTCTCACTGTCGGCGACATTCTGCTGACATCCGTAGGTGCGGACAAACGCTAAAGGGGTCTCTCCCCTCTTGCGGATATCCATCAGCTCGGCAGTCAGCGCCAGATATTCACTTTGACTGTCGGAAAAGGTGTTTTGTACAGCCAAGGCATAATCCCCCAAATTATGTATTATCTATTGAAGTATAGCACAAGATATATGGTTTTTCAAGCGAAATACAACAAAAAAGAGGATTTTTACAGTTTATTAAAAATCAATAGGTCACTACGCCGGAATATGAGGGGACAGTACCGACAATGACCGTCTGGGCGACCTCGTAGGAAGTCTCCGTTTCGATCGGCTGACGAATCCGATAGGGATTATATACAGTGACCTCTGTTTCGACACTCAGCGTGATATGATGGAGCGTCTGGTTGATCCCCGCGGATTCAAAGGAGCTTATTAGTTCACAGTGTACCGCCTGCTTGGAGCTGATGCTCAGCCGGATCACGGGACCGACGTCATACAGCAGTGTCAGACCGGTCAGCTCGCCCAGCGGAATATCGATACCGTTTTCTCTCGTTTCTTTGTCGATATATTCCTGAGACAGTCTGCTAACGCCGGTTTTGATGAGATTGATCCTCTTTGCATCGGTTGAGATCGCCTGTACTCCCGAAGAAGAAAAATGAAGCTCAGCTAAATCGTCCGCGATCCCCTGATTCTGTGAGAAAAAATCCTCGACAGCCTGTGAGACGGAGAGTTCGACCGCCTTTTTCATCTCGGTAATCAATACCGCGGTAAACTGACGCTTCAGAGAGAATTCAAAGAGAAACACCATGATCAGCAACAGCGAAATAAGTATGCATATGTATTTTCGAACCCGTCTGCGTGTCTTAGATAGTTTTCGTCTGCAACGCATAAAAAAGCACCTCTCGGTATACTATCCGAAAGGCGCTTTGGTTGTGAATGATATTATTCTTCGGTCTCTTCTTCGCCGTCGAGAAGCTCGGAGAAGTCAAATTCCAATTTCTCGCCGCAGCCGGGGCAAGCGATCTCGCCGCCGAGGAGCGCTTCTTCATCTAAAACGGTAGTCTCGCCGCAGGCGGGGCAGGTGACCTCATAATAGGCGTCGTCGTCGGAGAAGTCCTCATCCTCGTCATTCCAGCAATCGCAGAAGTCGTCGGAATAGACAAACTCTTCTACCTCACAGAGATCCTCGTCGATCTCGTCCACCTGATCGCATACATCGTCGACAACATCCTCGAGATCGGTAACGTCATACGCCATATCCTCGAGTAAATCGATGATCGCGGAGAGAACCTTGACCTCGTCCTTGTTCTCATCAAGCTTTAAGCCTTCGCAGAGGCCGCGGATATAAGCAATTCTTTCTGTTAAATTCATTCTGTTCTCCTTATGCTCTGCCGAGATATTCGCCGGTACGGGTGTCGATCTGGATCATTTCGCCTTCCTCGATAAACAGCGGAACCTTGATCTCCGCGCCGGTCTCGAGGGTAGCGGGCTTGGTCGCGTTGGTGGCGGTGTTGCCGGCAAAGCCGGGATCGGTCTGGGTAACCTGCAGCTCCACAAAGTTAGGCGGTTCTACGCCGAATACGTTGCCCTTGTAGGAGAGGACCTTGCAGGTCATATTCTCCTTAACAAACTTGAAGCTGTCGGACAGAACGGACTTGTTGATCGGGATCTGCTCCCATGTCTCTGTATCCATAAAGTAGTAAAGATCACCGTCGGAGTAGCTGTACTCCATATCTCTTCTGTCAATAAAGGCAGTGGGATATTTATCGTTGGGGTTGAAGGTTTTTTCCACAACCGCGCCTGTGATCACGTTTCTGATCTTTGTTCTGACAAAGGCGGCGCCCTTGCCGGGTTTTACGTGCTGGAACTCAATGATAGAGACGACCTGGCCGTCCATCTCAAAGGTTACGCCGTTTCGAAAATCGCCAGCAGAAATCATATTCATTTCCTCCATAAAAATTATTTCTTGATAAAATCAGAATTTATCTCATAAATTCACTCAACTATTATACATAAAAGAGCGAGAAAAATCAAGTGGGTTTTGAAAAAATGTAGAGCACAATGCTCTCATTGTGCCGAGTGAAGAGCTAAGAGTGATGAGTGAAGAGTTGTGGGAGGGCGCTGCCCTCACCTGATTTGTATGACATTTCATAGAGTCGTAGGTCACAATGCCCATATTGTGCCGCCGCAGGACGCTGCATAGGGTCGTAGGGCGGGGGCTTGCTCCCGCCGAAACTTTGCTGTTATCACAACGTTTTCACGCGAAGCAAAACAAACGTCAATATGCTTCGCAAATAACATTAATTTGAATGATGACTCTCGGCGGGAGCAAGCCCCCGCCCTACGATTATATACCATTGTTTCCCAACAGTAGAAAACGGGGTATCATATCAACGTTTCGGCAAGTCGAGGGCGCCTTGCCCTACGGCTCTATGTAACGTCCTACCACAACCATTCACCTTTCACCCTTCACCATTCACGAATCATTCGGTACGGTCAAGACCGTGCCCTACAGATTATATGATCACCAGATTCTTGTCGATCTGTGCGAGAGAATACGAGCCGGTCTCGGTGACGACGTACATATCCTCGATCCGAACGCCGAATTCTCCGGGGAGATAGATGCCCGGCTCGTCGGTGATCACCATATTGGGCTTTAAAACGGTGTCGTACTTTTTGTATACGATCGGCGCCTCGTGGATATCAAGCCCCACGCCGTGTCCGGTGGAATGGCCGAAATACTCGCCGTAGCCCTTTTCGGTGATATAATCTCTGGCGGCGTTATCAACGTCGGCGGCGGTGTTGCCCGCGATGATCTTCTCCGCCGCTTTCTGATGCGCTTTCAGGACGATATCGTAAATCTCACGCATCTTCTCCGTGGCGGAATGCACCGCGACGGTGCGGGTCATATCGCTGTGGTAGCCCTCGTAGGTAGCGCCGATGTCAAGGGTGAAGAAGTCGCCCTCTCTGACAACATTCCCGTCGGGCGAACCGTGCGGCATAGAGGTCTTTTTTCCGGTGATCGTAATCAGGTCAAAGGATATCTTCTCTGCGCCGTAACGCTTCATCAGATATTCAAGCTCCAAGGCAACGGTTCTCTCCTCCACCCCGGGCTTGATCAAATTCAGCACCTCGAGATATGCCTTCTCGGCGATACGCTGGGCTTTGGTGAGTAATTCGATCTCCCGATCCGACTTGATAATACGGATATCGGAAACGATCCCGGAGAGCTTGTACTCGGTCAGCAGTTCGGCGTGAAGCTCTTTTCGGAAAGAATCGAACTGTGACAGCGTTACCGTTTCTTCCTCGATCAGAAGACGCGTGATGTTTTTATTTTCTATAATAGAATTAAGAGAGTCATACAGCTTTTTGAACTTGACAAGCGTGATCTCCTCTCCGACAACTCCCTGCGCCTTCTCAAAGTAGCGAAAGTCAACCAGCAAGAAGCACTCGTCGTGCGTTATCAGCAGCGCTCCCTCCGAATCGGGAAAGAGCGTAAAATAGCGGATATTCACTTCGCGGGTAATCAGCGCCGCAGTGTTTTGATCGGGTAAGTGTTCACGTAATTTTGCGATTGGGTTCATATGCTATCACCTTTCTGAAAAATAAAAACGGACAGAACACAGTGCCTGTCCGTTTCATCCGAGATTATCTGTATTTACGTTTGCGAGCAGCCTCTGACTTCTTCTTACGTTTTACAGAAGGCTTTTCGTAAGCTTCTCTTTTACGAACCTCGGCGATGACGCCTGCTCTGGCGCACTGCTTCTTAAATCTTCTAAGAGCGCTCTCCAGAGATTCGTTCTCCTTGAGTCTTACTTCTGACATTTATATCCCTCCCATCCGCCAAAAGGCAGGGGTTTTTCGCATAATGCACTGTTGATTATACAATAATGTGTTCAAAGTGTCAAGGGAAAAGATTCAATTTGTAGAAATTCGCTAATATTCGGTCGAAAAATTCTACATAATGGAGAAATAAACTTGTTGAGCTCTCCCTTGCGCAAAGGATGCTTTTGCATTACGGTTTGACAACGATGTTGACTAACTTTCCTTTGACATAGATTTCTTTGATGACGTTCATACCGCGGATCGCTTCCATCACCTTCTGCTCGGATTTCGCGAGTGAAAGCACCTCGTCCTGAGAAGCGTCCTTGGAGATGACGAGCTTTGCCTTGATCCTGCCGTTGATCTGCGCGACGATCTCGATGGTGTCATCAACACACTTCGCTTCGTCGTACTCCGGCCACTTGGCTTCGGCTAAGATGCCGTCGCCTAAGGCGCACGCCTCCCATACCTCTTCGGTCACGTGAGGAGCGAAGGGATTGAGCAGGATCGCGAAGATCGAAAGCTCTTTCTTCGTAACCTTGCCGGTAGAATAGATCACGTTGATCAGCGCCATCATAGCGGCGATCGCGGTGTTGAACTTGATGTTCTCGATGTCAAAGCCGACCTTCTTGATGGTCTTGTGGAAGTCCTTCTCCACCTCTTTGCGGATGAAGTCGCCGTCACACAGCATCTCCTGCATATTGTAGAAACGCTCGATAAACTTGCGGCAGCCGCGGATCGAGGACGGGCTCCATGGAGCCGCCTTCTCAAAGTCGCCGATGAACATCTCATACAGACGCAGGGTATCCGCGCCGTATTCATTGACAATATCGTCGGGGTTGACGACGTTGCCGCGGGACTTAGACATCTTCTCGCCGTTTTCGCCGAGGATCATACCGTGTGAGGTACGCTTCTTGTAAGGTTCCTTGGTCGGAACAACGCCGATATCATAGAGGAACTTGTGCCAGAATCTCGAATAGAGCAAATGCAGGGTGGTATGCTCCATACCGCCGTTGTACCAGTCGACAGACTCCCAGTATTTGAAGGCTTCGTCGGAGGCGATCGCCTTGTCGTTGTGGGGATCCATATAGCGCAGATAGTACCAGCTGGATCCTGCCCACTGAGGCATGGTGTCGGTCTCGCGGTACGCCTTCTTGCCGCACTTGGGACAGGTGGTCTCGACCCACTTGGTCATATTGGCAAGCGGAGACTCGCCGGTGTCGGTAGGCTCATAAGACTCTACCATCGGCAGTCTCAGCGGTAATTCTTCTTCGGGAACCGGAACATAGCCGCAGCAGTCGCAGTGAACGATCGGGATCGGCTCGCCCCAGTAACGCTGGCGGGAGAATACCCAGTCGCGCAGCTTGAAGTTGGTCTTCTTCTCTCCTATACCCTTTTCGGTCAAAAAAGCGATGATCTTCTCTTTTGCGTCCTCTACGGAAAGTCCGTCAAGGAAGCCGGAGTTCACCATAATACCGGTCGCGCAGTCAGTAAAGGCTTCTTTCTCGACGTCGCCGCCTTTGACGACCTCGATGATCGGGAGGTCAAACTTCTTCGCAAACTCCCAGTCGCGGGTATCATGACCCGGTACCGCCATGATCGCGCCGGTACCGTAGGAGATCAGGACATAGTCGGAGATAAAGATCGGAATCTCGGTATCGTTGACCGGATTGATCGCGGATACGCCCTCGAGCTTCACGCCGGTCTTGTCCTTATTCATCTCGGTACGCTCAAAGTCGGACTTCTTCGCCGACTCCGCCTGATAAGCGCGCACTTCGTCGAGATTTGAAAGCTTGTCCGCCCACTTCTCGATGAAAGGATGCTCGGGAGACATCACCATATAAGTTGCGCCGAAGAGGGTATCCGCGCGGGTGGTGTAGATCTTCAGCTTGTCGCCGGCGGTAGTGTCAAACTCCACCTCTGCGCCGTAGGAGCGTCCGATCCAGTTCTTCTGCTGGAGCTTGACGCGCTCGGGATAGTCCACCAGATCAAGATCGTCGATCAGTCGGTCGGCGTAGGCAGTGATCTTGAGCATCCACTGGGACTTGGTCTTATGTACAACCTCAGAGCCGCAGCGTTCGCAGACGCCGTTGACAACCTCTTCGTTCGCCAATACGCACTTGCAGGAGGTACACCAGTTGACAGCCATCTCTTTCTTATAGGCAAGTCCGTGTTGGAACAGCTGGAGGAAGATCCACTGGGTCCACTTGTAGTAGTCGGGATCGGTGGTGTTGATCTCGCGGCTCCAGTCGAAGGAAATACCTAAGGACCGGATCTGCTTCTTGAAACGCTCAACGTTATTCTTGGTAACGATCTCGGGATGGATGTGGTTCTTGATCGCGTAGTTCTCGGTAGGCAGACCGAAAGCGTCCCAGCCGATGGGATAGAGAACGTTGTAGCCCTGCAGGCGTCTCTTTCTCGAAACGGTGTCGAGTGCGGTGTAGGGTCTGGGATGACCGACATGAAGTCCCTGTCCCGAGGGGTACGGGAACTCGATCAGCGCGTAGAATTTTTCTTTATCAGAATTATCCTCTGCGTGAAAGCAGCCTTTCTCCTCCCATATTTTCTGCCATTTCGGCTCAATCTGTCTGTGGTTGTATTTCATATATATACCTCCAAAGGTTTGTGTACAATTAATAAAACGAACAAGGCGATTCTCCTGCCTAAACAAAGATATTATAACAACGCTTCGGCAAGTCGAGGGCGCCTTGCCCTACATTATTCTTCTCCTAATATGTCAGAAATATCGACCGCCTCGCCGTCCTCCCAGAGGCGGTCGAGGTCATAATACTTTCTGGATTCGTCGGAGAACACGTGGACGATCACGTCGACATAGTCGAGCAAAATCCACGAGTTGGAGCGGTAGCCCTCGATGTGGCTGACGGATACGCCCTTGCTGTCCATATCGGTCTCAACATAGTCGGCAAGCGACTTGACGTGGGTGGACGAATTACCGGTAGCAATCACCATATAATCGGCGAGCACCGAGATATCGTCGATCTTGATCACATTAATGTCAAGGCCCTTGTGTTCGGATAAAATCTTCGCAATTTCTCTGGCTTCCTGTAATGAATTCATAGTTACCTCAAAAAAATGATAAATGATAGATGATAAATGATAAATATTGAAAAAACAATATCACTCTGCACACGGGAGGGTCAAGACCCTCCCCTACAGTATCACTCTGCACTTTTTTTCAAAACGATCTCGTTATACGCGTTGAGCGCGTCCGGGCTGATCAGTCCGCCGCGTTTTGCAATACGCGAGATCGTAAACTGCAGCGCGTACAGCATACCGTCCTCGAGAGAAATATTCGCTTTCTCTCTGATCACGTCAATATCGTCAAACTTTCTGTCCGCAGAGGTAAAATCCGCCAAGAAAATCACTTTCTCAAGCAGCGACATATTTGCTCTGGCGGTCGTATGATAACGGATGGCGTTTCGGATATCCTCGTCGTCGATCCCGAAACAGGTCTTGACGTATACGGAAGCGGACATCGCATGGTAGAGCTGGGGCGACGCTTTTTCCACAGCAGATAGCATTATACCACCGTTCTCGATGATTTTCAACTGGGTTTCGTTATCCATTTCTTTGGTGATATCGTGTAAGAGTCCTGCTATCTCGGCTTTTTCAACATCAGCGCCGTACTTTTTTGCTAGTCTGACCGCTTCGTTCGATACATTCAGCGAATGGATCCGGCGGTAGTCGGAAAGCTTGTTGACTTCTTGTAAATAAACGTCTTTATTATTCATTGTTTCCTGACAATACAGTTGGTTCTTTTTGATATATTTGATGACGTCGGGATGAAGACTGTCGGATAGGTCCTCTCCCCTCTTCAGTTTCTCTCTGATGACAGTGGACGAAAGCGATCCCACGGGAGAAAGTGAAAACTGTGCTTGACAGCCATAGGGTTTCAGTTCGTTATATTTCTTTTGAAGAATATTAATATCGTACTCACCGCGCGGAATCGTCAGAATCGTCACGTTCTCAAAGATATATTCAAACTCGTGCCACTTCTCTAAGGTCATAAACATATCCGCGCCGACGATCAGAAACAACTCGTCCTCGTCGGTTTTCAGCTGCGCGATCGTATCGGAGGTATAGCTGAATCCTTTTCTTTGGATCTCGATATCGCTGACTTCGATAAAATCGTCATCCGCAGCGGCAAGGCGGCACATATTCAGTCTGTGTTCATCCGATACCAAATATGAATTATCCTTTAAAGGTGTTGTCGAGGTAGGGATCAGGATCACCCGATCGAGGGAGAATTCGTTTTTGATCTGTCGGCATAAGGCGATATGATCAAGATGAATGGGATTGAACGATCCCCCGTAAATCGCCTTTCTCATTTCGGCAGTTTGATCTGAGGCTCTTTTTGATTCTTTTTATACAGGACAAACTTCCTGCCGATCACCTGTACCACGTCGGCGCCGATATTCTCAGCGATCTGATCCGCCGCCTCACGGGAAGAAAGAGAGCTTGCCTCCAGTACCTTTCCCTTGATCAGCTCTCTGGCGGTGATCGCTTCGTCGGCGGTCTTGAACACCTGCTCGTCGAGGTCGCCCTTGCCGACCATCACGACGGTGTCGATGGAATTCGCCATAGCGCGAAGATAGGCGCGCTGTTTACTGTTCAGCATGATTTCCTCCAAATATAACAGTATTATACATAAGGGGATTGCCACGGGCTAAAGCCCTCGCAATGACAATCAGTAGATACTTTCAATGTATCTCTCAGTTTACGTAAAGCGTTGCCGCGGTGGCTCAGGCTGTCTTTCTCCTCTGATGAGAGAGAAGCAAAGCTTTTTCCGTTCACCAAAAACACGGGGTCATACCCGAAGCCGCCGTCTCCCGAAGGAGAAAACGCGATTGTTCCAAAGCAATAGCCTTCCACCTGAATTGTTTCTCCCGAGGGAAGAATACAGCAGACAGAACACGTAAAGTGCGCGCCGCGCTGATCCGCAGGTACGTCCTTCATTTCTTCCAACAGCATATTGATTTTGGTGATATAGGGAGAATCGTGACCGCCGTAGCGCGCGGAATAAATCCCGGGTCTGCCGTCCAAAGCGTCAACGCACAGTCCGGAGTCGTCGGCGATCACAGGAAGACCGCATTTATCAAACGCCGCTTTCGCCTTGATATAGGCGTTCTCTGAGAAGGTAGAACCGTTTTCTTCTACGTCGCCGAGATCGATCCCCTTTGACTTCGCCGTAACCGCTTTGATCCCCAAAGGATTGAGAATTCGGTCAAGTTCGATCAGCTTTTTTTCGTTATTGGTCGCGATAATGAATTCGGTCATATCAGTTATCTTCTCCCTCAAAGAGCGCCAAGGTGAAGTCATCCGCATCGAAAGGCTGGAGATCGTCGATCTTTTCACCGACGCCGATAAACTTCACGGGGATGCCGAGACCGTCTTTGATCGCCATAACGACGCCGCCCTTGGCGGTACCGTCGAGCTTGGTCAGGATAATACCGGTGATACCGGTCGCCTTAGCGAATTCACTCGCCTGATTGACGGCGTTCTGACCGGTGGTAGCGTCAAGAACAAGCAGAGATTCCTTGTCCGCGTCAGGCAGTTCGCGATCGATGATCCTGCGGATCTTCGCGAGCTCGTCCATCAAATTCTTCTTATTGTGCAGTCTGCCGGCGGTATCGACGATCACCAGATCGGCTCCTCTCGCCTTTGCGGCGGAGATCGCGTCATATACCACGGCGGCGGGATCCGATCCCTCGCCCTGACAAATGATATCCACATCGGCGCGCTCAGCCCAGATCTTCAGCTGATCGATCGCGGCGGCGCGGAAGGTATCCGCGGCGGCAAGAAGCACTTTCTTACCCTGTTTTTGGTAAAAGCTCGCGAGCTTGCCGATAGAGGTGGTTTTTCCTACGCCGTTAACGCCGATCACAAGGATCACGGAAGGTTTTGTATCAATGTGCATCTCGTTGCCGCCGGTGAGCATTTCCCATGTCACGGTCTGCAGTTCTACCTTGATCTGGAACGGATCGGTAATACCCTTCTGCTTCACTCTGTCTCTGAGTTCGTCACAGATTTTTTCGGCGGTAGCGACGCCGACGTCGCCCATCACGAGGATTTCTTCAAGCTCTTCAAAGAGTTCTTCGTCTATTTTGGTAAAAGACTTGAGCAGAGCGTCGATCTGGTCGACAACGCCTTTTCTGGTTTTCTTCAAGCTTTCTTTGATTTTACTGAAAAGTCCCATAAAATGGTTCTCCTTTGATATGTTTCATTACTGCGCTTGTTATTCGGCGCTAATTGTTGATTCCCAAACGGGAAGCGACCTCAGAGGCTCTGAGCTCTAAGAGCTTGGAGATACCCTCGTCCTGCATGGTAACGCCGTAGAGAACGTCCGCCTCTTCCATTGTGCCTCTGCGGTGTGTGATCAGAATAAACTGAGTGCCGGCAGTCAGCGTTCTCAGGTACTGCGCAAAACGGTCTACATTGACCTCGTCCAGCGCCGCTTCGATCTCGTCCATGACACAGAACGGCGCGGGTCTGACCTTCATGATCGCAAAGTATAATGCGATCGCGACAAGCGCTTTCTCACCGCCCGACAGCGCCTCTAAGTGGACGACGATCTTGCCGGGAGGATGAACGATGATATCGATACCGGAGGTGAGGATGTTCTCGGGATCGGTCAACTCGAGTCTCGCCTCGCCGCCGGAGAACAGCTCTCTGAAGGTTTTGCCGAAATTCTGGTTGATCTTTGCGAAAGAGTCCACAAAGACGTCTTTCATCTGCTTGGTCAGATCGGTGATTAGTCGCAGCAGTTCTTTCTTCGACTTCTCGACGTCCTCTACCTGCGCACTCATAAACGTGTAGCGTTCGGATACTTCTTTATACTCTTCGATCGCCGCTACGTTAACGGTACCGAGCGCTTTGATCTTCTGTTTCAAAGAGGACAGCCTGGAACGCGCCTGTGTCAGATTCTCTATGGTAATCGCCTGCTGCTGCGCCTCGCCGAGCGTCATCTCGTACTCTTCCCACAGCTTTGCGATAATATCGTCGTACTGCTTTCTGAGGCTGATCTTCTTCTCTTCCAGACGCGTCAGCTCGTTCGAGGACAGCTCTCTCTCGGAGGATTTTTCTCTCTCGAGCTGTCGTAGTTCAATGCTTCTCTTGTCAAAATTGTTCAGCTCGGTGTTCAGGTTTTCGATCGCTTCATTATACTCTTTGATCTGAGAAAGGAGCGATTCTATCTCGGTACTGAGCGCTGAAATCTTCTCTTCGATCTCCTCATTCTGCGATTGCAGCTGTGACCGTTCGGCGAGAAGTTCCTCGATACGCTTCTGCTGATCGTCGCCGGAGAGTTTGGCGGAAGATATCTCGGCGTTGACGGATTCGATATCCTTCTCTAATGCAACCACCGCGAGCCGCAGCTCCTGCAGCTTTTCGGAACGCTCCTCGCGTTTTATCGCCATTTCGTCTCTGGTACCGGAAAGTTTCTTGATTTTGATCTCCGCGTTTTCCATCTCAGCGGTGAACTTCACCATCTCTTTCTGAGCGGAGACACGCGTCTTTTTCGATTCTTCTATCTTTTGCTCACAGGATATCAGCTCTGTCTTAATATTTTGTGCCTGAGACTGCGCCTGCTGATATTCGTTCAGGCAAGCGTTATACTCCGCTCTCAGCCGTACCTGCTCCTGCTGAGCGTTGGAGAGGTCCGCTCTCGCACCGAGAAGATCCGCTTCGCAGGAGGCGCACTGTGACGTCGCGCGCTTGAGCTCTTGTGAAAGAGCAGCGTGCTTCTCTCTGAGGTTTGACGCCTGCCGGTTGAGAGATTCTATCTCTGACTCGCGGGAAAGCAGTCCCGATTTCTTCGCGCGGGAACCGCCGGTAAAGGAGCCGCCCGCGTTGATCACCTGACCGTCGAGAGTGACGATCATAAAGCGGTAGCCGTATCTCTTGGCAATTGCGGATGCGCAGGAAAGATCCTCGGCTATCACTATCTTGCCCAAGAGGTTGGTCAATATCGAAGCGTACTTCTGATCGCAGGTACACAGGTCAGAGGCGATACCGATATAGCCGTAGCAATCGTCCAAGCCCTTTTCATCCAGTGATCTGGGCTTGATGGTGGAGATCGGCAGGAAGGTCGCTCTGCCCGCGTCGCGTTTTTTGAGCAGCTCGATCGCGCGCTTGGCGTCGGAATCGGTCTCTACCACGATATGCTGCATTCTCGCGCCTAAGGCGACTTCCATCGCAATGTTATATTCTTTCGGTACTTTGATCAAAGTAGTAACGGGACCGCAGACGCCGCCTAAGGCGCCGTTCTTTGACTCCTTCATCACGACCTTGACGGAATCATAAAAGCCCTCGTAGTTTCTCGATAAATCATAGAGGATTTTCGCGCGGCGAGACTTTTCCTCATAGTCCAGCATCAGACTGTCGCACTGCGCTTTCAGATCGTCCCGCTTTTGGAGACGGGACTGACTTTTTATCTCTAAGCCTTCGATGGAGTTTTGCACCATCGTCAGCTTTTCTTCTATCTCTTTGAGCTGTTTCTCATAATCCGCTTTCATCGAGGAAAGATCGGACAATCTCTCGCTCTGCTCCTTTTCGCTCTGAGAAAGAGTCTCGATACGCGCCGACAGCTCGTCAATATTAGACGCGCTGGTAATATCGGTAACGCGTACGTCGGCGAGACGCTGGGATAAAGAAGCGATCAAGGCGGAAAGCTGCTGCAGCTCATCGGAAGAACGGGACGCGTCGAGGTTGATGATATTTAATTCGTCCGTCACGGCGTTATACTCGGACTGTTTCTCATCAATATGCTGTTTCAGTTCTTCGATCCGCTTTTGTTTTTCTTCGATCACGTTGGCAAGATCAACCGTGGAGGACTCTGCTTTCTCGATCTCCTGCCCTACTCTATCGATATTCTCGTTGTTGTGGAGGATATCGTTCTGTGAAACGGAAATCGCCGCGCGTTTTTCGGACACTTCGGTTTCAAATGCAGAGATGGAGGCGCGCTTCTCTTCCATTTTGGAGGCTACGGCGCCCTTTTGCAGATAAATATCCTCAGTCTCCTTGGCAATACTGTCAAGGATGCTCTCCGCCTCATCGTACTGAGAACGGGCGATCTCGATCTTATCCTCGTGATCCTTGAGGGTTTTGGAGGATTTTTCGATCGTATCCAGCCAGAGGGCGATCTCCAAGCCCTTCTTCTCTGTGGAGAACTCCAAAAACTTCTCCGCCTTGGCGGACTGGATCCTGAGAGGTTCAACACGTTCCTCCAGCTCTGTCACGATATCACGCAGGCGCAGAAGATTGTCCTCGGTACGGGCTAGCTTGCGCTCCGCCTCGACCTTTCTGTAGCGGTAGCGGGAGATACCCGCGGCTTCTTCAAAGATCTCGCGTCTGTCTTCACTTTTGGACGCAACGATCGAGTCGATCTTGCCCTGACCGATCATCGAATAACCGTCTCTGCCTAAGCCCGTATCCATAAACAGCTCGTGGATATCCTTCAGACGCACTGCAGCTTTGTTGATCAGATATTCGCTCTCACCGGAACGGTAGTAGCGTCTGGTGACGGCTACCTCATCGCCGCCGTAAGGCAAAAAGCGGTCGGAGTTGTCAATTGTTAGCGTGACTTCGGCATAGCCGCCGCGCTTTCTCTTATCGGTACCGTTGAAAACAACGTCCTCCATCTTGGAACAGCGCAGAGACTTCGGCGACTGTTCGCCCAGTACCCAGCGGATCGCGTCGGAAATATTACTTTTTCCGGAGCCGTTGGGTCCTACGACAGAAGTAATACCGGTATCAAAGGTTAATTTTGTTTTGTCGGGAAAGGTTTTGAAGCCAAAAAGCTCGAGAGATTTTAGGAGCATATTCTACCTCTCATCAATAAATTTCATCTGACTTTCGTCAAGGGAAGTATCCTGTATGATACGGATGTGAAGCCCTTTTTCTTGGAGCCTCTGTATATTTTCCTTTTGGTTGCCGACCAGCTTGGATACCGCGCGGGGAGAAACCGCTACGGTAAGGTCGGATGTGTTTTCGGATTTATATTTCTTTAAAAGAATATTATAGATTCTTTCACTCTCGCAAAGTTCTCTGAAAGCGGGATGATACGGTCCCGCAAGCATATCGGTGTCGAGAGAGTCGGTGTGGTGCAGTCCGACGCGGATCACATTGACGCCATTTCCTTCAAACAAATCCAACAGATCGGCGCACAGCGATACCGCCTCGTCCAAACTCTGCGGGATATACACGCCGCTTTGATACAGCTCCGCCAGACGGGTGTGCTTCATCACGATCGTCGGATAGATCCTGACAGTATCGGGAGAAAGCCTGACAAATTCCTGCGCGGTATATCTGTCAAGCTCATCGGTACTTTTGTACAGACCGGTCATCATTTGCAGACCAAGCTCAATGCCGTATTCCCGTATCAGCCGGGAGGCTGTTCTGACGTCGTTCGCGGTATGTCCCCGGTCGTTGGCAGACAGTACTTCGTCACTCATTGACTGAGCGCCCAACTCGATCGCAGAAACATTATATTTCTTCAAAAGAACTAAAATATCGTCATCTATGTAATCGGGACGAGTGGAAATCCTCACGCCGCGAAACCGTTCGGTGTAAGGATAAGCCGCTTCTAACAGAGAGAGCATATAATCCCTGTCGATTGCGGTAAATGAACCGCCGAAAAAAGCGATTTCTGCGTTATTTGTATTTTCTTTTAAAGAATCAATCGCTGTTTCTACCGTTTGTCTGACGTCATCAGGCGTCGGCTGAACGGCAACGCCCGCGATGCTCTTCTGGTTGCAAAAGCTGCACTGATGCGGACAGCCGTTGTGCGGGATAAACAGCGCTACGTTCGCGTGTTTAATAGCCCATCAACTCCAACGCTTCTCTTGCCGCCTGCTGTTCCGCTTCTTTCTTGGACCTGCCGCCGCCTTTGCCGATCACGTTGGAATTGAGGTGTACCTCCACCTTGAAGTGCTTGTCGTGATCGGGACCTGTGGCGGACACAAGCTGATATTCCAGACGCTCGCCCGGATTCTTCTGGATGATCTCCTGCAGCTTGGTCTTGTAGTCTTTGAAAGAGTTGTTCCTGTGATGCTCGATCTCGGGAATCACAAAACGCAGAATATGACGCTTTGCCGCCTCGTAGCCGCCGTCGAGATAGATCGCGGCGATCAACGCTTCGAACGCGTCGGAGACGATAGACGGACGGTGCGCACCGCCGTTTTTGCGTTCCCCGTTAGAAAGCTTGATATAAGCGCCCAAGTCGATCTGCTTGGCAAAATCAAACAAGCTCTTTTCACACACCAAAGAAGCGCGGAGCTTTGTCAGCGCGCCCTCTGGCATCTCGGGACAATTCTCAAAAATATAATCGGATACGACGATGGAAAGCACCGCGTCGCCTAAAAACTCCAAGCGTTCGTTGTGCCGGATCTTACCCTTTTGTTCGTTAGCATACGAGGAATGGGTCAGCGCCTCATTCAGAAGCGCAACGTTTTGAAATTGATAACCGATTCGTTCTTGTATATCCTTCACTTATTCCACTTCTTTCAGTTCACCCAGCGCCTGAGTGATCGAGTCGATGACATTGTTATCCACATAGTCCTTGGTAACGCGGATCGCGTTCTTGATCGTCTTCGCCTTAGCGGTGCCGTGCGCCTTGAAAACAGGCTTGCAGCATCCTAATACCGGCGCGCCGCCGACCTCGTTATAGTCGACAGACTTCTTGAGATCTTTCAGTTCCTTCATCACCAGCGCCGCAGCAAGCTTGGTTTTGGTATTCTTGGTAAACAAACCTTTCACCTTGGAGAGCAGCGCCATCGCTACACCCTCATAGGTTTTGAGGATCATATTGCCGGTGTAGCCGTCGCAGACCGCTACGTCACAGCCGTCGAGAGGGATATCGCGCGCTTCCACATTGCCGACGAAGTTGATCGGCGTATTCTTGAGAAGCTTGTACGCCTCCTGCTCGAGCTCTCTGCCCTTGTGTTCTTCGGTGCCGATGTTGACCAACCCGACTCTGGGGTTTTCATAACCCATCACCTTATTCATATAGATCGAGCCCATCATCGCAAACTGCTGGAGCGCCTGCGGTCTTAACTCCTTGTTGATACCGGAGTCAAGCAGCATAAAGTAGCTGTTGGAGTTCGGCATAACGGGAGCAAACGCCACGCGCTTGATGCCCTTGATACGCTTGACCAAGAGCGCCGCGCCCGCGCCTAACGCGCCGGAGTTGCCCGCCGATACAAACGCGTCGCCCTCACCCGCGGCTACCATACGAAGGCCCTTCGCCATCGAGGTATTCGCGTACTGCTTCTCGCGGATCTTGGTGCCGTCTTCGTTCTGGGAGAAAACGTCGGGGGCGTGAGCGATATCGATCCCCGTGATGTCGATGTTATTCTCAGCGGCGACCTGTTTGATAATGTTCTCGTCGCCTGTGAGAATGATATCCACTTGATATTCGTTCTTCGCGTCAACAGCGCCTTTGATGATCTCCAGAGGTGCGTTGTCGCCGCCGAAAGCGTCTACGATAATTTTCATATTTCCACTACCTTTTTAAATATTCTGTATCATTTTAATTTCTTCTAAAGAATAAAGAGAGCGATCCGCGTAGGCTTGTCCGCGCAGAGCCTTGTCTCTGGGACGATCCGCAAGTTCGGGTAATATACCGAAGTTCGCTCCCATCGGCTGGAAGTCCTTCACCGAATCGTCGCTGATATAGCGCGACAGCGCGCCGATCATCGTTTCTTTCGGAAGAATCACCGTCTCTTCCCCCATCGCTCTGCAAGCGGCGTTGATCCCTGCCATCAGCCCCGAGGAGGCAGATTCCATATAGCCCTCTACACCGGTGATCTGACCGGCGAAAAAGATGTCTTTATTTTCTTTCAAAGAATAATCAGCATTCAGCAAACGGGGAGAATCCAAGAAAGTGTTGCGGTGCATCACACCGTAACGCAAAAATTCCGCGTTTTTGAGAGCCGGGATCAGCGAAAACACCCGCTTCTGCTCCCCAAACTTCAGATTCGTCTGGAAACCAACGAGGTTATACATGGTACCCTCGCGGTTTTCTTTTCTTAACTGTAAGACTGCCCACGGACGGTGTCCGGTGCGCGGATCTCTGAGTCCTACCGGTTTCATCGGACCGAACCGCACGGTATCGACGCCTCTCTGCGCCATCACTTCGATCGGCATACAGCCCTCGTATACCTTAGGATTCATCACATCGAACTCGTGTACTCGAGCGCGTTCGGCAGATATCAGGGCGCTGTAAAACACCTCATACTCTTCCTTATTCATCGGACAGTTGAGATAGTCCTCTCCGTCGCCCTTTCCGTAGCGGGATTCAAAGAACGCGCAGTTCATATCGATCGACTCGAAGGATACGATCGGCGCCGCCGCGTCAAAAAACCGCAGCTGCTCGCCGAATCTCTTTCTGATATCGTCCGATAATTTTTCGAAGGTCAGCGGTCCCGTAGCGATAACCGTAATACCGTCTTCGGGGATCGACTCTATTTCCTGAGAAATAAAGGTGATGTTCCCGTCATTCTCAATATATTGCGTGACCTTGCGTGAAAACTCGTCGCGGTCGACTGCCAGCGCGCCTCCTGCGGGAACTGCGGAAGAATCGGCGCATTTCATCAGAAGAGAGTCCAGACGGCGCATCTCTTCTTTTAACAAGCCTGCGGCGGAATTGACTCTGTTCGCCTTAAAGGAATTGGAACAAACCAGCTCGCACAAATAATCCTCATGATGCGCGGGTGATTTCTTCAGCGGTTTTGCATCGTAAAGGCGCACCTTGATCCCTCTTTTGGAGAGCTGATACGCCGCCTCGCAGCCCGCAAGTCCCGCGCCGATAACATTGACCGTACTCATTTCTTCGTGTAGCCGCAGCCTTCCTTCTGGCAGAAGATTGTGGCTTTCTTGCCCTTTTTCTTGAAGAGAGGCTCGCCGCACTGGGGACACTTCTCGGCGATCGGCTCATACCACGATACAAAATCGCACTCGGGGTAATTGGAACAGCCGTAGAATTCCTTGCCCTTCTTGGTGTGCTTGACGATGACGTCGCCGCCGCACTTGGGACATTTGACGCCGACTTCTTCCACATATTTCTTGACATTCTTACACTCGGGATAGCCGGGACAGGCGATAAACTTGCCATAGCGTCCGACCTTGACGACCATCTTTCTGCCGCATTTTTCGCAGATGATATCGGTCTCGTCCTCTTTGAGGGTGATCTTGACGCCCTGCATATCTGCCTTCGCCTTTTTCAGGGTCTTGTCAAAATCGGTATAGAACTCGTCAAGCAGCTCATCCCAGCGGATGGCGCCGCTCTCGACGGTGTCAAGCTCCTGCTCCATCTGGGCGGTGAACTTGACGTTGACGATCTTCGGAAACCGCTCCTTCATCAAATTGGAGAGCGCTTCGCCCAGCTCGGTGGGATAGAGAGTCTTGCCCTCGCGCTTGACGTATTCTCTGCCGGTAATGGTAGAGATGGTAGCGGCATAGGTGGACGGTCTGCCGATGCCGTATTCCTCCAGCGCCTTGATCAAGGACGCCTCGGTATATCTTGACGGCGGCTGAGTAAAGTGCTGGTTCGGTACGATCTCCTTCGCCTTGCAGGGAGTGTCCTTCTCTAAGGAAAGGATCTGGTTATCCTTCTCACCGGCTTCGTCTCTGCCTTCGATATAGAGCTTGGTAAAGCCGTCAAACTCGACCTTGTAGCCTGCCGCCTTAAAGACATAACCGTTGCCTTCGATATCCGCCTGGGTGGTTTTCTGGACGCAGTCAGCCATCTGTGAAGCGATAAAGCGCTCCCAGATGAGCTTATAAAGCTTATATTGATCCGAGGTCAGACTTGACTTGACCTGTGCGGGAGAGAGCGACGGCGTAGAGGGACGGATCGCTTCGTGACCGTCCTGCGCGCCTGCGCGCGACTTGAAGAAGCGCGGCTTCGGCGGCAGATAATTCTTGCCGAAATTCTCACCGATATACTTAGACGCGTCAGCGACAGCGTCGTTGGAAATACGCAGAGAGTCGGTTCTCATATAGGTGATCAGACCCATCGCGCCGATGCCCTGCAGCTCAACGCCTTCGTACAGCTCCTGAGCAACCTTCATCGTACGTCTGGACTGGAAGTTGAGCTTTCTGGACGCTTCCTGCTGGAGCGTGGAGGTGATAAAGGGAGGCGCGGGAGATTTCTTTCTGGTGCCGTTTTTGACCTTGGTGATCATATAGTCGGCGCCCTCTAATTCTTTAAGGATGGCGTCAGCCTGTTCCTGATTTTTGATTTTGATTTTCCCCTTAGCGTCACCGTACAGAGTCGCACAGAACGCCTTGCGGGAACCCTTGGGGATGAACTTTGCGTCTACGGTCCAGTACTCCTCCGGCTTAAAGGCGCGGATCTCATTCTCGCGGTCAACGACAATCCGAACCGCGACAGACTGGACTCTGCCCGCGGAAAGACCGCGGTGGATCTTCTGAGAAACAAAGGGGCTGAGCTTGTAGCCGACGATACGGTCCAAGATACGTCTTGCCTGCTGGGCGTTGACCAAATCAATATTAATGGTACGCGGAGCGGACATCCCGTTCTTGATACCGGATTTGGTGATCTCGGTAAATTCTACACGGTCGATCTCATCAAGAGGCAATCCGAGCAGATACGCCAAATGCCAGGAAATCGCTTCTCCCTCTCTGTCAGGGTCGGTTGCGAGATAAATCTTGTCGGACTTCTTCGCTTTGCTCTGCAGCTCGTCGACAAGCTTTTCCTTTCCTCTGATAACCTCGTATTTCGGCTCAAAGTTGTGGTTGATATCTACGGAAAGACGCGCCGAGGGCAGGTCTCTGACATGACCCATGGACGCGACTACCTCATAGCCGTCTCCTAAATACTTTTTGATGGTCTTCGCCTTTGCAGGCGACTCAACTATCACAAGATTAGACATAGTTCCTCCTATTGATGATGAAAAATGATGGGTGAAACACTTACCCTCCGCATAAAGTAATGTAATTGTTCACATTTCATTCTTCAAACTTCATATTTCATTTTTCATATATTATATCAGTTTATACATTCTTCCGGCGTCCGCCGAAATCAAACCTTCCAGTTCCAGTTCTGTCATACATTGGAGAACCGTGTTCACGGGAATACCCGCTTTTTCGGTTATCACATCTATATGCTGAGGCTCTGCCGTTATGACGGAATAAACCTTTCCTGCGTTATCGGAAACATCAATATCGGTGCGATGCTTCGGGATCTTCGCGATCATTCTTTCTTCTGTGGACGTCACCTGATACTGCGGATAACAGTCGATAATATCCTGATAACCTGTCACAGGGATCGCGCCGTCCTTGATCAGACGGTTGGTACCCTGAGAGTAGGGCGAGGTGATGTTCCCCATCACGGCGAACACATCACGGTTTTGCTCTGCTGCCAAACGCGCGGTGATCAGAGAGCCGCTTCTCTCTCCCGCTTCAACAACTACAACACCGTTGGAAAGTCCGGAGATGATACGGTTCCTCTCGGGAAAGGTAAACATAGATGCGGGATACTCCGGCGGGTATTCGCTGACGACAGCGCCCCTTTGGGAGATTGCCTCTCTCATCTTTTGCTGATGCATCAGATAACGGTGAGACAGTCCGCAGCCTAATACCGCAACCGTCACGCCGTCCGCCTCCAATGCGCCGGTGTGACACTCGGAATCGATCCCGACAGCGCCGCCGGACGTAATCACAACGCCGATTTTGGAGAGACTTCCCGCGAGAATATGCGCGGCAGTCTTGCCGTAGGCGGTAGCGTTTCTGGTGCCGACCATCCCGATAGAAAGCAGATGTTCAAAATCAGGGAGCCTGCCCCAGATATACAGCGCCGCGGGCGGGTCGAAAATCTCAAATAAACGCTTGGGATAAGCGGGATCGTCCAAGCTGACGACCGTATAGCCCTGACGGTTGCACTGAGAGAGAATATCATAGGCGACGCTCAGATCACACGATGAAAGCGCGTCGATGTCTTTTCCGCTGAGCACGCCGGACAGCCGCCACTCCGCTTCGCCGCCGAGATAGAATTCTTCCATAGAGTCATAGAGCTTATACAGCGCCTTAAACTTCGGGCTGCTGTAGCCGAGCGCCTGCGTCAGCCATATATAATATTTGGTATCTGTCGTCATTTTATCATTTCCCACATCAGAATAGAGGCGGCGACCGAAGCATTCAGAGACTCCGCGTCTCCGAGCATCGGGATGAATACCTTTTCAGAACAAGAAGAAATGACCCTCTCGCTCAAGCCCCTGCCCTCGTTGCCGATACAGACGAGAGAAGGAGAGGAAAAACAAATCTCAGAGAGAGAGACGGAATCTCTGTCGAGAACAGCGGCGTAGGAAGTGCCGTTGTGATTGAACCGTTCGATAAAAGCGGGCAGATCATCTACGATACAAACCGCCTGCCGAAACAGCGCGCCCATACTTCCCCTGATGACCTTAGGAGAGTAAATATCACAGCAATCATCGGACAAAACGACCAGATCAACGCCGAAAGCCTCAGCCGACCGCAGGATCGTTCCGAGGTTTGACGGGTCCTTGATACTCTCAAGAGCTGCTATTTTTCCATTCTTATTCATTTTATCAAAGTCAATCGGTTTGTCAAGTGTTTTTATGACAAAAAGCACTCCCTGTGGTGTTTTTGTATCCGACAAAGCACAAAATATGCTGTTTCTGACCAAAAAGCTTTGATCTGCCGAATGACGAAATCTTTCCAAATCGTCGGGATGATTCTGACAAAAATCCTCCGAGAAAAGAGCGAGCGCGACCCCTGCGCCGCTTCTGAGAGCGTCGTCGCAGAGCCTTTTCCCCTCTGCAACAAAAAGCCCTTCTTCTTTTCGAAAAGAGGACGAAGCAATCAGCTTTTTGACATATTTGATTTTCGTGTTGTCTTTTGATATGATGAGTTCCATATGTTATCCTATTATCATACATCTGAAGGAACAATGTCCTTCCCCTACAGCAATAAAGAACTGCGTTTAGATCATATCCAAACGCAGTTATAGCTTTTTTATGCGGTTTTCGTCTGCTCAACCAGAGCGGTGAAAGCGGCGGGATCGGAAATCGCGATCTCAGAGAGCATCTTGCGGTTTAAGGTAACGCCTGCCTTCTTTAAGTTGTTCATAAAAGTAGAGTAGTTGGTGCCGTTCGCTTTGCAGGCAGCGGAGATACGGGTGATCCAGAGTCTTCTGAAATCTCTCTTCTTCTGCTTTCTGCCGATATAAGCGTAGTTGCCGGACTTCATAACGGCCTGTTTCGCCATCTTGAAATGCTTCGACTTTGCGCCGTAGTAGCCCTTTGCGAGCTTTAATACTTTCTTTCTTCTTTTGCGAGTCATCATCGCGCCTTTAATGCGTGCCATTATATCTTACCTCCGTTTCAAAGATGAGTGTCAATTATTTGTAGGGGATCAAACGCTTGATCTGCGCTACGTTGGTCTTGTCAGCGACTGTGGTCTGTCTCAGACCTCTCTTACGCTTTCTGTTCTTCTTGTTTAAGATGTGGCTCTTGTAAGCATGGGCGCGGATGGGCTTACCGTTCTTGGAAAGCTTGAAACGCTTTTTTGCTCCGCTGTGTGTTTTAATCTTAGGCATATGAATATCCTCCTTTAAATTACTTTGTGGGCTTTGGCGCTAAAAACATCAGCATCTGACGACCCTCGAGCTTCGCGGGACGTTCGATGTTGGCGACCTCTGAGCAGGCGTCGGAAAACTTCTTCATGGTATCGTAGCCATACTCGGCGTGACCCATTTCCCTGCCGCGAAAACGAATAGAAACCTTGACCTTATCACCGTGAGCAAAGAACTTTAAGGCGTTCTTTAGTTTTGTGTTAAAGTCGTGGGTGTCGATGTTCAAAGAGAGCTTGATCTCCTTCACTTCGACAGTATGCTGGTTCTTTCTCTGCTCCTTCTCGCGCTTCGCCTGTTCAAAGCGATACTTGCCGTAGTCCATGATCTTACAGACAGGCGGCGCAGCCTTGGGAGCGATCTTCACCAGATCAAGATTTTTATCGTCTGCGATTTTCTGAGCCTGAGCCGAGGACATAATCCCCAGCTGGGTTCCGTCGTCACCAATCACGCGCAGTTCCTTGTCGCGGATTTCTTCATTAATCTGAAGCTCTTGCTTGCCGATGTTCAGCACCTCCAAAAAATTGTAAAACAAAAGCGGGCAGAAGTCTCCGCCCGCGCACAATACAAGATAAGCATACTGCTATGCTCAAAGTATTGACCCGCTCAGACGGAACCGACGCAGGTGAAAGCCTCTGCTTTGCTTTATTTTCCGGTGACTATTATAATATCATTTATATTGATTGTCAAGAATTATTTTTGAAAAATTTGTGATACAATATTAGAAGTTGCTGTTTTCGGTACGGTTTCTATTTCGGGATCCGGCTGATAATGTTGAAACACCTGTAAAAAAAAGGAGATTTTGTTTTGCAGTATTTTTACACGCAAAAAGAATATGAAGAATATCAATACAAAAGAAACCTGAGAAGTACTTCTAACGGCATCGGACTGCTGATGATTTTATTTATGATCGCAGAACTGGTGTTCTCGATTGTCTTTGTTTTCGCTTCTTTCCTTTCGGGAGATTCGCTAACCGACGCTATGGATACAGCGTTTGGAATGACGCTTATCAACGGATTGTTCTCTTTGATAACATTTTTCTTTGTGGGAATTATTTTTTGTCTGTTCCGCAGAGAGCCTCTCGCAGAACTCTTCCCTTTCCAAAAGATAGGCGCAGGATATCTTGTGATGCTGGTCGTCATCGGCGTCGCATTCTCACTGCTTTCGAATTATGCGGCTGACGCGGTTTCAAGGATGTTTGAGATGTTTGGCCTGACAAGTTCCTACTCCGGAGGAGTAGAAATCGAAGGCACCGGAGATATCTTTATGTCCTATCTGACGATCGCCGTTATCCCGGCGCTGGCGGAAGAATTCGCTTTTCGCGGTATCGTCATGGGAATGCTCAAAAAGTATTCCGGCGCGCTCGCTGTGATCGTATCCTCTGCTATCTTCGGATTGATGCACGGTAATATCATTCAGATCCCGTTCGCGTTCTGCGGAGGACTGATCTTCGGCTTCATCGCGCTCAAGACAAATTCTCTGCTGCCCGGTATTCTGATCCACTTCTTCAACAACGGGATCTCGGTCACACTGGATATTCTGCAAACCAATACGCCTCTTACGGAGAATACCGTCAATATCATTTTCGTCATTCTGATGATTGTTTTATGTATTCTTTCGTTCATTTTCATCAGAAAGATCATCAAAACAAAAAAGGACTTCTTCTCCTTCCCCGACTCCAACAAAGGTATTTCCTTCCGGGAGAAGATGAAAACCGTATGCAGCTCTCCGACGCTGATCGTCTATACCGTAATGATTATCATATATACAGTGATAGTTGAGATGACGCAATGAATCCGGCGTATATGAAAAGAGCCCTTGAACTGGCGCAAGAGGCGTTTGATGAAGGAGAAGTACCCGTAGGGGCGGTCGTCGTCAGAAATGATGAGATCATCTCGGAAGGCAGAAACCGCAGAGAACAAAATAAAAATGCCCTCTGTCACGCGGAGATAGAAGCCATCGACAAAGCGTGCAAGGCGCTCGGCGGATGGCGGCTGTGGGAATGTGAGCTGTATGTTACCTTAGAGCCCTGTCCGATGTGCGCGGGTGCGATCGTTAACGCAAGGATCCCGAAAGTATACTTCGGCTCTTATGATCTCAAAAACGGCTGCTGCGGTTCGGTACTGGATTTATTTTCTTTAAAAGAAAATTTTCGTCCCGCATGTCAGGGCGGTATCATGGAAGAAGAATGTCAGAGATTACTGAAAGGCTTTTTTAAAAAGCTGAGAGAATGACAATTCATAATGCATAATGCATAATTGAATTCTTATTTTCAGTTTTTTGATAATCGTAAAAAGATAACATTTATAAAATTTTAAACACCACAGAAGCTAAAACGAAATTGCTTCTGCGGTGTTGTTATTCATTATGCATTACGAATTATGAATTCTAAATTTTTTTCACTTCCTGCGCGGCAAGCATCACGCTGACCTTGGCGGTGTGAAAGGTCAAACCGCCTTGTAAATACACAGCGAACGGCTCACGCAGAGGACCGTCGGCGGAAATCTCGATGGATGAACCTAACGTAAACGCGCCCGCCGCCATAATCACGTCGCTGTCGTAGCCCGGCATCGGCGCGGGTGTCGGCGAAACAAAGGAATCGATCGGCGAGCCCGCCTGAATCCCTTTGCAGAACGCGCACATTTTCTCGGGACTGCCCAGTGTGATCACATCAATGATATCGCCGCGTTTAGCATTATATTTCGGCTCAACGTCAAAGCCCAAAATCTCAAACAAAGCGGATGCGAATACCGCTGTCTTGACCGCTTCGATCGCCGCAATCGGCGCGTTGTACGCGCCCATATACATTTCTCTGAGAACGCCGAGCGTACAGCCGAGCTCTCTGCCGGTCCCGGGCGTCGTCAAGCGGTAGGAGCAAAGCTCCACCAGATCCGCTCTGCCGGCGATATAGCCGCCGGTGGGAGCGATACCGCCGCCGGGATTCTTGATCATCGAACCCGCCATCAAATCTACGCCGAGCGTCAGAGGCGACTCCCACTCTACGAACTCGCCGTAGCAGTTGTCGAGCATAATGATGCTGTCGGGAGATACACGTTTGACGATATCACAGATCATCTTTATCTCATCATTTCTCAACGACGGACGCAGGGAATAACCCTTGGAACGTTGGATATAAACCATTTTAGGCTGTTTTTCGGATACAGCTTTTTCAACAGCGTCAAAATCAACGGAGCCGTCGGCTTTTAAGGCAACCTCGCTGTATTGTACGCCGAAATCCATCAGGGAACCCATATTGGCAGATTTAGCAATACCGATCACAGGCTGAAGCGTATCATAGGGCGTACCGGTCACGCAAAGCATCTCATCGCCGGGACGCAAAACGCCGAACAGAGCTACCGTCAGAGTATGCGTGCCGCTGACAAAGTTATGACGCGCGATCGCGTCCTCCGCGTCAAACACATAGGCGTATATCTTGTCCAGCGTATCTCTGCCGCGGTCGTCGTAGCCGTAGCCGGTCGAGCCCGCGAACATCGCCTCGCTGACGTTATATTTCTGAAAAGCTTTGAGCATTTTTTGCTGCTGATATTCTTTGATTTGTTCGAGTTCTTCAAACTGTTCCCGACACAGCAAAAGAGCCTCTTTTGAGGCGTTTGCGATCGTTTCATCAAATTCAAAAATCGGTTTATTCATCATTGTTTATCCTATCTGTTTTTCTATAAATTTAGATATTTTTTCAAAACCCGAATGTTCATAGAATCGGGTGTTTTTTTTATTAGCGCTGAACACATAAACGGTTTTATTTTGCTCGGCGTATTTTTCTGATAAAGAAATAACAACCTGTCGGGAAAGCCCCTGACAGCGATAGGCGGGACGGGTAGCGACCGCGCCGATAATGACGGCATTCTCCGTCTCACTGACAGCCATGGCGCAGGAGGCTAACACACCGTCTTTTTCGATTCCCGCCGCCGTGCATTTTCCTTTGTTTTTCCGATGCGTCATATCGGAAAGAAACGGCAGATAGTCGGGCACGATAAACTCCTCGGATTCGCAGGATTTCAGCACCTCGTAGATCGATGGAATATCCGGTTCCGTAATGCTTTTCGAGAGATTTTTTGAGCGAGTTTTATAGGCTAAAACATCGCCTTTTATTTCTGATACAGAATTAAAACCCAATGCAAAATCAGCGTGATACATCACATAGGTACAACCGGAAAACAGGATAAACTCATCGATCTCTTCTATATCGGAAACCTCTGTGAGATACAGATTCATCCTGCCCTCAAATAGGGAAAGAAAAGACACCGCGCTCTCCCCTATGTACTGGGTATAAAACCGTACAAAATCATAGTCTGTTCCATAACATTCTAAAAGCGATCTGATTCTTGTGAAGAACGGATCATCGGAAGATACGGAAAGCCATTCGGCTTTGTCCGATTCGCGTATCATAACGCGTTGACCAGCGCCTTGAAGTGCTTGCCGCGAGCGTCAAAATCCTTGTAGAGATCAAAGCTTGCTGACGCTGGCGACATCGAGACGATATCGCCTTTTTCGGCGTTTTTGTGCGCTGCTTTGACCGCTTCTTCCATATTTTTCACGCGGATGATCACAGGATTGTTCTCACTGTAATATTTGGAATTTCTGATGGCGGTCTCGATCTTATCGGCAGTCGCGCCCATCAGGATGGCAGCCTTTACCTTTTTGCAGATCACATCGCCCAATTCTGTATAATCCAGATGCTTGTCATAGCCGCCCGCGATCAGTATGATTTTAAAATCATACAGCGACAGCGTACCCGAAGCGGTACGGGTCGGAGAGGACGCGATCGAGTCGTTGTAGTACTTGACGCCGTCGAGCTCTCTGACAAACTCCGCGCGGTGTTCCACACCGGCAAAGGTCTTTGCGACCTCAACGATGTTCTCAACATCCACCACGCCCCAGACAGCGCAGATGGCGGTCATATAGTTCTCGACGTTATGCATACCGGGAATACGGATATCACGGATGTCCAGCACCTTATTCTCAACACCGTTTTCCTTATATATAATAGTATCGCCGTCCAGATAACAGCCGTTTTCGACTTTTTCTTTGCGGGAGAACCATAAAAGCTTTCCGTTGACATTTTCCGCAAAAGAACGGGTGATATCGTTATCCCGATTCAAAACAGATACGCTGTTATTATTCTGATAAAGAATAATGTTGCGTTTAGAATCGATATACTCCTGCATATCCTTATGGATATCCAAATGATTGGGCTGGAGATTGGTAACAACCGCGACGTCGGGGCTTTGCTTCATCGAAATGAGCTGGAAGGACGATAGTTCTACTACACATACGTCTGTGGGCAGGATCGTCTCTATCTCGGGGAGCAGCGGCTTGCCGATGTTGCCGCCGATATGTACGGTATATCCCTGCTTTTTCAGCATTTCGGCGATCACGGTGGTGGTAGTGGTCTTTCCGTCGGAGCCTGTCACGGCAAAGATCCTGCACGGACAGATATCAAAAAATATCTCCATCTCGGAAACGACCTCTATCCCCTTTTCTCTCAGGCGGTTGAGCTCGTCGCAGTAGCAGCGCATACCGGGAGTACGCAGCGCCATATCGACGTCAAGGTCGTCGAGATAATGTTCACCCAAAGAGAGAGTCGCGCCGTCGGCTTTTGCTTTTTCGGCGATTTCTCCGAGCTCTTCCTCTGTTCTTTTATCACACGCAGTCACCAGAGCGCCGTACTTCGTAAAAAGCGGGATCAGCGGGAGATGAGAACGCCCCATCCCGATCAGCGCAATTTTTTTATTGTTGATGGATGCAAAGAATTGTTCAGCAGTCTGTTTCATATTAGCCTCCGAAAATCGTCATACATATTTATTATAGCAAAAACTGTAAAAAGTGCAACTACTATTTCTGTCAGCGGATAGCTGTATCACATTCATTTTTATTATGGTTAATTTTCTTCCCTGAGATGTCGGTAAATAATACGCCCGACGCTTTCATAATTCTATACAGTAAGGCAAGGATGATCACATAGAACAATATCCAGAAGTTCATACTCACAACAGAAAAATATACCGCCGAAAATATCAGCGCCGGTCTGAGCTTGACAGCGTCGGAAACGATCTTCGGCTCAATGATCTGACGGATCACGATGGTAATCAGATAAAAGCCCAGAAGCGTTACTGCGGTGAACCAATCACCTTTGATCAGATTGATCACGGCAAGCGGGATATATACCGCGCCGGGACCCAGCACAGGCAGGAGATCGGCTATCGCCGTAATCAAGCCGAACACCAGCGGATAGGGCGTATCGGTCAGAAAAAAGATGAATACCGCTTCCGTAAATGTGATGACATACAAGATCAGGTACGAGCGGAAGAATCTTCTGACCGTTAAATAGCCGTTTTCCATCATTCTCATAAGCTTCTCTCTCCTATCCCCGTGAAATCGGTCGAGAATCCTGATTTTGAGATCGCTGAGATGATTGAGAAAATAGACGGTCAGTACAAACGAGACGATCACAAAGGTGATCGCAAGCGGTACGATTCTTACTACCGATACCGCGAATCCCGACACACGGGGAAACATATCCCCCGAAAGCAAGGTATCGTATATTTTTTCAAAAGAACTGAAGTTGCCGAGATAAGAAGAAAAGAAATCGGCGTTCTCCCGAATCAGCCGGATCAGCTCGCGGATGATCAGAAACAGCAAAAACGATGCCAGCGATAAAAATACGGAAAACAAAAACAAGGTGATGACCGTCGCAGAGAACGCCGGCTGAAAGGAAAACTTACGCTTGAGATAATCATAGACAGGCTTCATCACCACCGCGATCGTCAGCGAAATCAGAAAGGGCAGAAAAAACATAATCAGCTTGGTAATGGCAAAAAACAGTAATGTATATAGTAAAAAGAACTTGATATAAGGGCTGTAATGCTCGAGCTTCTCTTTCATTTGCTTCACCTTTTGTTGTATAATTCTTCAGAAGAATTAATATTAGATAAAATTTGTGATATTCTAAATTCAGTATGGTAAAACAACATAAAAAAATTCAAACGGTAGAGTCGGAAAACTCTACCGTCTGAAAAAACAGAAACCAAAATGCTTGGAAAATATCAAGTTTTACTGCGGGGCTCTGCCCAAAAGGAAATCTACGGAAACCTCTAAGATATCCGCTAAGGCTACCAGTTCAACATCGGTCACAAATCTGATCTGTCCTTCCAGCTTGGAAAGACCCGATGCGTTCATATCAACACCGTTGACCTGAAGCTGCGCTAACAGCTCTTTCTGTTTCATACCCTTCTTTTTTCTCGCTGCCTCAACACGGGCGCCTACTAAGTTACGATCTCCGAGTTCTTGCTTACGTAATCTCATAAGTTTGTATCCCCCAAATATATTCAAAAATATAGTGAGTTTTTCTTTTCAATAATTCTCAACGGAAATTCTTTAAACTCAAAAAGCTAATGTAAGTGTATTATAATACGTTATTCGAAAAAAAACAAGTCTTTTTTGTAAGAATTTTTAAATTTTTGAAACTTTTTTATTATGTTTGTAACAAATCTTTAACTTTTTGTAGCCGAAATGTAGTGTTTTTTGTAAACAATTATGTTATAATAGTTGTTGACAATATTAGAGCCACAATATATAGTGTTGCCCTATTTTTGCAAAAAATGGGAAAAGAGGTACCATATGTCAAAATATGAGAACAGAAATCTGACAATGCTCACTGATTTTTACGAATTAACGATGGCGGGCGGGTATTTTGAGAACGGATTTCAGGATAAGATCGCTTATTTCGATATGTTTTATCGGAAGAACCCCGACAAAGCGGGCTTTGCGATCATGGCAGGCGTTGAACAGGTAGTAGAATATCTGAAAAATCTGAAATTCACCGATGAGGATATTGCATTCTTAAGAAGCAAGGGTATTTTCTCCGAGGGATTTCTCGAATATCTGAGAAATTTCAAATTCTCCTGCGACGTATGGATGGTGCCGGAAGGCACGCCTATCTTCCCGGGAGAGCCGATCGTCACCGTCAGGGGACCCGTGATCCAGGCGCAGTTTATCGAAACGATGGTACTGCTGTGTATCAATCATCAATCCCTGATCGCTACCAAAGCGAACAGGATCGCCCGCGCTTCTCACGGCAGAGCGGTGATGGAGTTCGGCTCCAGACGCGCGCAGGGCTTTGACGCGGCTGTATACGGCGCGAGAGCGACCTATATCGGCGGCTGTATCGGCACTGCCTGCACGATCGCGGACCGGGAGATGGGGATTCCCGCGCTGGGTACGATGGCGCACTCATGGGTGCAGATGTTTGACAGCGAAGAAGACGCGTTTCGCGCGTACGCGAGAAGATATCCTAACGCCTGTACCTTACTGGTAGATACTTATAATGTATTGAAATCCGGTATCCCGAACGCGATCAAGATCTTCAATGAAGAACTGGTCCCTAAGGGCATCCGTCCCGCGGGCATCCGTATCGACTCCGGCGATATCACCTATCTGAGCAAAAAGGCGAGAAAGATGCTGGACGACGCGGGCTTCCCCGACTGTAAGATCTGCGCTTCCAACTCCCTCGACGAATACATTATTAAGGATATGCTCCTGCAGGGCGCGCAGATAGACTCCTTCGGCGTAGGCGAGCGGCTGATTACCAGCGCGTCGGAGCCGATGTTCGGCGGCGTGTACAAGCTCTGCGCTGTAGAAGATAAGAACGGCAACATCATTCCGAAAATCAAAATCAGCGAGAATGTGGAAAAGATCACAACTCCCTGCTTCAAAAAGATCTACCGTCTTTATGATCGGGATACCCACAAGGCGATCGCGGATGTGATCACCCTCTTCGACGAGGTGATCGACGACAATAAGCCCTATGAGATCTTCGATCCCGAGCACACCTGGAAACGCAAGACGGTGGAAAATTTCCTCGCGGTGGAGCTGAAGAAGCAGTACTTTAAAAAAGGCGAACTGGTGATGGAAATGCCAAAGCTCGATCAAATCAAGGACTACTGCCGCGTAGCGCTTGATACGCTCTGGGACGAGGTCAAGCGTTTTGAGAACCCGCATGAGTATTATGTCGACCTTTCTCAGAAGCTCTGGGACGTCAAGAACGAACTGCTGGAGTCGAGAAGGAAGTAAACACGTTCAACATTGTAGGGGAAAGTCTTGACTTTCCCGAACGTGGATATTATAGCAACGCTGTGTTTTCGGGAGGGTCGAAAACCTCCCCTACAGTAAAAGACGCATCCTATCGCGGGATGCGTCTTTTTCGTTGATACATTATGCTATTGTCTTTCCGATTTCATACGGTATCTCCATATGCGCAAGATGTTTTTGGATGTAGTTAGCGTCAATAACCGTGACACTTTTGTCGTCGTCGACGTCTGCGGCAATTTCTATATAGGTGGGAACAGTGATGCTCGCGAGCTTCTTCTGGATGGCGGTAGCATCGAGGATGGTAACGACGCCGTCGCCGTCTGCGTCGCCGAGGATGGTGGGTGAGGGTTCGGTGGGATTAGTCAGCGCTTTGCCATAATCAAAACTAAGACAAGGATAATCTATTTGGTTGACCGCAGCAGCATGACCGCTGTTATCCCAAACATAAATATGTGTTAAGTATCGCCCGCTTATTGTATTATTATGGTCTTTTGTAAGTATTCTACAGGTTGCCTTTCCGTTTGAATAATTACTTTGGTGCCATACAATATCATCTTGACCATTCGCATCAGTCCATGTTGGAAACTCAACTTTACTGATAGGACCCCATGCCGAATCAACCTCACATGTTATGGTAAATCCTAATTCATCTATATCAGTTACCGCTACATTACTAATGGGAGCAGGTACTTCAACAGTAGGCACAACAACTTTTGTAGCTGTTCCGAATAAATCATAAGCATACAGATGGGTAATATATTTTCCGACTTCTCTATTGTGTTCAGATGTGTTAACTCTGAATGTGACTGTATTACCGTTAATCGTTCCTTTGACTTTTGTATTAGTCCACCATTCAGAGGCTAAGTCATCTTGACCATCTTTTTCTGTCCAAGTTGGGAATTGTACTCGTGACACTCCTACATCAGCGGATACATTACAAGTAATGGTATATCCAGCAGAAGAAATATTTGAAACATTTACATTGGATACTGTTGGACCCGTTTCAGGAAATACAAAAGTAATTCCGGGATTTGCTAGCTTCCCTGCCGTATCATAAGCATACATATGAATGATATATTTACCTTTTTCATTCTTATGGTCAGAAAAATTAACACGCGCCCAATAATAATCGTTTCCGTCTGTACAATGGCCATCATACCATTTCAAGTCATCCTGTCCGTTGTTCTCTGTCCAAACAGCATAACGAACAGAAGAAACACCGTTAATGTCAGTGACTTTTGCTAAAATAGTAAATGCGCCTTCTCTAAACTCTCCAACATGAAAATCCGAATATTTTGGTCCAGTAGAAGTAAAATCATAAGTAATTCCTGGATTTGTTAGATTTCCTGCGTTGTCATATGCATACATATGAATGATATATTTCCCTTTTTCTCCCTTATGGTCAGAAAAGTTAATGCGTGCCCAATAATAATCATTTCCGTCTGTACAATGACCATCATACCATTTTATATCATCCTGTCCATTATTTTCCGTCCAAATAGCATATCTTACTTCTCTGATACCACTTGGGTCGGTGACATGAGCTATAACAGTAAACTGATTTGATTGTATTTCTCCAACATGGAAATCATCATAAGATGGGCCATCTTTATCATTACTTCCGTTAAACGGATATAAAAAGCCTTGAAAGCCACTGAAGTTTGCACTTGTTTTATATGTATTATAGGCAAAATTAGGGTACCGAGTATCCCAACTTGACTCTGTAAAATCAAAATGTACCCCATCGTCATACACTTTTTCCACAAATGCTACATGACCGTTTGCTCCATAATTGCCGCAAATAACCGCTCCCGGTCTGGGAGTACTTCCTTTTGCACAACTTGCTGAATTATACCAAATGTTTGCGTTCCCTCTGGGTAAATTCGGATATTCGCCTGATGCTTCATAAACTCTGCCCCAAGCGTACCACGTACAATTCCCGCCGTGAGTGTTCACAGGATAAGGGTTTGATGCCGATTCGGGAACGTAATAATAATTTGAGGTACCCGGATATGATGTCCGTATAGAAAAACCGCTTTCAGCTAAATCATTATCCGCCCCATCCTCTGCAAGTTCTTCTTCCTGAGCGTTTACAGAAACCGGCAAAATGGTAATCAGGCTGATTATTAAAACCAAAAATAGTATAACCGATAAACATCTTTTGAACATAAGACGACCTCCTTAACGCGCATTGAATCTTTGTGGGATTGCCACGAGCTAAAGCCCTCGCAATGACATCATAAAACAAAAAGACGCACAATCCGAAGACTGTACGCCAAAAAACACGTTTGCTCCGAATCGTCGCCAAACAATTACACAATATCACTGATAGCATCTAACCTATAAGGGATAGTTGAAATAGAGCATAGCGTTTTTATCATAACAATAAAAACACTATCCCCACATAAGGTTAGATAATACACTTTTAACCATTATTTAATTGTGTAATTGTTGGCAACTATATTTTACCATATCGTGTATTGTCCTGCAATCCAAAATATGGCGGGGATATTTGTGGATAATGCACAGATGAAGGTGTGATTTGACATTCGACCTATACACTCATACCGTAGGGCAAGGCGCCTACGACTTGCCGTTCCCCTTTTGAAAAGGGGATAAAGAGGAATGAATCATCATTGTTCGAGCGAAGCGAGTGACCATTTTATTCACGTCGTAGGGATATCAACGTTTCGGCAAGTCGTGGGCGCCTTGCCCTACGGATGAGGTTTTTTCTCACCGCTAAATTGTTAGAGTATCATTGTTTCGGCGGGAGCAAGCCCCCGCCCTACGGTTTTAAATCGACGTTTCGGCGGGAGGGTCAAGACCCTCCCCTACGGTTATAAACATTATCATATAATACAAATCATTCGTTGTTTTATCATATGAATGATTTGCCGCGTAAAAAAGACAGTCCTGCGCGGACTGTCTTTTCGTATATACGAGCAAATCTGTAAGCCGGGTTCTGTATCGGACGGTCATCTATCTTGGCTTGGCGTTGCCGCCTAAGCTCAATGCCACCTCCACGGGACAGCCGAGCAGGCTGTGTGTCCCTCCACGGTGTTGCTTCGGATAGGGTTTACACGGCGGTGACGTCTCCGCCACCCCGGTGAGCTCTTACCTCACCTTTCCACCCTTGCGCTGTCGCGTTTAAACACAACAACGCGGTTATTCTCTGTTGCACTTTCCCTAGGGTCGCCCCCGGCGGCTGTTAGCCGTTATCCTCGCTCTGTGAAGCCCGGACTTTCCTCGGACAGCGGATTTCTCGTACTGCCCGCGACCGTCTGATTTACTCGCGTGTGTATTATATTGTATATAGAGAGATTTGTCAAATGAATATGGTTGATATGGCTGTTTTTGTACCGCTACTCGTCTAACATCAAATTGCTGTATCTGCGCATCGTTATCTCTCCCTCAGACCAAATTCGCTTAGGCGAATTTGCCCAGCTCCCTCGTCAGAGGGAGCCAAGATACGGGAGGGTCAAGACCCTCCCCTACGGTGGTGAATCGACGTTTGTAAATTAAATCATCTTTTTCGCTTCTGTTAATAATTCTTCTCGGGAATTATCGATTTCACCTTTGATCACCATATTTAATAAAGTATTCAGAATTTCGCCGATCTGCTTGCCGGAGGCAACGCCGAGATGGATGATATCCCTGCCGGATACCGCAAGCATCTTCAGCTGATAACACTCGCCGGATGTGAGAATCCTCTCCGTCTCCACTTCTACCGCGTCGAGGTTTGAAAGCTTTTCTTCTCTTTTGTACATCGACTGGGCATAGACGTCGGCGCGCATCACTTTGAGAAGCTTTTTCATCATATCCTCGCCGAGCAAGCCGAGGTATTTTTTGACGATCACGGGATCGGACTTGATACGGTCGTCGTGATGACGGATCAGGGTAGTTACCTCTTCGATAAAATGATTCGGATAGCACATCCGCTTCATGATCTTTTCCGCCATTGCCGCGCCGAGCATCGGATGATTCTTATAGTGGCTTTTTCCCCGCTCGTCAGTCGTCTGCGACAGGGGCTTAGCGATATCATGGAACAGCATCGCCGTTCTGAGAATCGGATCGGGCTCGATGTTCTTCACCGAGGCGACAAGATGGCGAAAGACGGTGCGGTTATGATGCGGAGAATTCTGCTCAAAACCGAAGGTAGAGGAAAGCTCGGGGATAAACACCGCAAACACAAACTTAAAACGGCGCAGAACAGACGCGACATTCTCTCCGCATAAAAGCTTGTTCATCTCGGCGACAATACGTTCCGCCGCGATGTCCGACAGCGTATTCCGCAGCTTCAATATCGCGTTCTGCGTCTGAGGCTCGATCGTAAAATTGAATACGGAAGCAAATCGCAGCGCGCGCAGGATTCTCAAAGCGTCCTCGCCGAAACGTTTCTCGGGATCTCCGACACAACGGATCACACCGTATTCCAGATCTCTTTCTCCGCCGAAAAGATCCACCAGACCGGAATCGGGGCTGTACGCCATCGCATTAACGGTGAAATCGCGACGGGACAAGTCGTCTTTCAACTCTTTGGAAAACAGCACCGTCTCCGGATGGCGGGAATCCTTGTATTCTCCGTCCACACGAAAAGTAGTGATCTCATACTGCTCACCGTCTAAAATCACTGCGATCGTGCCGTACTTCTTCCCTACCGCTACTGTCTTGCAATCGGCAAAACACGCTTCGATCTCATCGGGCAGCGCCGAGGTGGTAAAATCCCAGTCCTTCGGCTCAATTCCTCGTAAAGAATCGCGCACGCAACCGCCCACGGCATAGCAGTCGTAGCCGTGCCGCGTGAGATTCGATATGATGAAAAGAGCGTTCTGAGAAAGATTGACCGACATATTTTACCTATATTATAATTGTATATGGTCTTTTTCCCAGTATATCATCATTTTTTTCAAGTTACAATAAATTTCGGAAGAATTGTCAAATTAATTTTATTTTTCTGAATTAGAATTATAATTATATTGATCCCATGATCATTATCTATCCGAACTCATTCCTTCCAAATACTATTTTTCAAGACTTTGTTTCCAAACTAAAAACACATTCCTTTCAAATAATAAAATAGAAAGGAGGTGGAAATATAAAAAATATGAAAAAAATCACTGCGCTGATGATGGCGGTTTGTATCAGCGTTTGCACATCGTATTCCGCAAACGCGCAGGAGCATCACAGAACGCTGACGCTGGGCGGTATTCCGTTCGGAATGAAGCTGTTCTCGGACGGCGTTCTGGTTGTCAATGTGGACGACTCGTTCGACAGTCCTGCTCTGGAGGCAGGAATTCAAACGAACGATATCATCAAACAAGCTGACGGCACAGAGGTAACAACCAACGAACAGCTCAAAGAAATTATCGAAAGCTCGGGCGGTGAGGATATCGAATTATCCGTTTTCAGGGGTAAGAGCCCGATATCCGTTACACTCACCCCCGAGGTTTCTTCAGACGGCGTTTACACCGCGGGAATGTGGGTCAAGGACTCTACCGCGGGAATCGGTACCGTCACCTATTTTGACGAACGCTCGATGTCGTTCGGCGCTTTGGGTCACGGGATCTGCGATAACGAAACCGGTATGCTGATGCCGCTCTCAACAGGTGAGATCATGAACGCGACCGTAACCGGACTGAACAAAGCGCAGAAAGGCTACGCCGGAGGCTTGGTCGGATATATGGGCGAAGAATCACTGGGAGAGATCACGCTGAACAACGACTTCGGTATCTACGGAAGATATCACCAGCCGATGGATGGCAAAAAGCTTCAAACGGCGGATGACAGCGAAATTCAAACCGGCGACGCATCCATTTTTACTACTCTTGACGAAAGCGGTGCAAAAGAGTATTCCGTGGTGATCGAAACGCTGTCGCTCAGCGACGTGTCGGGTCATAATATGATCCTCAGAGTCACGGACAGCGAACTGCTGGAAAAAACAGGCGGTATTATCCAAGGGATGAGCGGCAGCCCGATTGTCCAGAATGATAAAATTGTCGGCGCGGTTACGCACGTTTTTGTCAATTCACCGGAGCGAGGCTACGGCATCTCCATCAATAATATGCTTCAAAATTATGACGCTTACGCAAGTTATTAATCATACGGGCGGGAGAAATCCCGCCTTACATATATCATACAAAAAGACGCCGATGAAAGATTTCGGCGTCTTTTTGTGATTGCCCCTAAAAGCGAAACGGGGGCAGGGCTTTAAAATTAGGAATGAGGAATTAGGAATTAGGAATTATTTTATTCCTCGTTCATAGATATGATTATTCCGAGGTGTTTATGACATTCAGGGGATCGATCAGCTTGTTGCCGACGCGGATCTCGATATGAACGTGCGAGTCATCCTTACACTCACAGGGAATCAAAGAAACTGTGCCGATGGTATCGCCGGTTTTCAGTTCGTCTCCCTTATCAACGTTCAATTCATTGGAAAGTCCGCAGTAATAAACGGAAAAATCGGTGCAGTCCACTTCGACGATAATACCGTATAATTCTGAAGAAGAAATATTCTTTACCGTTCCGTCACACATGGCGTAGACGTTTTCCCCTTCTGCCGCCTCAAAGTCACAGCCGGTATGCGGACGGTAGTCCTCCATCGTTTTGTTGTATACGGCGTCTTCACTGTACTGCTTCAAAACGCTGCGGCTCTTGGTAGGATAGATCAGCGAATCGGCTACCTTCAGTACCGCCTGCAGAGAAGTCAGCTCGGAATCTGCGTCGGCGGTATCGTCATCTTCCGTATTATCGGGAAGAGTCTCCGACAGAGAGAAACCTCTCTTCCCCTGTGTTTCCGGCTGGGCAGAAGCAGAAGTCTCCGTCGGCTTTTCGGTGGGATCCGGCTCGGTCACACCGGTGACAGGCTGGGCTACCGCCGCCAAGGTCTCGGGGTTCAGGGTAGCAAAATATTCATCGGAGCCGGTATCCAGATAATCGGACAAACCGGTATACGCTGACCACACCGCCAACCCTACGGCGATCATACAGACGGATAACGCGACATAAAACCCCGTACGCTCGGGAGTATTCTTACTGTGTTTGTATTTTTTCATTCATAACGCCTCCGCTGTTAGTATGAGCAATAAAAAGGAAAGTTATTCAAAACTCCGAAAATCCGCCTTTCAAAAAATAATGCTTGCATTTTCATTATAAATGTGGTAAAGTATATAGCACACGGAGGCTTAGCTCAGCTGGTTAGAGTACCTGCTTGACGTGCAGGGGGTCATTGGTTCGATTCCAATAGTCTCCACCAATAACACAAGCGCCCTGATAAACAGCATGTTTGTCAGGGTTTCTTCTTTAAAATCAAGCCAAATTCAAGAATAGTTTGTACAAGACGAATCGGAAACGGTCGATAAACGCGCCGAAACTCTCGGCATATTCGTTCTCGCCATCTGATAAATATATCCGTTCACATACAAAACCAAGCGCCAAGGAGAAAAGATGAAACGAATCATAGCAGCGATCCTCACAGCAGTCATTCTCGCGACCCTTACAGCATGCGAACCGGAAAAGCCTGCCAACGCCGACGAGGTCGGCAGCATCCATACGCTGTATTTTAAGGACAAGGATAAAAGCGAAGAAGCGGTCGCGACCTTCTTCAACAGCGATACCGAAGAATCCGTAGACGTTCCGATGACCCTGTGCAATAAGAGCGCCGACTCCTATACCTTCTCGTGCGAGGGGGATACCTCCGTCTATAATATGGCGTATATCGCCTACGGTGAGAAGCGCACCAAGATATTTTCGTTTAATAAATGTGTCAGCGGCTGGTATAACTGCGACTTAGGCTTTCTTCCCTATACACAAGGCAAAAAGATCGACTACTATCCGGAATATGAGCATATCACGCTCCCCTTCAGCGGATACGAGAAAAGGATCCATATCTGGACTCCCGATAACTACAATGCAGCAAGCGATGAGAAATACGCGACCGTATATGTCTATGACGGTCAGGATATTGCCTATATCGGCGAACAATGGCAGACCCCTGCTGACAGCGACAACATTCCCGAGCAGATCACAAGTATGACGGCGAACACCGGTTATAAAGCGATTGTCGTTGCGATAGATACTTTCGGCGACAGAAGCAACTATAACAGAGACGATGAGTTGGTGCCGGATCTGGGAGAAACGGTGGAAACGGAATCATACTCCAAGAAAAAAGGCACAGAGCTTGCCGCTTTTGTCGCTGAGACGGTAGTGCCCTATATCAGAGAACACTACAACGTCTATACCGATCCTCTGCATACATCCGTTACGGGAGAATCCCTCGGAGGACTGGAAGCGTTCTATACCGCCATGGAATATCCTGAGGTCTTCGGCACGGCAGGCGCGCTCTCTCCTTCGTTCTGGACGTATGAAAACGAAATATGGAATACCTATCTCAGTACAAAGGAATTCAGCGACAGCTCGCCCTTTCTTTACCTTTATACCGGTCCTTCAGGCGGAGATACCGATCCTGAGGTCACAGAGATGTATCACAGACTGCAGGATATGGGATATCCCAAAGAAAAGCTCGTTCTGCATTTCAATCCCGAAGGCTGTCATATCATCACCTTCTGGAGAGCGATATTCTCCGAGTTCTTGGAGGCGATGGTATATCAGTCTGTCGAGCCGCTGCAGCGTCCGCAAAACACTGCCCGATAAGGAAACGTCCTTCTGCCTGTATCAAGAACGCTTTTGATTAGACACCTTCTTTTTCTTTTCGCATAGAATGTATCAGGCGAAAGCCTAAGACAAGAAAAGGAAAGGAAATACTATGGCTACTATCTTTACAAATCAGGCGACGCTGAATTATAACGGCGAGCAGATACGCTCGAACATCACGACCGGGTCAATAGAGGGCGTACTGTCCTTAACCAAGGAAGCGATAGAGGACAGCTATCGCGCAGAGGATACTCTCACCTATGTCGTCAGTATCGTCAACAACTCCGACGAAGCCGTCACAGGAATCACCTTCACCGACGACCTCGGCGCCTATACCTTTGAAACAGGCACGGTTCAGCCGCTGAGCTATGTGGATGCCTCACTGCAATATTATGCAAACGGCGTTATGCAGAACGATCCCGCTGCCGATACGACAAACGGTCTGGTCATCACCGGTCTGACCGTACCGGCAGACGGAAACGTCACCCTGATCTACTCCGCTCAGGTAAACGAATTTGCTCCGCTCGGCACAGACGGCGAGATCATCAACACCGTAACGCTCGACGGGCAGGGGATCACTCCCGTCAGCGCAAGCGAGACGGTCGCGGTCACCTCTGAGGCGCTGCTGTCGATCCTCAAGGCGGTTACTCCGATCCCCGTTGCGGAAAACGGTGAGTTGACCTATACCTTCCAGCTGCAGAACAGCGGCAACACGCCTGTGACCGAAGCAGATAACGCTACCGTTACCGATACCTTCTCCCCCGCGCTGAGCAATATCAGCGTTGTGTTCAACGGGGAGACGATGGCAGAGGGTACCGATTACACCTATGATGAATCGACCGGCGTATTTGCGACAGCAGACGGCGCGCTGAGTATTCCCGCGGCGACCTATACGCAGGACACATCAACAGGCGCATGGAGCGTTACCCCCGGCGTATCTACGCTGGTAATCACAGGCAACATTCATTCGATCGACTGATTTTGTGAGCCCTGAGATTCTCGGGGCTCTTTACATCACAAGAGTATAAATATGCGAAAATTTATTCATTTTTGAAAAATTATAACTTTTTTTGAAAAAGCTATTGACAAATTAGATTGCATCAGATATAATACCGGTAAACCGATGACGAAGAGTGAGTAGGCTTTCTCCCTTCTCTTTCAGAGAGCCGCGGGCGCTGGGATCGCGACAGAGAATACCAAGCTGAATGGACTTCTGAGGGCGAGTTGAAATGCGAAAGCAGAGTATACAAGACGGAATAGGACCTTCCGTAATCAAAGGTCGGCATATGACAGTATGCGCTGAGTGGATGTATCAACATCAAGCAGGGTGGCACCGCAGGAATTCTCCTGTCCCGGCAGTTATGCAGGGACAGGTTTTTTATTTTTTTGAGCTCTCGCTCGGAACAAATAATTGAAAGGTGTATGAACATGAATCTAATGACAAAGCGATGGTGAAACAAATCAGAAACCAAATGATCAACAGCAATTCTCTTTCGAACGGTATGAGTGACAGGGGGATTGCCACGGCTCCTATGGAGCCTCGCAATGACAGTTTTTTACCATCACAATGACATTAACTAACAAAAAGGAGAACTTACAATGAGCGAAAACAAAATCCCTTACAAGATCTACTTAGAAGAAAACGAGATGCCGAAGGCATGGTATAACCTGAGAGCGGATATGAAGAAAAAGCCCGCTCCCTTACTCAACCCGGGTACAGGCCAGCCCCTGACCGCTGAAGAAATGAGCGGTATCTTCTGTGAAGAGCTGGTCGCGCAGGAACTGGACAACGATACCAAGTTCTTTGAGATTCCCGAAGAGATCAGAGATTTCTACAAGATGTACCGTCCCTCTCCCCTCGTTCGCGCTTACTGCTTAGAGAAGGCGCTCGGCACTCCCGCCAAGATCTACTACAAGTTTGAAGGCAACAACACCTCCGGCAGCCATAAGCTCAACTCTGCGATCGCGCAGGCGTACTACGCAAAGAAGCAGGGTCTCAAGGGCGTTACCACCGAGACCGGAGCAGGTCAGTGGGGCACAGCTCTCTCGATGGCTTGCGCTTACTTAGGACTGGACTGTAAGGTTTATATGGTAAAAGTCAGCTATGAGCAGAAGCCGTTCAGAAGAGAAGTTATGAGAACCTACGGCGCAGAGGTCACCCCCTCTCCCTCCAACACTACTAACGTCGGCAGAAAGATCTTAGAGGAATTCCCCGGCACTACCGGTTCTCTCGGATGCGCGATTTCCGAGGCGGTTGAGGTTGCGGTCTCCAACGAAGGCTACCGCTATGTACTGGGTTCCGTACTCAATCAGGTACTCCTGCATCAGTCTGTCATCGGTCTTGAAACCAAGGCTGCTCTGGATAAGTACGGCATCAATCCCGATATGATCATCGGCTGCGCCGGCGGCGGCTCCAACCTCGGCGGTCTGATTGCTCCGTTCATGGGCGAAAAGCTCAGAGGCGAGGCTGACTATCGTATCATCGCGGTCGAGCCCGCGTCCTGCCCGAGCTTCACCAGAGGCACCTTTGCGTATGACTTCTGCGATACCGGTATGATCTGCCCGCTCGCGAAGATGTACACCTTAGGCTCCAGCTTCATCCCCTCTGGGAACCACGCAGGCGGTCTGAGATTCCACGGTATGTCCACCGTTCTCTCTCAGCTGTATCATGACGGTCTGATGGAAGCTACCTCTGTCGAGCAGACCTCCGTCTTTGAGGCGGCAGAGCAGTTTGCGAGAACCGAAGGCATCCTCCCCGCTCCCGAATCCTCTCACGCGATCAGAGTCGCGATCGACGAGGCGCTCAAATGCAAGGAGACCGGCGAAGAAAAGACCATCGTATTCGGTCTGACCGGTACCGGCTACTTTGATTTGGTGGCTTATCAGAAGTTTAACGACGGTGAAATGACCGACTATATTCCCACCGATGAGGATATCGCCGCCTCCGTCGCGAAGCTCCCGAAGGTTGAGGGTCAGGAATAATTTCATCTGATATTTGGAAGGTATATTGAACATACGGACGCAACCCGCCGCGGATACACTGCGGCGGGTTGCATTTTCTTTTGTATTGACTTATTATTATTATTATTATATAATACAAACAGTATTTTGATAGGAGAAAAACAGATGGAACCGTTATTTGTCAATGAGTATACGCGAACCTTCGATACAGACCGTGAAATGTTTCAATATGAATACTTCAAAAAGCCGGAAAGTATCGGAGGCTATATCGGTTCTGCAATCATTATTATCGCATGTATTGTGTGGAGAATTTTGGGAGGACCTCTCTACATCCTCATATTCCCTGTCTTTATCACCGCATTACTCGCCGGCGTTATTATCAGTTACTTCAAATCGATGAAAATCTCCAAAGCACGTCTTGATGAAATGACAAACGGCGCCGGTAAAATGCGGATCCGTATGGAATTATCGGAGTCGGAGCTGATCTGCTTCAACGAGGATACCGAAAATAAGATAACGATCCCCGCCTCTCAGCTGAAAAGAGGCTTCGTTACAGAGAACTACTATATGATCATAACGGACGGAAAGCTGGTATACGCGTTTCAAAAAGGGTGCTTCACCGTGGGAAAAGATGATGAGTTTTACTCCTACTGCAACAAGTTGCTGATCAACAACAGACTGAATAAGAACTGACTATAAAACCAATCACACAGAAAAAGGCGCTGTGAAGAAACGAAGCTAAAAGCTTCCGACTTCACAGCGCCCTCTTTTTTGCAGCAGTTATGTGGAAAAATGTTGAAAAAACCGTACACTTCCCCTTACCCCAAAAGAACAGCTCTTTGAATGTCACGCAG
>JAFRCW010000021.1 GCA_017404145.1 Ruminococcus sp. | reverse complement strand
TAACTCAACTTTGTTTTCAATATCTTTTTTAGGCTGACGTTTCGTTGGTCTTTTTGCTCTGCTCTTTTTATAAAAATGCAGCCGTGACTTTTGTCTCGACTGCATTCTTTTTTCTATTGCTTTTTTAACTTAATGATATTGGGATATCCTCCGCTTTATTGTTATTTTTCGATTTCGCCCTTCCAGTCGAGGATACCGCCGAACTCGACGATATCGGTATAACCCATATCGGCGAGTTTTTTTGCTGCCTCTTTGCTTCTTCTTCCGGAGCGGCAGTAGACAAAGATTCTCCGGTCCTTATCGGGCAGTTCTTCGATTTCTTCCTCACCGATCTCCTCGTTCGGTACACAGATCGCTCCCGGGATATGTCCCTCGGCGTATTCGTCCTGTCTTCTGACGTCGAGAATGATATAGCCGGTCTCTTCCTGAATCATCTTCTGTCCCTCTTCGGAGGATACCTGCGTGTAGTTGAGCGAAGCGGTGTCGGAGGATCTTGCGCATCCGAAAAGCGCGAACGCGATACAGACGGCCAAAACGACTGCTGCGGGGAGAATCAGATACCATTTCATTTTTCTTCCTCCGCTTCTATCGGAACAAACCGCTGATTTGTTACGTCAAAAAGTCCCTGATCGGTGATTTTAAGAGCGGGAATAACCGGCAGCGACATAAAGCACAGCGTCATCATGGAGTCAAGCTTTGGATTGACACCGAGCTGTTCTATGCAGATCTTCTCGATCTCGGAGAGCTTTTGTGCGACTTCTTCGCCGCTTTTGTCGCTCATCAGTCCCGCGACGGGGAGGGGAAGACTCGCCAAAACGGTTCGGTTACGGCAGAGGACGATACCGCCCTGCTGTTTGATCAGCTCTTCTACGGCAAACGCCATTTCCTCCTTGCTGACGCCGACGGTCAGGATATTGTGCGAGTCATGACCGACCGAGAGCGCAACAGCGCCCTTGTTGATACCGTAGCCGCGGATAAAGCCGTTCGCCGCTTTGCCGGTATTGTGGTGGCGCTCGATCACGGAGATACGCGCGACGTCAGCTTTTTCATCAAAGAAGAAGTCGCCGTCCTCGGTCAGCTTGATTTTTGCCGTGCCGTGCCCGGTCAGCACCGTTTCGGGAAGAACGTCGATGACGTTGACGGTATCGCTCGTAAGATGCAGACTCAGCTTTTCGATAGAAAAGTCCTTAACGTGCATACTGTTCGCGACAGGGGAGATATCCGCTCTGTCGGTGTGCGGCAGATAGACGCCGTTTTCCGCGATCAGCTTTCCGCCGATATAGACGCGGCGGGCGTTGAAGCTTTTAAGATCGTCTACCAGCACCACATCCGCTTTTCTGGAGGGAGCGATCGCGCCCCTGTCGTGGAGACGGTAGCATCTAGCGGCGTTGATGGTCGCCATCTGTACGGCGGTGATGGGATCGATACCGTTTTGTACGCATACGCGCAGCATATCGTCTACATCGCCCCTGCGGATGAAGTCCGCCGTCTGTCTGTCGTCGGAGCATAAGAGACACCTTGCGGTGTTATACTCGTCCAGACCGCTGAGCAGCTTCGGCAGTTCCTTACACGCCGAGCCGTAGCGCAGCTGTACATACATACCGCCGCTGAGCCTTTGTTTCATTTCTTCCACAGAGCCGCATTCGTGGTCGGTGCAGATTCCCGCCGCCATATAGCCCATCAGTTTTTCCGCGAGCAGAGCCGGCGCGTGGCCGTCGATCACGGCGTTTTCGATCCGCGCGGCAAGGATCTTTTCGATCACTTCATCGTCGCAGGAGAGAACGCCGTAGCTGTTCATCATCTCGCCGACGCCGCCGACGCGGTGATCGCGCAGATAAGGGAGCATATCACGGGAGGAAAGGCGGGCGCCGCTGTCCTCCCATTCGGTACAGGGAACGCACGAGGGAAGCATATAGTAGACACAGAGCGCCGTATGCTGAGATGCCTCCATCATATACTCCAGACCCTTGACGCCGCAGACATTGACGATCTCATGCGGGTCGGCGATCATCACGGTGGTACCGTGGGGCGTTGAGAGCCTGCCGATCTCCTCGGGAGTGACAAAGGATGATTCGATATGGATATGGCTGTCGATCAGTCCCGGCAGAGCGAAAAGTCCCTTCGCGTCATATTCTTCTATGCCGTCGTAGCTGCCGAGTCCTGCGATATATTCTCCCGCGAACGCGATATCACACTCATCGATCGTATGGGTGAATACGTTGACGACACGGCAGTTTTTGAGTACAAAATCCGCCTTTTCCTGTTTGGAAGCGATTCGGATCCGTTTTTTCAGCGCGTTTTTATCTGTCATCCCATCACCCTCTTTTTGGTATTTTTTCGATTATATCATAAATGGGTTTGAAGTGCAACGAAAAAATAAGAATAAACGGAAAAAACCGCCGGCGCCGTGCCGACGGTCTTTCGATACTGTATTGAAATATATGAAAGGAAATGTTTATTATCCCTGAGTGACATTGAGATTTGCATCTACGTTGACGGTTACGGGTACGGGAACCATCGTGGTGTCGGATGCAGCGTAGTAGAGAGTGATGTGAGCGGTGCCCTGCGCCTTGCCGTAGATGATGAAATCGTACTGGTTGTTTGTGGTGTTATAGTTGCAGCATACGGAGATGTTGCCGTTGTCGGAATCATAGTCCCAGTCGTAGTTGCCGTCGGACTTCTTGCCGGTTTCATAAATGTGGAGGGGAGTACCGGCGCCCTGAGGGACTTCGTGTCTCCGGTCATAGATGATGCCGTCTGCCGAGACGCCGCCGCTGTAGCCTTTGTCGTCGCTCTGAGGAGTCTGGGTGGACTGAGCCTGCTGCTGATCGCTGCTGTTATTATTGTTATCGCTTACTGCGCTGTGGTTATTGCTGTTATTGTTATCGGCGGGAGCGGAGGAGTCGGCTTTCTGCTGAGAAGATGTATCAGCGGGAGCCTGAGTCGCTGTGTTGACCTGTGTGGTAGGATCTGTTACCGCGAGCTTGGTGACGGTTGCGGGAGCGGTCATCTGGTTGTTGTTCTTGATCAGCGAGGTGCCTAAGATAGCTGCGCCTGCGATAATGACGACGGCTAAGGCTGCCGCTACTGTGCCGATGGCGATCTTTCTGTTTCTTGCCGCTTTTCTCTTTTTCATAGCGGTGATGGCTCTTGCTCTGTCGGTTGCTTTTCTGGTCGAGTAAATGTTTCTTTCTGTCATTGTAATGACCTCCTTGTATTTGAATTGGATTTTTTAACTTTCTTTTGTCCGGGCTGTTTTTTGTCCGGCCTCGTCGCTCTGCGCTGTTCCTCGTATAACTCCTACTCACCCAACCACCCTGCGAGCTTCTGAGCTCTTCAGGCGGTCCCGGTTCGTCCGTCGTTATCCGAGGGCTTCGAGCCTCGGCTTTTCGTTCTGCCTTGACTGTGGCTATAGCATAACATACCCACTATGACAAAATAGGGACAAAAATACGGACAATTTGAAAAATTTTGAAAAAATTTTTAAGTTCCCGGTTGTTGGTTCTTAGTGATTCCCAATCAACTAACAACCAACAACCAACAACTAACAACTAAAAAAAGCCCTTCTTTCGAAAGGCTTTTTTTATAAAGGATATTAAAGTTTGATTTCTTTCTCGCTGATACATTCGTCGAGCGCTTTGATGATGCCCGCCTTGTCCATCTTTCTGCCGATGAACACCAGTTTGTTGACTCTGTCGCCGTAGACGGGATGCCACACAGCGGCGATGTCGGGATTCATCTGTAGGATCTGCTCTCTGTCCTTCTTGGGGAAGGCGGCGATCCAGTCGCCGTCGTCGGTGGCGTACTTCTGCTTGCCGCTCTGTTCAAAGATATAAGCTATGTTCGGCGCCTCGGCGATCCAGAACAGACCCTTGGCGCGAATAATGGAGCGGGGCCATTCGGAGAAGAAGAACTTTTCGAGCTTTTCCTTGTCAAAGGGCTTAACGTTCTGATAGACAAAGGTGGAGATACCGTATTCCTCCGCTTCGCCTTCATCGTGATGGTTGTGGTGATGATGGTGGTGATGACCGTCTTCGTGATGATGTTCTTCTTCGTCGTGGTCGTGATGATGCTCATCCTCGTCGTGACCGTGATGGTGCTCATCCTTGTCGTGGTCGTGATGGTGACGCTCATCCTCGTGATGTTCGTCGAGATCCTCGGAGTTTTCCCCTTCGATCTCCATCGCCTGCGCCCATCCGGCGCTGCGGTAGGTCTCTTCCGCGTCGAAGCGTCCGGTGGAGAGAATGTCCGCGACCTCTACCTGACCGTAGGTGGTTTCGATGATCTTCGCCTTGGGCTGAAGCGCCTTGATGACTTCGAGGACGTTCTTTCTCTCCTCTTCGCTTACCTCGTCGGTCTTGTTGAGGATGACGGTGGTGCAGTATTCGATCTGCTGAATCAGGAGGTTCTCGATATCCTCTTCGTCGAGGTCGTCGTTCATCAGCGCCTTGCCGGAGGAGAATTCATCCGCCATACGACCTGCGTCAACGATGGTAGTGATGTTGTCGAGATACGCCACCGCGGGGAAGCCGGAGTCCTTCTGAGAGCCGTCAAGCATACAGATGGAGCCGGCGATCGGACCGGGTTCACAGATACCGGAGGCTTCGATCAGGATATAGTCGAATCTGCCGGACTTTGCCAGCTCGACGATCTGTTTCATCAGATCCACTTTTAAGGTACAGCAGATACACCCGTTAGAAAGCGGCACCAGCTCGCCGTCCTCCTGGGTGATCGCGCCGCCTCTTTGGATCAGCGACGCGTCGATATTGACCTCGCCGATATCGTTGACGATCACGGCTACCTTGTAGCCCTCCTGATTTCTCAGTACATGGTTGAGCAGCGTGGTCTTGCCCGCGCCTAAATATCCTGTCAGCAGAGATACGGGAATCATCTTATTCTTTTTCAAAAACATTTCTATCACCTTCAAATAGCCCAAAGGCTCCTTTTGGTAAAGGGAGCTGTCGCCGCACGGCGACTGAGGGATTGTATAATTGTTCGAGCCGTAAGGCAAGTAACTAATCATTATCATATGGCAACTTTTCCGATTTTTCAAGAGCAGAATGCGAAAATGAGGATTTTACACAGGGAATGTGAAGTCGATCCCCGTTTTTTTCGTAAAAAAATGCCCTCCCGACTGTGCTTTCCGCCGGAAGGGCTTATACGGTATATTGATTCACGGCGTTTTTCCTTTCTGTAATCGATTACGCGATACTCGGATACTCGGGAGGCATATACATCTGCCGAATCGTTTTATTCTCCCTTTGATCGGAAGAGATCAAGCTCAATTTGAGTGCAAAAGCTTTTTTGATCCTTCTTTCTTTGATGCTTTGTCGTCTGATGTCGAGCAGGTCGGCTGTGCTTTCCTGTCCGGTAAGTCGGTTGTTTGTCATAGTGATCATCCTTTCTGAAAGTTATTTGAAACGTTTTTCTTTCTATGACAGTATTTTATCTTGTCAATATGATGACAGCGTGATAAAAATGTGAAATTTCTCTGAAATAGAAAATTTGAAAAAGTTCTCCCAAACCAATGACATTTATAAAACATTGTGATATAATTATATATTAAGGTATATTACATAGAATATGATAGATTTGAGTTGTCAAAAATGAGTGAAATCAGACTGAAATCCATTAAAAACATCAGAGACTTTGAAGGGATCGTTACCGCTGACGGAAAGAACCTGAAGCGCGGACATTTTATCCGCAGCAGCGCGCTGTACGATCTTTCCCGCGACGACAGGAGGATCCTCTTTGACGAGTTCCGCGTCAGGACGGTCATCGATCTGAGAACCGAAGCGGAGGTAGAGCAGAAGCCCGATTCCTATCCTAAGGGCGTCACCTACATCAATCTTCCGCTGATCGACGAGGCGACCGCAGGCATCACGCACGAACAGCGGCAGAAGCGTGACCTCTCCGCCGTGCCGGATATGCGCGACCTCTATCGGCTGGTCGTCACCAACGAAAAGACGATAGCAAATTTCAGAGAGATCTTCCGGCTGATCCTGTCAAGCTATGAGAAAGGCGCCGTGCTCTGGCATTGCACCGAGGGCAAGGACCGCTGCGGTCTTGTCTCCGCGCTGTTTCTCTCTCTGCTCGGCGTAGAGCGCGACGAGGTCACAGCGAACTATCTGCTGACCAATCTCTATAATAAGTGGAAAGCCAGAAAGTATTACTGCCTGATTTTGCTGTACAAGTGGAACCGCCAGCTCGCGAAAAAGGTCCGCGGAATGTTCATCGCCGACGAGAGCTATCTCGACGCCGCACTCGACGCGATCGACGAGCAGTTCGGCGGTATCGAGAGCTATCTGAAAAACCAACTCGGCATTACCGATGAACAGAGAAAAAGGCTCAGAGAATTCTATCTGACGGATTGATCACACCGCCCTGTAGATAACGCAGGGCGGTTTTTGTATGGAAAGATTTTGTTTATGATGCACCCAAATGGCAAATATGGCTGTTATAATAGATAGAAGCGCTTCAACAAGAGCAAAGGGGATGAACGCAGTGCGGGACAGACTTGCAGAAAAGCTGAAAAAACACGATGAAAAAGCGTTGGCACAAATGATAGAACAGCAGTCGCGGTTTGTGGCTTGTGTGATTTTCAATACATCAAAAGGAAGTCTTTCAAAGGAAGATATCGAAGAAGTGACTGCCGATGTATTCGTGACACTGTGGAACAACGCGGATAAGGTGCAGGAGGGCAGACTGAAGGGTTATCTTTGCAGTATTGCCAAGACGCGCACATTGAATAAGATCAAGAGCTTACATAACAAGACGGTGCTCAGCATTGACGATTACGAACCGGAGGATGATTTTTCGATTGCGGATGAAACGGAGAAGAAGGATCTTCACCGCGAGCTCAAAGAGGTGATCCGAGAGATCCCGCTGCCCGACAGAGAGATATTGATACGGTATTACTACTATGACCAGACGGTTTCTCAGATCGCACAGCAGATGGACATCAACCTCGAAACGGTGAAATCCAAGCTCAGACGTACGCGTGAAAAAATCAAAGCAAAACTGATTGAAAGGAGTTACACACTATGAAAACAACATTCAAGACAGTTTTTTGTGAGTTGGACGACGAACTGGTGAATATCGATATTCCCGCCAACGGTGCCGAGGATATCGATGTCGAAAAGATCAAAGGAGAAGTGATGATGCGTATCAACAGCGCTGAAAATAATGACAGCAAAAAGAAAATCGGCAAAAGGATTTTTGTGATCCTCGCCGCCGCGGTGCTTGTGGTCGGCTTGACGGCAGGCGCTTTTGCCACAGGTAGCGTACAGGCTGTTTTCGGCAGTATCTTTAAAAACAGTGGGGATTTGAACGAATTCGGACTATATGACGGCGGCAACGTCGAGATCACGACAGAGGACGACAACCTCGACGTCAGGCTCCTCGGCGTCTTCGGAGACGGGGAGAAGATGTATTCTTCCATCCGGATCGCCCATAAGGACGGCAGCCCGATGATCGGTGAAGAGTATTATATCAACAACGGCCTTTCGCCGCAAATTCAGGGCGAATTCGTCAATACGGTCAACGGCGAGAACGCCGAAAACTATGATGGATTGGACGCTTATAACACTTATGAACTGACAGATGATAATAAAACGCTCAACATCTATACGGTCTTCAGAAGAGGCAGCGGCGCGATTCATGACTCAAAGGATTACAGGATCACCTATCACAGCAAAAAGTTCGGCGCTTATAAGATCGACAAGGAGCTCTACAGCGAAGAGGCGCCGGTCGAGATCGATGAGTCCGAGTGGACCGAAGAGGAAGAAAGAGCCGCAAACGAAGAATACGAGCGTTATTGGCAGATGCTGGAGCAGCTGCGCAAGGAGAACGGACTGACCGAGGACGAGTGTATCTATATTGAACACGAGGGAAGAACGGTATATGCCGAGGGCGGATTTGTTCAGGAAGACCTTCCTTTCACCATCAGCTTTGATATCAACTACGACAACGATCATCAGATCGAGTTTGAACTGACGACCGAGACCGCGCCGGATGTGCTTGAAAGCTACTCAGAAAACGGCAAGATCGTCATCTCACCTTTAGGCATCTATGTCAGCGCAACCTGCGAGGACAAAGCATGGGGCTCTGATTGGGAGCACTGTGTGAACCCGCCGTGGTTTGACGGAAAATCAAAGGTAGAGATGGATGACGGCACGGTATATTACATCATCATCTCGCCGTTCGGCGAGTGCTATACCGATGAAAACGGCGTCTTCCACGATACATCTCAGATGGATTATTCAATCTATTCTCAGAACCCGCGGCACCGTGTGCCGATCCATATCGATATCGACAAGATTCAGACCGTCATCATCAACGGTGATACTGTCTATCAGAAATAGGTGTCAAAAGAACGACCCCGCTGTCTTATAAAGACGGCGGGTTCGTTTTCTGAGGCTTCAAAGAATTTTGGAAAAACCGACCTCCTGCGAAACAGGAGGTCTGAAAATTTTACGGTTATTCATTTTTCAGTCTTCAGTATTCATTTGGAAAGTCCTGCCACATTTGTGACAGGACTTTCGCTATGGAGACTGCTTATGATCTGTCAGGGCAGGCAGCATTTCGGCCACTCATGCGGGAACGGCCCGCTGACCTCGCAGTTGATTCCGTTTTCGTGAAGCAGGCTTTGGAACGCCTTCACATAAGCGTCATTTTCAAAGCCCTGCACCCAGGCGATACAGAATTTACCGCCGGCCGCGTTGACCTCAAGGAACAGCTTGTTGTTCATGATCAGCGTGTATTCTTCCTCGATATAGGGCTCAAGACTGCCCCATTCGGGATTACCCACATAGCTAATGGAGTATGTCGGGTTGGACGCCACAAGCTGATAAATACTATGCATCAGCTTCTGCCGTTCTGCCTGATCCGCTGTGCTTCGTATCTGAGCGGAGATTCGCATGACAGAGTTGTGCACATACCGCAGAATATCATCCTGACTCTGAACGATGATCTGACCGCGCGTCATCGTGCCGAGCCGCTCTATATCCATACCGAGCTTCGAGGGGTTGTGCTTGATAAAGATAACATAGGAGTTCGTAAACCTGCTCAAAGGACAATTCAGCGCGTCCCTCGCGTCGATGGCGATGCCTGCATAGATATCCTTTTCATTATCGGGACACTGATTTTGGAACATCTTAGCCATATAGACGGTCAAAAGCGTCAAAGGGCTGTTGTCGCTTCCTTTTGAGGACGAGAGGAATTCTTTCTCCGGTACCGTGACCTGATAAAGATATCCTTTCATCTCATCGTCCACGGGTTCGGGGATCACAAAGGGATCTTCGACTGTGGTACGCATCGTTCCGTCCTCACCGTCGAGGAGGTTGAGCACCTTCACATCCTCGTTGGGAGATATCGGAGAATCCGGCAGGATGATGCCCTCCGGATCGAGCTGAACGCCGTATTTTTCGCTGATGTAGCAGTACAGCAGGGTCTTATAAAACCGCATGGCGCTCCTGCCGTCGGCGATCATATGATGCACGGCGAGCTTCAGCCGTCTGCCTTCACACGCTGCCGCGACCCAGTGGTAATTCACCTCTTCGGAGCCCAGTACAAGCTCCTCTGAGAATGAACCCTTCACGATGATCGGAAGAGGATTCTCGACCTTGTCGAATCCGGTCTCCGTTCTGACGATTCGAAACGCGAAGTAAGGATAACGCTTGATCGCTCTCTGCATGGCGTCATACATGACAGAGCAATCGATCTCGTCCTTTAACGTAAACAAAAACTGCATGATATTCGGTTTCCTGGGAGAACTGATGATTCCCGGTAGATCCGCTTTATTCATAGCTGTATATCTCCTTTTTATTTCAAATGATTCAGCGCCGGCAATATGAGCATTTGCCTGATTTGCAGATTCTATTATACAACAGCCATTGACAATTTTCAATAGGACAAGTCCGCCGCGCTACTCCATCGATTGAATAATATAAAGAGCCCATCCTAATACCTTATATAAAGGAATAGGGTGGGCTTCTGATGATTAACGGCACTGTTGATCAGTGATATTATACGGTTTTTCAGCCTTAAGTCTTCGGTATTCATTTAGAAAGTTGGGATAATTACAAACCTGCTTGATATCTTAGAAAAATCAAATAACGACATAAAGAATTATGAGTTAGCAAAAATTTAGACATAACTTTTTGCAACATAAAAAAGACCGACACTGTCGGGCTTTGTGAATGAAATTATGTCATTCGTGACATAATTTCTTTATCCTGCAAATGTAGAAACCTCTCGTTAGGACGAAAAGATGAGGAAAAACAGGAATGTTTGTTCTATTCTTTGAGAGGCAGCGAAACGCTGCTTAGGGTCAATTTTCGTAAGATGATTTTCTTGCGCAAAATCGACACTAGCTGCATTTCAATTCAGCTGCCTTTTCTAATCAGCTATAAAAATCTTCCGGTCTACTCGACTGATTGAGCCTGAGATCCGCACGAGGATCCTCCGGCGCAGCTGCGCCCAAAACCGAGAAAAAAAGAATCTCTTTTCTCTCTATGGAAAACAATTGAAACCGAAGTGAAGAATCTATTTCAGTGCTTGGCTTATCTTTACGAAAAACCTAACCCCAGATATAACGCATATGTTCAAAAATAAGGTTGCGCCCAAAACCGAGAAAAAAGAATCCTGTCACTAAAAAGCCCTCTGCTTAAACAGAGGACTGATCTATTCATCTGATACATACTCCAAAATATCACCAGGCTGACATTCAAGTGTTCTGCAAAGTCGATCCAGGTTATCAGCAGAAATAATTTGTCCGTTGCGAAATTTTTGTAAAGTAGCTTCTGCAAAGATCTTTTCCTTCCTGATTCGATTTGTGTTATAGCCTCTATTTTTAAGTTCCATCAGAACATCAATTTTATACCTTAACATATTATCACTTCCTTTATAAATGATTATATCAAAACAATACACTAATTTCAATGTAAAAATCGAACAACATATTACACTAAATATTGTGTAGTTTGCTAATTGAAATTACTCTATTATTAGTGTATAATATAAATAAGATAAAGAAAGGAGAAATACCAATGACTATTAAACTTACCAACGCGCCAATGACGCAGAAAGAGATTGACTCCTACGTCAATCAGATTAAAGCCAACAACCCCGACAAAATAATTAAGACGGTCGAGATTACTGTTGACGGCGACTATGTAGACGTTAAATTCGAATATGAATCCGTTAAGTTTGAACGGATCAGACGAATCACCGGCTATCTCGTCGGTACACTCGATCGCTTCAATGATGCAAAGTATGCCGAGGTTACTGATCGATTGAAGCATAACCTGATCAACTAAGTGTCCCTCCGAGGGACACTTTTTATATCAAGCTGCCCCAACGGCTACACGGGGAGAAAGGATGTTATAATGATTAACAGAGTAAATTTAATGGGTCGCTTAGTCGCTGATCCGGAGCTGAGAACTACCAAAAGCGGAATAGCGGTTACGTCGATCAGAATTGCCGTTGATCGGAACTATGTCAAAGAAGGGGAGGAAAGGCGCGCTGATTTTTTCACCGTAATTGTATGGAGAAGAACAGCTGAGTTTGTTTGCCGCAACTTCGTCAAAGGATCTATGATCGCTGTAGACGGCAAGCTTCAGTCTCGTCCGTATGTGACTTCGGACGGTCACAAAGGAACAGCAATAGAGATCGTTGCAGAAGAAGTCAGCTTTACGGGAGAAAAGAAAAAAATTCCTGAGAACCTCCCCGAGCTCCCGCCGCCGGCAGAAGATTTTTCCGAAATGCCGCTCGATGATGATTTGCCGTTTTAACCGTCGTAGAAAAATGCAACACCCCTGCGTTGATCATCGCAGGGGCGCAATATTCCTTAAAAGAAGACAAATAATCAATCTGTCCCTCAGAGGGACACTTTATTAGAAAGCAAATAAAATTATTTAAAAGTCGAAAAATTTTAGTTGACAAATCCGAATAATTGGATATAATAAAAGTACAGATTAACTCTCTGTGGTGTACGCTACCTAGTGCGAGCTAAAGAAAAGAATGGAACCCAACCGTAAATGGGAGAAGAGGACTGAGTTTCGGCTCAGTCCTTTTTCTATTTTTGAAAGGAATAATTATGAGATTTAACCTATATAGAATTGAACCGGACTATTGCAGCTATTTGCAACAGTTTGATAGATGTGTTCCGTATGCTGCTTCATCTGATAAGATTACGCGTCCGTTTATTGGCGTTGGTATTGAGAAAGACGGATTATACTATATGGCGCCTTTAAGCTCACCAAAGCCGAAACATATTAAAATGAAGGAAACGGCAGATTTTATCAAGATAAAAGGCGGACAGCTTGGTGCGATCAATCTTAATAATATGATCCCTGTTCCCAAAGGAATAGCAAAGGTTATTAATTTAAACAATCTATATATCAATTTGAAATATTCAGAACTTTTGAAAAACCAACTGCTTTGGTGTAACCAACCTCAACATCGACACCTTATCATTAAAAAAGCAAAGAATCTATATCATTTTCATAAAAAAGGAAAACTGTATCCTAATTTTGAGAAACGGTGTTGCAATTTTACTCAATTAGAAGAAAAAGCACAAGAGTATCAGAACGATCTGGATCACGGTCAAGATCATACTCCGGTGCTGCCTAATCAAGTACCCTCGATGGACAATAGTCTCGGGGATATTAATTTTGGATAATAATACATAAAAAATTATGTGTTTTTTTTGAAAAAGCATTGACACATAATAAATTGCGTATTATAATATAAAACGTAAGGGGGATACTCTATGAAGAGCTTTTCGTCTAGGGAAGTCCTCAAAATTCTTAAAGCCGATGGATGGTTTGAAGTAGGCTGTGTTGGGGACCATCTACAGCTTAAACACCCGACGAAAAAGGGTAGAGTTACTATAACTCACCCTCGGAAGGATATACCGCTAAAGACTTTAAAGAGTATTGAGGCGCAGGCGGGTATCAAGCTTTCTTGATATCCGCACCCCTTACGATAATATTGATGAGCTTGGAGGATATTATGAAAGACAGATACGCATATGTCGCTTTATTTCACACTGCTGATGACGGTATTTCTATTTCCTTTCCCGATCTTCCCGGTTGTTTGCCTTGTGCCGATTCAATGGATGAAGCTATTGATAATGCGAGAGAAGCGTTAGGACTCCACATTTGGGGATTGGAACAAGACAAAGAAGATCTCCCTGCGCCTACTCCGTTTGATCAGGTAAAATGCGGAGAAAATGAAGCGGTTGCTATTATTGACGTATTTATGCCTACATTCAGAGATAAGCTGAATAACCGTTTTGTTAAGAAGACATTGTCTCTTCCTGCTTGGCTTGCTGATCTTGCGGATAAGGACGGGGTAAATTGCTCCAAAATCTTTCAGAATGCTTTGATGAATTATCTTGGCGTTGAAAAGTAATAGAAAAAATCCGCTGTAACAGAAGTATTACTCGGGAGAATCTCAGAAAATGATATGTTCAATTCGTTTATCGGAAGAAGAAAGGACTGTTGCAGAGAGCTATGCAACGTGTCACTCAATGTCGTTGCAAGAAGCTTTTAAAAGAGCTTTATTTGAACGTATAGAAGATGAATACGGCGTTATGGCTTATGATGATACAGGAAAAGACTGACAGAGCAGTTGACATCATTAAACTTCAATAATAAATCTGAAAAGTGTCCCTTGAAGGGACATTTTTGTAATATGGTCGTTTATTTGATAATTCTAATAGGTTTTTTCTCATGTATCAGTTTATTGACTTCTTCATAAACATAATTATTCCCTTGATGAGCACCACAATGGCTACAAATATTCATGGGGCATATTTTGTCCATTTGACGACTATACTCATACTTTATTCTTTTAGGATACTTTTTTACCAACAAACTATCAGCTGACTCTATTGAACCGAGAACACCTAAGCCATAATACTCAATTAGTGGATTATATAAATGTGCAAAAACGTGATCTAATGTTTGGCATCGAAATAATCTATCGTAATTCCAAGGATATGTAACATCTTCACCTGTATCATCAGCATATTTAATATATGTTATTACTTCTGTTGGGCGTCTACATCTATAACATATTTTATCAAGTGCGTACACTCTAAATGGTAGATCTATATTCGCAGTATGCTTAGAATCATCAAGGATCTCAATACTATCTTTAAAGTAAGTATATTCTTTGCCTTTTTCTTGAAACTGCACAATAATCTTATTTCCGCTTTCTTTGGCAGAAAAGGCAGTTTTTAATTCTCCTGTTTTTTTGATTATAAAACGTATCATAAAAATATAAATCCTTTCTTAAAAAATTTTATTGACAAAAATAACCAGATGTTCTATAATAAAAATTAATAAAAAATAAAGCCCCACAGCGGCACCGTTGCTACCAACAACGATACCGCTTGCGCATCGAGTATGACCGTACTCAATACTTGTGGAGTTCATTCTGCGTTTTATTCTAAACGCTTTTTGATTTTCTGTCAAGACCTGTACTGTTTGCCCGGTGCAGGTCTTGATTTTTTTGTTAAAACTGAATAGGGACAGCACCAAATATACAGCCACGTTCTTTGAAGAGTCCGCGATGACCTCCGACGCGTCAGCAGTCGGATCCTATCTCGCACATAGGAAAGCGACGCAACACATACTGTTGTCTGAGAAGTTCCAATAAAAAGGCGAAAGGACTTAAACCATCCTGCAAGGATATGCTAAGTATGAAAAAGCATACCCTTGTCTTGTTACCGCATCACAGATCAGCCCTCGCGTCGAGAGACGCCGGGGTAATAGTGCTTGTAAGTCGAAGCTGAAACACCGAAGCTTTGCATAGACTCTGTTAGAATGGGGAACGGTGCGACTACTCAATTAAACTGTCCTTAAAGGGCAATCTATAGCTTTGTTGTGTTGTATCAAGCTGAGTGCTGCGCGAAGCAGCACCGAGCTTGGTACAATGATGGAGACTGCTGGACTTGAACCAGTGACCTCCTGCGTGTGAAGCAGGCGCTCTCACCAGCTGAGCTAAGCCTCCGTATTCGTTTGCAACACTTATTTTACATAAATTTGTCCCAAGTGTCAAGAGGTTTCTGAAATCCGGTCGTGAATTTCAAAAAAGCCGCAAGGGTTTTGATTTTTCTGTTGCGAAGTCCGCGGCGTTAGTATATAATGAATACAGTATCATCCATAAGGAGAAATGTTATGCAATTATATAAAGGTTCTCCCGAAAAACTATCCGGCAGAAGTGAGCGCGAACGGCGCTCCTATACCTTTCTGGACAGCTTGGGGATCGATTTTGACAGAACCGATCACCCCGACGCTCCCGCGACTACCATGGAGGTCTGTGAGGAGGTGGACGCAGTCTTAGGTGTGCGGATCTGCAAGAATTTGTTCCTTTGCAACCGCCAGAAAACCGTATTCTACCTTTTGATCATGCCCGGGGACAAGCCCTTCAAAACCAAGGAGCTGTCGCATCAAATGGGGATTTCCCGCCTTTCCTTCGGAGAGGAAAATTATATGGTCGATCTGCTCGACGTCCATCCCGGGAGCGTGTCGATGCTTTCTCTGATTTATGATACCGAACAGAAGGTCACGCTGGTGATAGACGAGGATGTCCTCAAGGAAGAGTACTTCGGCTGTCATCCGTGTGAGAATACATCTTCGATTCGTTTTTTGACAAAAGATCTGACAGAAAAAATCCTTCCCGCGCTTCACAGGACGCCCGTGATCGTTCATCTGGCGGGCACAGAATAAATATCGTACTTCGTTGAAAGGATGAGTTCAATGAAACCTACATTAGTGATCGGACACAAAAACCCCGATACCGATTCCATCTGCTCGGCGATCTGCTACGCCGACCTTAAGCGCAAGCTGACGGGGGAGGAGTACGTCCCCTGCCGTGCGGGAGAACTCAACGGTGAGACGCAGTTTGTTCTTGACAAGTTCAAGATAGAACCTCCGCAGCTTATCGAGTCCTTGGAGCCTACGATCTCCGACGTACAGTTTCGAACGATCGGCGGTATAGACCCGTCTCTTTCGATCCGAAGGGCATGGGAATATATGCGGGATAACGATATCCAGACGGTGCCGATCCTGACCAAGCGCGGCAAGATCAAGGGCGTCGTTACGCTGGGCGATCAGGCGCGCTTTTATATGGAAGACCTTGACGCCGCCGTTCTTTCCAAGGCAAAGACCCCCTACCGCAATATTGCGGATACGATCGACGGAGGTATCCTGGTAGGAGATCCCGATGTGATCTTTTCCAAGGGCAAGGTGGTGGTTGCCGCCGCTAACCCCGAGATGATGGAGGAGTTTATCGACGAAAACGATATGGTGATACTGGGCAACCGCAGCGATTCGCAGCTTACGGCGATCGAGCAGAAAGCAGGCTGTATTGTCGTCTGTCTGGGCGCGACGGTATCCAACACGATCATGAGGATCGCCGAGGAGGCTGGCTGTACCATTATTATTACCCCGCTCGACACCTATACGGTATCCAAACTCATCAATCAGGCGATCCCTGTAGGGCATATTATGCACAAGGCGCTGGACACTTTTTCTCCCGACGATCCGGTCGCGGAGGTCAAGACCGCCGTGTCCAAGAAGCGTATCCGCTATTATCCGATCCTCGATTCCGACGGAAAATATGTCGGAATGATCTCCCAGCGCAACCTTCTCGATATAGACCGTCAGAAGGTGATCCTTGTCGATCACAACGAAAAGAGTCAGGCGGTAGACGGCATCCGTTCCGCTGAGGTGGTGGAGGTGATCGACCACCACCGTATCGACTCTGTAGAGACGATGAATCCGATCTATTTCAGAAATCAGCCCTTAGGCTGTACCGCTACCATCATCACGATGATGTATATCGAGAACAGCATCGAGATCGAGCCCAAGATCGCCGCGCTCTTATGCTCCGCGATCCTGTCCGATACCTTGATGTTCCGTTCTCCCACCTGTACCTTAGTTGACGAAAGCACCGCCAAGATGCTTGCCGTCAAGGCGGGAATCGATATCGAGTCCCACGCCACCGCGATGTTCAACGCCGGCTCCAAGCTCAAGAAGAAAACGCCCGACGAACTGTTCCATATCGACTGCAAGACCTTCAAGGCGGAGGGCGTGACCCTCTCGGTTGCTCAGATCACCTCGGTCAGCGCACCGGAGCTTCTCAGGGTCAAGGAGAGGATGATCCCGTATATGGAGAATCTGCTCCCGACCTCCGGCGCGGATATGCTCTTCATGCTGCTGACCAATATCATCGAGGAGACCAGCGAACTGCTCTTTGTCGGCGCATCGGCGCGCGCGATAGTCCAGGCGGCGTTTGACGCTCAGCCCGACGCTCACAGCGTGATCCTCGAAGGCGTCGTCAGCCGCAAGAAGCAGGTCTTAGGACCCCTTATCAAAGCGATCGAAGAAGCATAAATTGATATACTTAACGGCTCCCGAAAAGGGAGCCGTTTTCTTATCCGTTTAACAAATAAACAGCAAGATTCAGATATCCCGCGAAAACCAGCCACAGCAGGTAGGGGATCTGCAGCAGCGCCGCAGCTTTATCTCTTTTGTAGAAGACGGCAATCATCGCGATGACCAGAATAATCAGCAGTATCAACCAGATGAACGCGAACAGTCTCCATTCTAAAAGGAAGAACAAAAACGGCCAGATCAGATTGACCGCGAGCTGGGCGTAGTAGACGCCCTTTACCGTGTTGTCCAAGAGTCCCTTTTCTTTGAGCAGACCGTAGGAGACGCCCATCAGGATATACAGGATCGTCCACGCGACCGGAAAGAGCCACGCGGGCGGGGAGAGGGGAGGCTTTTGGAGCATTTCGAAGCCCTCGGGGTTTCTCGTGAGCAGCCCGACCGCCGCGCCCAGCAGCACGGGGATCAGTATTGACGGCGCGTATATTTTGAATTTTGACATCGTATCCCTCCAAATCAGATTCAGAAACAGTATATGAAATACGATAGGAAACTATGCGAAAAACGTTCTTGTTTCTATGGTATCTTTTTCCCGATCCGGGGCAAACTACAGATATCATTTAATACTATTTTCAAATAAAAACCTTTAATATCTATTGCAAAAAATTGCGCATAGCTTTGTTGTCGGGCTTGACAGGCGCCAGCCTGCCTGCGTCCTCCGCCGCGCTCTGCACAATTTTTCGCTAATATCTTTTTATAGCTTTTTAATTGAAAATAGTATAAAAAAGGAGAAGAGAAAGATGGCAAAAGTTGTGATTGTCGGAGGCGGCGTCGCGGGATTATCCGCAGGGATTTACGCGCGGCTTTCCGGTTTTGAAACGGAGATTCTGGAGGCGCACGGCAAGGCGGGCGGGAACCTGACCGGATGGGACAGAGAGGGATATCATATCGACAACTGTATTCATTGGCTGACAGGCACCAATCCCGTCACGGAAATGTATAAAATGTGGGAGACACTCGGCGTATTGGGCGGGGTAGAGGTTTATCAGCCCGAAACGCTTTATACCTATTCGATGAGCGGTGAAACACTCTCCCTGAGTCGGGATATCGGTATGCTGGAGCAGGATATGCTGTTTTATTCCGAGAACGACGACAAAGAGATATTTTTGCTGATCGACGCGATCAAAGCGGCAAAAGCATTTTGCGGAATTTCTGCTGACAGTAATGACAAGAGGGTGTCGACTGCAGAAGTGATCCGTCTCTCGCCGCGTCTTTTGCGCTATTTTGTGATGACCGCGGGAGAACTGGCGCAGAAGTTTCACAGTCCTTTGATCCGCGGATTTCTCCGGTCGCTTCTGGGAGAGAGCTTCGGCGCGATCGCGTTGATTTTTGTTTTTGCCACCTTCTGTTCGGACAACGGAGGGATCCCCGCCGGTTCTTCCTGTGCGATGGCGAAAAGGATGACAGAGCGCTATACAGATCTCGGCGGCGTGCTGAGATGTTCCTCTCCCGTCCGTGAGATTTGTATTGACCGCAAAAAAGCGCGATCGGTGATTCTCCAAAACGGTAGGAATGTCGATGCAGACTATGTGATCCTCGCCTGCGATCCCGCCTGCGCATTCGGCAGATTGCTTAACAGCCGCCTGATGCCGCGAAAACTGATGCGCCGCTATCGGGATCGCAGCTTCAGAAGATTCTCGAGCTTCCACTGCGCCTTTTCCTGTGAGGGAGAATTGCCGTTTAGGGGCGATTTGATACTGGATCTGCCGGATGATCTGCGAAACGAGTTTCAGAGCGATTATCTGGTGCTGCGGGAGTTTTCCCACGAAAGGAGCTTTTCGCCTGAGGGGAAACAGCTTTTGCAGACGATCTGTTTCTGCGATGAGGACGTCAGCCGCCGCTTTATCCGCCTCAAAGGGAACAAGGTTGAGTACTGCCGCTATAAAGAGGATTTGCGCGATAGGATCGTCGAGGTCATCCGCGGACAATTCCCTGCGCTCGCGGCTTCGCTTACGCCGATCGACTGCTGGACGCCCGCGACCTACTCCCGCTATACCCATTCGCCGACCGGCTCCTATATGAGCTTTGCTTTTTCCGCAGGGCGGCTGCCGCGCTTTATCGGCGGACGCGTTAAAGGGGTCGGCAACTTGCTCCTTGCGACCCAGTGGCAGCAGGTGCCCGGCGGCTTGCCGAGCGCCGCGTTCGCGGGACAGATGGCGGTCAGGGAGATGATCCTCCTCGAAAGCCGCAAGAAAGCCCCTCGTCCCGTCTGGCAGAACGAAAGCGTTGAAAACCCCATTGCATAATTTTTTCGAAAATTTGTTCAAAGACCCGTTTATCGGACACGTCCCATGTTAAGCTGTAATTGTCAAGGCTAGAATGAAAAAGTAAATGTCGAGAAAAGGGTGAGAAAACAGGGAAAAGTATTGCGTTTAGTATTGCAATAAGGTAGTGTAAAGCTGAGTGATTACCGTCTGCGGAAAAGAGGTAATCACGAAGCAAATAACACTGAGT
>JAFRCW010000001.1 GCA_017404145.1 Ruminococcus sp. | reverse complement strand
TCTTCCTTGCTTTGGTGTATAATTGATTTCGGTGTTATTGTTCACAAACTTATTATACCACAACAGGCACATAACCGTCTATGCTTTCGGTTATGTGCCTGTCTGTTTTTTGGGGGACTGTTTTTTCACAGCCCCTTTTTTTGAACTGAAAAATAAGAACGAAGAAATAAGAACGAATGGCGGACGCTGTCCGCACCTGATTTGTATAGCGTCGCGTAGAGCCGTAGAGGAAAAGCGCCCTCGACTTGCCGAAGCTGTGCAAATATATCCCGTTTATCACTGTAAGGAAACGTTGAAAAAATGTAGGGGACGGTCTTGACCGTCCCGCCGCAGGGCATCGTTTAGAGCAGTAGGGCAAGGCGCCCTCGACTTGCCGGTCGCAGCAGTGCATAGATAATATCAGGCGTTTCATACAGGAGCAGGATGTAACCTGTATTTCCTAAAATCAACATAGATAGAATATCAACGTTTCGGCAAGTCGAGGTCGCCTTGCCCTACGATTGATGTTTGTACGCAGCCGATAATGACATTAATTATCAACGTTTTGGGAGGGCCAAGACCCTCCCCTACTATTGAACCAACAACCAACAACCGGAAACCGGGAACCAATCAATTCCTCATTCCTCATTCTCCATATAGGTATCTCCGTCGAGGTTTTTCCACAAAAACCTGCCGTTCTCGTATGTCATATAGCTGTGAGCCGTGCCGTTCTTCGGGATCGAGACGGAGCCGGGGTTCAGGCAGAGGATCCCCTCTCTCTCCTCATACAGCGGGATATGCGTATGTCCGTAGATGAGGATATCGCCCTTTTGCAGAGGCAGTAGACTGTTGATGTTGAAATGATGTCCGTGGGTCAGGTAAACGAGCCTGTCCCCCGCGTCTAATACGGCGTATTCCGCCATGATCGGAAAGCTAAGCACCATCTGATCCACCTCGGCGTCGCAGTTTCCTCTGACGCAGAGGATCCTGTCCCGATACGTATTGAGCAGAGCGGACACGCCCTTAGGGTCATAGCCCTCGGGCAGGTCGTTTCTCGGTCCGTGGTAGAGGATATCACCAAGCAGGATCAGCCTATCGGCAGACTCCCTATGGAATGCCTCAATCAGTTTTTCACAGTAAAAAGCGGAGCCGTGGATGTCGGACGCGATCAGATATTTCATCACCATCACCCTTATCATCAATATCAAATGGATTATACCACAGGATCGGGAGAGATACAAGTTTCAAGAATGATAAATGATGAATGATAAATAGCGGTCACTCGCTTCGCTCGAACAATTGATGTCAAAACGATGTGGGCATCGTTCCCTACGTTTCTATGCAACGCCCTACCAATCAGGTGCGGACAGCATCCGCCCTTTGTTCATATTTCTTAGTTCTTACTTCTTCGTTCAAAAAGTCAGCTGCAATAGTCCTCGAGGAGCTTTTTCAGCGCAGCTTTATCTGTCACGGTGATCCCCTGTTTCAGCTTCGTCTGGTCCGCCTTGGGGAGCGAGGATACCACCGTATCGGTACGCAGATATTCGATACCGTTTAAGAGCACCGCTACCCTGCCGTTCTCGTCCAGCACGGTGTACACATCCCCTTCGTCCATCTGCGTCACGGCGGCGGACGCGGGTATCTCTTCATAGGAACGCGCCGACGGAGAAAGCGCCGACATCATCACCACATAGGTGATCAGCAGTACGCCCGTAATCAGCAGCAGTCTTTTCATATGCTTCACCTCAGGCTTATTGTTCGCAGATTTTTAGTGATTATTCCTATTTTTTACCCGTGGTTTTTGGTAAAAATCTCTGTTATTTTTGAAATTCTTATTTATTTTTTTTCAGAAAAGTGGTATAATGTTTTGTGTGTATCTAAAACAATACTGTTGACTGCATATTACCGTTTCGGAGGTTTCATATGAGAAAAACCGACATCAGTAAATATACCGACAAAATCGACGTCAAAAAGAACCCTTCCGCCGCGGGAGCGTTCTTCGGCGCGATCGGCAAGATTCTCCTCACCGTGCTGGCGGTAGGCGTCATCGCGGGACTGATCGTAGCCGTATCGCTCGGCATCTATATCCTGAAGCTCTCACAGGAGCCTACGGGTATCGATATCAACGCCCGTTCGATGAACTTAAGCTCCTTTATCTACATCGAGGATCAAAACACCGGCGAGTTCAAGGAATACCAGACCCTCTACGGCACGGAAAACCGTATCTGGGTAGATCTCTCCGAGATGCCCGAGGCGATGCCCAAAGCGATCGTCGCGATCGAGGACAAGCGTTTTTATGAGCATCACGGCGTTGACTGGTACCGAACCGGCTCTGCGGTGCTGGCGCTGGTATCCGGCTCCGATAACTACGGCGGCTCTACCCTGACCCAACAGCTGATCAAAAACATCACCGACGACAACGAGGTCTCCCTGACCAGAAAGCTCAGAGAGATTTTCCGCGCGCTGAATGTCGAGAAGGAATACTCCAAGGACGACATTATCGAAGCATATTTAAACGTTGTTAACTTCGGCAACAATGCGCAGGGCGTTGAGGCGGCGAGTGAGCTGTATTTTGACAAGCCGATCGGCGAGTGCTCCATCGCCGAGTGCGCGGCGATTGCGGGCATCACCCAGAACCCCTCTCGCTGGAATCCTTTGATCTATCCCGAGAACAACAAGATCCGCCGCGAGATCGTGCTCGATCAGATGTATGAGCAGGGCTATATCACCAAGGATGAATATGACACTGCGATGGCGGAATCCGCCGAAATGACCTTTGTCAGTTACTCAGGCGATGAGGACGAAGAAGACGAGGACGATAACGTCAACGTACAGAACTGGTATATTGACCAGATGTTCTACGACCTGACCAGAGACCTCGCGAAGTTCTATGACATCTCCGAGGGAGCGGCTTCCGAAAAGCTCTACACCGAGGGTTTGAAGATCTACTGCGCGATGGATGAAGAGACGCAGGAGATGATCGAGGAAGAAGCGATCAACTCTAAGGACGGCTACGACTATGACCTTGAGATCGGTCTGGAGATGATCGACTATGACGGCAGAGTCATCGCTACCGCGGGCTCCTCTCACGAGAAGGAAGGCAACCTTGAATGGGACCGCGCTTCTCACTCTGTGCTGCAGCCCGGTTCTTCCATCAAGGGTATCATCCCCTATCCCCTTGCCCTGCAAATGGGAATCTACAACTACTCCTCTCTGGTTACCGACCAGCCGATCGAAAAGTACTTTGCCGACGGCTCCTCCGGTCCGAAAAACTCCTACGGCTCTTATAACCAGTATATGACCGTCCCCGAAGCGCTCTCCTGGTCGTCAAACGCCTGCGCGGTTCAGACGATGCAGCTTGTCGGCACCAGAGACGCGTATAACCAGGCAGTATCCAACTTAGGCTTCAAGCACCTCGCCGATGCGGACGCCTTAAACCCCGGCGCTCTGTCGCTGGGCGGTATGGAAGGCGGCGTCACTGTCAGAGAAATGGCGGCGGCGATGGCGTATATCGGCAACTACGGTCTCTACCACGAGCCTTACACATACTATTATGTCACCGACCAGAATGACACCATCATTCTCGATAACAGAAACAACACTCCCATAGAAGCCTACTCTCCCGAGGTAGCCTATGAGATGAACCGCGAGCTGCGCTATAACGTGCTCAACTCCACCCATTCCGCTTCACAGTACGCGCAGGTATCCGGCTGGGAGATCACCGGCAAGACCGGTACCACCGATGACGGCAAGGATATCTGGTTTGTCGGCGCTTCGCCTTACTGCACACTCGCGTGCTGGATGGGCTACGATACGCCGGACATCGTCTCTTATACCTCTCTTGCCGCGATCACATGGCAGAAGGTGATGGCTAACTATTTAGAGAATAAGGAATTCAAGGAATTTGAAATGCCCGACACCCTCATCCCCGCCACCTTCTGTAAAGGCTCCGGACTGCTTGCGTCCTCCGGATGCTCGGATACCGGCACGGGTTATTACACGGTCGGCGATATGCCGTCGTACTGTACCGGCTATCATATGGCGGGAGGCTTGGGCAATTCCTCAAGCTCGGCAGCATCCAGTTCTTCCAGCTCTGGCTCTGCTACCTCATCCTCGACAGGAACAGCCAGCAGTTCTCCGGCGGAATCCTCCGACAGCGGAGAATCCGCTGCCGATTCCGAACCGGTATCGTCCGACTCCGGAGAAAGCGCCGCGGAATCCTCCGACGCAGGAGAGGTCACCTCGCCGGAAGAATAAGTTATCCCGTTTTAAGAATCGTCCGATCACATCAGGAAAGGAAACACTACTATGATTTCAGTTGCCATTATGGGCCACGGCGTAGTCGGCTCGGGAGTCGCGGATATCATCTACTCCCATAAGCAGAAGCTGTTCTCCGCCGTCGGCGAAGAGCTTTACATAAAATATATCCTCGATCTCAGAGAATTTCCCGACAGCCCCTTTGCCGAGAGATTCACCAAGAATTTTGACGATATCTTGGGCGACGTAGAAGTCCGTATCGTCGTCGAGACGATGGGCGGCATCCATCCCGCCTATGACTATGTCAAGGCGTGCCTCAAAGCCGGCAAGAGCGTTGTCACCTCCAATAAGGAGCTGGTCGCCGCGCACGGCGCCGAGCTGCTCGCGATCGCCAAAGAGACGAACGCGAACTTCCTGTTTGAAGCCTCTGTCGGCGGCGGTATTCCGATCATAAGACCGATCAACCAGTGTCTGGTCGCGAACAACGTCTCAGAGATCGCGGGTATCTTAAACGGCACTACCAACTTCATCCTCACCAAGATGATCAAAGAGAATATGGACCTCGACGTCGCCTTGAAGCTCGCGCAGGATCTCGGCTATGCGGAGAGAAATCCCGCCGCGGATATCGAAGGTCACGACGCGTGCAGAAAGATCTGTATCCTCGCCTCTCTCACCTTCGGTAAGCATATCTATCCCGAAGCGTGCTACACCGAGGGCATCACCGGCATCACGCTGGAGGATGTGGAATACGCCTCCGTATGGGGCGGCGTGATCAAGCTGATCGGCTCCGTCAAAAAGGTCGACAAGGATAAGATCGACATCATCGTCGCGCCGATGTTCATCCCGAACGAGAGCCAGCTCTCCTCGATCGACGACGTATTCAACGGTATTATGGTACGCGGAGACGCTGTCGGCGACGTCGTATTCTACGGCAGAGGCGCGGGCAAGCTGCCCACCGCTTCCGCAGTTGTCGCGGATGTGATCGACTGTGTCAAGCATCTAAAGGCGAGAAAATATCTCTCATGGATCGATTCGGACAACTCCTCCGTCATTCCTCATGAAGATTCCGTCACTGCGGTCTATGTACGCGCAAGCGCATCCGACCGTCAGGCGGCATATGATAAAGCAGAGAGCGTTTTCGGTGAGATCCACCGTCTCGAAAAGGAAAACGCTCCCAAGAAGGAGCTTGCGTTCGTCACCGAACCGATGACCGTCAAGGAATTCACCGAGAAGCTCAAAGAATTTGAATCCGATGAAATCAAGGCAGAGTCATTAATTCGAATCGGAGATCTTTAATTATTTGTCATTGCGAGCCCTTCAGGGCGTGGCAATCCCCTTCCTTTTGATCACGGTAGTAATGACAAGGGGATTCTCACGGGGCTGAAGCCCCTCAGAATGACTTACTTGCTAAGTTAAGAAGGTATATAAAATGCTGATTGTACAGAAATTCGGCGGCACCTCCGTCAAGGACGCCGAGCGGCTGAGAAATGTCGCAAGAATTGTTACCGATGTGTATAAAGGCGGCAACGACGTAGTCGTCGTGGTCTCCGCACAGGGGGATACCACTGACGACCTGATCGCCAAGGCCGCTGAAATCAACGAAAAGCCCTCCCGAAGGGAGATGGATATGCTTCTCGCCTCGGGAGAACAGATCTCCGCCTCGCTGCTGGCGATGTGCATCCAGAAGCTGGGAATCCCCGCGATCTCCCTGACCGGCTGGCAGGCGGGTTTTCTCACCTCCTCGGCGCATACCTCTGCGCGGATTCGCAGGGTCACCCCCGACAGGATCAAGAAGGAGCTTGACCAGAAGAAGATCGTCATCGTATGCGGTTTCCAAGGCTTATCAAGATATGACGATATCACCACCTTGGGCAGAGGCGGCTCCGATACCTCGGCAGTCGCGATCGCCGCGGCGATGCACGCAGATCTCTGCCAGATCTTCACCGATGTTGAAGGCGTCTATACCGCCGACCCGAGAAAGGTCACAAACGCCAAAAAGCTCAAGGAGATCTCCTATGACGAGATGCTGGAGCTTGCTACCCTCGGCGCGCAGGTCTTAAACAACCGTTCGGTTGAAATGGCAAAGAAGTATAACATAGAACTCGAGGTGCTCAGCTCCTACACCAACACCCCGGGCACCATCGTAAAGGAGAAGGTAAAAATGGAAAAAATGTTAATCAGCGGAGTTGCCAAGGACACCGACGTCGCGCGTCTGTCCGTCACCTGTGTTCCCGATAAGCCCGGTATGGTATTCAAGCTGTTCTCCAAGCTCGCGCAGAGAAATATCAACGTAGACGTCATCCTCCAGTCTGTCGGCAGAGGCGACACCAAGGATATCGCCTTCACAGTGCCGATCGACAAGGGTATGGAGGCGAAAGCGATCTGCGAGAAGTTCGCCGATAACGTCGGCGCGGATGTGGTCGACTATGACGATAACGTCGCCAAGGTCTCGATCGTCGGCGCAGGTATGGAAAGCCACGCTGGCGTTGCCGCCAAGATGTTTGAAGCGCTGTATGAGAAGCAGATCAACATCCGTATGATCGCTACCTCCGAGATCAAGGTCTCCGTCATCATCAACAAGGACGACGCCGACCGCGCGGTGCTCGCGATCCACGAGAAGTTCTTCCCGGTGGAAAAATAACGAGATAAAACAGTTATCCTCCCTGTCGTGAAAACAGGGAGGATTTTTGTATCCTATTCTATTTTTATAATCCCGCCAACTGCTTCTGGATCTTGGTCGCGTCAAGAACCGTAACAACACCGTCTGTGTCGACATCCGCAGCGTTCAGATCGATCCGGTCTTCGCCGATCAGACTCGCCTTATACTTCTGGATGCAGGTCGCATCCATCACGGATACGGTTGTATCACGGTCGGCGTCGCCAAGAATAAACACATCGTGAGTATGCGCGGGATTCAGACAGCAGGCTTCTTTCCGTTCACCTGTCGCGGCAATATCGGTCACACCGTAGCAGCCGTCACCGTAGTAATAGTACCAGTCGCCGAAATAGAAAGAATTTCCAAGGGTCTCGCTGAGATATACATCGGTCACGACATAGATCATTCCGTCGACGCTGTCATAGGAGATCGGGACGTCGGGATAATGGTTATAATATTCTTCCATATCTTCCTTTTGGATATAAATATCCCTCGTTCTGAAGGAGTCGGCGCGATACTGATGATTCTCTGCGTCATAGCCATTGTCGTTGAAAATCAGGAAGCCCGCGTCGGCAGGGACTTCTGCCTGATACACACAATCATCATCGGTCTTTTGCATCAGCACTCCCGGCCACTCGGAATGGCTCTCCCGATCATAACAAAACCAATATACATACGGCGCCTGATCCTTGAAGAAAGCGGGGGAAGTGACGTCCTCATATTGAGCGGAGAGCGTGCGTCCGTCGGGGATGTAGAAGTAGACGGTATAGGTCTCATCCGATTCTGAATTTTCCGCAAACGCGGTCATACTGAGAGTCAACACCAATACCGCCGCCAGCAGAATGGAAACAATTCTTTTCAACATAGATTGCTCCTTTTCGGTTGATGTTTTACATTTATTATATATATATTGTCAATCGGAAAAATCAAATTCGTCCTTGTGACGCTTTTGGAATTTTTGGAACACCGCCTCGAGCAGCTCTTCGTCCTCGATGCCGACATATTCCTCTTCGTCGTCACTGACGCTCCGGATCTGAAGGATCACGATCTCCTGTTCAAAGCTCTCCTCGTTCTCGGGATTCAGGATCAGATACTCCAGTCCTTCGAACTCTACCACATCCAGCACCGCAAAGCGCTCTGTCTCTCCCAGATCGTTTTCTAAGGTGAGCATATCCTGCTCAAAGTTGTTGTTATTCATCATATTTTCCTCCGTAGGGAACGGTCTTGACCGTTCCGGACACTGCTGTCAAATCAAGGCTTTTCGGGAGGGTCAGGACCCTCCCCTACTGTTTCATCATACACCATAAGCCCTTTAAATGCAAGAAAAATCCCGACGCTGTAGAAACGTCGGGATTCTTTACTTTAATGATTATTCTATCAGAGAATTACTCGTTGATAGCGATAACAGCGCCGGAACCAACGGTTCTGCCGCCCTCACGGATAGCGAAACGCAGACCGACTTCGATCGCGATAGGAGTGATCAGCTCAACGTCCATCTCTACGTTATCGCCGGGCATGCACATCTCAGTACCCTCGGGGAGAGAGATGGTGCCGGTAACGTCAGTGGTTCTGAAATAGAACTGGGGACGATAGTTGTTGAAGAACGGAGTATGACGGCCGCCCTCGTCCTTGGTCAGAACGTAAACCTGGCCGCGGAACTTGGTGTGGGGATGAATGGTGCCGGGCTTCGCAAGAACCTGACCTCTTTCGATCTCGGTTCTCTGAACGCCTCTGAGCAGTACGCCTACGTTATCGCCGGCTTCTGCATAGTCCAGAGTCTTTCTGAACATCTCAAGACCGGTAACAACAACGGTTCTCTTCTCTTCCTTCAGACCGACGATCTCGACGGACTCGGAAGTTCTGATCTGGCCTCTCTCAACTCTGCCGGTAGCAACGGTGCCGCGGCCGGTGATGGTGAAGACGTCCTCAACAGGCATCAAGAAGGGCAGGTCAGCCTTTCTCTCAGGAGTGGGGATAAACTCGTCAACAGCGTCCATCAGCTCGTGGATGCATTTGTACTCGGGAGCGTTGGGGTCGGTAGAAGTAGAGGTAAGAGCGATATAAGCGGAACCCTTGATGATGGGGGTATCGTCGCCCGGGAACTCGTACTCGTTGAGAAGATCACGGATCTCCATCTCAACCAGCTCTAAGAGCTCTTCGTCGTCAACCTGGTCGGTCTTGTTCATGAAAACAACGATATAGGGAACGCCAACCTGACGGGAGAGCAAGATGTGCTCACGGGTCTGGGGCATAGGACCGTCAGCTGCGGAAACAACGAGGATAGCGCCGTCCAACTGAGCAGCACCGGTGATCATGTTCTTCCCGTAGTCAGCATGTCCGGGGCAGTCAACGTGAGCATAGTGACGGTTAGCAGTCTCATACTCTACGTGTGCGGTGTTGATTGTGATACCGCGCTCTCTCTCTTCGGGAGCCTTATCGATGTTAGCATAATCAACGAAATCAGCGGAACCGCCGAAGTTGAGAACCTTTGTGATAGCAGCGGTCAGAGTGGTCTTACCATGGTCAACGTGGCCGATAGTACCGATGTTTACATGCGGCTTATTTCTTTCAAACTTTTGTCTTGCCATTGGAAAATTTTCCTCCTTTTATTGTAAATAAAATTTACTGTAGACTATTTTAACAACTCTTTTTGAGAATTGCAAGTGGTTTTTTCAAAATAACGCAATAATTTGTGCCGTTATTTCATTCATACTACAATCTGTAGCGTAAACCAAGATATTCAAAATCAAGAATCAGGTGTGGGCAGAGCCCACCATTCGTTCTTATTTCTTAGCTCTTAGTTCTTAGTTTAGAAAGGCTTTAGCCTTTCCTGTGCTCGGACATAATTTCTTCCCCGATGTTCTTCGGAACCTCTGCGTGATGCGAGGGCTCCATCACGTACTGACCTCTGCCCTGTGTCTTGGAGCGAAGGTCGGTAGCGTAACCGAACATATTGGAGAGCGGAACGTTCGCGGAGATTCTCGCGGTACCGTTCTCGATATCCTGTCCCGTGACAGCGCCTCTGCGGGAGTTGAAGTCGCCGAATACGGTGCCTGCGTACTCCTCGGGAACAACGACGTTGACCTTCATGATCGGCTCTAAGAGAACCGGATCCGCCTTCTTCATCGCTTCCTTGAACGCCATAGAACCGGCGATCTTGAACGCCATCTCGGAAGAGTCGACCTCGTGGTAGGAACCGTCATACAGCTCCACCTTGACGTCTACGACGGGATAACCCGCCAAAACGCCGGAAAGCATCGCGCCCTGGATACCCTGATCAACCGCCGGGATATATTCCTTCGGGATCGCGCCGCCGACAACGGAGTTGACGAACTCGTAACCGCCCTTGGGGTTGGGGAAGATACGGATCTTAACGTGACCGTACTGACCCTTACCGCCGGACTGACGCGCATACTTGGTATCCACGCTCGCCTCCTGTCGGATGGTCTCCTTGTAGGCGACCTGAGGCTTACCGATGTTCGCTTCTACCTTGAACTCACGAAGCAGTCTGTCTACGATAATTTCCAGATGAAGCTCGCCCATACCCGCGATAATGGTCTGACCTGTCTCCTCGTCGGTATACGCCTTGAAGGTGGGGTCTTCCTCTGCGAGTTTTCCCAGAGCAATACCCATCTTTTCCTGGCCCGCCTTGGTCTTAGGCTCGATCGCGACCTTGATAACCGGTTCGGGGAACTCCATGGATTCTAAGATAACGGGGTGGCTCTCGTCACAGAGAGTGTCGCCCGTGGTGGTGTTCTTCAAGCCAACCGCCGCCGCGATGTCACCCGCGTAGCATACGTCGATGTCCTTACGGTCATTCGCGTGCATCTGCAGGATTCTGCCGATTCTCTCGTGTTTATCCTTGGTGGAGTTGTACACGGAGGTACCCTTCTCAACCTTACCGGAATAAACTCTGAAGAAGCAGAGCTTGCCGACATAGGGGTCGGTAGCGATCTTGAACGCGAGAGCCGAGAACGGCTCGCTGTCGGACGCGTGTCTGTCGACCTCTTCGCCCGTCTTGACGTCCTCGCCCTTGATCGCGGGGATGTCGGTGGGAGCGGGCATATAGTCAACGATCGCGTCGAGCAGCTTCTGAACGCCTTTGTTTCTATAGGAAGTGCCGCAGCATACAGGAACCATCTCATTCGCGATAGTCGCCTTGCGGATCGCCGCCTTGATCTCGTCAACGGTGATCTCTTCTTCGCCGATGAACTTGTCCAGAAGCTCCTCGTCGGTCTCCGCGACGGATTCCAGCAGCGCCTGGCGGTATTCCTGCGCCTTCTCGAGCATATCGTCGGGGATCTCGATCTCGATCCTGTCCTCGCCCTTGGGGCCGCCGTAGGTCTCGGCAGTCATGGTGACGAGGTCGATGATACCCTCAAAGGTCTCCTCCACGCCGATCGGCAGCTGGATGGGGACCGCGTTGCACTTGAGTCTGTCCTTCATCATCTGAAGCACGTGATAGAAATCAGCGCCCATAATATCCATCTTATTGACATACACCATTCTCGGGACCTTATAGTTGTCAGCCTGACGCCATACTGTCTCGGACTGGGGCTCAACACCGCCCTTCGCACACAGTACGGTAACGGAACCGTCCAGAACTCTCAGAGAACGTTCCACCTCAACCGTAAAGTCAACGTGTCCGGGAGTGTCAATGATGTTGATTCTGTTATCCTTCCAGAAACAGGTAGTAGCGGCGGAGGTGATGGTGATACCCCTCTCCTTCTCCTGCTCCATCCAGTCCATCGTCGAGGCGCCGTCGTGGGTCTCTCCGATCTTGTGGTTGATACCTGTATAATAGAGAATACGTTCTGTTGTAGTGGTCTTACCGGCGTCGATGTGAGCCATGATGCCGATGTTTCTTGTCATTTCAAGCGATACCTGCCTAGGCATAATATCCCTCCTTAGTGTATATGCAAAGAAAAAAGTATTCCGTGTGAACACTTGTCTGAAAAAATGGAGAATCCAATCAACGGTTTATTTCTGATTTCACGCTGCATACATATCAATCATACAATTGACCGAGCGAAGCGAGAAACCGTCATTTTTCATTCTTCATTTTTCATCTTTCATTGTAAAATATTGGGCAGACGCCCAATATTTTACCAGCTGTAGTGAGCAAACGCCTTGTTCGCTTCAGCCATCTTGTGAGTATCCTCGCGCTTCTTGAACGCGCCGCCGGCGCCGTTTACTGCGTCAAGGATCTCTCCGGCAAGTCTCTCCTTCATCGTTCTCTCGGAACGCGCTCTGGAATAGTTGGTGAGCCATCTGAGACCCAGAGTCTGCTTTCTGGCGTCTCTGACCTTGATGGGAACCTGATAGGTAGCGCCGCCGACACGACGGGCCTTGACCTCCAGCTCAGGCATCACATTCTCCATCGCCTGCTCAAAAACCTCGAGAGCGTCCTTACCGGTCTTATCAGCGATGATATCAAACGCGCCGTAGACGATCTTCTGGGCTACGCCCTTCTTGCCGTCGAGCATAATGTTGTTGATAAGACGAGTAACGAGCTTGGAGTTATAAACCGGATCGGGCAAAACATCACGTTTTGCGATCTGACCTCTTCTTGGCATCTTTACTTCCCTCCTTCACAATAATTGAGAAATCTTAGGTACTCGAAAGTGACGACTCCCGTAGTGCCGCAGAGGTCATATATAAACTCTGCTGCAATACAGAATAGAAATCTAATAAAGTGACTAGATATCTTCGCCAATTCCTTATTTCTTCTTCGGACGCTTTGCGCCGTACTTTGATCTGGCCTGCATACGGCCGGATACGCCCTGAGTATCAAGGGTTCCTCTGATGATGTGATAACGCACACCGGGGAGGTCCTTAACACGGCCGCCTCTGATCAGAACAACGGAGTGTTCCTGCAGGTTGTGGCCAACGCCCGGGATATAGGAGCTGACTTCGATACCGTTGGAAAGACGTACTCTGGCGATTTTTCTTAATGCGGAGTTCGGCTTCTTGGGGGTAGCTGTCTTGACAGCAGTGCAAACGCCTCTCTTCTGAGGAGAAGTCTGGTCGATCGCTCTGTTCTTCTGCGAGTTCCATCCCTTTAAGAGCGCGGGAGCTTTGTATTTCTTTTCAGAAACTTCTCTGCCCTTGCGTACCAATTGGTTAAAGGTTGGCATAATTTTCCTCCTTTCTTCAAAAATAGGTTGTGTTTTCATCGTCAAAATATACATAAAAGCCCGATAAACACTGAACTTTTAATTCATTTTGACCACGGTGAAAAGTATACCTTCGCACACTCTTCCACAATGATAAATATTACCACAAACAGACCCCTGTTGTCAACTGTTTTTTCTATAATGAATAATGATAAATGATGAATGTAAAGTGAAGGGCGGGACACCCGCACCTGATTGGTAAGGCGTCGCATAGATCCGTAGGGGAGGGTCTTGACCCTCCCGCCGCAGGGTGTTTTGACAATATCGGACATTTCATACAGGAGCAGAATTTCACCTGTATATCCTATAACCGACAATAGATATGACAGCAACCTTTCGGCAAGTCGTGGGCGCCTTGCCCTACGGTTAATGATGTTCGCAACCAATAATATCATCTATTTATCAAAGTTTCGGGAAGGTCAAGACCTTCCCCTACTGTTATTTCAATCGGGTGAGGACGGAGTCCTCCCTTTATTTATCATTTATCATTTATCATTATTTTGTCACCCCTGACAAAATCCCGCGTATGATAAAGTGAAAGAAGAAAGGAGGCAAAACTATGTGTTCCAATAACGGTTTATTCGGCGGCTCAAGCTGCTGCGGTATTATCATTCTTCTGATCGTGCTCTGGGCTTGCTGCGGCAACAATAACAACGGCTGCGACAGTGGCTGCGGCTGCGGCTGTTAAAAAGAAGAGCTCTCGCTCGGAGCCCTCGATTTAGAAGGTGAGCGAAGTCCTGCGTCAAAATCCGAGAGAGAACATATTCTCGGATTTTAGCAAAGGACAGAGGAACCGTGCTAAATTGAGGAAAAGCGGAGAGCATAGAGAGCTTGACATCAATAGCGCACACAAAAGAGGGGCTCATCCGAGCCCCTCTGATTTCATTCTCTTGTAATATAGTGTTCAACGCTCCCTTTTACGGCAGTGAAGAGTGAAAAGATAAGCGTGAAGAGTGATGGTCACTCCCTTCGCTCAAACAATTTCAGGGAACGGCGCTTGCACCGTTCCCTGTCTCTTTGAATGATATAAAATGCGTTTCATTCTTTGGTAAGATAATGTTTGATCGCTTTATCCGAGAGGTCAAGCTCTCTGAAGAAAGGTGGATAGAGCGTGACGCCTTTACTGTCATCGAGGTCGATCCATCTGAGATATTCTCCCTTTGGTCCTTTGTCGGTAAGATGTCCGCTCTTAATGTTCAGCAGTTCATCATTTTTCTTTATCAGAAAAAAGACAGAGATTTCGTGGAAGGGTACGCCGTCGTCATCCGTGAAGAAATTCTCGTGGATCGCGTAGAGCCTGTCGATCTCACAGACAACGCCTGTCTCCTCATACAGCTCGCGCAGTACTGCCTCCTGTGTCGTCTCGCCGAAGTTGACCCTGCCGCCGACGGAGTAATAAAACTCCCGCTTCTCATTCGGGTTTCTCGCCATAAGCACCCTCCTGCCGTCGGCGATCACCGCGCCGACGCGAAAGTTGAACTTGCCTTCTTTGCTTAAAAACGTACAGTCCATAAGCTCTCCTTTCTTTGACCTGTGCCTTCCCGACCGAGTATAGTCTGGTTCAATTCCTCATTCCTCTTTCCTAATTCCTAATTAACGCCGCTTCCCATTCCTTTTCTTTGAAGCCGACGAGGATGAAGTCGTCTGCGACGATCAGAGGACGCTTGACCAGCATACCGTCAGACGCGAGCAGCTCGAGTTTTTCTTCGTCTGTCATCAAAGGAATCTTATCCTTGAGCTGCATTGATTTGTAGAGCTGCCCCGAGGTGTTGAAAAAGCGCTTAAGCTCCAGACCGCTTCTCTCGTACCAGTCTTTGAGTTCTTTATAGGACGGGTTATCCTCCTTGATATGGCGGTCTACATAATCGACCTTATGACTGTCAAGCCACGCCTTCGCCTTTTTGCAGGTCGAACATTTGGGATATTGAATAAAAAACATACGATTCCTCCTTATCGTATTCGCAGTCAGCGGATGAGTCTTTGTAGTATTCATTTCAAAATCCTGTCGCAGGAACCGAAAACTGAAGACTGAAGACTTAAGACTGAATAATGAATAATACATAGCAAAAGGCCTGTCACGTTCGTGACAGGTTTTTCGCTATGGAGATGGCGGGAATCGAACCCGCGTCCGAAAGCGGCTTACCGGGGTTTTCTCCGAGTGCAGTTATTGTTTTAGGGTTCCCTCTGCGCGCCGCCCAATAACAGGCTGCGCGGTTCGGTAGCCTTTGATGTGTGACAGCTTAAAGGCGTAGGCTGTTCACAGTTTCCCGCTGTCGACGCCTTGTCCGAAGCCGCGGTACTCTCCGGCAGACGAGCCGCATTAAGCGGCTAAAGCAACTTTATTAGTGTTGTTTATTTTTTAGAGTAGAACTTTTATAGCGGTGTCCCGCCGCTACTCGCTTACCGAGGCTTGCCGCCCCCGTCGAAACCTTTACATCCCCATATTCAGTTGTACTGTATATTATATCCGTTTTTCCGAAATAGTCAACCGATTTTATTTATCTCTTCGATTCGCTCGTTTGGCTCACTGCACCACGATACACTGGGAGAACATCTGTTCATAGCGCGTCTGGCACAGTTCCTTTTCAAAAACCGATACGGTCTCGGAGAAGGAGTCCGCAAAGTAATAATCCTCCTCATCATAGCCGATCAGCACCAGGCAGTGCTCATGCTCCCACCACGAGAAGCTGTCGCCGATCTTGGCCTTGGCGTTTTCATCAACATAGTTGACCGTCCACGTATCTTTCACATACGGCTCGAGCATCGCGGTCGTCGCCCAGATCATCACCGGGATCCCCTTGCAGACATACTTCTCACACAGCTCGTCAAGAGGGATATTCTCATAGCTTGTCGCTTTGAGCTTGCTCTTCTGATCGCTCAGATAATGGTTCATAAACCGCGCCATCGCCGGCGCGTATACGCCCCATCCCGAATAGGGCGATCCGACGGAGGCGCTGTACATATCCGCGGCGTACATATTACCGTTTTCATCCCAGTACGGCCACTGTACTTCCACATAGTTATCGGCAAAATAATACTCGTTGAGATCAAAGCCGAGGATCCTCAGCAGCATGGTGCAGGCGTAGGTCTCACAGCCGGCTTTCAGATCCTTCTGCGGGATCACCTCTACGTCCTCGATGATATACGATTCAGGCGCAGGCTCTTCCGTCTCTGTGGGAACTTCTGTCGGTTTTTGAACCTCTGTCTCTGATGGGGGTTCGATACCGGATTTCTCCCCTGCAGAGCATCCCGTAATAATCATCACCGATACCAAACAGAGGATCAGGATCGATAAGATACGCTTTTTCATAGTTTCATCCCCTATTTTTTGAGGGTATTTCATTCCTGATATGCCGTATTATAGCATTATTTGTCGATCGGTGTCAATGATCCGAGATACCGGAAAAAGAAAAAGCCCTTGACAGATTCAACTGACGAAGGACTTTTCATATAACATTATACCGATTTTTCTTTCATCGCGCGCTCGATGTCGCGCTTGGCAGAGCGATCTGCTGCGGCGTCACGCTTGTCGTAGAGCTTCTTGCCCTTGCACAGCCCGATCTCTAATTTCACATTACTGCCTTTAAAATAGATCGACAGCGGGATCAGAGAATAGCCCTGCTGCTGGAGAAGTCCGAAGAGCTTTGAAATCTCTCTCTTGTGCATCAAAAGCCTTCTGACACGCATCGGATCCTTGCCCCAGATATTGCCGTGCTCATAGGGAGAGATGTGCATCCCGTTTACGAAAAGCTCGCCCTTGACCACACTGCACCAGCTGTCTTTGAGATTCACCTTGCCAGCGCGCAGGGACTTGACCTCCGTACCGGCAAGCTCGATGCCCGCCTCGTACTTTTCCTCAACAAAATAGTCGTGGTAGGCTTTCTTGTTATTTGAAATGATCTTGATATTGTCCATCAGAACTCACTCCTGCCCTCCAAGGCGCGCGCAAGGGTCATATCGTCGGCATATTCGAGATCGCCGCCCACGGGGATACCGTAGGCAAGACGGGTGATCCTGAGCCCCATCGGCTTTAAAAGTCTCGAGATATACATCGCGGTCGCCTCACCCTCTACGGTAGGATTCGTCGCCATGATGACCTCCTTGACCGTGTCGTCGCCCAAACGCGCCAAAAGCTGTTTGATCGAGAGCTGATCGGGACCGATGCCGTTTAAGGGAGAAATCACGCCGTGGAGCACGTGATAAGTACCCTTATATTCGCCGGTGCCCTCGATCGCGATCGCGTCGCGGGGCGTCTCTACCACACAGATAACAGACTTGTCCCTTGTATCGGAAGAGCACACGGGACACTTCTCTTTATCGGAGAAGTTACAGCAAATCTCGCAGTGGCGGATCTTCTCATGGGCGTCAAGGATCGCCTCGGAGAACTCTTTCGCCTGCGCTTTCGGCATATTCAGCACGAAGTACGCGAGCCGCTGGGCGGTCTTGGAGCCGATGCCGGGCAGCCGCTCAAACTGCTCCACCAGACGGTCTAACGGCGCTACGTTATATCTTTGCATCAGAACAAACCGCCCATACCGCCGAGATTCATCCCGCCGGAGATCTTGTTCATCGTCTCTTCCTTATCGGTATTCGCAGCGCGGATCGCCTCGTTCACCGCGGCGGTGATCAGATCAGAGAGCATCTCGATGTCCTCGGGATCGACAACGTCGGGCTCGATCTTCATACTCTTGACCTCCAGCTCACCGGAGACGGTAACACTTACCATACCGCCGCCTGCGGAGGCTGTATATTCCTTCTGGCCGAGCTCTTCCTGAGCCGCCGCCATCTCGTCCTGCATCTTCTGCGCCTGACGCGCCAGCTGCTGTAAATTCGCGGCGCCGCCGCCACCGTAACCCTGCGGTAATCTTGCTTTCATAAAAACACCTCATTTATTTTCCGGCACGATGTGGGCATCGTGCCCTACGGCACTCTGCACTCTGCACCCTGCACTTTGCACTATTCTATTCTTCCGTCACCGACACACCCATATCCCTGAGCTTGTTGATGAAGGTATCGAGAACGTCGTCCTTTTTTTCTTCCTGTTTCGGCTTGCGGTAGGGACCTAAGCGATAGGTCCTGCCGGTGATCTCTCTGACCGCGCGCTTGACGTTTTCTCTCTGTGACTGCACCTTCAAAAGCGAGAACGCGAATTCTCTGTCGGAGGCGATCAAGAGAAAATCGCCGCTGATATACGCGGTAGAATCCGAGAACGCCTCGGCGATCGGCTTCGCGTACTCTCTGAGACTCTTGATGACCTCTTTCCACTCGGGGAAGGGTTTTGCGTTCGCGTAGAGCGCATCCATATCCGGCTTGCCTGACGATACAGCAGGCGCTGTCGGCGGAACCGATACGACCGGATCCGGTTTTTCAGGCTCAGGTGTCACTTCTTCCCTGACAGGTTCAGCCTCTTTCAGCGGTTCTTCTGCTTCTGCGGGAACTTCTTTTGCAGGGGCCTTCTGCGGCTCTTCCTTTAGAGCGGGCTTGACAGCTTCAGGCTCTTCCTGCAGTGTTACCGCCGCTTTCTGCGGAACGTTCCCCGCAGAGAGCATTTTCACCGCTTTTTCAAGAGCGGTCACACGGCTGAAGAGAGATTCGTCGGTGCGATCGAGCTCGGGAGCACAGAGCTTCACGACCGCCATCTCCAGCTCCACCCTTTCGGAAAGCGCCTTGCCCATACGCTCATAAGCGCGGGCAAGCACATCGATGTCAAAGATGATATCCGCCAGCGACAGATAGTCCGCCTGCGCATAGGCGGCTTCAAACTCCTTCTCGGACAGCACAAGCATATCCTTGGGGTTCTTCACCGTCTTGATCAGCAGCAGCGATCTAAAGTGAGAGACAAGCTCGTCGCAGAGCCTTGTCATATTTTTCGACTCTTTATAGAGTCCGTCGATCATCTCGAGCGCCGCGGCGGGGTTTTTGTTGATCACACAGTTGCAGATCTCAAACAGGTATTTCTTAGACGCAAGTCCCGCAGCGGAACGCACGATCTCTGCGTCAACCTCAGAGGAAATTCCGATACATCGATCCAACAGCGAGATCGCGTCTCTGAGCGCGCCGTCGGCGATCACCGAAATCAGCGTCGCCGCCTCGTCGGTAAGGGTAACGCCCTCCTCTTTGCTGATATGCTTCAGCCTTTCGGCGATATCGGCAGGCTTGATATGGTGAAAGTCAAACCGCTGACAGCGGGAGAGGATGGTCGCGGGGATCTTATGCACCTCGGTGGTAGCGAGGATAAAAATCACGTGCTTGGGCGGTTCCTCGAGCGTTTTCAGGAGCGCGTTCCACGCGTCGGTGGTGAGCATATGCACCTCGTCGATGATATAGACGCGGAACTTTACCTTAGCGGGAGTGAAGCTGACCTCGTCGATGATCGCACGGATATCGTCGATACCGCGGTTGGACGCGGCGTCCATTTCCACCACATCAAAGATCTCGCCCGAATCGATCCCTTTACAGCTCTCACACTGACAGCAGGGATCACAGCCGTCAACGGGGTGTAAGCAGTTGACCGCCTTGGAGAGGATCTTCGCGCAGGTGGTCTTGCCGGTGCCGCGCGAACCCGTGAACAGATAGGCGTGATGGATCCTGCCCTTTTTCAGTTCGTTCTGCAAGGTTTCGACAACCGCATGCTGCCCGACAACATCAGAAAAAGTCTGCGGTCTGTACTTGCGATATAAGACTTGGTACATGATTTCACCCCTTTTTCGGCACGATGTGGGCATCGTGCCCTACTGCACTCTGCACTCTGCACTCTGCACTCAGCACTCTGCACTAATAAGAAGCCGCAAGCCGCAGCCATACGGCTGTGGTGTGAATAGAGGAACGACAGACTGACTGCATCGCATCCCGAAAAACGCTTAATGCTGCTCGCTCCCGCGCCTGACATGATTCACGTGCCGTGATCGTACAGGGCCTGTCGTTCGTCTATTCACACATAAACGGCTTGCGCTCTTAATATTGTATCATATTTCGTATCTAAAAGCAACCTCTTTTTCAAGAAATCGACTCTCATCACAAAAGGTTCTTATTCCAACCCCCTGATAGCGCTCGCGATCTCACACAGACGCTCATATCCCGGTCCCGAAAGGGTCAGTTCTTCCTTGGAATCGGCAAAATACGCAGTGCCGATCTCTTCACCGTTTAATACTACGGTAAAGCTCTCAGTCGCCTGTGCCGCTTCCATCATCGCCTTGGCGTTCTCCGACAGCTTGAAAATCAAGCAAGCGTTGTCGTCGGTACCGCTTAACGCAAACATCGAAATATCCTTTTCGTTCAGAACCGCAACGCCGTCGGAATCGTTAAAAAACAGCTCACAGTCCTCCACGGGACACCATTCCAATACAGGCTCTGCATCTGTCGGCGCGATCGTGTGCGCCTGAGGCGCTTCGGTCACAACGATCACTTCTGTCACCGTCTCTGTCGGCTCGGCGTTTTGTGAACAAGCGCACAGCAATACGCACAGCGTCATACACAGCGCCAAAACCAGCGCCGCAAAAAGTCGTTTTTTCATATTTTGTTTCCTTTCCGTATCTGAATACCCTTCTGCCGGACAGGTCAATCGGCAGCGTCCTGTTTTGCCGCCTGCTGTGAGAGCTTTTTCAGCTTTTCCTTCAGCCGGATCTCCGGCAGCGCAGACGCAAAGTATGCGGCATATGGCAAAAGCAAAATGATATATGTCAAAACATACTGGGATTTTCCTTCAAACAGAAGATGATACGTGAAGCCTCCCAGCAGCACCAGCGGCAGGAGTATTGTTTCAATATTCGTCTTTTTCCGGATAAACAGCATCAGGATACCGCCCGAGAACATAACGAACACCAGCTGCATATATTCATTAAAATATAAATCAAAGAACTGACCCCAGCTCTTATCATATACACTGGTCGCAAAGCTGCCGATCTCTTCATAATGGCTCTTGACCTTGCTGACCCAGATGCTCTCATAGGTAGGCTCGTTCCACTGGCTGACGATCTTCTTGGAGAAGAAATCATACGCGTAGGCGGGATCCGAGAAGAACTTATCGAGGCGTTTTCCGATATCCGCTTTTGCCGTTTTGTTGGCGGCGGCGGAATCGAAGTTGCTGTTCAGATAGGTTTCGAGTCCGAGCTTTGTATACCAGCCGGGCGCCATCCAGCTTTCGTTGAGACCCATATCCAGATACAAAGTCTGGGAGACGCCGTCCTTGAACTCGGTCTTGGATCGCTGTTCATAACTGAAGATGATCAGCTTGCTGACGCCTGTACACAGGATGATCAGAGCCAGCACAACCGCAAGGCTCTGCCACTTCTTTTTCCGTATCGCGTGAACGATCAGAGTGATTGCGAACGCGATAAGATAAATCATATTGTTATACTTTGCAAGGACCGCGACCGTCAGCAGTACGCCGATCGGGATAAAGAGCAGATACTTTCCCTCCTGAAAATAGCGGATCAGGAAATACGCCGCCCAGACCGCACAGCACATACCGATGATGTTGCCGTACGGGAACGCGGTGAAGAACACCGGCTGGAAGCATCCGATCAACAGCAGGATCGTGATGAACTCCACGCTTTTTCTCTTGAATACGAGACGCGAAATCTTCGCGATCGCAAGATAGGACAGTGCACAGCAGAACACGTTGAGGATCTCCAGCGGGATCGCTGTTTCCGTACCGAAAATATGGTACAGCAGTTCGCTGATAAAAACGATTCCCAGCTGGAAGGGATAGAAGAAATAGTAAGAATTGTTGCTGTAAAAATCGTGGTTATAGAACAGATTGTTGCTTTGGAACGCGGTATAATCTCCTTTTACCGCGCCCACAGCCGATTCAAAGACATTCATACTGTCCGCGGCAGGGATCGTCTTGACCGACAGGACCCATATTACGCCGAGCGTCAAAGGGATCACAAAAACAGCGATCTCGCAAGCAAAGATGCTGATCTTGGAAAAGAAATCGTATGCGTCTCCCAGCTTGTACAGCAAAAGGAGGAATAACGCCACAACGATGATATTCAGGATCACGTTGTCCTCTTTGTAGAGAATCACCTCGCTGGAATATTTGTCCGGGTTGATCACGCTTGTCTGAAAAATGCTGTACAGCGAGACAAAAGCAAATGAACAGAACGTCAGTATACAGATGATGTTCGCGATAATACGCTCAATTTTCTCGGATTTGCTGAAAAACCCGTCTAAAAAGCCTTTTGATTTCTTTTTTGCGGTCATATTTATCCCTCGGTTTTCATTTTATTCAGGAGAAAATTACTGATGAAAATGATCTCACACAATAAACCATTCTATATAATAACACAAATTCTTACACACTACAAGTGTTATTTTTTACTGTATAGGAAACGAGCGGATTCCTATATAGTAAAAAATCCTCCCTGCACCGCAGAGAGGATTTTTGTTTGATGATTATTAACCGATAGGTTCGCCGATAGCATACGGTATGTCGATATGCGCGAGCCACTTTTGAATATAGGTAGCGTCCAGCACGGAGACAGAGCTATCGCCGTCAACATTCGCCGCAACTTCATTAAAGCCGGCAACCGTCATACTCGCCTTGACCTTCTGGATGGCTGTCGCGTCCAGCACGGACACTTTTCCGTCGCCGTCCGCGTCGCCGAGAAGCGTGACAGAAGAAGTCGCAGTCGAGATCACAACATAGGTCTGATCCGGTGCGCCGTCTGTGACGCCGATCCCCTCGCCCATGATGATGTTCTTCGCGCCGTCGGCAAGATAGACTGCGTCAAATGCCGCTTCGCTGCCTTCAACAGTCAGCGTTCCTCCGTTGACGGTAACAACGCTGTTATCCACAATACCCTGCACGCCGAGCTTGCCCTTGAGACTCAGCTCACCGCTGCTCACAGTCAGGGCGGAAGGCACCCGATCGCTGCCGAGCAGAAGACCCGCGCCTTGGTCGCTGACAGCGGTCACGGTGCTGTTCTCATAGGTGAAATCACCGCGGTTGACAACGATGCCGGAGAAGCGGGAGGTACAGTGGATATCCGCCTCAGTATCACGGATCTCGAGACTTGTCGCCCATACGCCGGTAGAGGCGGAGGTGATGTTCAGCTTGACGCCGTCGAGCACCAGATTGCCGGTACAGTAGATACCGTAGCCGTTTATCGCGGTGCTTTCTACGATCGTCAGAGTACCGTCGCCGGTGACGGTGATATTATAGGGAGAGGCGTAGTATACGCCGCCGATCTCAACCATATCACTGTTATAGGAACCGATGCCGTCGCCGCCGGTCTCGGTGATGGTACAGTTGCCCTGCACCACAACCGTCAGGTGATCGATATAACTGAGGATACCGGTGTAGAGCCCATCCTTGTCGATACCATGTGTGATCTCTACGTTGTCCAGCGTGAGCGTTTTGGTAGAGGGATCGTAGATCGCGACGCCGCCGCAGGGGATGCGCAGTCTATCGGAGTTGAGCTGTTCGCCGTTGACCCACAGCGGATACTCCTCATAGACAGAAGCTTCGGCAATATGATGATACTCGGGACCGTCGATCCAATAGCGGTAGTTATCGGTCACGACATTGTGGAGGGTGTTGTTCAGATCATCTCTGCTCACACCCGGCACAAGGGTGCCGTAATGATACTGCTCGCCGCTCAGCGTGACAAGGTCGTCATCCGTAAAGCGGTAAGCGTTCCGATAGGTCGTATAGTACTTGTTGCCGTCGTTATCGGTATAAACGTCATACGCGCCGCGGCTTACCTGACCTTGGATGACAAAATCGAGAGGCTGCTCGCTCATCACAACGCGGTAGCCCATCTCTTCCAGTACGGCGGGATCCTGAAACTCAAAGGATCGGAAGCTTTCGTCGTTGAAGTAGCATCCGACGCTTTCGTTGTATCTCAGTTTAAAGAGGGTATGCCAGTCGCTGTACTCGCCGTCTCCCTCATAATGCGACCAGTCGGTGTAGGCGTATACCGCTTGGGGCTCGCTGTCCTTACTCACCTGCGTAGCGTTGCCCAGATAGCTGTTCGGAGTGAAGTAGCGATTTGTAAAACGAAGCTTGATGGGCTTGTTGACCGTCTGAACATCATAGTAGAAGTCACCGGTGTCATTCTGAAGATTCTCATAAGACTCGCGGAAATACTCGTTAGAATCGCCGTAGGCGTCGTCGAGGATATAAAAATCTTCCGCTTCGGGATCAAAGTGGACACGGAACATAAAGATACCGAGCGCGACCTCGTCGGCCGAATAGTAGCCCATCTCGGCAAAAAGATCGTCGGGAGCCGATCTGCGCCTGAGAACATATCTGGTCATATGGTAACCGTCGGGATCGCTGAAATTATCACTGTTCCATACCTCGATCTCCTGCTTTTCTTCGATCTCTTCCTTCGCGACATGGTAGCCGCTCTCTTCCATTTCTCCGACGGAAATATAGCGTGATTCGAAGGTGGTATCCTCCTGATAGATATCCTCGTCATCGCTCCAGATCACACGGTAGAGCGTATAGCCTGAGGGATTGTCCTCGTCGTCATCCCAGCCGACGGTACCGACATATACCGCGTCGGGCTCGCCGTCCTTGACGATCTTGATCCCTTCCGAGCCGCGGTTATCGTAACTCCACTCTGTGGTAAACTGAATGGGAGTGGGCGCCTGACCGTAGATATACTCATACTCCGCCTCAAATTCGGCTTTGGTATAGCGCTTGCCGTTAAACATCTGGTCTCTGAAGTTGTAGTCGATCGCCCACGCGCCGAGCTCCTCGGAATAGAGATAACGCGAGACGAGATAGACCGTACCGTCCATAACGCCCGCCACATAGACGCCGTCGGGATCCGATTTGGATTTCACCTGATTGCCGCAGACATAGTCCTTGCCGGGGTTTTCAACGATCACTGCGTTGACGGTATCGGACACTTGCGAAACGATCTGTTCACTCTGCGCCTCTTCAAACGTCTTGCCGCCGACCGTGATCGCGCCGCCCTGTTCGGGGGTAACGCTTGTGCCGCTCAGGGTGACGACGGGGTAATAGTCCCCGTTTTCATCCCCATCCTTCTCGGCGGAATAGAGGTGAATCGTGACAGAATCGGCAATATCCAGACTCATCAGTCTGTCGCTTCCGGTAGCATACATACGGATCGCCTCGCTATTGCGCTTGTTTTGGTTGACCGTCAGCGCACCGCTGCCGATAATGCTGAGGCTTGTATTATGAAAAGCGAAATAATCATAAACATAGATAATGCCGAACGCGCAGTCGCCGACAATGTTGAGCTTGAAATCGCTGCCCATATACCAGATGAACAGATTGTCATTGGGCATATTCACATTGTCGACGGTCACCGTGTTGGTCGCTTGATCGTAGGTCATCCCCGCGATAGCGTCGTTGTTCACAACAACACGTTCTTCGTCATAATCATAGGCGACAACATACTTTTCGTTGTGGGTCGTGTTGCTGTAGATACCGCAGCGCGCGCCGCCGTAGAGAGCCGGCAGCTGGGCAGGACCGGATGTGGGCTCTGCGGCGAATGCTGTCACACTGAGCATACTCATCAGCAAAACCGCTGTAAGCAGCATAGCCAATAGTTTCTTGCCGATAGATTTCATCATTGTTGCTCCTCCTGATTATCGAACTGAACACTACCGTTTTACCAGTTTTTCATCATACGCTAAGGTGTCCGATGAATTATGGTCAGCGGTTTTATTTTATCATATCCTTTTACTGATTGCAAGGACTTCAAGAGCCTATTGAAAAAAGAAAAACGGCACGGCGAACCTGCCGTACCGATGAAATTTGATAATTGATATTGTCGCAAAGAATCCTAACGGTCCTGACTGCTCCGAAGCATCGATATAAATGCAGGGTTTCGGCAAGTCGAGGGCGCCTTGCTCTACGGCGAGAGGGTCAAGACCCTCCCCTACAGGAAATGAATCCCTTGCAAGAAGGAAACCGACAACTAACAACCAACAACCGGGAACTCTCTGATTATTCCTCCGGCTTATGCGCTGTCACGCCGCGCTGTATCGCTTCGCGTTCTGCGGAAAGCTCCCTGTACAGCCCGTAAGACATAAACTGCATATTGGTATCGGTACGGACTGCTTTAAGCGCGACAGGCGTTTTCTGTCGTATAAGTTGGGTGAGAAAAAGGTTCAGCATTCCGCCGCCGATATCGGAAAGCAGCAGCATCTCCTCGGAGAAATCCTCTCCCTCTTCCCTGACGTCATCCGCCGACAGTCCCAGAAGATAGGAGATCCGATAGCCGAACTCCTCTTTCTCCACCGTGCGGAAACCGATGTTAAGCTTATGGCAGAGCATCTTGATCTTCAGCTCTTTTTGTTTCTCGATGTTATACAGCAGAACCTCGCTCATCTTATCCTCCCCGATCCCGTTATCTCACTGAATGATGTCGACAACCTCCGCGATATAAAAGCGGTGGATGTCTCCGGTGGGATAGTATTCCCTGACGACGTCATCCGGCATATCCTTCATCTCGATATCGTCGCTGTAGAGCTTTTTGCAGATGAGAGTGACCTCTGCCTCTTTGTAGGAAACGCTTTCTCCTGCCTTAACGGGAGAAAGACCCGCCTCGCTGTCCTTGTCGCAGTCTCTGCCGGACTTGGAGCCCATAATACCGAGCGCCTTTTTATACGCGGAGGGGTAGAAGCTGACGGTAAAGTAATCATTCTTCTCCACGTAACCGAAGGTATGGCGGCTGTGTCTGACATAAACGGTCACGACCGGTTTTCCCCAGAGGGTGCCCATGCCGCCCCACGACACGGTCATCGCGTTGTGGTCGTCAATATCTCCCGCCGCAAGCAGCGCCCAGTCTTTGTCAAATTTCGTAAAAATATCTGTCTGAAAATTCATTCTGTTACCTCCCGTAAAGTATTGATCCTATTGTATCAGGATAATGCTAATAAATCAATCGAATTTTATAAAAAACCGGCTGACAGCAGAATTTAAAATATTAAAGCGGAAGAATGAATTATACAAAGTAAAAAAACCGTCACTTTCGTGACAGTTTTCGGTCTATGGAATAAAAAACGGATTCGCGTTTTTGACAGACGGATTCGAACTTTTGAAGGTATTATCGTGATATATCTCGCATGCGCGAGATGCGAGATGCGATATGATATAAATCCACCCACGCCCGCAGGCATATCGTTTTCCGCAGGCGAATATCGCACGCGAAGCGTATATCGCAAATCCACGAAGTGGATTTAAATCGTTGAAAAAAGCACGCCGAAGCGTGCTTTTTTCTGGTGGGAGAGGGTGGATTCGAACCACCGAAGTCACTGACAACAGATTTACAGTCTGCCCCCTTTGGCCACTCGGGAACTCTCCCATATCTTTGGAGCTGGTGGACGGACTCGAACCCCCGACCTGCTGATTACAAATCAGCTGCTCTACCAACTGAGCTACACCAGCACGAATTTTCGTGCTAAGTTATAATATCACATCGGGTTTGGTTTGTCAATCTTTTTTTCAAAAATATCATATTTTCGCCGCTTTGGCAGATACTACCTTTGAGGTGAGAATATGGCGACTGTCATCAGACGGCACAACATCGAGAAAAAGCTCTATCTGAGCTATTCTCTGAACATCGTCGACTGGCTATGCACACTGCTTCTGCTCTCTACGGGAGGCTTCTATGAGGCAAATCCGATAGCGAGGCTGTTCATCCACAGCCTGTCGATGGGGTTCTTGATCAAATGCGCCGTTCCGCTGCTGGTGGTAGTGACAGTATGCTGGGCGCTGACAAAGCTCAGCTTTGAGGACTTGGCGACCGCAGATGAATTCGTCTGCTTTCTCTTGGTATTCTACCTTGCGATCAACGTTGACCATATCATCAACTTCATCCTGCTGTTCTCGGGAGCGGTATAGAAAAAGGGACGACAGATTTCGTCCCTTTTGGTTATTAAAATTACTATTGCTTTGTTACTGCATTCCAATCAATTGTTTTGTGACATTTTGGACATTTTGAGTCTCCGGGTTCAATCTCTTTCCCACAAAACGCACAAGTTAGTAATCCTTCAGTGAATACCAGCCCGGTTTTAATTCCATCATCTATAAATTCTGTATCGTGTGTTTCTGTTATTTCTGCTGATTCTGAACGTGGATTATTTTCCGTTGTTGATAGATAATTGATGTCCGCTTTAATTCGAATGTCTTCGTCATCACCTGTCGTTCCTGTTAGACGCCTTTCAATATTCTGTGCACTTTCTACCAACTGCCCAAAACCATATAACACAAACGAACTTAGCCAAGAAAGAATGCTTCCGGCAACTATTTCCAGTATTCCTATAACAATACTGGGGGCGCCGTTGTTTCCATATTCTGCATATTTGCCAGCATTAACAATTGTGCTGATTCCGATAACCAAGCTTGCAATGATTCCGATAATGGTTAAAAAAATGGCTAATCCTTTAATTTTTTGACCTATATTTCTAAACATTAATAATTTCCCTCCTAGTATATCTATTATTTATATTATAGTCTTTTTAGCGACTATAGTCAAGAGAAATAAAATAAAATACAATATACCCAAAGGGGGTTAAGTATGTGATTACTTATGAGCCTTTTTGGGATACGCTCAGGTATTCGGATGAATCCACATATACGCTTATTAAAAATCATCATATTTCAAGTTCAACAATTGACAAACTCAGAAAAAACAAGCCATTGAATACAACTACCATCAATGATTTGTGCAGAATACTGAACTGCCCGATTGAAAAAATAATGAAGTATACGCCCTCAAGTAATGAGCAGATATTATAAAACGTACTATGCTAAATAATCATAGTACGTTTTTTTCAACTATATTCTCATATACCACACTCACTTTCAAATCCCTTCTGATAAAAGTAAGGCAGTGCCCCAGGGTACTGCCTTACTTTTATCCGCCCGAAGGGATTTGAACCCCCGTTCTCCGGAATCGGAATCCGTTGCGTTATCCAGCTGCGCCACGGGCGGATGACCTACTTATTATACAATGAAAAATTGAATTTAGCAAGTAAAATTATATCAAAAGATATCTTTATTCCGCGGCACGATGTGGGCATCGTGCCCTACAGCTTACTCCTCTATGGTTTCTTTCCTGCCGAGATTCAGATTGATCAGTACCACCGATCCGACGACCAGCGCGATACCGATATAGCCGAAGGGGATTTGTACCGCCTCAGAGAACACCAGCGCGCCGACGACCGTTGCCACAACAGGCTCGATCGTCGCGATGATCGAAGCGGTAGAGGACTTCACATATTTGAGCCCCAGCGTATAGAACAGATACGGCAACACACAGGAAGATACCGCGAACAGCAGCGAGAAGAAGAATGAGCCGACGTCTTTGGTGATCACCTGCGCGATCGGTATGGGATTGCAGATGCACAGCACTGAAATCGCCGCCAAGATAAACGTATAAAGCGTCACGGTCAGCGGGCTGTAGCCTCTGTCGAGCGCGAAGCGGGAGAAGATCGAATAAAGCGCATAGCAAATCCCCGAGCCGAGTCCGAAGAGAAAGCCCGCAAGCGACACGCTCAGTCCGCCGCCGATGATCCCCACCGTTAGTGCGCAGCCGAGCACCGCGAGCAGCAGCGCCGCGATCTTTAAGGCGGTCAGCTTCTCCTTGAAGAAAATCAGCGAAAACAGCATCACAAACACCGGCGCGGTATACAGCAGGATCGACGCGACAGAGAGCGACGACAGCGCGATCGACTGAAAATAACATATCGTGAACACGCCGACCGAAAGGATTCCCGAACCTAAGAAGATCCAGATATCTTTGAGCTTGATCCTGAACAGTTTCCTGTTAAATATCAGGATGAATACCGTAAACAATACAGCAGAGAGCGTAAGCCTCAGCGCCGCGATCTGCATGGAATTCAGACCGAGTCCGGTGTAATGCCGCACGAATATCCCGATACAGCCCCACAGCGTCCCCGCCAGAAGAATGAACCATACCGCAAGCTTTTTCATGTTTCATCCTCCATAAACCTGTCTATGCTCATTTGATCCTGATTGACAGCGAGCAGGAGCTTTAGATAGGCGCACTCGGGAGAGATATCATACAGCGGCTTCATCCCCAGCGCGAGCATATCGGCGGTAGTCTGATAAAGCTTTGCGCCTTTTTTCAGCGGAGCGAGGAACACGGGAATCTCTCCCGCCTTCTGTATCAGCCGCTTTGCCTGATCGCTGTTGAGCGTGCCGCTGTGATAGGTCAGATGCAGTACCGCCTTGCAGGAATCAAGGCATACAGCGTCATAATCGATCATGGGATAAGGAGCGATCATCATGACCTGATTTTGAAGCCGCAGAGGATTCTCGGCGGTAAAAACACCGTCCGGTACGGTATGAATAACATACTCTCTCATCGGCTTCATCTCGCCGTCAAATACCGCACAAGGGTGGTATAAACTCCAAAAATCATCCACGTAATCCGCCTGCCGGATCTCGGTCGCCGAGTGGACATACATCACACCGTCAGAATTGCGATACGGTACAAACGCCTTTGAAAAACCTGTCCCGAGAATCTTAACAGCGGCAACGAAATTCTCATAACCGTTGGAATCCGGTGCGGTGAGGATCTTGTTCGCGCAGACAAGCGCGATCGGACAGTGAGCGAACAAGAGTCCGACAAAGGACGCAAGATACGCGAGCGTATCGCTGCCGCAGGTGAGAACGACGCCTTCATACGCGGCAAAATCGACCTGAGAAAGCGCTGTCCACAGCGCCTCCAAGTCCTTCGCCTCGACGCTCTCGGAGAGGATGTTCAGCGGAGAGATCACATCAAAGTCAGCGTCGCTGTATTCCCTTTTATACATTTCGATCACGGGAGTAGAGCGATCGGCGTTCACATTAACGCTGTATCCGTCATAAGAACTGCCGATCGTGCCGCCCGTTGTCATAACCAGTATTTTCATATTCTACCTTTTTCGTTGTCATTCTGAGGAGGGCATAGCCCGACGTGAGAATCCCCTTGTCATTGATACAGTTTGATAAAAAACTTCAAACGTCATTAAAAGGAAGGGGATTGCCACGCCCCTGAAGGGGCTCGCAATGACTCATTTATTCAAACGCCCCGCTTCTCAGCGGGGCGAGTATCTTACTTTTCCAGTTCTTCTAAAATAACCTTCTTGATGTTCGGCGCGGTCAGCCCGAAGATATCGAGAAGCTCCTTGGCGGGACCCGAGTAGCCGAAGCGGTCATATACGCCGATCCTTCTCACAGGAACGGGACACTCGGCAGAGGTCACCTCGCACACCGCGTCAGCCAGACCGCCGATCACGTTATGCTCTTCTACGGTGATGATCCGACCGGTCTCCTGCGCCGCCTTGATGATGATCTCGCGGTCGATAGGCTTGATGGTGTGGATGTCGATCAGGCGGATGCTCTTGCCCTCTCTCTGCAGCTCCTCCACCGCCTTCTTCGCTTCTAAAACGCACAGTCCGGTAGCGATCACGGTGATGTCCGTGCCGTCATACATCGTGATACCCTTGCCCCATTCAAACCGATAGGTCTCGGGATCGTTGAAGGAATCGACAGCCAGTCTGCCCAAGCGGATATAGACGGGACCTTGATACTGAAGCGCCGCTTTAGTGGCGGCTTTCATCTCCCAGTGGTCGGCGGGGTTGAGAACCACCATACCGGGAATCGCGCGCATGATCGCGATATCCTCACAGCACTGATGAGTAGCGCCGTCCTCACCGGTGGAGATGCCCGCGTGCGAGCCGGCGATCTTGACATTCAGCTCGGGATATGCCACAGAGTTACGGATCTGCTCAAACGCTCTGCCGGTCGCAAACATCGCGAACGACGCGGCGACAGGGGTCTTGCCCGCGGCGGCTAAACCGGCGGCAACGCCGATCATATTCGCCTCCGCGATACCGCAGTTGACAAATCTTTCGGGATATTTCTCCGCAAAGATCGAGGTCTTGGTCGCCGCGGAAAGGTCGGCGTCCAGTACCACGATATCGGGATTGTGCTCAGCCATTTCGCAGAGGGCTTCGCCGAAGCTCTCACGGGTCGCTTTTGTGATAATTTCAGCCATCATTCACCCTCCAATTCACTGAGCTTTGCTTCCAGCTCCGCAATCGCGACTCTAAACTCGTCGGCGTTAGTAGCCTTGCCGTGCCATCCGACCTGATTCTCCATAAAGGATACGCCCTTGCCCTTGACAGTTTTCATAATGATCGCGAAGGGCTTGTCGGATGCTTTCGCCTTAGAAAGCGCTTCTTCTATCTCGTCAAAATCGTGACCGTTGATCACGGTTGTATCAAAGCCGAATGACTCGAACTTGGTGTCCAGAGGCTCTACGCCGCCTACCTGAGCGGTAGTGCCGTCGATCTGCAGACCGTTGCAGTCCACGATCACGGTAAGGTTAGAAAGTCCCTTATGACCGGCGAACATCGCCGCCTCCCAGACCTCGCCTTCCTCGCACTCACCGTCTCCGAGGACGGTATAGACGCGGTAGGACTTGTGATCCATCTTTGCCGCCAGCGCCATACCGCACGCGGCGGAAACGCCCTGACCCAAAGAGCCGGAACTCATATCGATACCGGGAGTGCCCTTCATATCGGGATGACCCTGCAGCATCGCGCCGACGTGTCTGAGCTTCTCGAGCTCGGACCAGTCGAAAAATCCCTTGAGCGCCAGAACCGCGTACAGCGACGGGCAGCAGTGCCCCTTAGACAATACGAAACGGTCTCTGTCCTCCCAAGAGGGATTTTGAGGATCGATGTTCATCTCCTTAAAATACAGATAGGTGAACATATCCGCCGCAGACAGCGAACCGCCCGGATGACCGGATTTTGCGTGGAATGTTCCGATGATCGCTCCCATCCTCGCCTTTGTCGCAAGGATAGAGAGTGTTTTCTTATCCGTGTTGGTCATATCTCCATTTCCTCCCTTAACGGAATCATCTTTCCCAGTGTAATAGGATTTAACTCACAATAACCCATATTACTATACTATGTAATATTACCATAAAGCTTTGCGTATATTTTTCATTATTGTAAAAAAAGAGAAAAATATGAAATTCTATTGAAAACAGCTAAAAAAAATGCTACAATTCTTGCTGTAAAGGAGCGATTTGCCTATGCTCAGCGCAGTAGATATCGGAAACACAAATATCAAGATGGGGTTCTTTGACAACGGAGAGTTAAAATTCACCTTTACTTTCTCCACCAAGCTCAAAAGGACCGCCGACGAATACGCCTCCGACCTCTATTCTTTGATGAGAGTCAACGGAATCAAAAAGGACGATATCGACAGCTGTATCATCAGCTCCGTCGTCCCGCAGGTCAACGCACGGATCGTTGCCGCGTATGAACAGGTATGCGGGGTACATCCGCTGGTTGTCGGTCCCGGCGTCAAAACCGGTCTCAACATCCGGATCGAAGATCCCTCTACCCTCGGCGCCGATCTGGTAGTCGCCTGCGTCGCCGCCAACCGGTATTATTCGAATCCTACCATCGTCATCTCCATGGGTACGGCTACCGTATTCTGTGTGCTTGATAAAAACGGCAATATGCTCGGCGGACCTATCGCTCCGGGCGTAAACATCTCCTTAGAAGCCCTGACGCAGGGCACCGCGCTGCTCCATTCGGTGTCGCTGGACGCGCCGAAGTCGGTGATCGGCAAGAACACCGACAAAAGCATCCGCGCGGGCGTGGTCTGGGGCGCCGCCTGTATGATCGACGGCATGATCGATAAAATCGAAGCGGAGCTCGGCGCAAAATGCGCGCTTGTCGCTACCGGAGGTCTGTCGAATTATATCATCAAAAATTGCTCTCATCCTATCGAGATCCGTCCCGACCTGATCATGCAGGGGCTGAGGATCATTTATGAGCGGAACCGCTCATAAATGATTACTGAAAACTGAAGACTGAAAAATGAATAATGATGGTTACTCGCTTCGCTCGGGCAATCATACAATCCCTCAGTCGCCGTTCGGCGACAGCTCCCTTTACCAAAGGGAGCCTGAATTATGCCAAAATTTGCGCTTCACCTTAGTTATTAAGGGAGGCAGCAGGAGGTTTTATAAATGACAAGTCAAATCAACCGGAAGAACAACACGTTCAGGCTGGCGGGGTTGGGTATCCTTACCGCCATCGTCATGGTGCTGCAGCTGCTGACCACCTATGTACACTTCGGACCGTTCTCTATCACGCTGGCTCTGATCCCGATCGTGATAGGCGCTTCGATGTACGGCGTCGGAGCAGGCGCGTATTTAGGCGCCGTGTTCAGCGTCATCGTCATCATGATGTGCGCGTTCGGCGCGGATCCGGGCGGCGCGATGGTATGGAACGCAAACCCCTTCCTCTGTATCGTGATGTGTATGCTCAAGGGTACCGCCGCAGGCTTTGTCGCCGGACTTCTCTACAAGCTGATCGCAAAGAAAAATGCGACGATTGCCGTTATTGTCGCGGCGTTTGCCTCACCGATCATCAACACCGGCATCTTCATTATCGGAATGCTGCTGTTCTTCAAGGACATCCTTGCGCAGTGGTCGGGCGGCTCCGACATCCTGACCTACATTATTATAGGTCTCACCGGCGTCAATTTCCTGGTGGAGCTCGGCGTGAATATGGTGCTTTCTCCGGTAGTGGCAAGGATCATCAGCTACATCAACAAACAGTTTAAGGGAGTTTCCGCTGACCAAGCCGATACCCATGTCTTTCGGTATGCTATCAGTTTGATCGTACCGCTCGTGGGCTTGATTTTGGGCGCGATCCTGCTTTCCAAGGATGACCCTGAGGAAAAAGCGGCAGGAAAAAGCTGTATCATCCTCTCGCTGGTATCGACCGCGATCGTCGCGTTTGCTGTTTACGTATTTGTCTTTTTATAAGGCGAAGCCATCACAAAAACACAGGACGGGATCACTCCCGTCCTGTGTTTTTCTATATTCCTCACAATCGCTTTGGAAACTATATCACAAATCCGCCGTTCACAGACAAGATCTGACCCGTGATAAATTCCGCCTGATCGCCGGAGAGGAAGAATACCGCGTCGGCAATATCCCGAGGGGTTCCAAGGCGTGACAGCGGCGTCTCATCCTTCAGCTCATTGAGCGTTTCTTCATCATATTCCTTCATCATATCGGTCAGGATCACCCCGGGCGACACCGCGTTGACGCGGATACCGGAGGGGGCGACCTCCTTCGCAAGCGCCTTGGTCAGTCCGATCACACCCGCCTTGGAGGCGGAATAGGCGACCTCGCAGGACGCGCCGACCTCGCCCCACATGGAGGCGATATTGACGATCGCTCCCTTGTGTTCCCGAATCATATGCGGCAGCACCGCCTTGGTGCTGTAATAGACAGAAGAAAGGTTCGTTGAGATCACACGCTCCCACTCGTCCTCCTTCGTCACGGTAAACAGACCGGAAAGAGAGATCCCCGCGTTATTGACAAGTACATCGATAAAACCGAATTCTTTGATCGCTTTTTCGATCATCTCTTCGCACTCGGCTCTCTTCCCGATGTCCGCCTGCGCGCACAAGGTTTTGACGCCGTATTCGTCGGTCAGGTGTTTTGCAAGCGACTCTGCGGTACGGCTGCTGTGATAATTGATCACAACGTTATAGCCTTCCTTCGCAAACCGATCGGCGCACGCCGCGCCGATCCCGCGGGACGCTCCCGTAATCAACACTGTTTTACTCATCAAATCAGTCCTTTTTTATATGGTCACTCGCTGATGCTCAAACAATCGTTCAATCCCTCAGTCATTAAAAACGACAGCTCCCTTTACCAAAGGGAGCCTCTTTTTTATCTTTTCTTCCACGCGGAGGGGAAGAAAATCAGCAGGAAGGGATAAAGCTCCAGTCTGCCCGCAAGCATATTGAAGCAGAATACCAACTTGGAAAAGATCGTGAAGTGCGCGTAGTTTCCCGCAGAGCCGACCAGACCGAAGCCGGGACCCGTGTTGTTCAGCGTAGCCAGCACACTCGAAAACGTAGTCATAAAATCATATCCGTTGAACGAGATCAGGATCGTAGAAACGATCACGATCACCGTATAAATGACAAAGAACACATTCACGGAGCGCGTCACCTCGTGAGGGACCTTTTTCTTATCCACCTTCACAACGTGTACCGTACGCGGATGGACAATCAGCATAAACTCCTTCTTGATGTTCTTCAAAAGGATCAGCATACGCGATACTTTGAAGCCGCCGCCGGTAGAGCCTGCGCAGGCGCCGATACAGGTGACAAGCAGGATGATCGTCTTGGAGATCTCCGGCCACATATCGGTATCCGTTATCGCCATACCGGTTGTAGAACCGATGGATGTGATATAGAAAAAGCTCTGGTGCAGCGCTTCATAAAAATTCTGATACAAATGACGGATGCTCAGCGCCACGCTCAGTGTCGCGATCAGCGTCACACCGAGATATGTCCACAGCTCCTCATTCTTAAAGGCTGTCTTGAATTTTCTCGAAATAATGAGAATATAAACCGAGAAATTGACGCCGAAAAGCATCATAAATACAGCGATCACCGTTTGCAGATAATGGCTGTGAAAATGACCGACCGAATCGTTATAAGCCATAAAGCCGCCGGTACCTGCCGTAGAAAAAGCGGTAGTGACAGAATCAAAAAACCCCATGCCGCCGAACAGAAGCAATACCGTCTCCAAAGCAGTCAGACCGATATAGATTCCGTACAGCACAGCGGCGTAGGTCCTGAGATTCGGCATCGACTTAGAGACCGAGGGTCCCGTAGACTCCGCCTTCATCAGATTGATGCTCTGGTTGCCGCCCAGCTTGGGAATCAGGGCAAGCAAGAATACAACAACGCCCATACCGCCCAAAAAATGTGAGAAGGAACGCCAGAACAGCATACAGTGTTCCAGCTGTTCGATATCTGTCAGAATGGTCGCTCCGGTCGTGGTAAAACCGGAGATCGTCTCAAAGATCGCATCGACATAGTGAGGGATCGCTCCCGAAATCCTCAGCGGGACAGCGCCCGCAAGAGAGAGCACGATCCACGACAGCGCCGTTGCGGCAAAGCCGTCTTTGATGTGCATGGTGATATTCTTGGGCTTGAAGAAAACCGTCACGCCGCCGATCGCCAGCAACGCAATACCCGTAAGCAGAAAGTAGAGAAACCCTCTCTCTCTGTACCACAGTCCTACGATCATAGGCAGCATCATCGCCAAACCTTCGATCAAAAGAACCCAGCCCAGTATATATCCGATCAGCCTTTTGTTCATATCCTAAAAGCCCTCATTCATACTTTCATTCTGCGTTCGGGAGGGTCAAGACCCTCCTGCGATATCGCTCTGCACTCTGCATTCTGCACTCTGCATTCTGCACTCTGCATTCTGCACTCTGCATTCTGCACTCTGCACTATCTGAGTATTCCCTTCAAATCTGTCAGTCCCTTGTGCTTGGTGATGATGATGACAGTGTCGCCTTCCTCTAAGGTATCGCTGCCTGTGGGGATGATCAGCTTGCCTTTTCTGTGAATCGTAATGATCTGCAGAGCGTTCTTTAAGTTCAGCTGCGCAAGCGGAACGGAAGTCACGCCGGGTGTATGTTCCACCTTAAACTCCAGCGCCTCCAGCTCTCCGGAGTGGAGCTTATACATCGTCTCGACATTCGATCCGAGCGTATTCTGCATACCTCTGACGTAGCGGACGATCTTCTCGCCCGTCAGCTGCTTGGGTCTGATGACCGAATCAAGCGGGAGAGTCTCAAAAACAGAAGAGAACTTTAAATTACCCAGCTCGGTGATCACCTTGGCGTTCGGGTTCACCTTTTTCACATAAAGCGAAGCCAGAATATTTTCTTCGTCGGTATCCATCAGCGCCACCACGCCGTCGGCGCGCTCGATACCCTCGGCAAGAAGGATATCCTCGTCCATAGCGTCGGCGCAGATGATCATCACGCCGTCGAGATCCTCGGAGAGTTCTTCACAGCGGGACTGGCTTTTTTCAATGATCTTGACGGACACGCCCGCCACTTTCAGGTGTTTTGCGAGATAATAGCCGATCTTGGAGCCGCCCAGAATAAACACGGAACGCGCTTTACCGGTCACCAAACCTAAGGTTTTCAGCAACTTTGCCGCCGCCGCAGAGGGCGCGACGACCGAGATAAAGTCGCCTTCCTGCAGAACAAAGTCACCGTTGGGGATAAAGCACTCGTCGCCCCTCTCCACCAGAGCGATCCTGACCTCGCCTTTTAAGATCGAAGAACAGTCGGCTACCCGCTTACTGACCAAAGGCGTCTTTTCGTTGAGTTTGATTTTGACAAGGTCGATCACACCCTTGGCAAAGCTGTCGATCTTGACAGCGCCGGGGAACTTGACCAGCCGCGCGATCTCGATAGCACAGGTGTTCTCGGGATTGATCGCCAGAGAAAGCTTCAGATCGTTCTGAACCTTATGAATATCGTGAATATAGTCGGGATTTCTGACTCTTGCGATCGTAGAACCTACGCCGGAGTTCTTCGCAAGCAGACAGGTGTAGAGATTCAGCTCATCCGCTTCCGTGACCGCGATCAGCAGATCACAGGCGTTCACTCCCGCCTCCTTGAGTTTCTGATAAGAAGCGCCGTTTCCCTCGATGGGCATCACGTTCTCCGTATCGTAGATCTTTTGAAGCGCCTTCGGGTTGTTGTCTATCACGGTAATGGAATGACCCTCCGCCGAAAGCTGATCCGTAATGGAGCGTCCGACTCTTCCGCATCCGACAATGATAATTCTCATACACAAAACCTCTTGCCAAAATCTGATGGTATATTATCAGCCATATTCTACTACTTCTTATTGACAAAATCAATATCACAAACGAAATAAAAATAAAATAAAACCGCAAATTATTTACAGATTTTTCTTTATTTTTTCCCTTTCCTATGATATAATACTTTAGAATGGGTAAATTTGGGACTGAAAAAGTCTGTTACCCTAATACTAATCTCAAATAAGCAAAGGAATGAGATATATGGGATTATTTAAAGCTTTGTTCGGCGACTACTCCGCCAGAGAACTTAAAAGGATCCGCCCCATCTGCGACAAGGTGCTGTCTTTAGAGGACAAGTACGCCGCGATGAAGAGCAAGGAGCTCAAGGCGCAGACAGCCATCCTCAAGGAGCGTCTCGCAAACGGCGAAACCACCGACGATATCCTCCCCGACGCGTTCGCGGTATGCAGAGAAGCGTCCAAGAGAGTGCTGGGGATGCAGCACTTCCCCGTACAGGTCATCGGCGGCATCGTGCTTCATCAGGGCAGAATCGCCGAGATGAAAACCGGTGAAGGAAAGACGCTGGTCGCAACTCTCCCTGCCTACCTCAACGCTTTGACAGGCGAAGGCGTGCATATCGTTACGGTCAACGACTACCTCGCCAAGCGTGACTCCGAATGGATGGGCAAGCTCTACCGCTACTTGGGGCTGTCCGTTGGTCTGATCATCCACGACTTAAAGCCCGAGGAGAGAAAAAAAGCGTATTTGGCAGACATCACCTACGGCACCAACAACGAACTCGGCTTTGACTACTTAAGAGATAATATGGTCGTCTACAAGGAACAGATGGTTCAAAGAGGCCACGCCTTTGCCATCGTCGACGAGGTCGACTCGATCCTGATCGATGAAGCGAGAACCCCGCTGATCATCTCCGGCAAGGGCGACAAAGCGTCCGACCTCTATGAGCGTGCCGATCAGCTGGCGAGAACGCTGAAAAAGCACGTGTTCACCGAGATCGACAACAAAGAGGATATGGAGGCGTTCTACGCCGAGAATAACATCGACTATGTCGTTGACGAAAAAGCGAAGACCGCTACCCTGACCCAGCTGGGCGTCAAGAAAGCGGAGAAGTTCTTCGGCATCGAAAACCTGACCGACCCCGACAACATCACCATCCAGCACCATGTCAATCAGGCGATCAAGGCGCACGGCTGTATGAAAAACGAAGTCAGCTACGTCGTCAAGGACGGCGAGGTCATCATCGTCGACGAGTTCACCGGCCGTCTGATGTACGGCAGACGCTACAATGAAGGTCTCCACCAGGCGATCGAAGCAAAAGAAGGCGTCAAGGTAGAGTCTGAGTCCAAGACGCTTGCCACCATCACCTTCCAGAACTTTTTCCGTCTTTACGGAAAGCTCTCCGGTATGACCGGTACCGCCAAGACCGAAGAAACGGAGTTTCAGGAGATCTATAAGCTCGACGTCGTGGAGATCCCCACCAACAAACCCGTCGTCAGAGTAGACAACGATGACGCGATCTTCAAAACCGAAAGGGGTAAATACCTCAATATCATCGAAGAGATCAAAAAGGCGCACGCCAAAGGTCAGCCGGTGCTGGTCGGTACCATCTCGATCGAAAAGTCCGAACAGCTCTCCAAGCTCTTAAAGCGCGCGGGCATCGAGCATAACGTCCTAAACGCGAAGCACCACGAAAAAGAAGCGGAGATCGTCGCGCAGGCGGGCAAGTTCGGCGCCGTCACCATCGCCACCAATATGGCGGGTCGCGGTACCGATATCGTGTTAGGCGGCAACGCCGAATATATGGCGAAGGCAAAAATGAGAAAAGACGGCTTTGACGACGAGATGATCGCCGAAGCAACAGGCTTTGCCGATACCGAGGACGAACAAATCTTGGAGGCAAGAGAAACCTTCCGGAAGTACTACAACGAATTCAAAGAAGAAACTAACATCGAAGCCGACAAGGTCAGAGAAGCGGGCGGTCTGTATATCATGGGTACCGAGCGTCACGAATCCAGACGTATCGACAACCAGCTCAGAGGCCGTTCCGGTCGTCAGGGAGACCCGGGTGAATCCCGCTTCTTCCTCTCCTGTGAGGACGATCTGATGCGTATTTTCGGCGGCGACCGGATGGGCGCGATGCTCGAGAGGCTCAACGTTGAGGAGACGATGCCGATCGAGAACAAAATGCTCTCTAACATCATCGAAAGCTCCCAGCAAAAGGTCGAAGCGCGCAACTTCTCCATCCGTAAGTCCGTCCTTGACTACGACGATGTTATGAACCGTCAGAGAGAGATCATCTACGGTCAGCGCAATCAGGTCTTAAACGGCGAGGATATCCACGACACCGTGATGAAAATGGTGGACGATACTATCGAGAACAACGTCAATATGTTCTGCGCGACCGATATGCAGAAGGACGACTGGAACTTAAACGGCTTAAACGAGCTGTACAGAGGCTGGCTGATCGACGAGAACTCAAAGTTCACTTTCTCTGTCGACGAGCTGGAGAAAACCTCCAAGGACGACCTCATCGACGAGCTGAAATCACGCGCACACAAGCTCTATGAAGAGAACGAACAGCTTTTCCCCGAAGAGACCATGCGCGAGATGGAGAGAGTTTATCTCTTAAAATCCGTCGACACCTACTGGATGGAGCATATCGACAATATGGAACAGCTCAAGCAGGGCATCAGGCTCAGAGCTTACGGCCAGAGAGACCCGGTCGTCGAGTACCGTATCGAGGGCTTCGATATGTTTGACGAGATGATCGAATCCATCCGTCAGGATACCGCCAAGCTGATCCTGATCGCGCCCAAGCGCGTCTATCAGATCCAGCAGAGGCAGGCAGAAATAGAGCGTCAGAGAAGAGAGATGGAAGAAAAGGCTGCCGCCGCCCATCAGGTGATTCTCAAAACCGGCGAGCAGGACAATCCCAACGTCAAAAAGCCTACCGCCGTAGAGATGTCCATCAAGCGTGAGCAGGTCGCAAAGCCCATCGAATTCTCCGGCGACGGAACCGTCTCCACCAACAAGACCGTTGTCAAAAAGAAAAACAAAAAGCCCGGTCCTAACGACCCCTGCTGGTGCGGCTCGGGCAAGAAATATAAGAAATGTCACAAACCGATTGATGAGGGATATACAAATGGGTAACGTAAGAACACGTTTCGCGCCGTCTCCGACAGGCTTTATGCATGTCGGAAACCTCAGAACGGCATTATATGAATATCTGGTCGCAAAGTCCCAGGGCGGCACCTTCGTGCTGAGAATCGAGGACACCGATCAGGAACGCTATGTGGAGGGCGCGGTAGACGTCATCTACAAAACGCTCGAGACTGCGGGCCTCAAACACGACGAAGGTCCCGACGTCGGCGGCGACTTTGGTCCTTATGTCCAGTCCGAGAGAAAGGATATGTACCTCCCCTACGCCGAACAGCTGATCAGAGAGGGTAAGGCATACCGCTGCTTCTGTACCAAGGAGCGTCTGGAGAAGATCCAGAGCGAGACCGTCGGCGGCGGCTACGACCGTCACTGCCGCGATCTGTCCGCAGAAGAGATACAGAAAAATCTCGACGCGGGTATCCCTTATGTCATCCGTCAGAAAATGCCGCTCGAGGGAGAAACCACCTTCACCGACGCGGTGTTCGGCGAGATCACCGTCGACAACAGCGAGCTGCAGGATCAGATCCTGATCAAGGCGGACGGCTATCCCACCTATAACTTCGCGAACGTCATCGACGATCATACCATGGGCATCACCCATGTTGTCAGAGGCTCGGAATACCTGAGCTCCACACCCAAGTATAACCTCTTGTACGAGGCGTTCGGATGGGAGATCCCCACCTATATCCATCTGCCGCTGATCAACGGCAAGAACGACGACGGCACCGTTTCGAAGCTTTCCAAACGTCACGGCTCTACCGGCTTTGAGGACCTCATCAAAGAGGGCTATCTGCCTGAGGCGATCATCAACTATATCGCCCTCTTAGGCTGGTGCCCGAAAGATAATCAGGAGATCTTTACGCTCGACGAGCTGTGCGAGGCGTTTGATATCTCCGGTATCTCCAAATCTCCGTCGGTGTTCGACTATGATAAGCTCAAATGGTTCAACGCCGAGTACATCAAAGCGATGACCGACGAACAGTTCGCCGAGATCGCGAAGCCGTATTTCAAAGAGGCGCTGGGCGATACCGAGATCGACTTTGTCAAGCTTGCATCTATCTTAAAACAGCGCACCGAAAAGCTCACCGATATTCCCGAGAAGATCGACTTCTTCAAAGCGCTGCCCGCGTATGAAAAAGAGCTGTTCTATAACAAGAAGAGCAAGACCAATCCCGAGAACGCTCCCGTGATGCTCAAAGCGGTCATCGACGAGCTCAAAGCGATGCCGCAGTGGGACTTTGACTCTATCCACGACGCGCTGATCGGACTCGCGCAGAAGCTCGAGGTCAAGAACGGCACTGTGATGTGGCCCGCACGTATCGCCGCGGCAGGCAAGACTGTCACCCCCGGCGGCGCGGTAGAGATCCTCGATATCTTAGGCAGAGAAGAAAGCCTGAGGAGGATGGAAGAAGGACTGAAGAAATTGAATTGAAATTCAATTTCAGTGAAAAGTGAAGAATGAAGAGTGAAGAGTTGTGGGAGGACTCTGTCCTCACCTGATTGATAGAATTGTTTGAGCAATGCGAGTAACCTTCACTGATCATTTATCATCTATCATTTATCATTATCAAAGAGGAATCACTATGTCAGAAGAAATCAAAAAAGCTGTGGAAAATGAGATCGAGAACGGCTCGAACTTTATCCACACGATCATAGAAATAGATATTGCGGAGGACGGAGAGTACCATGGCAAAAAGGTGCACACCCGTTTTCCTCCCGAGCCCAACGGCTACCTGCACATCGGTCACGCCAAGGCGATCTGCATCGACTTCGGCGCGGCAAAAAAATACGGCGGCGTCTGCAACCTCAGAATGGACGACACCAACCCCACCAAGGAGGACGTCGAATATGTCGACGCCATCAAGGAAGATATCCGGTGGCTGGGCTTTGACTGGGAGGACCGTTTCTACTATGCCTCCGACTACTTCGATCAGATGTATGAGGCTGCGGTAGAGCTGATCCGAAAAGGTCTCGCCTACGTCTGCGAGTTAAAGGGCGAGCAGATGAGAGAATTCAGAGGCGACCTCTCCACTCCGGCGAAATCTCCCTACCGCGACCGTCCCGTTGAAGAAAGCCTCGATCTGTTCGAGAGAATGAAGAACGGCGAGTTCGAAGACGGTCAGATGACGCTGCGCGCCAAGATCGACCTTGCCTCAGGCAACTTCAATATGAGAGACCCGGTCATCTACCGCATCAACCATCTGCATCATCACCGCACCGGCGACAAATGGTGCATCTATCCGATGTACGACTTTGCCCATCCGATCGAGGACGCGCTCGAGCATATCACCCATTCGCTGTGTACCTTGGAATTCGAGGATCACAGACCGCTGTACAACTGGGTGATCGAGAACGTTACCCTGCCGGCAAAGCCCAAGCAGATCGAATTCGCCAGACTCGGCATCGATCATACCGTGATGAGCAAGAGAAAGCTCAGACAGTTGGTGGAAGAACACTACGTCAGCGGCTGGGACGATCCGAGAATGCCCACTCTGTGCGGACTCAGGCGCAGAGGCTACACGCCCAAGTCGATCCGCTCCTTCTGTGAGCGCATCGGCGTCAGCAAGGTTAATTCCACCGTCGAGTATGAGTTTTTGGAGCACTGCCTCAGAGACGATCTTAACGAAACCGCGCAGAGAGTGATGGTCGTACTCGATCCGATCAAGCTGGTCATCACCAACTATCCCGAAAACATCAGCGAGACCTTCACCGTAGAGAACAACCCCAACGACGAGAGTATGGGCGTTCGTCATATCACTTTCTCGAGAGAGTGCTATATCGAGCGAAACGACTTTATGGAAGAGCCGATCAAGAAGTATCAGCGTCTTTACCCGGGCAACGAGGTGCGCCTCAAGTCTGCCTATATCGTCAAATGCACCGGATGCAAAAAGGACGAAAACGGCAACGTTATCGAAGTCTACGCCGAGTATGATCCCGCGACCAAGGGCGGCAACACCCCCGACGGCAGAAAGGTCAGAGGCACCATCCACTGGGTCGACGCAGAAAACTACTGTGACTGCACCGTCAACATCTACGACAACCTGTTTGACACCCCCGATCCCGAAGCGGGAGACGGCAGTTTCTTAGACCGTCTGAATCCCGAATCGCTGGAAGTCAGAACAGGATGTAAAGCAGAAAAAGCGGTGGAAAATTTCGATAAGCTCTCACACTTCCAGTTTATGCGTCTGGGATATTTCACCACCGATCCCGACTCCACCCCGGACAATCTGATTTTCAACAAGAGCGTCGGGCTGAAGGATGGATTTAAGAAAAAGTAAGCCCGACGGCTTACTTCTTTCGGTGAAGGGTGAAAGGTGAATGGTTGCGGGTGGACTCTGTCCACACCTGATTCCAATTGATACATATTATAAAGCAGGAGTTTCAAAAGAAGCTCCTGCTTTTCGTTTAAATGGGTATGTAATTGTTCGAGCGAAGCGAGTTACCATAACCTTTTACCCTTCACCTTTCACCCTTCACTCAAAAAAGGCAGTCCTCGCGGACTGCTTTTTTTAATACACTAATTCATACATCGCGGCGGAAACCACCGACGCAGCGGCGGAGATACCGTAGCCGCCCTCGGCGACAACCGCGGCAAACGCATAAGGATGCGCGTCGTCCTCGGTGAAGCCGACAAACCACGCGTTGGGTTCTTTATCCTCGCCGATCTCGGCGGTTCCGGTCTTGGCGCAGAAATTGAGTCCCGCCAGATCCAGCCCTCTCGCGTTATAGTAATAGTTCGCGGCGTTGCGCATCAGCACTTTCACCTGCTCGCTGGTATTCGCGTCGAGCATCTGTACATCAGCCGCTTTTTTCTCGATCCCGAGCTGTGCGAGGAAAGAATCGTGATCCTGAATAAGATACGGCGCTTTGGCGGTGCCGCCGGTCGCGATCGAGCCGCACAGCATCGCCATATGCATCGGGTTGGAGAGATCGGTATACTGACCGATGCCCGACCACGCCAGCTCGTTATCGCCCGCTTGGGAAACGTCATAGTGACTTTTCACCAGCGCGATATCATCCATAAACAGTTCTTTGTTAAAGCCGAGCTCTTCGGCGGTTTTGGTCAGATTTTCTCTGCCCACCTGCAGAGCGATCTGAGCGAACGCGCAGTTGCAGGAATGAGAAAACGCCTCGTCAAAATTCTGATAACCGTGATATTCCTCACAGGTGATTTTTGAGCCCTCGATCTCATATTCTCCCTCACAGTAGAAGCTCTGCTCATAGATATCGGGAATGTACTTGATCGCCGCAGCGGCGGTCACGATCTTGAAGATCGAGCCGGGCGTAAAGGTCGAGGAGATCGTATTGTCGAGATATACGCCGTCATACTGCTCTTCGTTGTCCTCATTGATCTCGGGAGGATTCTCGGGATCGTAAGAGAGCGTAGAGGTCGAACACAGTACCTCTCCGGTCTTGTAGTTATAGATCACACAAGCTCCCTTGTGCGAGCCGAGCGCCTCATACGCCGCCCTGCACGCGCCGGCATCCACCGTCAGCGCAAGGCTCTTGCCGGATTTCAGAGAATTGGGCATTCCCAGTCCCCAGATGAAGCTGTAGTTGGTCAGTTCGTTGCGGTAGCTGCTTTGTACCGCAGTAGAGATATTCAGAGAGTTGTCGCCTACAACGTGCAATAATGCCTCACGGGTCGTCAGATCCTCGTGATAGACGCGATTCTTTGACGCATCGGTATGCGCCAGCACCGCTCCGTCGCGGTCAACGATATCACCCGCCTGTGCGAGTCCGTTCGAAGAGGACATATGACCGTTATAGGGCTGCTGTACCCACATACTGTTCTGGGTCAGCAAGCGAAACGCCAAGAAGCATATGCCGCCGAAGAAAACCAGCGACACGATCAGGATGAGGAACGACCTCTGCATAATTCGCTTCATACGCTAGTCCTCCCCTCTCAGTATACGCTTCTGGGAATAGGTTCTCTCGTCAGCCGCCTTGATAAAGGCTAAGAGTCCCCAGCAGGAGATGATCGATGATCCGCCCGCCGAAATAAAGGGTAAAGTAACACCCGTCAGCGGAAGAATATCGGTCGAGCCGAAGATGTTCAAAGCAGTCTGGATCACCATCAATCCCGCGGCGCAGCACGCTGAGATCGAATAGAACGAGGAGCGCGAACGGGTGGTGACCGCTCTGGAATAGAACGCCAGCGCCACGATCGCGATCGCGATCGCAAAGGCGATGATCACACCAAGCTCCTCCGCCACCAGACCGAACACCAGATCGGACTCGGACGCGAAAATATATTTCATATAGCCGTTGCCGGTGCCGACGCCGAAAAGTCCACCCGAAGCGGTATAGGTCAGGGTTCTCGCCTGCTGATAGGCGGCGCCCTGCGCATTCTCCCAGACATGTCCCCACGCGGCAAAGCGGTCGGCGACATAGGGCTTGAACTTTAAGACGATGATGCCGCCGAACACTGCCGCGGCAAGCGCGAGGATCAGCGTCTTGAAATCTCCCGAACGCATAAACGCGATCAGAATAAAGGTTCCGAAAAAGATCAGCGCGGTGCCGAAGTCTCCCATCAGCGCCAAAGCGCCGACGCATATCGCGGAAAAGATAATAAACTCAATGAAGTTTCGCTTCGTCTGTAAGCGGTCCAAGGCGGATGCGCCGACAAAGATAAAAGCGATCTTGACAAACTCGGAGGGCTGTACGGAGATCCCGCCGATGTTGATCCAGTTCGCCGCGCCGTTCTGGACGCGTCCGAACACCAGGTTGATCGCCAGAAGTCCCACAGCGCCGATCATAATGGCAAGACGCCATGAATTGACGCGGTCGGGATTCTCAATGAATTTGACTAAAAAAGAATATAGGATCAGTCCGAACGTCATCGCGATCATTTGGACAAAGGCAGATCTTAGCTCCTGCCGCACCAGCAGCATCACGCCGATGCCTGAGAGAAACAGCCCCAATGCCTCCAGCTCAAAGTTCACGCGGTTGAACGCGTACGCGGAGATCAGGAAGAATACCCAGCTGATGACCGTAAACGCGCCGAACACATACAGCGGCACAAAATCCTGTACCTCATTCGAGAAGCATGCCTCCACCGCCATAAACAGATGGAAAAACGTGATCAGCAGCATCAGCTTATACGGCTGTAAAGAGCCCTTATCGGACGCTTTTGAGAAAAACCACGAGGGACGGATCCTCTCCTGATACTCCTCGCCCCTTTTCAAAACAAGTGTTGTGGTGCCGACGGTGATCTCGTCATCGATCAGCACTCTTTCTCTGCCGATCGCCTCCTCACCGTTGATAAAGGTACCGGACTTGGAGCCGATATCGCTGACAAACCACCCCTCGGCGCGCCGGAGCAGCACGCAGTGGTCACGCGACACGGTAGAATCCGCGATCACGATATCCGAGCCCCTGCTCCTGCCGATAGAATTCTCCCAGAACAGCACGGGCAGCTTCTGTCCCGTGTTCTTGATCTCAAGCGTCACAAGCGGCTTTTCGGGGCGGCGCTGGCGTCTCATCGACGCAAAGCACTGGTAGATGATGAATACCGCGTAGATCGGCATCAGAATTCTCAGCGCGACGGTCGCGATATCCAAAAACACCTGAAAGTTCATGCACTCACCTCCTGATCAGAATCAAATCAAACATATACACTGATATTTTACAATATTGTACCGATATTGTCAAATTAACAGAATGAAAACTTTTTAGGCATTGACAACGGAAAACGAGCCTTCTCACCTGCTGTTCGGTCAAAAAATCAATCTTGACTATTATATCAATATTTAGTATAATATAGGGTGAGTTAGTACATAATATAGACTATTTAATCATTTGATTCGGATAACGTTATGGAAGAAAAACACTTACAACTGAAGCACCGGCTGATGTTCGGCGGGACAATGGCGCTGTTTTTGACTACGTCGCTGCTGATCTACGGTCCGCTGTCGCTGTATATCAAGACAGAGGACAGGATGTGGTTCTCGTTCTATTCTCTGCTGGTCCCCGTGATACTGGTGTCCATCGCGGCGCTGGCGGTCTTTACGCTTGCCCTCTCCCTGCCGAAAGGCACGCTGCATAAGCTGCTGTGCTGTCTGGTGTTCGGGGTAGCGCTCGGGTTCTATATCCAGAACGCGTTCTTTAACATCAGCTACGGTTCCGGCGTACTCGACGGCTCGGAGATCGTCTGGAAAGACTATACCACCTACGGCGCGATCGACTCCGCGATGTGGGCGGCATGTCTGGCGCTGCCGTTCGCCTTTTATATGGTGTTCAAGAAGCAGTGGAGGCATATTCTGATGTTCACTGCCGTATTCTTCATGGTACTGCAGGCGGCGGGACTGGCGCTGGTCATCTACCAGAATCAAGGCACCCTTGACAAAATGAGCCATGAGGTCACCAAGGACGGCATCTATGAGCTGTCGGAAAACGAAAACACGCTGGTGTTCGTAGTCGGATCGATGGACTATGACTACTGGATACAGTATAAGGAGAACCATCCCGACAGGATCGAGAGTCTCGAGGGCTTCACCGACTATAACAATACCCTTGCATCAGGCGCGGGATCGATGATCTCCTTCCCCGCGATGATGACGGGCGAGATCTATAAAAAAGACATCAAATATTCGAGCTTTATCAATAACATCTGGGAAAGCAACAATGTCTTCACCCTTTTTGATGACAGCGACGTCGACGCGAGAATCTACTGTGACGAGATGTATTTCTCAAACGACGCTTCCCGCAAGGTGAAGAACGTCGCCTCTACCGTACAGGGCGTCGACGCCTACTCCAACATTTCCGCTACGATGTATAAATATACTATGTACAACTGTATGCCGCACTATCTGAAAAAGCTGTTCTGGTTCAACGGCAGTGAGTTCTCCACCTATTCGGGCAACTCCACCTATGATCCCGCCAACGACGGTCAGTTCTTCTCGGAATACCGATCGAACCGCGGCTATACCTATACCGACAAGTACGACAACGCGGTCAGAGTCTATTATCTGCAGGGCGCACAGGCTCCCTACCGCCTGACCGAGGACGGAGAGAGAAGCTCCTCCTCCACCTCCCTTGACGAGGTGATCGAAGGCTCTTTGAATTCCGTTTTTGAAATGATCGACGATCTCATCGACGACGGAAAATACGACAGCACCGAGATCATCATCACGGGCGACAACGGTGAAAGAAATTTAAGCCAGCATCCGATGCTGCTCTATAAGCCGAAGAACGCGGCGGGAGCCTATACCGAAAGCGACGCGCCGGTCACCCTCTTCGACCTGCCCTCTACGCTCGCCTCCTCCGTATCGAGCAAATACTACCTCTACGGCTCCGGCAAAACCTTCAAGGACGCCGAAAAGCTCTATGAAGAGCGTGTCCGCTACTTCTATCTTAACGCGGGCTCCAACGCGGACTCCCGGGTGGAGCAGTATAAGTCCTCTTCCAAAGCGTCCGACTATCTGCATATGACGCTCCAGAACAACTACTACGTCAACGGCGGCGTGGTAGAGAACTACCGTCTCGGCGAAGAACTGATGTTTACCACCGACGAGACCGCCGCGATCTACTGTACCGAGGGCTTCGGTCATACCAACGGCTACCGCACGATGCTCAGAGGTCCTCACGGTCAGATGGTGATCCCGATCGAGAACGTACCGCAAAACGACGACGATCTGCACGTGTTCTTTAACGTGCTGTCTGTTTCCGAACCGACTGAGTGTATTATCTACGCCAACGGCGAGGAAGTCTATGACAGGGTGCTCAATCCCGCTATGCGGAATACGGGTCTCAATTTCCTTGTTCCCGAATGGATAATCGACACCGACGGTACGCTGACGCTGGACTTCTACTTCCCCGAGATATCGGATGACGAGATGAACTTAGAAGCCAACGACAGAACGATCATTATGTCATTCACCTCATTCAAAATCTATACACAGTAAAAAAGAGCCCTTGGGGCTCTTTTTTACTAACTAAGAGATAAGAACTAAGAAATAAGAACTTCGGTCACTCGCTTATCGCTCAAACAATTTTAACAATGCTAAATGAAAGGCAGGAGTTTCAGATGAAGCTCCTGCCTTATTATTTTTGTCTATTAAAATCAGGTGAGGGCAGAGCCCTCCCACAACCATTTACCTTTCACCATTCATCATAAAATACGGGTGCGGGCAGCGCCCGCCCACTCAGTTCTTAGTTCTTCTTTCTTAGTTCTTAGTTTTTTCAGTATCCCTGCGGGTTATTCTTCTGCCAGTTCCAGGAATCGCGGCACATCTCTTCGAGTCCCAGCTCTGCTTTCCAGCCTAAGACCTCGTTCGCTTTCTTCGGGTCGGCGTAGCACTCGGCGATATCTCCGGGCCGGCGCGGCTTGATATCATAGGGGATCACCAGATCGTTAACACGGGAGAAGGTGTTGACGATATCCAGTACGGAATAGCCGTTTCCGGTGCCGAGGTTGAAGATTTCGCTGCCCTTATGCTGCGCGGCGTATTCCAGCGCCTTCAGGTGACCCTTCGCCAGATCGACGACATGGATATAATCTCTGACGCCGGTGCCGTCGGGGGTGGGATAGTCGTTGCCGAACACGCCCAGTCTCTCGAGCTTGCCGACCGCAACCTGTGTGATATACGGCATCAGATTGTTGGGGATACCGTTGGGATTCTCACCGATCAGACCGGAAGCGTGCGCGCCGATGGGATTGAAATACCGCAGGAGGACGACCGAAAGATCGTGATCCGCCACACAGGCGTCCGTCAGGATCTGTTCGTTCATATACTTTGTCCAGCCGTAGGGGTTGGTACAGGAGGTCGGCATACCCTCCACAAGCGGCACCGTCTCGGGAATTCCGTAGACCGTCGCGGAAGAGCTGAACACAAAGTTGTGAACGCCTCTCTCCTTCATCACCTCTAACAGCGTCAAGGTCGTATCAAGGTTGTTTCTGTAATATCTGACAGGGATCCGCACGCTCTCGCCGACCGCCTTGAGTCCGGCAAAATGCACGACCGCGTCAAAGTTTTCCTCTCGGAACATCTCGTCGACAGCTTCACGGTCCGCGACATCCAGACAGTAAAGCTTCGGACGTTTACCCGTGATCGTCTCGATCCGGTCAATCACCTTTTCAGAGCTGTTATCAAAATTGTCGGCAATCACCGTCTCATAGCCCGCGTTGATCAATTCTACACAGGTATGAGAGCCGATGTATCCCGCGCCGCCGGTCAATAAAACTTTCATGATGTTCCTCCTTTGAAAATTGGTTTTTTAGTTTTCGTTATGATGGAAAGTATCCACGATTTCGGAAAGCTTCTCCACCGTTTTGTCGTTATCGTTTTCGTTCGCGATCTCCTTAAGCTCGTCCAGCTGCGGCAGGAGCGTGTCGGGATCAACGTCGATCTGGTTGCCGATGAAGATCTTCTTATTCTCGGTCGACTGGAGACCTTCTTCGCTCATTAACAGCTCCTCGTAGAGCTTCTCACCTTTTCTTAATCCCGTGAACTTGATCTCAACGTCACGGTAAGGCACCTTGCCGTACATTCTGATCAGATTCTCGGCAAGCGTCGTGATTTTTACGGGTTCGCCCATATCCAGCACGAAAATCTCACCGCCTTTCGCGATCGCGCCCGCTTCGAGTACAAGCGAGACCGCTTCGGGAATCGTCATAAAATAGCGGATGATATCACGGTGGGTCACGGTGACGGGCTTGCCCGCTTCGATCTGACGTCTGAACAGCGGGATCACCGAGCCGTTGGAGCCGAGTACGTTGCCGAAGCGGGTAGTAACAAACTCCGTGTTCGAACCCTTCTGGGACATATACTGGACGATCATCTCACAGCAGCGCTTGGTAGCCCCCATCACATTGGTGGGGTTGACCGCCTTATCGGTGGAGATCATCACAAATTTCTCGCAGTTGTATTTTTCGGAAAGATTGACCATATTCCATGTGCCGAAGATGTTGTTCTTCACCGCCTCGGCAGGAGAGATTTCCATCAGAGGCACGTGCTTATGCGCCGCGGCGTGAAAAACCACATCGGGCGTATATTCGCGGAAAATACACTCCATCTTATCATAGTCTCTGACAGAAGCGATCAGCGTTACCAGATCCAGACTGTCCTCGTATTCGAGATACAGCTCCTGCTGGATATCGTAGGCGTTGTTCTCATAGATATCGACAATGATAACTCTCTTGGGATGATACTTTGCGATCTGCCGCACCAGCTCGGAGCCGATGGAACCGCCGCCGCCCGTCACCATACAAACCTTTCCCTCGATAAACTCGCGGATCTTGGTCTTATCGAACTTGATCGGCTCGCGGCCCAGCAGATCTTCTATCTTGATATCCTTCACCTGCTGGAGCAGCTGATGAGCGTCGCCTTCATCGTCAAACAGAATCTGGCTGAGATAAGGCAGGGTTTTGATCTTACAGCCGGCTTCGGAGCACAGCTCCATAATACGCTTTCTGTCCTCTTCCTCACAGGAGGGGATCGCAAAAATAATCAAATCGATTTTATACGCTCTGCAAACGGACGGGATGTCCTTAGTCGTACCGGCAACCTCAACCCCCATCACCTCGGTGCCGAGCTTTGATTCATCATCATCTACCAGACACACAGGACGAATATGACCGGAAGGATTATTCTGATCCTTGGAAGCGTTATCAATATCGGTCAGAAGAATTCTCGCCGCGTTGCCCGCGCCGACAATCAGCGTACGTTCAAAGCTCTCTTCTCTTCCGACGTCTACCAGTTCGATAAACGTTTTTCTGAAGAAAAAGCGGAACAGCATGAGTGCGCCTGTTGTCACTAGCGTATTCAAAATAACATAAGAGATCGAAGGATCATGATGGGACAAAACAGAAAAGAGCGTTCCCAATGCCAATCCCAGCACCACGGCTGCCGCTGATTTCAGATAATCCGCTTTTTTGAAGTTCCTCCAGCTTGTATAATACGCTCCGAAGACCACAAGCATAAAAAAGCAGAAAACAACATTTAAACCGGCAATCCAGAAGATTCTCGCGGGATTCAGCGCAAAAGCGTCGCGGGTACCGAATATCAGAACCGAAGCCAACCCCAATATCGCGTTGGACAACAATGAAGATAAAAGCACAATCAGCGCGTCTATCAACATCAAAATAATTTTTCTGCCGTTTATCTTTTTCATTTTCTCAAATCTCCTATATCAAGAAACTTGTATCATAAGGTAAAAGCGCGTAATTATACAGTGTAATTATAGTACTTTTCCCGGTTTCTGTCAATCTCCGTTTTTCCTCCATATTGTCCTACATAAAAAACTTTTGTGCGACATATATATTTCAAAAACCCATGGAGGCATTTATGAAGCAAAACGTGGAACGCAGGGCAGAAATCCTCGGAGAATACATCAAAAATGAAAAAGCGACTGTCAGAGACTGCGCGGGACATTTCGGCATCTCCAAATCGACGGTACATAAAGACGTCACCCAACGGCTGATACGTCTCAACCCCGCGCTGTACAGAGGCGTCAGAGAGGTTCTCGATACCAATAAGGAGGAGCGTCATATCCGCGGAGGAGAAGCGACAAAGAGAAAATACCTTTCCCTCAAATCTCACCGATAACCCATTTCCCGACAAAAGCTCCCGCAAAGCGCCAAAATATTCCTTTACAATCCTGTCGGGAAGTAGTATAATATATTGAGGCAGTTGATAAGACTCATTCTTTTTGCGAAGGAGATTTTAAAGAATGATGAATATTCCCTTTTCCCCTCCCGATATCTCCGAAGATGAGATCGCAGAAGTAGTAGATACCCTGCGTTCGGGATGGATCACGACAGGACCCAAAACCAAGAAATTTGAACAGCTGATCGCACAGCACTGCGGCACCAAAAAAGCAGTATGTCTTTCTTCCCAGACCGCCTGCGCCGAGATGACCTTAAGGCTGCTCGGCGTCGGTCCCGGAGACGAGGTGATCGTTCCCACATATACCTATACCGCGTCGGCGTCCGTTATCTATCACGTCGGTGCAACTCCCGTGATGATCGACTGCAAAGAGAACTCCTACGAGATGGACTACGACAAGCTCGAGGCAACCATCACCCAGAAAACCAAGGTGATCATCCCGGTCGATCTTGCCGGCGTTGTCTGCGACTATGACAGGATCTTTGAGATTGTCGAGAAAAAGCGCGCTTTCTTCACCCCTTCGAACAACCCCATCCAGCTGGCGCTGGGCAGAATCATCGTTATGAGCGACGCGGCACACGCGTTCGGCGCTTCGCGGAACGGCAAGATGTGCGGAGAAATCGCGGATTTCACCAATTTCTCGTTCCACGCGGTCAAGAATATGACCACCGCGGAGGGCGGCGCGGCAACCTGGAGAGAGATCCCCGGCATAGACTCGAACGAGCTGTACAGAAAGTATATGCTGATGACGCTCCACGGCCAGACGAAGGACGCCTTTGCAAAAGACAAGGGCACATCCTGGGAATATGACGTTGTGGATACCCAGTACAAGTGTAATATGCCCGACGTGCTCGCGGCGATCGGTCTGGCGCAGCTCAGACGATATGATCAGATGCTCAACCGCCGTCACGAGCTGATCGATCGCTACAACAAAGCGTTTGAAGGGCTTGATATTCAGGTGCTCAACCATCACGACGAGAACCACCGTTCTTCCGGACATTTGTATTTTGTGCGTTTTCTCGGCAAAGATGCCGCTTTCCGCAACAAATTCTACGATAGAATGAAACAGAAGGGCGTCACCTGCAACGTGCACTTCAAGCCGCTGCCGATGATGGCGGCATACAAGCAAAGGGGCTTCGACATCATCGACTACCCCTACGCGTATAATATGCACAAGAACCAGCTGACCCTTCCGATGAACTCCGTCATCACCGACGAAGAGGCGCAGTATGTAATCGATACCTTTATCGAAACCTACAAGGAATTAACATAAAAACCGGAAAGGCTGCGTTTTGGCAGCCTTTCTTTTGAATATTCACGGAAATTGTTATCAATTTATTCATCAAATGTGTTTTTATTGTATTATAATGTAACTGTATCAAAATGATCAATCCCACGAGGGAGGTATAACTTATGAATCATCAGAAAATACTTATTGTCGACGACGACCAGAACATCTGCGAGCTTTTAAGACTCTATATCGAAAAAGAAGGCTACTCCACCGTGATCGCCAACGACGGCGAGCAGGCGGTACAGCTGTTTTTGAAGGAACAGCCCTCGCTGGTACTGCTCGATATTATGCTGCCCAAGCTCGACGGCTGGCAGGTATGCCGTGAGATTCGCAAAAGCTCCGACTGTCCGATCATTATGCTCACCGCCAAAGGCGAGGTCTTTGATAAGATACTCGGTCTGGAGCTGGGCGCGGACGACTATGTGGTCAAGCCCTTCGAAGCGAAAGAGGTCATCGCCAGAATCCGCGCGGTACTGCGCCGCGCCGGCACCGGCGACGAGGACGCCGTCAAGGAGGTTCGCTGGGACAAGCTGATCATCAACCTGACGAACTATGAGCTGATTGTTGACGGCGAAGCGGTCGACACCCCGCCCAAGGAGCTTGAGCTACTGTATCATCTTGCTTCCAACCCCAACAAGGTCTTTACCAGAGATCAGCTTCTCGATCAGGTATGGGGCTTTGAATACTACGGCGACAGCCGTACCGTTGACGTTCATGTCAAGAGAATCAGAGAAAAAATCGACGGTGTGTCGGACAAATGGGAACTGCGCACCGTATGGGGAGTAGGCTACAAGTTTGAAGTCAAAGGTTAAAGCGCCGAATTTCAGGATCGGCCGCTCGCTGTTTCAGAAGTACCTTGCCTTCGGTCTGATGATCCTGCTGGTCAGCTTCATCGCTTTGGGCATTACGATGTACTACTTTGTCACGAGCTACTGGGAAGCGGAAAAAAAGAATAACCTGATAGACAACGCTACCAAGGTCGCGCAGGTCATAGAGGCTTCTTCCGACTATTCTTCGGTAACCAGAACGCTGATCGTCAACGACCTCGACCTGTTCACGGTCACGATCGATACGATCTCCGAAAGCGTTGACGCGGAAATCTTTGTTGTCGATACCAAGGGCGTATGCAAATACTGCTCGGACGGAGAACTCAATCTGCGTGAAACCAAGCTGATCCCCTCCTATGTGCTCGCGTTGACGACCTCGGGAGATTTCTTTGAACACGGGACTCTGGAGGGCTTCTACAGCGAGCCGTACTATACCGCGGGCGTACCTATCGTGATCAACGATCAGGGAGAAAAGGTCCTGGTCGCATTCTGTTATGTCTCCACCAAATCCGCGTTCGTATCGCAGTTTCCGATGACGTTTATGCGCATCTTCCTCACCGCCGCGGTACTGACGCTCTTGATTGTACTGATCTTCGTTTTCTGGATGTCCTACAGTATGGTCAAGCCCTTACGGCAGATGTCCACCGCCGCGAAGAAATTTGCTGTCGGCGATTTCTCCACGCGGGTCACGGTCACCTCCAACGACGAGATCGGAGAGCTTGCGACCGCGTTCAACGAGATGGCGGACTCGCTCTCGGCGTCCGAGAGCATGCGGCGTTCCTTTATCGCGAATGTTTCTCACGAGCTGAAAACGCCGATGACCACGATAGCGGGCTTTATCGACGGTATGCTCGACGGCACAATACCGCAGGAGCGTCAGGGACACTATATGAAGATCGTATCGGGCGAGGTCAAGCGTCTCTCCCGCCTTGTCACCTCGATGCTCTCACTCTCGAGGATCGACAACGGAGAACTGAAGATCTCGAGAAAGACCTTCGAGATGTTCTCGATGATCGTCACGATCCTCTCCACCTTTGAACAGCAGATCGAAGAAAAGCATTTTGAAATCAGAGGTCTGGAGGACTTCAAAAGCGTTGAGGTCAACGCCGATCCCGATCTGATGTATCAGGTCATCTATAATCTGATCGAAAACGCCGTCAAATTTACCAACGAAGGCGGATATATTCTCTTTATACTCGATGAGACCCGCTATGATCTCTCGGTCTCTATCGAAAACTCCGGCGCGGGCATCCCGCCCGAGGATATCCGGTATATCTTTGACCGGTTTTATAAAACCGACAAGTCGCGTTCGATCGACAAAAAGGGTATGGGACTCGGGCTTTTTATCGCCAAGTCGATCATGCGTCTGCACGGAGGAGATATTTATGTCGAATCCGTCGTCAACGAATACTGCCGCTTTACGTTCCGTCTGCCTAAGAAGAATATGGGCAATAAGGAAAGTACAACGCGTAATGAAAAATATATAGAAACCACTCTTTCCAGTGAAACGGAGGAATAAACAATGGATGAATATAAAGAATTTGACGAACTGCGTCAGTACCTTCCGGAAAACGAATATGCCGGAGTAGACGACGAAACATCTAATACGGATATTCATAACGAATCTGCTCCGGCACAGCCTGAAGCTCCCGAAAAGCAGGAAGAAACCGCCGAGGACGCGATTCCTTTCTATACTCCCTCTCAGTTCGCGCCGACTCCCGTCGAGGAGCAGATCCCGCATACGGAAGAACCGAAAGAGGCAGGTCCTCCCCCGATGACTCCCGAAATGCCGGATAGGGTTCCTCTTGAGGCTCAAACAGCCACGCCGGCAAGGGCGCCGGCTCCCGCTGCTGCACCCGTACAGCCGCAGCAGCCGTATCAAGCGCCGGTGCAGCCGCAAATGCCCTATCGTCAGCCCGCACAGCCTCAGATGCCCTATCGTCAGCCGGTTCAGCCGCAGCCGTATCAGCAGCCGGTATATCCGCAGCAGCCTGTACAGCAGCCATATTATCAACAGCCGCAATATCGCCAGCCGGTACAGCCGCAATACCGCCAACCTGTTCAGCCGCAAGCGCCGTACCGTCAGCCCGTGCAGCCGCAGCAGCCATACCGTCAGCCGGTACAGCCGCAGCAGGTGAATATGAACTATAATCCCTATGCGGCGCAGCAGCAGCCCGCGTATCAGGGCGCTTTGTATCAGCGTCCCGAAAAGCCTAAGACATCCGCGGGTACCAAAGCGTTTATCGCGATATTGATCGGTCTTTTATTCGTGATGGTGATCGCGTTCGGCGTATTCATCGCGATGAACTCTAATGCAAAGAACAATCAGCACGATAATCTCTTCTCCACTGAATTCCCCGGCATCATTGATGACGACGGCGACGAATACAACGGCTTCGGTTATGACGCGGTAGAAGCAACAGAGTTTGAAGCAGAGATCGAGCTGATCGCCGACAACGGAGAGACCCAGCAGAGAGACTCCGATAATCCCGCGTCGGTCGGCACTCCCGACGAAAACGCGAAAGAGATCGAACTGCATCCTCTTCCCTCCGATAAAGATAACGCAAAATACACCACCCAGTTCTCTTTCGATACCGTATCTCCGAGCGTCGTTTATGTCGCGGTGTTTGAAGATGAGATCACCGAGGATCAGTCTACGCTGATCAGCCAAGGCACCGGAACCATCATCTCCGCCGACGGCTATATCATTACCAACGCGCATGTCATCCAGAACTCCAAGCAGTATCTGGTGCAGGTGTCTCTCAGCTCCGACGAAAGCTATCAGGCGAAGATCGTCGGTTTTGACAACTGGACCGATATCGCTGTCCTGAAGATCGATGCAAAAGGACTGACTCCGGCGGTGTTCGGCGACTCCGATCTGATCGAAATCGGTCAGGACGTTATCGCAATCGGCAACGCAGGCGGAACCTTCAAAAACTCCCTGACGAAAGGCGTTGTCTCCGCGGTCAACAGAGAGCTTGCGATCAATAAAAACGTCAAATATATCCAGTCCGACGCCGCCATCAACCCCGGCAACTCGGGCGGTCCGCTGTGCAACCTCTACGGTCAGGTCATCGGCATTACCTCGGCAAAGATCAGCTCAAGCGTCTATGAAAGTATGAGCTTCTCCATACCCTCCAAAACCGTACAGGAAATCGCCTCCGATCTGATGCGCTACGGCTATGTCAAGGGCAGAGTCAGGCTGGGTATCTCCGGAATGGAAGTCTCTCAGGAGGATATGTTCTATTATCAGATTCCCGCAGGCATCATCGTCGAGGGGATTGCCGACGACAGTCCGCTGAAAGGTGTTGCTCAAGAGAATGATATCATCACCGCTGTGGACGGTATCGAGATCACCTCGTTCCAGGACATCTACGATATCCTCTCCGACCATAAGCCCGGCGACAAAATCAAGATCAGTATCTATAGAGAAAACTAAGAACTAAGAAATAAGAAATAAGAACGGCGGATACTCGCTTTGCTCAAACAATTAAAAAGATCATAAAGAAATGCAGGACGTTAGACTAACATCCTGCATTTTTTATAAGTTTTATTAGAATCAGGTGAGGGCAAAGCCCTCCATTCGTTCTTAGTTCTTAGTTCTTAGTTCTTCGTTCACCTGTGCCAGTACTTCTCCTACCTTATCGTGGATCACGAGGTCCGCGTGTCCGTCATAGGGCGTTTGGTCGCGGTTGATCAACACCATATGCTTGCCTCTGAAATAGCGGATATAAGACGCCGCGGGATAAACCGTCAGGGAGGTTCCGGCTATGATCAAAGCATCTGCCGAGATAATATCGTCGACCGCTTCTCGGACCGTTCTTTCGGGCAGCGGCTCCTCATACAGCACTACATCGGGCTTGATGACTCCGCCGCACTCACAGTAAGGGACGCCCTTTGACTGTACGATCGCATGTACATCATAGAATTTGCCGCACTTGGTGCAGTAATTCCTCATCACGGAGCCGTGAAGCTCCAGCACTCTCTTGCTGCCTGCCGCCTGGTGCAAGCCGTCGATATTCTGGGTGATCACAGAGAGAAGCTTTCCTTCCTTTTCCCACTCGGCGAGCGTCAGGTGCGCCTTGTTGGGCTTTGCGGACAGACAGAGCATCTTATCTTTATAAAAACGGTAGAACTCCTCGGTCTTTCTGACAAAGAACGTATGGCTGAGGATCTCCTCGGGAGGATAATCATACTTCTGATGATACAGACCGTCCTGTGAACGGAAGTCGGGGATACCGGACTCGGTAGAAACACCCGCGCCTCCGAAAAAGACCACCTTATTCGATTCGTTGATAATCTGACTAAGCTGTTCGATTTTGTTATCCATTATAATATCTCCCTTAAATAAATGTCCGAGCAAAGCGAGTAACCTTCATTATTCATTATTAAGTCTTCAGTTTTCAGTTTTTTATCATCACTACGTGATGATAAAAAAACAACCACCCTACTGGGTGGAAGCTTTTAGTGTTGGCATCTTCCTATTTTCCCGGGCCGTCGCCAGCCAAGTATCTTCGGCACTACAGGGCTTAACTTCCGTGTTCGGGATGGGAACGGGTGGACCCCCTGCGTCATCAACACCAACTGTGTACTGTCTCTTGACAGCTTAGATATAATAGCACACTTCTTTTCAAAATGCAAGTGTTTTTTCAAAAAAATTTTAAAATGTCGTAAACAAGTATTTACAATCTTGTTGTATTGTTTGACTAAGCCTTTATATTTCGATATAATAATGGGTGACCTATATATGATAAAAATTGATATCGGAGTTGAAAAGTATGAAAAAAATACTGTCTGTCATATTAGCCGTTCTGATCCTATCCTCCTGCGCGGTTTTATTCTCAGCCTGTTCGGGCAGCAAGTCGGGTGAATATCCCGTCACCATCGGCGATATCACCGTCAAGAGCGAACCCAAGAATATCGTCGTGCTCAACGACAACCTCGCCGATATCATCTCCTACATCGGATATGACGTCAAAATGGTCGGCAGAGGCATCGCCTGTGATCAGGACTTTCTGAAAGTCGTTCCTTCTGTCGGTTCTGCGGATAATCCCAGTATCGACACCATCCAAAGCTATGAAACCGATCTTGTGATCGCCGACAATACGCTGAACGAAAAATCCCGCGCCAAGCTCGAAGAAGCGGGAATCACCGTTATCAGCTTTGAGACCCCCAATTCCTTTGAAGAGCTGGAAACACTGTACGTCAATCTCGGTACAGTTCTCGGCGGCAACGTCACCGGCAGTGAAAAAGGCGCGGAAGGATATGAAGATCTTATTTCTACTCTTGCTTCTTTCAAAAAGGCAGTATCCGGCGTGATTAAAACTGTCGCCTATCTCTATATTGAGCAGAACGGTCAGCTCTGCACCTTCCCCGCAGGCTCTATCCAAGCGGAAATTCTCTCCTATACCGGCGCGCTGAACATTTTTGCTAACGAGGAAACGGAAGTCATCGACCCCGCTCAGCTGAAGATGGGCACTCCTACCTACATTTTCTATGACAGTGAGGATGTGCCGGGATATCTTCGCAACGACGAATCCCTCTCTACCCTCTCCGCGCTGAACTCTGAGAGAACCGCGATGATTCCTCTGAAAAGCTTCTACCGTATGGGCACTACCATGGAGGATACCGTATTCAATATGACCAACATCATGTTCGTCCAGTCCGAAACCGAAGCGGCGACACCCGACGAAGTCGCCCCCTCGGAAACCTTAGGTGAATTAACACCGCCTGACGAAGAACCCGAGGAAGAAGAGGAAGAGGACTCGGAGGATGGAGATTCATACGCGTACAACTACACCTATGACGAGTATGGGAACATCATTTATTAACTAAGAAATAAGAACTAAGAAATAAGAACAAATGGAGGACTCCGTCCTCACCGGAATAAATTATTGATACAAACATTAACGCAGGATGTTCAAAATCGGAACACCCTGCGTTTTCAATTACTAATATAAAATGTTCGAGCGAAGCGAGTAACCGCCGTTCTTATTTCTTAGTTCTTATTTCTTAGTTTTCACTCTACCGTGATCGCTACGGTGACGGAGGTTTTGAGGTGGAAGTCGTCGGTGACGGAATAGGTCACATAGTAGACGCCTTTCTTCTCAGGGATCACCGTACCCATCATCTCGAGCTTGGAGGTGATATCGTTGGAACAGATATCGCGCGCCGTAACGCCTTCAAACGCCTTGAACTCATCGCCTTTTTGGATGGTTTTATCCTCTGCGCCGGTGATGGTCGGCGATTTGCCGTAGTAGGGATTCTTCTCGTTAGGATCGGTGGGGTCCCACTTGATCGTTTCGTCCACCTTTACGGCAGCGGGCGTACCGAGCGGATCGGCGGAGCCGTCCTCGTCGATGATCTTCACGGGCGTATTCAGCGGACAGTTCTCGAACACCCACTTCGCGTCCGAGACAGCCAGTCTCACACAGCCCTGAGAAGCGTTGGTGGAGAGCTTGTTATACTCATCCGTTTCTAAGCTTGCGGGATCCTGAAACGTCTCATACGGCACCGAATGGAAGAGATAAGGACCGTCGATACCCGAGACATACATTCCGTAAACGTCGTCAAACAGCGCGTGCCACTCCTCTTTGAAGTACAGCGCGTATTCACCGGTGGGCGTGATATCGTCGCCGCCGGTACCGCAGGAGCATACCATCGCGCGTATGGGGACGGTATAGCTCCCGGAATCATCATAAGTATATGCCGTGACGGTATTGGTGCGGCGGTTAACAACCAGGTTGTAGAGGTTGTCCGAGCCTTTTTCGGCGTTCTTCTGCTGAATCTCTTCGTTCGCCTTGATTGCGGTAGTGATCTCCGAGGGACGGATAATCTGCGCCTCGCCCGCTACCGTGAATTCGCACGCTGCGGCAAAGCCGTAGCCGGTGGCGGTCACGGTCGCCTTTCCTTCCGACAGCGCGTCCGCTCTGCCGGAGCTGTCCACTCTGACGATGTTCGGATCGGAGGACTCAAAGTCCACACCCTTGAGATCGGCGGCGTCCGGAAGAGACAGCTTGCATACATCGCCTACCGCCAGTTCCATCGAAACGGTGTTGTGGTTCTCCATCGAGCTTACCACCTGAGCGGGCTCGCGGAACGACTGCGCCTGCTTGGTGCCGCCGATCAGACGGATCACACCGATGATCGCGGCGGACAGCAGCGCGATCGCGAGGACCGCCGAAAGCGCTAACGCGGTAATGATTTTGATTCTGTTTTTGGTCAGCTTCCTGCCGTTTCTACGACCGGAACGGGTTACTTTTAAATCATTCATGCCCTATATTATAACGGAAAATGGAAGAATAATCAAGTTACAGTTTTTTCCTTTATGAAAAAATAACCTATTTTTGGTAATATTGACTGTACAGAAGTGTTTTTCTGTGTTAGAATTCACTTGAATACACATTAAATGAGGAGGCGGAAAAGATGAAAAAGCTCCGCTGTGAGAGCGTCAGAGCGTGCAGTTCCTGTCAGCTTTTTAATCTCAGCTTTGATGAACAGCTCCTTTTCAAACAGAAGAAATGCGAAAAAGCCCTTTCTCCCCTCTGTAAAGTGGAGAAGATCACTCCCTCTCCGTCCTTTGTCCGCTACCGCAACAAAGCGCAGTTCGTGTTCAAGAAATCGGGAAAAGAGATCCGATATGGTATCTTTAAAGCGAAAACCCATACCCCTGCTCTTACCGGCGACTGCCTGCTCTGCTCAGAAAAGGCGAACGAGATCGCCAAGGTCCTGTGCAGGCTCTTCCTCTCATTCAAGCTGAACCCCTATGATTTTTACAAAGGTACCGGCTATATCAAAAGCATCACCGTCCGTGAGGGGCTCGAGACAGGTGAGGTAATGGTGATTCTCAGCGGCGCGGCGCCCGTCTTTCCCGCCAAACGCACCTTCATCTCGGCGCTCCTCAAAGCGTGTCCCTATATCACCACGGTCGTGTTGTGCGTCAACAAAAGCGAGGACAAGCTCTTTGTCGGTGAAACCAAAGAGATCCTTTACGGAAAGGGGCATATCACCGATATTCTCTGCGGCAAAAAATTCCTGATCTCGCCGCAGTCGTTCTACCAGATCAACGCCCCCCAGTGCGAAAGGCTCTACCAAAAAGCGATTGCGCTTGCTGATTTAAAAGGAAATGAAACCATTCTCGACGCCTATTCGGGAGTGGGAACCATCGGTATCTGCGCGTCCGATAAGGCAAAAACAGTCTATTCCGTCGAGCAGAATCCGCAGGCGGTAAAGGACGCGAAGAAAAACGCTGCCCTCAATCAGATTGACAACATCGACTTCGTTTGCGCGGACTCCAAGGACTACATCAAAGCGCTCCAAAAACAAAACGTCCGTATCGACGCCGCTTTCATCGATCCCCCGCGCGCGGGCTGTTCCGCGTCCTTCCTCAATATGCTCGCAAAAATCAAACCCGCAAAAATCATCTACATCTCCTGCAATATCGAAACCCAGAGCCGCGACATCCGGATTCTGGAGAACAAAGGATACAAAGCGCAGGTGTGTTACCCCTTCGATATGTTCCCGAATACAGGACATGTCGAGACAGCAGTTCTGCTGTCTTGAAGCGATATAAATCCCTTATGGGATTTGTGATATGTCATACTGACGCGATATGCCTGCGGTGCGATATGTGTCTTCGGCACGTTTTGATATCAATGAACTTCATCGATCATACGGTAAAAAATGATCATCAAAAATCTCATCATCTGCTATGCGGTCGCGGAATCGTTCGCGATCGCTTTTTTATATAGACAAACCGATTCTTTCCTGATATAATCTATTCAACCGAAATCATCCGACAACCTATCGCCTTCAAAGGAGGTTACAATGGAGCTTTTGGATTTGTATACTAAGGACAAGGTGAAAACAGGCAAAACCGTCGAACGCCACACGAAGATCCCCGAGGGGTACTACCGTCTGGTGGTTCACGTGTGTATTTTTGACCGCTCGGGCAAAATGCTGATCCAGCAGCGGCAGACCTTCAAGGACGGCTACGCCGGCGTGTGGGATCTCACCGCGGGCGGCGCGGCGCTCTCCGGAGACAGCTCCGCGGACGCGATCGAGCGCGAGCTGGAGGAGGAGATGGGGATCCGTATGGACTTCTCCGACAAGCGTCCGTCGGTCACGATCCATTTCAAGACCGGCTTCAACGAGATCTATCTGGTGGAGGCAGATATTCCTCTTTCGGAGCTCAGGCTCCAATATGAAGAAGTCCGCGATGCGAAATACGCCACCAAGGAAGAGATCCTGTCGATGATCAAGAAGGGACAGTTCGTTCCCTATCATACGGGATTAATTGAGCTTTTGTTCTTTATGAAGGGCAGAACCGGCGCGATCGTGGGGCTGGATTGAAAACCCACAGTCATTGCGAGGCTCCAAAGGAGCCGTGGCAATCCCCTTGTCATTACTACCGATTGCAGAAGGAAGGGGATTCCCACGTCGGGCGTTGCCCTCCTCGGAATGACAATCACATATTGACATCCGGGACAGAAAAGGATATAATATCACTGTAGATAATTGAATAGTATCTTCGGGGTAGGGTGTGATTCCCGACCGGCAGTACAGTCTGCGAGCCTCTGGCATGATACGGTGAGCGTTTATCACTAAAAGATAAGCGCAATTCCGTAACCGACGGTGAGCCAATATTATTGGCAAAGTCCGGATGAGAGAAGATAGCTGAAAAGCGCAAGCGTAAGCTCTCGGGAACCCCTGATTTCCTGAGAGCTTTTTCAAATCCAAACTATCTTTGATACCTTTTTTAACGATATCAGAAAGGAATACGATGCAATCTAAATCAAGCGAAAGACTCAAAGCGGTCTTATGTATGGCAATGCTCTCCGCGCTCGCGGTAGCGGCGGACCTCTTTTTGAGGATCCCCGGGATCGGAGGCTTTCTCACCTATGAACCCAAGGACGTCATCCTCACCATCGGCGCGTTCATCTTCGGTCCCGTGGCAGGCATCGCGATGTCGCTGATCGTCTGTCTGGTCGAGATGGTTACCGTCAGCACCACAGGCTTCATCGGGCTTTTGATGAACTTTCTCGCCTCGGGCGTGTTCGTCGGCGTCAGCTCCCTCATCTACTCGAGAAAGAAAAAACTCTCGCGGGCAATCCTCGGACTGGTCGCGGGCGCGTTCTCAATGCTCGCTATTATGCTTTTATGGAATTATATTATGACGCCGATCTATATGGGCGTGCCGAGAGAAGCGGTGCTGGAGATGTTCCTGCCGCTGCTGATTCCGTTCAACCTGCTCAAGGCGGCGCTCAACTCCGCGCTGATCCTACTTCTGTATAAAGGTGTTGTCACCGCGCTGAGAAAGTCGCGGCTGGTACCCGTCAGAGAATCCAACGATGACAAAAATATAAAATCCAACACTGCGGTCATCATTTCTATCTCTGCGCTGCTGGTAGTCACGCTGATATTCGTGATGCTGATCTTCGCGGGCGTGATCAGCCTGTAATCTTGCAGCCGTAGGGCACGATGCCTCCTCTGGGCGAGGACAGCAGACCCTTTTGTCCGCCTTGCGGACATTTCCCCTAACAGGGGAATTCCATCGTGCCGAAACACCGAAAATACCACAACGAATTTTTAAATCGATTAATTAAGAAATAATAACGCAGTCGAGTTTATTATCTCGACTGCATTTTTTTGAATGATATTTATAAAACTAACGAATTAAAATCAGTATGAAGTATCTCAATAATCAGTTTAAGCTCATCTACATATATATGGCGTTGACCTACTTCGATTTTAGCTAGAGCAGACCTTGTGATATCACAACCGGAAATTTGAAGCTTAGCAGATAATTGTTCCTGCGTCATCCTTCTCTTTTCTCGTATAGCACGAATATTATTTCCAACTTTTTTCTCGAAATCCGCGTTCATAATGTCAAACCTCCGATGCACCCATTTTAGTGCAAATAGTCTTGACATTATTTTATCCGTATAGTATAATAATCTTGCACCTATATAGGTGCAAGATGATTAAAACGGCAGAAAAACTTATAGAAAGAAGCATATTAAAATGACCTTTTATTGCAGCAAATGTAAAAAGTATTTTTCCGGGGAATCTCCGATTTGCCCGTTTTGCGGTGAAAGTAATTACAATACAGAATCTGATAGTTATTCTGATAAATTAATGCCAGAGAATAATTATAAATATATCAGCAATGAGATGTTAGATGAAAATGATTACAAGGCTGATAGCTCGCAGAGTTTTTATCCTTTCAATGCTTCAAAACATCAACCCATAAATGATAATTGTTATGAAACTCAAAATCATGTAGACCAAGATCAGTTAATAAAACGGATAATTATTTACGGAGCATTTGCCGATGTTTTTTGTTATACCGTTATTTTAGCTATTCTGGGTATTATATTCGCTATCATGTGTTTGGCTCAGGTGAGTAACTATAAAAAGCTGTATGGTCCACTGCCTGCTAAACTACAATTCCTTTATATTACCTGTATAATAGGTATTGTTTTCGGTTCTGGAATATTCATTGTTTTTTCTTATTGTTATGGAAGCTGTTTGTCATCTTGTTCTGCTTTTAGTAATTTATTTTATACAACAGGATACTAATCTTATTTGAGGTATATAATATGGCTAACTGTCCAAATTGTAATAAATATTTTCCTGATTATTATTTACACTGTCCATTTTGCGGAAGGAACATTTCCAACAGTTCCCCTATTCAGAATTCAAACTATTACAATAATTATAAAGCTAATAATCTAAATAATTCGATCCCTATAGGATCAAACCCTGAATTAGAAAGAGCTATTGGCATGAAAGTTCTGATTTTCGGAATGATATCTTTAGGTATAACAGTATTTAGTTTGTTGGTTAGCCCTTTTATTCCCGGTTTAGGATTATTCATGTGTATTTTCGGACTGATTTTTGCAATCATTTCGCTTAGATTTTCCTCAGAATTCAAAAAGACATTTGGGGGTGTTTTTGACATAGCTAAAATCGGAAAAATAATGGGTATAACCAGTTTGATAAATTGTGGGATCGTATTAATTATCATTCTTTTGTATGCACTGCTACTATATATTAGCTCATGGATATAACCGTTAAATAATTGTATCTTAGAAAGGTAAAATATGGGGTTATTCAGAAAGACTTCTAACGATGTAATCAAATTAGCATACTCTATGCAAAACGCAAATAACTCTATGCAAAGACTATCTATTCCAAAACAATTCAATGCAGAAGTACAAAAAATGAAAATCCAATTAAGGAATACACGACAATATTCTGAGATTTTTTACTCAATAATAACTAATACTGCTTATCCTCCGTGTTTCATCGAATGTACTAAAGACGGTGTTTTTTGGACTCGCGTATGGGAAGATATATCTTTTAACTATGAACCTTTTTCAACGGCAAAAATACAAAATTGCAACGTTGACGCTATCGTGGTATGTGCTATTTTTCAGTTAGTACAGGAGAGTTACCCTAATGTTTACACTTTCCCGACTAATACTCTATCCAGTGTAGAGGCGGGAACAGATGTTTACAGATTGATTATGGCACAAAATTTCTATGGGGTTCCCCTACAACCGGTTTATCTTCCTCCCACTGAAGAACAATTAAGATCAAACAATTATAGACTCCATATGCAAGCAAGAGAATATCAATCTCCTTCAACCCAATCAAAAATCTGCTGTACAAAATGTGGAAACATTAATCCCGGCGGTTCCAGATTTTGCTCTGTTTGCGGAAACAGATTACAATAAAACAAGCGGCTCGAAAAGAGCCGCTTGTTTTATGCGGAAGGGTCAAGACCCTTCCCTACATTTCCAAATTACTTCTCTTTACTCTCAGATCAGCGCCGCTACGGCTTTTTCGACCTCTTTCATATCGGCGGTCGGCTCAAAGCGGGCGACAACATTCCCCTCGCGGTCAACGAGGAATTTCGTGAAGTTCCACTTGATATCGGGAGAATTCTTGTAGTTCTTATCCGCAGACTTTGCCATCGCCTTCATCGCCATCGCCGCAACGCCCTTGCCGAAGCCCTCAAAGCCCTTCTGGCTTTTAAGATAGGTGAAAAGCGGCAGCGCGTTCTCGCCGTTGACGTCGGACTTCTTCATCTGCGGGAACTGCGTGTTGTACTTCAGGGTACAGAACTCGTGGATCTCCTCGTCGGTGCCTGGGGTCTGACCTCTGAACTGGTTGCAGGGAACGTCGATCACCTCAAAGCCCTTGTCGTGATACGCCTCATACATCTTCTCGATCGGCTCATAGTGAGGCGTAAAGCCGCAGCCGGTCGCGGTGTTGACAATCAGCATCACCTCGCCCTTGTAATTGGCTAAGGGATACTCGTTGCCTTTTCTGTCATACAGTGTGAAATCATAAATAGATGCCATAATATTACCTCCGTTTTTTAGTAAATCGTGGGCGTCTTGCCCTACAGCTATGCACTCTGCACTCTGCACTATGCACTCTGCACTAATCTGAAATATCACTATCCAGAATCGGACAGAATGTATACTCGGGATGCATCGTACTCACCATCTTAATGATCTCCTCAAAGAGCGCTTTTCTGTTCTTCTCGTCAAAGCTGATGATGATATCGAAACGCACCGTCTTGGTCTCCTTATCGAGATAAAAGCCGTGCATCTGCAAAACATTGTCAAAGCTCATCACGATATCGGAAACGCTCGCATAGAGATTTCTGGTCTCCTCGTCCATACTGTTGACGGAGTAGACGGAGATACCCGCCAGCACGACGCCGTGCTTCTCGTATATCTGTGTCTGGATCTTTCTTTCCAGCGCGTCGATCTCATAGGCTCTCATCTCATCGGGGATCTCGATATGCACCGAGCCGATCAGGTTGTCGGGGCCGTAGCTGTGCAGCACCAGATCATATGCGCCCTTGACCTCCTCAAAGGAGCAGACGTCCTCCTTGATCTGTTTGGAAAGCTCCGCGTCGATCCGCTTGCCGAGGATCTCGCTGATGGTCTCGCGGAACATATCAATACCGGACTTGATGATCACTAACGAGATGATCGCACCGAGATACGCCTCGAGCGAGATGTGCCAGATCAAAAAGATCACCGCGGCTAACAGCACCGAGGTTGAGATCACCGCATCGAGCAGCGCATCCTTGCCCGAATTTTTCAGCGAGTCGGAATTGACCTTTTTGCCGGTCTTGGAGACATACAGCCCCAGTACGATCTTCACTACGACCGCTACCGAAATGATGATCAGAGATACGGTCGAGTAGTCGGGCGTCTCGGGGGTAATGATCTTCTTGACGGACTCGATCAGCGAAGTAATACCGGCATACAGTACCAGCGCCGCGATCAGCATCGCAGTCAGATATTCCGCCCTGCCGTGACCCAAGGGATGCTTTTTATCCGCAGGCTTGGACGAGAGCTTGGTGCCGATGATCGTGATCACCGAGGACAGCGCGTCCGAGAGGTTGTTTACCGCATCCAGCACAACGGAGATGGAATTCGAAAGCAGACCGACAGCCGCCTTGAACGCCGCCAGAAAGATATTCGCCAGTATCCCGATAACCGAAGTGCGGACAATGATCTTTTCTCTGTTCATTGACGATCCTCCGTATTCTCGATCAGCTTACAAAGGAGCTCTCTGAGCTTGAGGCTGTCTTCTACGGGGAAGGAGAAACAGGCGGCTACCTTAAAGGGGATTTCCTTGACTTCTTCTCTGAGCGCTCTGCCCTTATCGGTCAGAGTGATCAGCACCACACGCTCGTCATCCGCGGCGCGATTGCGCTCAATATATCCCTGTGCCTGCAGCTTCTTTAACAGCGGGGTCAGCGTACCGTTATCCAGATGCAGCTTTGAACCCAGCTCTCCTACCGTGACGCCGTCCTTCTCCCACAGGGAGAGAAACACGATATACTGGGTATAGGTAAGGCCCAGCGGTTTCAGATAGGGCGTATACAGCGATACGACCTGTCTCGCCGCCGCATACAGCGGAAAACACAGCTGGTTATCCAGATTTAAAGCTTCTTCTATAATCTCTTCGGTGATTTCCATTTCATCCACTCCTTTTGTCATACAGGAAATCTATATTGTTTAAATCTATTATATTTGATAAAATATATTTTGTCAAGATATTTTCGGATTCTTTTTAAATTATTTCGGTTGCCTGTTGCGAAAAGAGGAAAGATGCTGTATACTACCGATAGAAAGAAGTGTGAACAGCCATGAATCTGAAAGGCGCGTGGAAGCATTTTGATACGATTACCCGTCACCGTCATGAGGTCATCAAGAACTGCGCCAGAGCGGGCATCCTGTGGCAGGGACTGCGGCATGATCTGTCAAAGTATTCTCCGACCGAGTTCATCAACGGCGCGAAATACTATCAGGGACACCGCTCCCCCAACGACAAGGAAAGAGAAGAAAAGGGGTATTCCGACGCGTGGATACACCATATGGGCAGGAACAAGCATCACTTTGAATACTGGAAGGATTACACTCCCGTCGAAAAGCGAATGAAGCCTGTCAAAATGCCGACACGGTATGTGGCAGAAATGTTCTGTGACCGCGTCGCGGCGTCAAAGATCTATCAAAAGGAAAACTACACCGATCAGCACCCTCTCACCTACTTTGAAAACGGCAAGAACAGGCGGATCGGCCTGATCCATCCCGAGACCTCCGATCTGATCGAAAAACTGCTCAGAATGCTCAGCGAGCAAGGTGAGGAAAAGACCTTTGCCTATATTCGAAAAATGCTGAAAGAAGAACGCAAAAAATGAGTTATGATATCAACGAAGTCGCCAAGGCGATGAAAGAAAACGTAGGCGGTGATCCTCAAAAAGTCACCCACTTCGTGCGCGTTTATACCCTTGCCAAATCCATCGGAGAGTTAGAACAGCTGCCCGAGGATCTTCAGCGACAGCTGGAGATTTCTGCGGTGGTACACAGCATCGAGGCGGATAATAAAACCGCCGCGGTCAAAGAAATGATGACCGCCTGTCATATCGATGACGAGACCGCGATGCGCGTATGCTATATCGTCGAGCATAACGACGACTACGGTCATATCTCCGGACTCGATCACCAGATCCTTGTAGAAGCGGAAATGATCGTGTCTTTCAAAGAGAAAAACACGCCCAAAGCAGAGATCGTTCGCATTGCCGAAAAACGCTTCATCACCAACTACGGCAAGGCGTTTTTGAAAAAAGCCTTTGGCGTTTAAACCAGTGAAGAGTGAAAGGTGAATGGTGAATGGTTATGGATACTCGCTTCGCTCAAACAATGATAGAAATAAATGTAGGGGAGGGCTTCCACGCCCTCCCTTAACTTTGCAATAACAGAAAACTTCAGGGCGGAGATGGAACTCCGCCCCTACAATTATTATCAGGTGCGGACAGCGTCCGCCTAAAACCATTCACCATTCACCATTCACTACTCAGAGAGGTATTCCTCAATAATAAACCGCGGTCTGTGCTTGGTTTCGAGATAGATCTTGCCGATGTACTCGCCGATGATGCCGATCGCCATCATCTGGAGTCCGCCGATCGCCCAGATCGACACCGCCAGCGACGCCCAGCCGGTCTCGGTCGCCCCCATAAAGAAGCGCACCACCGTATAGATCAACATCACAATGCTGACGAGGAAAATGATCAGACCGAGTCTGGTGATCAGCTTGATCGGCTTGGTAGACAGAGAGGTGATACCCTCCCACGCGAGCGCGAGCATCTTCTTGAGCGGATACTTTGACTCGCCTGCAAGACGCTCGGATCTTTCATACTCGACGATATCGCTCTTGAAGCCGATCATCGGCACCATACCGCGCAAAAAGAGATTGGTCTCGTGGTATTCCGCGAACGCCTGCAGAGCGCGCTTGCTCATCAGACGGAAGTCCGCGTGGTTGAAAATTACCTTCGCGCCCATACGGTCGAGCACCTTGTAGTAACCCTCTGCGGTGAAGCGCTTGAAGAAGGTGTCGGTCTCGCGCTTACTACGCACGCCGTAGACAACGTCGCAGCCTTCCTCATATTTCTTCAGCATTTCGTCAAACGCGTTGATGTCGTCCTGCAGATCCGCGTCGATCGAGATCACCGCGTCCGCCTCATCTTTTAATGTCATCAATCCCGCCATCAGCGCGTTCTGGTGACCGCGGTTGCGGGAGAGCTTGATCCCGCTGAAGATCCGGTGAGAAGCGTGGAGCTTCTCGATCATCTCCCATGTCTTATCGCGGCTGCCGTCGTCGATAAAGACGATTCTGCTGCCGGATGAGATCTGTCCCTTGGAGATCATCGTCTGCATTTTGTCAAAGAGCTTCTTCGCGGAATCGGGAAGAACCTCTTCTTCATTATAACAGGGTACCGCTATATATAGCTTTGTCATAATAACACCACTTACTATCATAATACCGCCGGTGATACTTTCCGACAATATCATCATAGCATAGATTCATCCTATAGACAAGTTTCAAAAATGTTACGGCTTTGAACGGCAACAACAATATACGCTCTGTTTTTCACGAACGAAGAACAGAGCGTTTTTTATCGTAGGGGAGGGTCGTTATGAACTAAGAACGAAGAACTAAGAAATAAGAACGGTGGGAGGGCTCTGCCCTCACCTGATTTGTAGGATATCACATAGAGTTGTAGGGCAAGGCGCCCTGCGGTATAACATCAACATCGATGTAATATCTGCGTTTCGGCACGATGGAATTCCCCTGTTAGGGGAAATGTCCGCAAGGCGGACAAAAGGGTCTGCTGTCCTCGCCCAGAGGAGGCATCGTGCCCTACGGCAGTACCCTATGGTAGGTTTTTCGGTACGATGACGTCGAACGCCGAGGGCAGGACGGTGATGGTGGGATTCGTCATATAAAACATTTCGCCGTCGATACCGACCTTCAGCTCCTTATCGTCGATGAGCTTCATCTCTTTGCACTTTTTGTTAAGGATAAACGGCATCTTCGGGTTGTCGATATGCTGACCCTTGATAAAGTCGGATACCAGACTCAAAAACTTCGGCACGGAGATCGTCGGAATCGACATGAAATCAATATATCCGTCGTTCAGCTCCGCCTTAGGCGAACATTGGATACCGCCGCCGTAATATCTGCCGTTGGAGGCGACCGCGAGCATCTGGGTCTTGTAGCCGTCCTTGAGCTGAATTTCTTCTCCGTCCGCGAAGGGACGGAAGGTGTGCTTTCTCTTGGTCAGCAAACACTGTAAGATCGCGAGCTTATAGGCGAAGGAGCCCGACATCAGGGGAAGCCGCTTGTTCCTCTGCGCCTGCGCCGCCACCTCGCAGTCATAGCCGACGGAGATTACGTTGATCGCGTATTTGTCCTCACAGCGGAAAAGGTCGATTCTGACGGTATCGCCCTCGATCATCTTCTGCAAATCAAGAAAATCCTCTTTCGAAGCCGGCAGAGAACGAATCAAGTCGTTGCCGGTGCCGACAGGGATCACGCCCAGCGAGGCGTTCTCATAGCCCATCAAGCCGGTGAGCGCTTCGTTGGCGGTACCGTCGCCGCCGCAGGCATATACCCGCAAATCCTGACACTTCTCAGCGTATTCCTTCGCGATTCTTTTCGCGTCGCCCGCCTCTTTCGTATATTCCATCACAACTTCGTCGTCAGTATGTAACGCCCTGATCTTCTCCTTCAGCTCGGGGGTATGATCCTTGGTACCCGCAAACCTGTTCAGTATAAATAAATGCGTCATTCCTCAATCTCCTCAAAAAACTTCAACTCTCTGTAGAGCATCGCGATGGGGAGTCCCACCACGTTGAAAAAATCCCCTTTGATTCCTTTGACAAACAGCGTCGCTTTTTCTTGGATCCCGTAGGCGCCCGCCTTGTCCATCGGATCGCCTGTCGCGATATATTCTCGGATCTCTTCGTCAGACAGATCATAAAACGTTACTTCGGTACTGTCGGAAAACCGACGCTCATTTTCTCCGTCCGTGATACAGCATCCGGTGATGACCGTGTGAGTCCTGCCGGAGAGCGCTCTGAGCATCGAGAACGCGTCGTCCTCATCCTTAGGCTTGCCGAGGATCCTGCCGCCTAAAATCACTACCGTATCCGCGCCGATGACCGTGCGTCCCGGATGCTCTTTTGCGACGGCGTTCGCCTTCAGAGCGGCGAGATATTCGGGCGCTTCCTGTGATGTGATATCCGAGGGCAGTACCTCCTCCACGTCGGAAACAATGATCTCAAAATCGTCGGTAATCTTCCTGAGCAGTTCCTCCCTGCGCGGAGACTTTGACGCTAAAATCAGGTTCTTTATTTTCATTTTCTGTTACCCCGTCTTACTTTTGATATTTTTTCATCACGTTCTCCAAATAGGAGAGGTATTCATCCTTCGCCGACTTGGGAGAAAGGATCTGCGCCTTGTCTCCGAGGGAGAACAGCCATCCGAAGAACTGCGGGGAGAGCATCACATCCGTACACATCGTAAAGGTGTTGTCCCGTCCGGTTGTGATAAACACCTTGTCGGAGAAGCGGTCGGCGACCACGCCGATGAGGTCTTGATCGAACTTCACCTTCACCGAAGTAAGCTTGCCGCCGTACATCCCGAACACCTGCTTGGAGTAGACCGCAAGGTCGAGCTTGTCGACTGACTTGGAGCCTCTTGCCTTTTCCTCTGTCACAGTGATGTTCTCCATCTTGTCCACGCGGAAATGCTTGAGCTTGTCCTCCTGAGCATCAAAGGCAATCAGATAATAGTTCTCATCGTCCCATGTCAGCGCCTTGGGAGAAACCGCATAGAGCTTGCCGTCTCTGCGGCGCTCCTTGACGATCTTTTTGATGCCGTCCTTCGAGATCGTCCACTGAGTATAATAAAAGGTGATCTGTTTTTTCTCGTTGATCGCTTCGTTGATGGCGTCAATATTATAATAGATCTTCTCATTCGTCGTCTTGACGCGGTTGGAGACGATCACCTGACGGTGGAGGGCTTTCGCGTCGTTTTCGGAAGCAAGCGTCTCGAGCTTTTTGATCAGCTTGGCGCTTTTGTTCTTGGTAATAAACTTGGAGCTCTGCACCGCGTCGACCAAGAGCTTGAGCTCGGGCAGTTCAAACTCTCTGGAATTTAAGTACCAGACAGTCTCCTTGCCGACCTTGTTGTGGCCGATATCCAGTCCGAAATCCTCGAGCGTTCTCAGATCATCATAGATGCTTTTTCTCTCCGCCTTAATCCCATAAGAATCAAGATAGGCGATGATGTCCGCAACGGTCACGCCGAAGTTCTCGTCGGTTTTCTCCTGTAAATACTTCATCAGATATAAAAGCTTCTGTTTTTGTTTCGGATTCTTGGGCATGGTATTCCTCCAAAAAAATCTATATATTATGTATACTTAAACAACGAGATAACGCGCCAGTCCAACCGTAAGCGGCATCGTGACAAGCGAGAACAAGGTTGACGCACAGACGATACCGGCGGACAGCTCGGTGTCACGGTTATACTTCGCGGACATCATCGTGGAGAACGCCGCGACAGGCGAAGACGCCGCGATCACTACCGCCGAGAGTATCACACCGTTGACGCCTGTAAAGTACATCGCAAACAGCGCGAGCAGCGGGATTCCCAACAGACGAATGAACATCGAGAGATACGCGTCTTTATCTTTCAGCACTCTTCTTAAACTCGAAGTAGCGAGATAGAAACCGATGATCAGCATCGGAACGGGTGTGTTCAGCGACGCGAGAAAAGAGATCGGCGCTTTGATGATCTCGGGCAGCGAAACTCTGAGTACGAAAAACAGGACGCCGATGAGGGTGCCGATGATCCCCGGGTTGACGACCGCTTTGAGGATCTCTTTCTTTTCTTTTTTGCCGCTCATCGTGATCAGTCCGTAGGTCCACATAAAAATGTTGAACACCGCGATGTACGCGGCGCCGTAGAAAACTCCGTCGCTCCCCAATACCGCCTCCTGCAGAGGCAGCGCCGTAAACCCGCAGTTGGAAAACACCACCGCGAATTTCAGCACGACCGCTCTTTCTATCTTTTGTCTGCGATACAGCAGTTCGGCAAGCAGCACCGAAAACAGCATCACACAGAACGCGCACAGCAGCGCGATCAGCAGACCGCTCAGCATGGAGGGATCATACTCACGCTGGAAGGCGTTGACGATTACACAGGGTGTCACCGCGTACAGCACAACGTCGGTCATCACCTTCGCGCCGCTTTCCTTTATAATAGAAAGCTTCGTCAGCAGAAAACCGACAAAAATGAGGATGAACAGCACCGCGACCTGCTCTGAGACATTGAAAAAACTTTGCAGCATTTTTTCACCTTAACTTCATATACCTATCGAGTCCTGTTTTTTGGACTCTGCTCTCCAACAGTATAACACCTGCCGTTTTCTTTTGCAATACGCAATTAGAGCAAATTTTACAAAAAAATATGACCCAAATCAGTCAGAATGTCTAAGAGATATATATCGGACTGTGAGAAATGACAAATATTCAAATCATTTTTGGATATTTTGATGGAGCAAAAAATCTCCATGGTGCAAAAAACTCCCTCTTTTTCTCGTCAAGCATAACAAAAGAGGTTTTTGTTTTAGGAACGCTTTTAGTGAATCAACCAAAAGTTTCCGTTAAGGTTTGACAAATCAAAAACTAGGTATATAATAACACTTGTAAGCACGAACTTACGAAAGTAAAAAATTCAAAATCTTGAAGGAAAGAAGGAAATTAACTATGGCAACTACAAAGAAAGCTACCACCACCAAGAAGGCAGAAACAAAGGCTCCCACGAAGACCGCGGCTAAGAAGGCTGAGGCTAAGCCCGCAGCTGCTAAGAAGCCCGCAGCCAAGAAGGCTGATCCCAAGTTCGATCTGTTCATCCAGTTCGGCGGCGCTACTGTTTCCGTCAAGGATATCGAGAAGAACGTCAAGAAGGTCGTTAAGGGTAAGAAGGCTTACACCGTATACGTTAAGCCCGAAGAGTCCAAGGCTTATATCGTAGCTGACGGCGAGACCACCGGCATGGACGTATTCTTCGTAGCTGACTAATCAGAAAACAAAAACGCGAAAGCGGAGCATCACGCTCCGCTTTTTCTTTTTTCTTTCGCATTCTTTTGATCATATATGACATAATATATAGTATATAATTCTGTATAAATCAATTGACAACACGATATATAGTATGATAACATTAATAGTAACAGAAACCAAAAAGGAAAGGTAATCGACTATGGCTGATCATTATCATGCGAAGCATGGCAAAACGCCGGGCTCTGTTATCGCGATGCGGATCATTATTATTGTGCTGATCGTCGCACTCTTTGCCGGAGGCGCGTGGGGCGTATACCGCTTTGTGCTCAATCCCGTGCAAACGGCTCCTACCGAGCCTTTGATCCCGACGATCGCGACAGAGGCGACGCTCCAGCCGCCTCCCACACACGCGCCGACAGAGGCTCCCGCATCGGACTATAAGGAAGAAGCGCAGAAAACGCTTTCAAAAATGTCTCTTGACGAGAAAATCGCTCAGTTATTTGTTGTCACTCCCGAAACGCTGACCGGTGTGGACGTCGCCACCATCGCGGGCGAGACGACCAAGGAGATGCTCGAGAAATATCCCGTGGGCGGAATCATCTATTCTACTCCCAATATGGAGGATAAGGATCAGCTGAAAGATCTGATCTCTACTACCCAGAGCTACTCCAAGCTCCCTCTTCTGATCTGTGTGGATGAAGAGGGCGGAGACGTCGCACGCGTTGCCGACGCCTTAGACGAAGAAAAGCTCGAGCCGATGTTCTCCTATAAGGACGAGGACAAGTCAACCGCTTCCAAGAACGCGAAAACGATCGCTTCTTATCTGACAAAATACGGCTTTAACACCGATTTCGCCCCCGTCGCTGACGTATGGACCAACAAGGACAACACCGTAATTGCCGAACGCGCGTATTCCGATGATTATCAAAAAGCTGCTGAGCTTGTCGCCGCCGCGGTGAAGAGCTATGATGAGAACGGAATCGCCGCAACCTTGAAGCATTTTCCCGGTCACGGCGGTACGGCGGAGGATTCTCACGAAGTGCTTGCGGTTCTCGACAAGTCCTATGACGAGCTGAAAGACGGCGAGCTGCTTCCCTTCAAGGAAGGCATCAAGGCGGGCGCCGATATGGTGATGGTCGGTCACATCGTGGTTCCCTCGCTGGATGAGGACAAGCCTGCGACCCTCTCCAAAAACATTGTTCCCGAGATCCTTCGAAAGGATATGAAATATGACGGCGTAGTGATCTCCGACAGCCTGACCATGGGCGCGCTTGTCGAAAATTTCTCGACAGAGGAGATCGTTCAGGGACTGTTCGACGCGGATATCGACCTCTTCCTGATGGCAGGAGACTTGGACGAGTATTTTGACACTGTCAACACGCTTCTTTCCGATAAAAAAATCACAGAAAAGCAGATCGATGAAAAGGTCACCAGGATCCTGCAGATGAAATACAAAAGGGGCATTCTCAAATCGGAGCAAAATACAGCCCAAACCGCAACGCAGAACACATCTGAAACCGATGCGACGGAGGAGACCAAGATCTCCGCCATCACCGTCACCAACGAATAATCCGCAGGGAGAGTCATCACTCTCCCTTTTCTCTTTTAAATACATTCAGATAATACAAAAAGCTCCCGACAAAAATGTCGGGAGCCTTGCTTTTCTTATAGAATCATTATGAATTATGCATTATGCATTATGAATTGAAGATAGACATAATATCATAGAAGCTGTCGTCCTCATCGGAAGAGTCTACCTCTACCTTCGGAGCGGGAGCGACGGTCTTCGGGATGTCCGCCTTCTCAGGAGAAGAGCTCGGGAACGCGCCGGAGTTATCGTTGGTAGAACCGCATCCGGTTGCGATAACGGTAACGCTGATCTCGTCCTTCATATCGTCGTCGATCACGGCGCCCCAGATGATGTTCGCGTTATCGGCAGCCTTCTGCGCAACCATGGTGGAAGCGGCGTCGATATCGTCAAGAGTGATATCGGGAGAAGCGGTGATGTTGATGATCACGCCGGTAGAACCGTCGATAGATGTTTCGAGCAGCGCGGAGGAAATCGCCATATCCGCGGCGACAACCGCCTTATCCTTGCCGGTCGCCTTACCGATACCCATATGGGCAAAGCCCGCGTCACGCATAACAGCGGAAACATCGGCGAAGTCAAGGTTGACAAGTCCGGGAACCACGATCAGATCGGAGATACTCTGGACGCCCTGACGCAACACATCGTCGGCGATCAGAAAAGCGTTCTGGAGCGTGATACTCTGGTCGGAAACATACTTGAGTCTTTCGTTGGGAACGATGATCAGCGAGTCAACGCACGCAGACAGCTCCGCGATACCCTGCTCCGCCTGCGCCATTCTCTTCTTGCCTTCAAAAGCGAAAGGCTTGGTAACAACCGCTACGGTGAGGATGCCCATATCTTTTGCGATCTTCGCCACGATGGGAGCCGCGCCCGTACCGGTGCCGCCGCCCATACCGGCGGTGATGAATACCATATCGGTATCCTTTAATAAAGCGGCGATCTCTTCTCTGTTCTCTTCAGCGGCAGCCTGACCGACCTCGGGCATAGAGCCTGCGCCCTTGCCGCGGGTAGCCTTCTCGCCGATCTGGATTTTCTGAGACGCCTGAGAAAATCTTAAAACATGCTCGTCGGTGTTGATCGCGATAAACTCAACATTCTTGACGTCCATCTTGATCATACGGTTGACAGCGTTTCCGCCGCCGCCGCCTACGCCGATAACCTTGATAACAGGCAGACCCGAAGCGGGGTTGTTTTCTAATTCAAAAGCCATTTATACTTCCTCCTTGTTGAATATGTGAAGCGAGAAATACGAAAAAAACGCAGTAACACATATTAACGTATTATCTATACTATTCTAATGTATCATATCTCAGAGCTAAATTCAATGATTTTTTGAAAAATTCCCTAATTTTTCATAATTTGTTTCCATTTTTCACAGAGATTTGCTGTGAAAAGTGTTCACAATCCAACAATATATCAGTCCACATACCACTGATCCTGCGGAATCGGTTCTTCCTCTTCTTCCTGCTGAGCATTTTCGTCAGAAGCTTCGGTAGGCGTTCCTGCGGTGATATTCCCCTGCGCAGCAGCGCCTTCCGCTTCCGTCGCGGTCTGCGGCTGGTCTAAGGACAACAGCGGCTTCTCGTCAAAGTAGGATCGCTTGGTCACGTTACAGCGGGAGACGTCCAGCTCTCCTTCTACCGAAACACTGCTGTTGACGTCGATCTTTTCGGTGATGATCGTCATCGCGGTACGAATCTTATAGCTCAGATCCTCGGGAAGACCGAGACGGACCTTGATCCTGTTGTCATAAGTAAAGGAAACGTCCGCAGTATTCTTACAGTCGATCTCGGTAATGCCGCTGTAGCCGTTATCCGCGAACACCTCGGTGATCGTATCGGTAATCACCGGTACGGCAGAATCTTCATATTCTATATAATCTCCGACCTCGCCCGAGATAGGCGCAGGGCCGATAAAAACGGGAAGGGTGTTTCCCGTGATGTCGTCTGTTTTATCCAGGATTCTGCCCTTGGTAGAAACGAGCAGATATTCTCCCTCTCCGTATTCTACCAGATAACCCTCTACCGCTTCTTCGATCCGGATCGTGATGGTGTCGGGAATATGAAAACCGACCCTGACGTTTTCCACATAGGCAAAATCATCTTTGATTTTTTTCTCCGCGGGAGCCTTCGGCGCGAGGAAAATGTTCTCACCTGTTGAGATACCGCAGGCGTCGATGATATCCTGCTCGTCGTAGTGGGTGTTGCCCTCTACCAGATAGGTCTGGGTCTTGAAGAGAACGGTCAGCGACAGCACTACGCCAACCACTAAGATCACCGTCAGGATCGTAATAAAGCTGACGATTCGGATAATTTTTCTCGCCGTAGGCGTCATCGGTTTCTGCTGTTTTTCTTTCTTTTTGATCTCTTTTCTCTCGCGGCGCTCTTTCTGTGCCCCGCGTCTTCTCTCTTTGATCTCGTCAACATAGAAATCATTGGAGCTGTCGGAAAATTCACTGAGGGTATCGTTGGCGCTTGCCTCTTTTCGTCCGGTCATACGCCTGACTTTATCCGCCAGAGGATTGTTACCTTTTCTTCCCATCAGCTCACCTGCTTTCCTTTGACAATTCCTTATATCTTTATATCACTTTTATATCTTTTTGATGTCTGCTCCCAGCGCGCCGAGCACCAGTTCAAAGTCCTCGTAGCCGCGCTCGAGATAGGACAGTCCCTTGATCTCGCTCTCACCCTGCGCACAGAGCGCCGCTACCGTCAGCGCCGCCGCGCCTCTGAGGTCACAGGCGCACACCTGCGCCGAAAGGAGCCTTCTCACGCCGTCGACTACGGCGACCTTTCCCTCGACCTTGATATTCGCGCCGAGTCGGTTGAGCTCGGTCACATGCTTATAGCGTGAAGCAAACATATTCTCAATAAACACCGTGATCCCGTCCGCTACCGCCGCGACGCTCATCAAAGGCGCCTGCGCATCGGTGGGAAATCCCGGATACGGCGTCGTACGGATCAGCTTCGGCGCTTTCAGCCTGGCGGGGGCGGAAATACTCAGATCTCCCCGAAAGCTCTCTATCTCACAGCCGCACTGCAAAAACACGGGGATCACCGCGCCCAGATGGCTTTGGCATACGCCCTCGAGCGTGATATCCGATCCGGTGACCGCCGCCGCGGACATCAAGGTAGCCGCAACGATCCGGTCGGGGATGATGGCGTGGGTTGCTCCGTGGAGCTTTTCAACGCCTTCTATGATAATGGTTCCTTCTCCCGCGCCGTCGATCTTCGCGCCGCAGGATATCAAAAAATCCGCTAAATCTACAATTTCAGGTTCGCGCGCCGCGTTGGTCAGGATCGTCGTGCCGTCGCATACCGACGCCGCGAGCAGGATATTCTCCGTCGCGCCGACAGAGGGAAAGGACAAAGCGATATTTGCCGCTTTTAGCCCGTCATGAGCTTCGCACTCCAAAATCCCGTGCTCTTCGCTGATCTCGATCCCCATCTCTCTGAGAGACGACAGGTGCAGATCGATCGGTCTCGGCCCCAGCTCACAGCCTCCCGGAGAGGAGATCCTCGCCTTGCGGCACCGCGCCAGCACTGCGCCGAGAAAAATGATCGACGAACGCATCCGGTGCATCAGCTCGCTGGGTATATCATAGCGTGACATATCCCGCGTGTCAATCATCAGAGTATTTCCCTCGCGCTTTGCCTTACAGCCCAGATATCTCAAAATCCGGATACTCGCCTCCACATCGGAGAGCCTCGGACAGTTATGTATCACACATTCGTCCGCGCACAGCAGCGTCGCCGCCAATATCGGCAGCGCAGCGTTCTTTGACCCCTGCACTTTGGTACGTCCGCTGAGCCTTTTTCCTCCCGTAACCAACAGCTTCCCCACATCAAACACCCTTTCTACACAAATGGTTCCTTGGATATTCTATGTGGGCAAGAGGCAAATGTGACTGAGAAAAACGGGAGTTATTTCGGTTATTGGTTCCCGGTTGTCAGTTGTCGGTTGAAATCACCGATAGGCGAGATAAATCAAATAGCCGTCCGCAGGACCCAAAAATCGGGAACCGGGAACTGAGAACCTGAAACTATTTTACAATTTCCTTCACGATCTTATAAATCCGTTCGTTCGCGTCGGTGATCGCCATCTTCTGCGCGTTTTTGCGGTATTCTTCCAAAACCGCTTTGTCGGTAAGCATCTGATCCACGGTCTCGATCAGCTTTTCTCCGGTGAGATTCTTCTGCTCGATGATCATCGCCGCTTTCTGGTTCACCATCGACATCGCGTTATGGAACTGATGGTTCTCTGCGACGAACGGAGAAGGGATCAGTACCGCGGGTCTGCCCTTCGCCTGTACCTCGGAGAGGGTGATAGCTCCCGCGCGGGAGATCACCAGATCACAGGCGGCAAGGCACTCGTCCATATTATCGATATACTGACGGATATCGAGATTATCGCAGGTATTGAGATCAACGCCTTTTTCCTTAAGCAGATCGGGCATCCATGTGCCCTGCTGACCGTAGGCGTGAATATGATAATACTTCTTGTCCTTTGCAGAACGGGCAATCAGCTCAGCCATCGCCTCGTTGATGCACTTGGCGCCCAGAGAGCCGCCGAAGGACAGAATGATTGGACGGGAATCGTCGAGTCCGAGCTTCTTCTTCGCCTCGTCGTGCTTGGTATTCAGGATCGAGGGACGGATCGGGTTTCCGGTGATCTCACAGACCGCCTTAGCGTCAAACAGCTTCTGCGCGTCGGGGTTGGCGAGCATCACGCGGTCGACGTCCTTGGAAAGCATCTTATTGGTAATACCGGGATAGGCGTTCTGCTCGTGGATGATCGTGGGGACTCCCAGCTTCACCGCGGCAAGGCACACCGGTCCCGCTACGTAGCCGCCGGTGCCGATACAGATATCGGGCTTAAATTCTCGAATGATTTTCTTCGCCGCCGCGCGGGAAGCGAACGCTCTCTCGACGGTAGCGATATTATGAGCAATATTCCTCGGAGACAGCGAACGCTTAAAGCCGGAGATCACCACGGATTTTATCTCAAAGCCCGCGTTCTTCACCAGACGCTGTTCCATACCGTCGCGGTTGCCGATAAACAGGATCTGTGCATCAGGCTCCTGCTCTTTGATATATCCCGCGATCGCAATAGCGGGGTTAATATGTCCCGCGGTTCCTCCGCCGGCAAGTAAAACTCTCATATAAACTCCTTGCACAATGATCAGGAATCATTAATTCCTCATTCCTAATTCCCGATTAATATTAGCTTTTCTCCATCACGGACGAACGTGAAATCGACAGCACGATACCCATTTCGAACAGCAGCATCATCAGCGACGAGCCTCCGTAGGAGAAGAACGGCAGTGAAATACCGGTGTTGGGCAGCCAGTCGGTGATAACCAGAATGTTCAGAATAACCTGCAAGCCGATATGGGTAACCAGACCGATACCGAGCAGTTTTCCGAAACGGTCACGCGCTCTCAGCGAAATAACGATGCCTCTCCATACCAGCAACGCGAAGATGATCAGAATCACGACCGCGCCGATCAGACCCAGCTCCTCGCAGACGATCGCGAAGATAAAGTCGTTCTGCGGCTCGGGCAGATAGAGGTACTTCTGTCTGGATTGACCCAGTCCCAAGCCGAATACGCCGCCGGAACCGATCGCATAGAGGGAATTTCTCGTCTGCCAGGTAGTATCCCACAGCTCGCCGTCGTCTCTGGTAGTCGTCAGCGCCTGACCCCATCCTTCGAGTCGCTGCATCGCGTAGGTGAGCATACCCGTCACCCACAAAAGCAGTACCAAACCGAGAACAACGACGCCGCCGATGATCAGCCACTTGAGCTTGATGCCGGAAACAAACATCATAACGACCGTCAGGATAAAGACGATAACGATACAGGAATAGTGCGGCTCGAGCAGCAGCAGCAAGGACGTAGACGCGAACACCGCCGCCGCGGGAAGAATACCGTACTTAAACGTATCCATCTTATCATAGTACCTCGAACCCCAATGGGCGAGGAACAGAATAATCGCAAATTTCGAAATCTCCGACGCCTGGATACCGAAGGAACCGATACCGACCCATCGGTGAACGCCGTTCTGGGCAGGCAGCACCAGTACCAGCACCAGCGCAAAGTAAGATAAGCCCAAAATAAACAGCGCGAATCGGTGATAGTAGTGATAGTCGACATAGGAAACGACGATCATAATCACCAGACCGATCACGGCAAACAGCAGCTGACGCTTGAGATAATAGTAACTGTCGCCGATCTGATAGTAAGCGGTCGGATAGCTTGCCGAGAACATCATAATAATACCGACGGCAAGCAGCACAAGAATCAGGAGGATAAAAGGCACATCGAGGCCTCTGCCGATCGACAGCAGGGAGAATCTCATTCTCCTGCGCTCTACTTGGCGCGACGAAGAACGGCGCTCCAGATCATAGCTGTCGGAAGCTCTGCGGGGAGCAGAGCGGCGTTCTCTGCCGTAGCTTTCTCTGCGCGAAGAGCGTTCATAAGAGCTCATAAGCATATCCTCCTTTCTTTTAAAACTAAGAAATAAGAAATAAGAACGTCGGGAGGGCTCTGCCCTCACCCGTTTTATATTCTGCTTATCCGAAAATCACCAGCAGCAGCGCGCCCGCGCCCGCGATCGCGGTGACCAGCGAGAACACGCAGACGATCTTCATCTCGGACCAGCCCGACATCTCAAAATGATGATGGATCGGGCTCATTTTAAACAAACGCTTTCCCTTTGTCAGCTTGAAGTAGCCGACCTGCAGCATCACGGAAAACATCTCAACCAGATACATAATACCGATGAGGATCAGCAAAAGCTGCATATCCATCACAAAGGCGAGCGCACACACGATACCGCCTAAGAACAGCGATCCGGTGTCGCCCATAAAGCACTTGGCGGGGTGGAAGTTCCATACCAAGAATCCCAGACAGCCGCCCGCGACAGACGCCGCGAAGATCACGTTCGCTTCATAGCCGACCACGTTCGCGATCAGCATCAAAAACAGAGCGACAAAAAAGGTGATCGACCCGTCAAGACCGTCGACGCCGTCGGTGAGGTTGACCGCGTTGTTCATACCGACCAGCACCAGCGCCATCAAAATATAGTAGAAGAAGCCGAGATCAACCAGACCTGTTGAAGAAAACGGCACCGCGATCTCGGTAGTGTCGCCGCACAGATGCATCACAAACAGATACAGCCCTGCTACCGCAAACTGGAGGATCAGCTTCTGCCACGCGGTCAGACCGAGGTTGCGCTTTTTCGCTACCTTGACATAATCGTCAAAGAAGCCGATCGCGCCGTTACACAGCGCAAAACACAGTCCGACAAATACAAACTTCTCCACCGTGCCGAAGCCGTTGTTGATAGAATGCAGCAGCACGCCCGCGGTAGTGGTGATCACGATACCGATGATGAACATAAAGCCGCCCATAGTGGGAGTTCCCTGCTTGTTCTTATGCCAGGAAGGGCCGATATCTAAAATCGTCTGTCCGAAATGCAGCTTGTGTAAAAACGGAACCAGAAATCTGCCGATCGCCGCCGTGATCGCAAAGCATACCACAGCGGTGCCAAACGCCCAAAATCCTATCTGCATAGTTTCACCTCATTTTATAGTCTTTTCGCCTCTGTGTCACGCCTCGTTCGCCTATGCTTCTCCTCGTATAACTCCCACTCGACTAACCATCCGAACAAACTCTTTGGAGAGTTCTTATCGGACGGTCCCGTCTCGTCAGTCGTTATCCGAGGGCTCCGGCGCTCGGCGCTTCGTTTTAGTCGTTAATGCTACCTGCCGAGAAGGTGACGGTGATAACCGTACCGGGGCTGACCTCCGTACCCTCCGCAATGCTCTGGGAAATCGCGGTCGCGTCATAGCTGGACGCCGAACCGGCGATAGAGATATTCAGATCGGAGTAAGAAGCGATGATATTGACGTCATAGACCGTATATCCGATAAAGGTCGGAACGGTGACCTTCTCCTTGGAGCTCTCCTCGTCGGTGTAGAGAACGATGGTGCCTTCCATCGGCAGCGACGAGCCCGTAACGGGGTTCTGGGCAAGAACGGTATTGCCGTCGCCCTTGACGGTCACATTGAAGCCGTCGAGGTTCGCCTGACGCTCCGCGTCCTCAACGGACATACCCGTGTAGGAGCCGGCGGTGATATTGACATTCTGCAGTTCGTCCTCGGTATACTGAGCGGAGATCTCCAAATACGGAAGTACCTCGCCCATGATCGAAGCGAATACCGGCGCCGAGACCTGTGAGCCGTAGTAGCTGCCCGAGGTCGGCGTATCAAAGAACACCAGACACGCTACCTTGGGATCGTTCGCGGGAGCAAAGCCGCAGTAAGAAGCGATATAGTCCTTGACGCCGTCGCCGTTTTCGTCGATCAACTTCTCGGTGGTACCGGTCTTGCCGCCGATTCTGTAACCCGCAACATAGCCGTTCTTGCCGGAGCCTTCGACCGCGTTCTGCTCGAGGATCCCTCTCATCTCATCGGAGACGGACTTGGAGATCACCTGACGCTTGGTCTCGGTGCTGATAGTCTTGACAACGTTGCCGTCCTTGTCGGTGATCTGCTTGACTACGTGAGGCTGTACCAATGAGCCGCCGTTGCACACCGCCGCGCAGGCGGTGATCATCTGGATCGGCGTGATCGAGAAGTTCTGACCGAAGGACGCAACCGCCAAGTCGGTGGGTCCCATCGCGCCTTCTACGCCTTCCCAGTCAAAGAACTGGTCCTCGGATTCACCGGGCAGATCGATGCCGGTCTTATCCGCAAAGCCGAACGCCTGATAATATTCCCAGAACTTCTCTTCTCCGATCAGCTGACCGATCTGGATAAACGCGGGGTTGCAGGAATTCATCAGCGCCTCCTGATAGGTCTGGGTGCCGTGACCTGCGGTGTTATGGCAGTGGATGGTGCTTTCATACACCTGATACGAACCGGAACAGTTGAAGCGGCTTTCCGAGTTGACCAGATGCTCCTCTAATGCCATCGAAAGCGTTACCATCTTGAAAACGGAACCGGGATAGTAGGTGTCGGAAATCGCTTTATTTCGCCACTGCTTGGCGAGCGCCGCAGACTCCGCTACGGATTTTGCGGTAGCAAGCTCTTTGTTCAGTTCTTCCTGACTGAGCTTGGAGGGATCTTCGATGATCTCCTCCTTCACCAGATAGTCGGTGTCGATCTTGTTGATTTTTTCTTTCGCTTCGGCGCTGATCTCGAACGGATCGTTCAGATCAAAGCCGTTGACGGACGCCATCGCAAGCACCTCGCCGGTGTTGACGTCCATAATGATACAGACGCCGCGGTTATAGACCGCGTTATCGATGATACCCTGCGCCATATACTTCTCGACGATGCTCTGGATCGTTTCGTCGATCGTCAGCACGATAGAGTTGCCGTCTACCGCCTCGATATTCTGGTTGAAGCCGTAGGGCATATCGGTCTGTCCCGCGTTCTTCGCGGCAATGATACGGCCGGGGGTACCCGTCAGATATTCGTCATACTGATACTCGATGCCCGAAAGACCCTGATCGTCCGATCCGGTGAAGCCGATCACCGATGAAGCAAGGGTCGAATAGGGATAGTATCTCTTGTAGTCGTCAAAAAGGGAGATCACGTTAGAGATATCGTATTTTTCTTCGATCTCGTTCTGAAGCTCTAAGATCTTTTCCTTTTCTTCGCTTTCTATCTTTCTCTTGACGGAGACATAGTAGCTGTGCTCCTGACAGTCCTCATAGACCGACTGTTCGTCCAGAGAGAGGATCTCCGCGAGCCGGGAGGCGACAAAGTGCCGCTGATCGTCGTTCTGGAAATAGGCAGGGGCTAATACCACGCGCCATACGGACGCGGACTGCGCAAGGATCTTGCCGTTGCAGTCATAGATCGTGCCGCGCTTGGCGGAAATGGTGGTGTCGGAGAGCTGCTGCTCTACCGCTCTTCTCTGGAGATCCTCGCCCTTGATGATCTGCAAATAACCCAGTCTTGCGATAACCGCGCCGAAACCGACCGCCAATACAATGATCAGCAGCCATACGGTTCTTCGTCTGAGTCTTTGATTTGCGCCCACAGGGAGACCTCCTTTCCAATAGTGAATAATGAATACTGAAAAATGAATAATTGCGGGAGGGCTGCGCCCTCACCCATTCGAAAAAACTCTTAAGCTCCGCGACTCGGCGCTTCTCTGTCACGCTTCGTTTCGTCTCGCTTCTCTTTTGCTTTTCTTCTGCTCCTCGATCCCTTGCGAAAAGCGTCAAGTAAAGGGTATTGTCGCTTTTTACGCGGGACCTCGCTCGCATTGAAAATCAAAAGGCTCGATGACTCGGCGCTTCTCTGTCACGCTTCGTTTCGTCTCGCTTCTCTTTTGCTTTTCTTCTGCTCCTCAATCCCTTGCAAAAAGCGTCAAGAAAAGGGTATTGTCGCTTTTTACGCGGGACCTCGCTCGCATTGAAAATCAAAAGGCTCGACGACTCGGCGCTTCTAATAAACAACAATAAGAGTCAAGACAATTCTTAACTCTTATCCTCACATCTATCCATTTGTATTCGAAAATCTGCCATATTATGACCATAAGGAACTTATCGCTTCGGCAATCAGTTCAAATACGTTTTTGTGCGAGTCAAGACTTACCTCGGCTTTATCTCCCTCGGAAAGGTTGATAAATTCCTTCTGTGAGTTGCTCGCCTTGCTCATGCTGAGATTATCTTGAGCGTACTGCTCTACGACAGAAGTGGATATACCGGAATCCACCTTCATCTCCAGCTGTGTATACAAGCTCTGCTTTTCGGAGAGATCGTCTCTTGCGTTGATGATCTGCTGGTTGAGCTCTGTCAGCTGAACCTGTCCGTGAATGATCGAAACGACGGTGACCAGTACCGCAACGCCTAAAATCGCGGCGACTACGATTCCGACAACGCCGGATTTCTTTTTCTTCGATTTTTTGACGCTCTTTACTTTTTTGTTCTGTTTTTTCTCTCTGACCGCAGCGTCTTTATTCTCGGTCAGACCGTCCTTGTCCTTGGCGCCGTTCTCCTGAGACGCGCTCTGCTCCTCTGTTTCTTCAAACAGTCTGAGGTCATAGGCAAGGTTACGATAGGTATACGCCATATCCGCACCCCTGTTTAACGTTCATATTCTTTTTTCCAAAGGGCGGGAAAGAACGTATACTTTCCAAGCGCTTTGGTTTCTGTTTTTATTTTTCAGCCGCAGCCGTCCTGCCGTGACCCGATGTTTCCGAAATCTTACGACCTTTTACCGTCGCCGGTGAACACATCATCCTGTGTTGCCGGAAAACATCTATCACAATCCCTTGTGTTGTGATCGTCTTGTCACAATGTTTACAAATCTGTTATTTATTTTACTATATATGGCATTTGAAATCCATAGTAAATGTATACAAATATCAGGTTTTTCATCCGTGAATCTTGTCGTTTCAACGGGAAAATTGGCGGTTTTTTACAGATTTGTCAAAAATTATCTGCTTGATCAGAGTTTTTCACAAATCCTGAGCTTCGCGGAACGCGCTCTGGGATTGTTTTCCAGTTCCTCGCCGGAGGGCGTGATCGGCTTGTGGGTGATGATTTTTACCTTAGGCTTGTTGCCGCAGACACAGACCGGAAAATCCGGCGGGCAGGTACAGCCCTTTGAAAGCTCCTTCATCGCCCGCTTGACGACCCTATCCTCTAAGGAATGGAAGGTGATAATACACAGCCTGCCGCCGGGGCTGAGCAGTTCATACGCGCTTTTGATCCCTTCTCCCAGCACATCCAGCTCGCGGTTGACGGCGATCCTCAGCGCCTGAAAGGTCTTTCGCGCGGGATGGGTCTCTCTTCTGATCTTCTGGGGAACATTATTCTTGACGATCTCGGCAAGCTCTAATGTCGTCTCGATGGGCTTATCCTCTCGCGCTTTGACGATCCCGTTCGCGATGGATCGGGCGAACTTTTCTTCTCCGTAGTCGAAGAGGATCTGGCTGAGTTCTTCCGCAGACAGCGTATTGACCAGATCCGCGGCGCTTTGTCCCTGCCTGCTCATCCGCATATCCAGCGGGGCGTCCTCGTGAAAGGAAAATCCTCTGTCCTTATCGTCAAGTTGATGGGAAGATACGCCGATATCCAGCAGAACACCGTCGACGGAAAAGACATTTTTCTGTGCGAGCAGCGCCTTCATATCACAAAAATTTCCCCTGATGATCACGCTGTTCGGGTTATCTTTGAATCGTTCGGTCACCGCAGCGATCGCGTCGGGATCCTGATCGATCGAGTAGAGCGTGCCGCCCTGCAATCTTGATAGGATCTCGGCAGAATGTCCGCCGCCGCCCGCGGTGCCGTCGACATAGATGCCGTCGGGGTTGATGTTCAGCCCGTCTACCGCTTCATACAGCATCACGGGAATGTGAGAAAACGCGAGCATATTATAACCTCAGAAGCTCCAGCGCTTCTTTGATAGAGTCTTTCTTTCTCTCTTCCATAAAGGCGGCAAAGGTATCCTTGTCCCAGATCTCGATACGGGTGTCCATACCGACGACGGTCACTTCTCCTGAAAGCGCGCAGTCCTCACGAATCGCCTGCGGGATCAGCACCCTGCCCTGAGAGTTCGGAGAAACCGGCACAGCGGGAGAAATAAACAGATACTGGAGGGTCAGCGCCTTGTCGGCGGGAAGACTGCGGATCTGTGCTCTCAGACGGTCAAACTCGTCCACCGTCATCACCTGCGCGCATTTTTCAAAGCCTTTGGTGATATAAAAACGCTCGCCCAGCTCCTCGCGGTATTCCTTCGGCAGAATGACTCTGCCCTTGCTGTCGATGCTGTGATTGGAATTGCCTAAGAACATCCTGCCAAACCTCCTTGATACCGATTTGTGACCATTTCGTGACACTTGACGCCACAAAACGCCACTGCATTTATAATTATATACCATCCATAAGAGAAATGCAAGATAAAAGTTACGATTTATAACAGAAAATTTACACTTTTTTCATTATTCTTTGAGAGATTAATGAAGGCGCGGCACAAAACAATATGCCGCAGCGCGGGCTCCCGCAGTCTATAATGCTTCATAGGGTCGTAGGGCGGGGGCTTGCTCCCGCCGAAACGTCGATATGATTGCAACGTATGTAAAAAAGGGTACTCGCTTCGCTCGAACAATTGATGTCGGAACGATGAAGGGCATCGTTCCCTACGACTCTATGAGACGTCCTTTCGTTCGGGAGGGTCAAGCCCCCGCCCTATGGTTCTATACAACCGGTAGTTATGACAGGGGATTCTTCGGTCGCTGTGCTCCCTCTGAATGACAAGTATCATTCCTAATTCCTCATTCCTAATTTTTTTGGTTTCCGTTATAAAACAAAAAGCCGCCCGATATCGGGCGGCAAATACGCTTTCTTATGACTTCTTGGTGATTCTTAAATTCTGTCTGGTTTTTCTCAGCTCGGTCAGCTGAGCGGTGATCGCGTCGTCGGTACGCTTTAAAACGTTATCGACATAGTCGTTCGCGGCTTTTCTCATCTCGGCGGACTTCGCCTTGACGTCATTTAAGAGCTCGGCAGCTTCACTCTTTGCCTCTCTCATGACCTCGCTCTGCTCGATCATCGCTTTCTTTCTCTCTTCGGCGGCGCGGATGATGTCGTCCGCTTCCTTCTTCGCCTCGGCGATGATCTGGGATCTGTCGGCGACGATGTTCTTCGCCTGTCTGACCTCTGCGGGCAGAGTATCCTGGATTTCGTCTAAGATATCATAAATCTTCTCTGCTTCTACGATGACCTTACCGCCCGAAAGGGGTAAAGTTTTCGCGTCAGCGATCATATCCTGCAGTTCGTTAATAAGTTCGTCCACTCTCATTTTCGTTAATTCCTTTCCGTTTATGTTTTGTTTAATCTGTTGAATATTTCATCATGAATGATCTCGGGGACAAAGTTCGAAATATCGCCGCCGAGTGAGGCGACATTCTTGACGATAGAAGAGCTCAGGTAGGTATACTGTGCGTCGCTCGCCAGAAAGACCGTGTCAAGCGTTGGACTGAGTTTTCTGTTGGTAAGCGCCATCTGAAATTCATACTCGAAGTCAGACACCGCCCGAAGCCCTCTGACGACAGCGGTAGCGCCATGCTGCTCGGCACAGTCGACCAGCAGTCCGTCAAAACCGACAACCTCGACGTTTTTTAAATGTCCCACCGTCTTTTTGAGGAAACCGATACGCTCCTCGATGGAAAAAGACGGATTTTTGTCAACATTAATGAACACACCGACTATCACCTTGTCAAAAAGCTTAGACGCTCTGGTGATAATATCGATATGCCCATATGTTACAGGATCAAAGCTGCCGGGGCAGATAACGGTTTTCTCCATAATAGCCCCCTGCGTGAATGTGAATTTTGCGTCAGATCCGCATACCGTTTATTCCGTATCTTCGGACGCGCAAAACTCAGCATTACGGAAAATGCTTATTTTTATTTTACCATACCTTCGCTCTCTGTCAAGAGTGAAATTGTAATATTTTTGTAATATTTTATCATTTAATGCACTTTCACAAATAATTACGCCTGTTTTTTTCATTATTTGTGCAATATGCGGTAAGATTTCCTGCAAAATTCCCGTGTTATAGGGTGGGTCGAGGAAGGCAACGTCGTATTTTTCAGCAGTTGAGCGTACAAAAGAGAGGGAGTCACAGCGGTGAATCACCCCGAATTGTGTCAAATTTGTAACCTTTAGGTTGTGTTCGATACAGCGTACCGCCTCTCTCGAGCTGTCGAGAAAAGTCGCCGAACGCGCCCCTCTGGAAAGCGCCTCGACCCCCATCTGACCCGATCCGGCAAAAACGTCCAAGAAATCTCTGCCCTCTATCTCGAACTGCACGGCGGAGAACACCGCCTCCTTGACCTTGTCGGTCGTGGGACGAACGATGTCGTCGCCCTTTAGTGTCTCTAATATCCTGCCCCTCGCGGAGCCTGTAATCACTCGCATAATTGCCTCCTTTACAAAAGCTCCCTTTGGAAAAGGGAGCTGTCGCCGTTCAGGCGACTGAGGGATTGTATCATTGAAGCAAAGCGACTAACCCTATAAAAAAGGTTTTCTCGCTTACGCTCGATCAATTGTGCAATCCATCCGTCTCGGTTTCCGAGACACCTTCCTTTACCAAAGGAAGGCTTTTCTCCTCATCCTCGTGAAAATACCGGTACACGCAGTACGCGGCGGGGCGGGTCATATGAGGCGCCTGTTCCAGCTCCTCGATACTCGCCTGTGAAATGTTCTTGATGGTGCGGAAATACCGCAGCAGCTCCTTCGCGCGCTTTTTTCCGATGCCGTCGATCTGTTCTAAGGAAGAATTGAACGTCTTTTTCCGCTGTGAACGGTTGAAGGTGATGGAAAAGCGGTGTACCTCGTCCTGGATGTTTGTGATAAAGGTGAATACCGCACGGTTGGGTCGGATCGCGATTTCTCCTTCGGCGCCGACGATCGCCCGCGTGCGGTGGTGATCGTCCTTCACCATACCGAACAGCGGCACACTAAGCCCCGTTTCTTCGATCACGGGCAGCGCCGCAGAAACCTGTCCCTTGCCGCCGTCGAGCAAAATCAGATCGGGCAGTCTGCCGAAGCCGGTATCAACGCCCTCTTCCTGCGCTTTTCGGTATTCTTCAAATCTCCTGGTCAGCACTTCTCTCATCGAGCCGTAGTCATCCTGACCGGAGAAGGATTTGATTTTGAACTTGCGGTAGGCGGACTTCAGCGGTCTGGCGTTTTCAAATACTACCATACCCGCGACGTTGTCCTCGCCCGCAAGGTTAGAGATATCGTAGCTCTCGATATATTCGGGCAGTTTTTCCAGTCCCAAGAGGTTTTTCAGCTCGTCGAGCACCGAGAGCTGTTTTCCCGTGACGCCCTTTTGCTGGGCAAGCGCTTCATAGGCGTTCTTCTTGCACATATCGACGAGATTCTTCCTCTCGCCCCTGACGGGAACGCCCAGATACGCGCGCTTCATCCGCCGCTGGGTCAGCCAGTCCTCTACCGTCTGCATATCCTCGATCTCTGCATCTAACGCAATATTCTGCGGGATATCGTCGCGCAGAGTGTAGTATCTGAGGATAAACTCACAGCGGAATTCCTCTTCGCTTTCGATATCATCCACCAAAAAGTTCTCGGTATCGAACAGGCGGGAGTCGGCAAACCGCAATACGGTCGCGGAGCCCTTGGTTCCCTCAACGGCGACAGCGATCACATCCAGCTCGTCGGCGCTGATATTTACCACCTTTTGTTTGTCGCGCATCTTTTTGATGGATGAGATCTGATCGCGATACTTCGCCGCGCGCTCAAAGTCGAGATTCTCCGCGGCTTCGTTCATCTTTTCCTGTAAGATCTTCACGGTGTTGGAGGAACCGCCCTTTAAGAATTCCAGCGCGGATTCGACCCGTTCGTTGTAGTCGTTAAGCTTTATTCTGCCGGTGCAGGGAGCGCAGCACTGCTTGATATGAAAATTCAGGCAGGGTCTGGCTTTGCCGAAATCCTCGGGGAATTTTCGATTGCAGGTCGGCAGACCGAAGATCTTGTTTGCCTCCTCGACGGAGGTCTTGACATAATAGCTTGACTTATACGGTCCGATATATCTGGCGCCGTCTTCCGCTTTTTGCAGAACATAAGACAGCCTGCGCCACGGCTCGTTGGTCACGCGGATATAGCTGTAGCCCTTGTCGTCTTTCAGAAGAATGTTATACTTCGGGGTGTGCTGTTTGATCAGACTGCATTCGAGGATCAGACATTCAAACTCGGAATCGGTGATGATATAGCTGAAGTCGTCGACGTTCTCGACCATGCGGCGCACCTTTTCGGGGTGGTTGTTCTGAGAGCCGAAATACTGACTGACGCGGTTTTTCAGCTTTTTCGCCTTGCCGATATAGATGATCTCGCGGTTTTTATTTTTCATAATGTAGACGCCGGGCTGCTCGGGCAGCGCCATCGCTTTTTTACGAAGATCACTGAGCTTCTCGTTCATCACCGTTCCTCCTTTCTGCCATATTACTCTTCAATCGGGAGGGTCAAGACCCTCCCCTACAGTGCTTTGAAACGTCCTGCGTCCTGAACTCTGAACTCTGCACTCTGCACTCTGCACTATCAAGTATTCTACACTATTCTTCCCCGTTTTTCAACAAAAAGAAAAGGCAGATGAACATTCATCTGCCGTAGTTTCGGATATTTGATTATTCCGCAAAGCCGGTATTGATCAGCTCAACGAGACCTTCTACCGCATCGATCTCATCGGGACCGTCCGCAAAAATCTTGATCTGAGTGCCGCCGATAATGCCAAGCGACAAAACGCCGAGGAGGCTCTTTGCGTTGACTTTTCTTTCATCCTTCTCCACCCAGATAGAAGCCTTATACTCATTTGCCTTCTGGATAAAGAAAGTTGCGGGACGAGCGTGGAGACCTGCTTTGTTCTGAACCATTACATCCTTAACGTACATACAAAAACCCTCTTTTATGAATTAAATCGTTTCTCGCAGGACAGAGTATCTGCCTTTGCAGTATTGTTATTATATCCCTATAATTTGACAAGGTCAACAATGAATTTTCATTTTTGTTTTGATATATAAACGAAAATTTTCAAAAATAAATTTTCTTGTGCAAGATTACTAATATGCACAGATACTTTTGTCATCGGGACACGGAAAAACGGATTTTATTCCGACTTTTCTCCCGGAATCTCATCAACAAGGCGACGTTCCGCTTCGCTGAGAGACGCTTCATCGAGCATCTCGGGACGCTTTTTTGCGGTCTCGATCACGCTCTGTTTTCTGCGCCATTTGCGGATGTTCTCGTGATGTCCCGAGAGAAGCACCTCGGGTACCTCTCTGCCGCGCCAGACAGCGGGCTTGGTATACTGCGGGTATTCCAAAAGTCCGTCATAGTGGGATTCCAGAGAAAAACACTCCTCGTCGGAGAGCACGCCCTCCTGCAGTCTTGAGAGCGCGTCGACAAATACCAGAGCGGGCAGTTCTCCGCCCGTCAGCACATAGTCGCCGATGGAGATCTCCTCGTCAACATATTCATCCAGTACTCTCTGATCCACGCCCTCATAATGACCGCACAGCACACAGATGTTGGACATTTCGCTCAATTGCTTGAGACGGGTTTGGGTCAGCGTCTTTCCCTTAGGCGACATATAGACAAAATAGGGCTTCTCTCCGATCGCTTCACAGATATGCTCGAAGCATAGAGCGATCGGCTCAGGCATCATCAGCATCCCCATACCGCCGCCGTAGGTGGTATCGTCGACTCTTCTGTGCTTGTCGAGAGCGAAGTCCCGAAGCTGGACACAGTTGATTTCTACCGCGCCCTTCTTTCTCGCTCTGCCGATGATACTCTCAGAAAGCACAGCCTCCATCATCTCGGGAAACAGCGTGATGATATCAATCCTCATCGTCAAACAATCCTTTCATCGGATGGATAAAGACCTTTTCTCCCTCAAAATCAAGTCGGTCGATGATATCGGGGATCACGGGGATATAGTACAGCTTTCCGTCCTCCCCCTTCATCTCATAAACGTCGTTGGAGCCGGTCTTGAGAACATCCTTCACAACGCCGTAGACCTCTCCCGTATCGCTGTCGGTGACCGAAAGCCCGATAATATCCTGCACAAAGTGCTCTCCCTCGCTAAGAGGCGCGTCGTCGCGATCAATGTAGAGGATCTTCCCTCTGTAAGCGTCCGCTTCTTCGATAGAGTTTACGCCCTTGACCTTGATCAGGACGATATTCTTATGCGGACGGCAGGAAACGGACAGCGCCTCTCTGCCGCCGTCGAGATACAGCTTCTTAAATTTTGATAAAAAGGCAGGGCTGTTGCACCAGCACTCCATACGCATCTCGCCGGCGATGCCGTGGGTGCCGACGATCTTGCCCGCTTCTAAATATTGTTTGATCATACAGACTCCTTTATGTCAGGTGTTTCGGTCATCTCTTTGTTTTTCGGTACGGACAGCAGGAATTTCGGCGTTTTGATAAAACACGCCACCGCCGCTGCGGCAAGCATGATCGGCACCAGCTTCAGCTCAAAGAGCAAAAGCAGCAGCAATACGCTCGCCAGCGGTTTTTTCATCATATGCGAAATCAGCGCAGCGGTCACCACCGCCATACAGAATCCCGCATCAATACCGATCAGAAGAGAACAGGCGTAACCCGCGCTGATACCCGCAAAGATCACCGGGAAGAAATGACCTCCCTTGAGCCCCGAAGCGATACACACATTCGTCAGAAACAGCTTTAATAACGCGATGACAAGCAGCATGACCACACCGGTCTGCGCGCCCGTCTCCAGCACATCCTCGATCTGATGCTCGCCGGAGAACATCGTCAGCGGCACCAGCGTGCCGACCACGCCTAAGGCGGCGCCGCCGATCACACAGCGGAGTACCACGCTCTTGAACAGACCCATCAGCCAATGCGCGAGCTTGTGAAACGCAAAATAGAAATATCCTAAAAGAACGCCGAGCAGCGTCAGCGGGATCGCCCAGAGATACTGTATCCATTCGATCCCACCAAAGCTGATATCGGCAAAGCCCGCAGAACCTCCCGTCAGCTTGTTCAGTCCGATAAAGCAGCCGAAGGAGCTGACGATCGCCAGAAGATACAGCACGATCTTCTGCGCCTTGGGCAGGGCGGACGGTTCCTCTCCCTCCAAAGGCTCGATAAAACCGAACATCGGCGAGCGGAAGATAGTGCCGAGCGTTGCGCTGACGCCGATCTTTGTCAGATCCTCCAGTTCTCCGGAAAACTTTTTGAGCTTATCGCCGACCCATGTGCACAGCCCCGCTATCACGCCGGTCAGTCCCGCCTCGGGACCGATGGACGCGCCTAAAAGCAGCGGGAACAGCGCCGCTCCCAGCACAGCGAGAAGATTATGATAGGGATAGCGGCTGTTCTTCTTTACCTGCGCCAACACAGAGGTCAGCTCCTCGGGATAATCACCGAATTTCTTTTTATATAATCCGATCAAAAATGAGCCGATCAGACAGACTGCGACGGTATAAAACGGAAAAGACACCTTAGAGGGCGCAACCACCCACAGGTATTCGATCCCGATGTTCATCACCTTCAGAAACGCCCAGATGATCGCGCCCGTTACCGCGCCGAGCAGTACGGTGTACAGTCCGAACAGCAGATAGTTTTTCGCCTTAGTCATCAGATAACCTCCGTCCGTTATCCTATCCGTTTTATTATATCGGTTCTTCTGTGGATTTTCAACAAAAACCGAGAGAAAAATTTTAAAGATATCACAGAAAATCGGAAAACGGTTGAAAAGACGCCGTTCAGCCGATATAATGATACGGGATTCATATTCCGAATTATCACCGAAACAGAAAGGAAGATTGTTTTGACCGTTTTATCCATTATTTTGGGCGTGCTGATGGTGATCGCAGGTTTTCTCTGCCTTGTCACTCCGATCGGCGCCACTTTCTCTTTGATGTACCTCTTTATGATCCTGTTATTCGTGATGGGCATCGTCTCGTTCGTCAGATGTATCGTAAATAAAAACTTCGGCGTGGAGTTCGCCTTTTCGATCATCACCATCATCGCCGGTATCCTGATCCTCTTCTCCTCCTACGCGACTTTCTTCACCGAGATCGTGATGATCTATTTGATGGCGGGCTGGCTCGTCGTGCGCGGCATTGTCGGCATCGTGATGGCGGTGCAGGCAAAGCATCTCACCGGCACGGGACTGTTCGTCGCGGCGCTGATCCTGAGTATCCTGACGATATTGGCGGGTATTTATTCTTTCTTCCACCCCGTCATTTTCAGCGGATTCTTAGGTATATTAGCAAGCGTGTATTTCATCATCGCCGGCATCGATATGATCTGTGACGCCATCATTACAAAATCGCAGAATTCGGATGAGAATGCTTAAAAGGCTCGGCAAGCTCCTGTGGCACACCGGCGCCATCAAAATATTCTTTGCGTATGTTGCGGTGCTGTGTATCTCGGGGCTGATCCTGCGGTTTATTGAGCCGCAGGTGGATACGTTTTCGGAAGGAGTCTACTTCAGCTTTGTCGCCTCCACCACCATCGGCTTCGGCGATATCGTTCCCGTTACCGTTTGGGGCAGGATCATCACCGTTATCACTACCATGATCGGTATACTGACCGTCGCGATGGTTCCGGGTGTGGTCGTCGCTTATTACACGGAGTATCTCAAAGCAAAAGAGAATGAAACCGTCTCGACTTTTCTCGAAAAGCTCGAACATCTTCCGGAGCTGAGTAAAGAAGAACTGGAAGATCTCAGCGAGAGAGTCAGACAGTTCAAAAAGAGACGCGGACGCTTTGCCGATAAGAACAACAAAGAAAACAAATAAGTTAAGCCCTCCCTTGTCAAACAAAGGAGGGTTTTTCTTTTATCTGTTTAAAAGAGATTGCCAGTTTCTGCGCGCGTAAAGAACTCGGATCACTTTCACTTCGCGCTCTTTTTCGTCTACTGTATAAAATGCACCGTAGTTTTTGATCTGTATCATTCTCAGCTCTTCATTCGGAAAACGGTCGGTTAAGATCGGACGGTATCTTTTCGGAAACTCACTAAGTGTGTACAGCTCCGTTTTGATTCCCGTATAATAACGGGAGGCGATTTGCGGCTCCACAAACACTTCCTTAATATAATTAACAATATCGATGATATCCTCTTGCGCCAACGGTTCTATGATAAGTTTATACTTTTTCAAATCCATATTCCTTCTCTATTCTTTCAAAAAACGCATCAGCAGGGATTCCTTTGCCGGATTCCGCGGATTTCAGCCCTTCATCGAGCAAATGATAAAGCTCTTCGCGCGCGGTAAGGCGTTCGTACTCTTTGTTGGAAAGCACGACCAGATCTCCCGCGCCGTTCTTGGTGATATACACGGGACGGTTATACTTATGACAGAATTCGGAAATCTCATTATAATGATTGCGTAAATCAGAGCTGGGTCTTATCATTGCCATAGGATCACCTCATAGAAATATTTTATACATATTCTATCAAAATATTGATATGTTGTCAAGAGACACACAAAGAAAGAAGACCGGCGCTGCTGCGTCGGTCTTTTCACTGTCAGAAATACTTATTTATGATGTAAGCGCTCGGCGCTTCTTTGTCACGCCTCGTTCGCCTCCGCTGATCCTCGTATAACTCCCACTCGCCCAACCACCCTGCGGACTCGCTGAGTCCTTCGGGCAGTCCCGGCTCGTCAGTCGTTATCCGAGGGCTGCGGCGCTCGGCGCTTCGATCAATCGATCTCGACCATAACTTTCTCGTTCTTGCGGATTGCCGCGGAACGCGCTACGGTACGGATAGCCTTGGCGATTCTGCCCTGCTTGCCGATGATGCGGCCCATATCGCCCTCGGCAACGTGGATGTGATAAACTACGGTACCTTCCTCATTGGGCTCGTCAGCGGTAACCTCAACTGCATCGGGCTCTTCAACCAATCCTTTAGCGATTGTTAACAGTAATTCTTTCATAAATGGATCCTTTCGCGTTTGCTAAATCGATAAAAATAATTGCCACTTCGATTTAGACTTAGATAATGCCTGTGTTCTTTAAAAGTGCTTTTACGGTGTCGGTCGGCTGAGCGCCTTTTGCAATCCACTCTTTGACCTTATCCGCGTCAACCTTGACCTCAGAGGGTTCTGTGGTGGGGTTGTAGGTGCCGATCTCTTCGATAAAGCGACCGTCTCTGGGATAACGGGAATCCGCAACCACGATACGGTAGAAGGGGTTCTTCTTAGCGCCCATTCTTCTGAGTCTGATCTTTACCATCGTCATTTCCTCCTTTTTATTTGATTATATATTATTTACCAATGTGTAATAATTGGCTAAATAAACGAAGTTTTGGGATGTCATTCCGAGGAGTGACCCCTGCGGTCACGACGTGGGAATCCCCTTGTCATTACGGCCGGTTGCAATAGGAAGGGGATTCTTCGCTTCGCTCTGAATGACAAATACCAATCAGGTGAGGGCAGAGCCCTCCCAACACATTTCATATTTCATTTTTCATATTTCATAAACTCTGCACTCTGCACTCTGCACTTAATTACATTCCCGGAAAACCGCCGCCGGGCATACCGCTGTTCATCATACGGCGCATCTGCTTACCCTTCTTCGAGTTCGAATTCAGGGTACGCATCATCTTCTGGGTCTGTTCCAGCTGCTTGATCAGACGGTTGACCTCTTCGACCGGACGACCGGAGCCCGCCGCGATACGGCGCTTTCTCGAAGGGTTGAGAAGTCCGGGCTTTCTTCTTTCCTCAGGGGTCATCGAGAGGATGATCGCCTTATTCCAGTCGAGCGCTCTCTCCTCGATATCGACGTTGTCGAGCTTGTTGCCCACACCGGGGAGCTTTGAGAGGATGCCCTTGATGGGACCCATCCCCTTGATCTGCTCCAGCTGATCGAGCATATCGTTGAAGTCCATCTTGTTCTTCATCATTTTCTCGGCAAGCTCTTCCGCCTTTTTCTGATCGAGCTTTTGCTCCGCCTCTTCGATCAGGGTGAGGACGTCGCCCATACCGAGGATCCTCGACGCCATACGGTCGGGATGGAACACCTCGATGTCGTCGAGCTTTTCGCCCGTACCGGAAAACTTGATCGGTCTGCCGGTGACCGCCTTGACAGACAGCGCGGCGCCGCCTCTGGTGTCGCCGTCGAGCTTAGTCAGAATCACACCGGTGATATCCAGATTCTCGTTGAAGGTCTTGGCAACGTTGACCGCATCCTGACCGGTCATCGAATCGATAGTCAAGAGGATCTCGTCGGGCTCGACCTTCGCCTTGATGTCCTTTAGCTCCTGCATCAGCTGCTCGTCAATATGCAGACGTCCGGCGGTATCGAGGATCACGACGTCGTTGCCGTAGTCCTTCGCGTGGCGTATCGCTTCTTTCGCAATCTTCACGGGGTTCTCGGTCCCCATCTCAAAGACGGGGACTTCCGCCTGCGCGCCGACAACCTTGAGCTGTTCGATCGCCGCGGGACGGTAGATATCACAGGCGACCAGCATCGGACGGTGATCCTGCTTTTTGAGCAGTTTGCCGAGCTTTGCCGCGTGGGTGGTTTTACCTGCACCCTGTAAGCCGCAGAGCATGATCACTGTCGGCGGCTTGGAGGCATATTTGATCCTCTCGTTCTCGGAGCCCATCAGATCGGTGAGCTCTTCGTTGACGATCTTGATCACCATCTGGGCGGGGGTCAGGCTCTCCATCACGTCGGAGCCGATCGCTCTCTCGGTGACCTTGTTGGTAAATTCCTTCGCTACCTTGAAGTTGACGTCCGCTTCGAGCAGAGCGAGACGCACCTCGCGCATCGCTTCTTTGACGTCCGCTTCGGAGAGCTTTCCTTTATTCTTCAGTTTTTTAAAGGCGTTAGAGAGCTTTTGCGACAATCCTTCAAAAGCCATACTCAGTCCTCCTTATCCGCAATGCTGTCGGCGATCGATTCGATCTCGTACGCCAGCTCCTTGATCTCATCGTCGTTGGTGGAATGCCGTATCTGTCGGGCGATTTCTACAATGCCTTCCAGAGCGTCCTGCGTCTGCTGGTATTCTTTGAGCAGAGAAAGCTTTTCTTCGAAGGAATACAGCTTCTCGGTCGCGCGGTCAAGCGCGTCCTTCACGCCCTGACGGCTGATACCGAGGATCTCTGCCGACTCGGCATAGGAAAGATCGGAGTTGACATACAGCTCCACCACTTTTTGCTGGGACTCGTTAAGCAGCCCGCCGTAGAAATCATAGAGCAATGATATCTCCCACTTATCGTTCACGGTATCGCCTCCTCTGTAAAGCAAAGTCCTTTACACCTGCGTTATTATAGCAGGAGATCGGACGTTTGTCAAGACAAAATGAGTATAAATGATAAATGATAAATGATGAATGATTAGTGAAGGGCGGGATACCCGCACCCGAATCATTGGGTGAAAAGTGAAAGGTGAATGGTGAATAGTTAACGGCGGGACACCCGCACCCGAATCAAATTGTTCGAGCGAAGCGAGTAACCGCCATTTATCATTCATCATTTATCATTATTATTTATCACTAATATTGCAATAAATCATTGATTTCAGGCGATATTTGTGGTAGAATATATACTGTATATTTATGTTTAAGAAAAGGATCGTTTCAGTGGAACAGATAATTAATATCGACCGTATGGAGCACGCGGTGGCTCTGTTCGGCAGCTTTGACGAAAATATCAAAATCATCGAGCAGGAATTCTCTGTCAAGGTCAGAGCGAGAGACTCAGAACTGAAGGTCTCGGGGGAACCCGAGGATGTGATGCGCGCCTCGCAGGTGGTGGACAGTCTTTTAAACCTCATCAACCGCGGCGAGCAGCTCTCAGAACAAAACGTCCGCTACTGTATCTCCTTAGTCAAGGAAGGCTCGGAAGAAAAAATCGAGTCGCTCTCCTTAGACTGCGTCTGTATCACCGCCAAAGGCAAGCCCATCAAGCCCAAGACCATCGGACAGAAAAAATACTGCTCCTCTATCGAGAACAACACCGTTACCATCGCGGTAGGCCCCGCCGGAACAGGCAAGACGTATCTTGCGGTCGCGATGGCGGTCACCGCTTTTCGGGCGAAGGAGGTCAACCGCATCATCCTCACGCGCCCCGCGGTAGAAGCGGGCGAGAAGCTCGGCTTTCTCCCCGGCGACCTGCAGAGCAAGGTAGACCCTTATCTCAGACCGCTGTATGACGCTCTGTTCGATATGCTCGGCGCGGAGACCTTCCAGAAGTATCTCGAGCGCGGCAACATCGAGGTAGCGCCTCTCGCCTATATGCGCGGACGCACCTTGGAGGAGAGCTTTATCATCCTCGACGAAGCGCAGAACACCACTTCGGAACAGATGAAGATGTTCCTCACCCGTCTGGGAGCGAACTCCAAGATGGTCATCACCGGCGACGTCACCCAGATCGACCTGCCCTCGGGCGCGAAGTCCGGTCTCAAAGAAGCCGTCAAAATTTTGAAAAATATCAAAGGCATATCCACCCTGACCTTCTCTGAAAAAGACGTTGTACGCCACAAGCTCGTACAGGATATTATCAGAGCCTATGAGAAGAACGAGGAGTTGAAAAGAAGAAATGAAAAACGATAAGGTTCGCGTGATCATCACCAATTCACAGAACAAAATCCGTATCCCCACCGGCATCCGTATGCTGATCCGCCGCGCCTGTACCGCGGTTCTGCGGATGGAAGAGTTCCAAAGCGATGCGGAAATCTCCGTCACCTTTGTCGATAACGAGCAGATCAAAGAGCTCAACGCACAGTATAGGGATAAGGATATCGAAACCGACGTTCTCTCCTTCCCGATGGGAGAAAACGGCGAATATGACACTAACCTCGACACCGGCGCGAAGATCCTCGGCGACGTCGTCATCTCGATCGAGAAGGCGATGGAACAGGCGGATCTCTATGGTCATTCTCTCGAGCGCGAGGTCGGCTATCTGACCGTCCACTCGGTACTGCATCTCTTGGGCTATGACCATATGGAACCGCTCGAAAAGGTCAGGATGAGAGAAAAGGAAGAAGCCGTAATGAAACAGCTCGGGCTGGAGATCACGCTGGCATATACCGTAGACGAGGAATAATAATTTTAGTTCCCGGTTCCCGGTTATTAGTTCCCGGTTGATCGGGTGCTGCGCACGGCTTTTGTAAATAACATCAACCAACAACCAACAACTAACAACCGACATTGGTTCCCGGTTCCGACGTAGGGCACGATGCCCGCTTTGAATAGGATCGTAGGGCGGGGCATGCTCCCGCCGAAGCGCTGTAAACATTATGACGTTTTCACGCGAAGCAAAGCAAACGTCAAATATGCTTCGCAAATAACATTGATTTAACAGAAAACTCTCGGCGGGAGCATTCCTCAGCCGGAGACGGCACCTCTCTGTCACCTTCGGTGACACCTCTCCTTAGGAGAGATCTCCCCCGCCCTACTGTTAAACAACCAACAACCAACAACCAATAACTAACAACCATTTATGATGCATCAAATCAAATCTTTCACTTACGCGTTCAAAGGAATATGGTACTGTATCACCCACGAGGGGCATTTCCGCTTTCACCTCGTGGCGACAGCGTATGTCATTTTTTTCGGCGTACGCTTCTACAGCTTTACCCCGGCGCAGTGGGGCGTGCTGATGACGCTGATTGCGCTGGTGCTGTCGATGGAGATCCTCAACACCGCCATCGAACGCCTCTGCGACAAGGTCAAGAAGTCCTATGACGACCTGATCCGGATCGCGAAAGACGTCGCCGCAGGCGCGGTGCTGTTCTCCGCTTTGGCGGCGATCGGCGTCGCGGTGGTATTCTACTGGAACATCGAGACTTTCAAAACCATTTTTAACTACTACACCACGAACATCCCCCATCTGATCGCGCTGATCGCGTCCGCTGTTCTGGCGGTACTGTTCATCGCATTATGCAAATCAAAGGACAAACGCAAATGAAAAACGAAAAACGCTCGGCGTTCGTTACCATCGTCGGTATCCCGAACGTCGGAAAATCCTCACTTTTAAACAGAATACTCGGACAGAAGATCGCGATCGTCTCCTCCAAGCCCCAGACCACCCGCACGCGAATTATGGGCGTCTTTACCGAAGACGACGACCAGCTGGTGTTCATCGACACGCCCGGTCTGCACAAGCCTAAGACCGAACTCGGACAGTTTATGGTCAAAGCCATCAACGAGTCTGTCGACGGCGGCGACGTCGCGGTACTGGTGATCGACGCGACGAAGGACGAGGTCGCAAAGGGCGAAAACTCGATGATCGAAAAGCTCAAGCATTCGCATATGCCCGCGATCCTCGCGATCAACAAGATCGACTGTCTGAAAAACAAAAAGGAACAGCTCTTAGAAATCATCCTGCGCTATTCCTCTCTCTTCGACTTTGACGCGGTGGTACCGCTCTCGGCACAGACCGGCGAGGGCGTCGACGCGCTGTTGGGCGAGCTGAAAAAGCACACCGTCGGCGGCGGTCACTTCTTCCCCGGCGACGAGCTGACCGATCAGCCCGAAAAGGTACTGGCGGCGGAGATGATCAGAGAAAAGATCTTAAGACTCACCGACAAGGAGATCCCCCACGGCGTTGCGGTGGTGATCGAGAGGATGAAACAGCGCGACGGCATCAACATCCTCGATATCGACGCCACCATCTACTGCGAGAGGGATACCCACAAGGGCATCCTCATCGGCAAGGGCGGCTCTATGCTCAAAAAGATCTCCACCTACGCGCGGCAGGATATGGAAAACTTCTTTGACTGCAAGGTCAACCTTCAGACCTGGATCAAGGTAAAGGAGGATTGGCGAAACCGCAGAGCCCTGCTCTCAAACTTCGGGTACGACAGCAAGAATTTTGACTGAGTCAAAATTCTTGAACTAAGAAATAAGAAAGAAGAAATAAGAACGAAGGGAAAATCCTCGCGGATTTTTGACTTATATGTATGATTGTTTGAGCAAAGCGAGTATCCAACGTTCTTAGTTCTTAGTTCTTGACTCTTATCTGGAAAACATTGTCAAAAGACAATGTTTTCCATCTACATTTTTCCCGCAATATCCGCCCTCTCTCTTTGGTATAATACTATCAAAGAGAAAAGGGGCTGATCATATGACCAACGAAACAGACGCGTGGAACTCGTTTTTTGCGACGGGATCGGTGCTGGATTATTTACAGTACAAGTCCATCCAAAAGGCGAAGCACGCCGCCGATTTTGAAAAAGACGAAGAACAGCAAGATGAAATTCAAGACGAAGGGCGTCATCCTCAGACAACAGAATATCGGTGAACAGGACCGTCTTGTCTGGATTCTGACAGACAGCCACGGCGTTGTGCGCGCGTTTGTCAGACGCGCCAAAAATATCAAGAGCCCTAAGTGCGCCGGCACGGGGCTTTTGTGCTATGCGGATCTCGCGATCTTCGAGGGCAAAGACGCCTACACGGTAGACGAAGCGACAGCGAAAGAGCAGTTCAAGGGGCTGAGAACCGATCCCGTTTCCCTGACGCTCGCGGAATACTTCTGCGAGCTGTGCCTGACGCTGTGTCCCAAGGAGCAGGAGGCGGGAGAATACCTCAGACTGCTGCTCAACTCGCTCTATCTGCTGTCGACAAAAAAGAAGCCGCCTACCCTTATCAAGATCTGCTATGAAATGCGGCTGATCTCGCTGTGCGGCTATCTGCCCGATCTCATTATGTGCAACTCCTGCGGCAAATATGAAGCTCCGATAATGCTGTTCTCTCCGACTGCAGGCAAGCTCTACTGCGCCGACTGCGCACAGCGCGACGCCGTCCCCGGCGTCTATCTGCCGCTCGCGTCCGTCACCGCATTAAGACACACGGTATACGCGGACTTTGAGAAGCTCTTCTCCTTTCAGCTGAAAGAAGAACTGCTTGAACCGCTTTCTCAGGCGACTGAACAATACATCGCCCATATGACGGGCAAGGAATATCTGACATTATCGATATATAAAACGATGAAGGAATAAACGTCATTCAGAGGGAGCAAAGCGACCGAAGAATCCCCTTCCTCTTGCAACCGGTCGTAATAACAAGGGGATTGCCACGTCGGGCGTTGCCCTCCTCGCAATGACAATAATCATAAGGTACCCATTATGAACCGACATTACAAAACACTCGAACTGGATAAGATCCTGCAAATGCTCGCGGATGAGACCGCCATCACGGACGCAAAGGAGCTGGCGCTCACCTTAGAGCCGCAAAAGTCTCTTGACAAATGTGAGAGGCTGCTCAAAGAAACATCCGACGCCCATATGCTGATCGGCCGCTTCGGCGCGCCGTCCTTCGGCGGGATCATGAACGTCACGAACGCCTTAAGACGCGCGGAAGCGGGCGGCGCGCTCTCGGCGGGCGAACTGCTCTCTATCGCGCAGGCTTTAAGAGTCCTCAAAGCCGTCAAGGACTGGCGCTCTAAAAGCGCGGGCGTAGAGACCTCTCTCGACGCTCGCTTCATCTCTCTTTATACCAACCCGAACCTGATGGACAAGATCAACGCCTGCATCATCTCTGAGGACGAGCTCTCCGACAACGCCTCGCGCGAGCTGTCCGCGATCCGCAGGAACATCCGCGTCGCGTCCTCCAAGGCGAGAGAAGTCCTCGACAAGATCATCCGTTCCTCTACATACCAGAAATATCTCAGAGAAGCCATCGTTACCCAGCGCGACGGCAGATATGTCGTCCCTGTCAAGGCGGAGTGCCGCAATATGGTCGCGGGACTGGTGCATGACACCTCGTCCTCCGGCTCTACCGTGTTCATCGAGCCGATGGGCGTGGTCAACGCGAACAACGAGATCCGCGTCCTGCAGGGCAAGGAAGAAGCCGAGATCGAGCGGATCCTCTTTGAGCTTGCCGGAAACTGCGCCGCCTGCGCCTCTGATATCATCGACAGCTATAAGATCTTGGTAGAGCTCAACCTGATCTTCGCCAAGGCGCATCTTGCCTATCGGATGAAGGCGACGCTGCCCAAGCTCAACCAAAACGGCGTCATCGACCTCAAAAAGGCGCGTCATCCGCTGATCCCCTCTGACAGGGTCGTACCGGTTGACTTATATTTAGGAAAAGACTTTGACACGCTGGTGATCACCGGACCGAACACCGGCGGCAAGACCGTCTGTCTGAAAACACTGGGGCTTCTGACTCTGATGGCGATGTGCGGATTGATGATCCCCGCGTCGGAGAACTCCGAGCTTTCTTTCTTCCACCGTGTGCTGGTAGATATCGGCGACGAGCAGAGCATCGAGCAGTCGCTCTCGACCTTCTCGGCGCATATGACCAATATCGTCAGCATCCTGAAGCTGACAAACCGTTCCTCGCTCTGTCTGATCGACGAGCTGGGCGCGGGCACCGATCCCGTAGAGGGCGCGGCGCTGGCGGTCGCGATCCTCGAAACGCTGCGGGAAAGAGGCGCAAAGATCGCCGCCACCACTCACTATGCAGAGCTCAAAGAATTTGCGCTCAAGACCGACGGGGTCGAAAACGGCTGCTGTGAATTTGACGTCAAGACCCTGCGCCCGACCTACCGTCTCTTGATCGGCGTACCGGGCAAGTCCAACGCTTTCGCGATCTCCTCGCGGCTGGGGCTGGAGGAAAAGGTGATCGAAAAAGCAAGGCTGCTGACCTCCTCCGAAAGCCGTCAGTTCGAGGACGTTGTGGAAAGCCTGGAGCAGCAGCGCCAGAAGCTCGCCGACGAAATCGAACAGGCAAGACAGCAAACCCTTGAAGCACAAAAGGCGAAAGAAGCCGCCGAAAAAGAACTCGAGAACGCCAAGAAAGAAGCCAAGCGCGAGATCGACTATGCCAAGCGGCAGGCGTCGGAGCTGACCACCAAGACCAGAGCGCAGGCGTACGCTCTTCTCGATGAGCTGGACAAGGCGAAAAAGGAGCAGAGATCCGATACCAAGTCCGCGATCAAGAAAAGCATCCGCGAATTAGAGGACACAGCCGACCCCGTCGCCGAACAGAAAGAGAGCGACTACAAGCTCCCCAGAGAGCTCATAGTCGGCGACAAGGTGCTGATATTTGACATTGACAAAAAGGCGGAGGTACTGGAAAAGCCCGAGAAAGGGATGGTACTGGTGCAGGCGGGCATCATCAAGACCCGCGTCAAGCTCTCTAACCTCAGACTGTTGAAGGACGAGAAAGTCACTGCGCCCAAGCGTCCCGAGCGCAAAATCACCAAGGACGTCACCCGATCCGCTTCTACCGAAATTGACGTCAGAGGTATGACCGCGGACGAAGCGGTGATCACGGTAGACGCCGCGATCGACTCGTGTGTGCTCTCTAACACCCATACCCTCACCATCATCCACGGCAAGGGTACCGGCGTACTGCGTTCGGAGATCCAGAAATTCCTCCGTCATCACAAAAGCGTCAAAAGCTTCCGCCTCGGCGCCTTCGGCGAAGGCGAATCCGGAGTCACGATTGTGGAATTAAAATAGTGCAGAGTGCAGAGCGTTGAGCGGGCTCTGCCCGTGCCTGATTCCTATTGGTACAAATCATAAAGCTGGAGTTTCTTTTGAAGCTCCAGCTTTTCTTGTAGCAGTATTAAAAATTGTCCGAGCGAAGCGAGTAACCACCGTTCTTCGTTCTTAGTTCTTATTTCTTCGTTACGACGTTACCGCCGTGACCTGATGCTGGCGGTTGGGGATGGCAAACGCGACGTTGATCGCGTGGTCGCCGACTCTCTCGATATCGATCAGCATATTGAGGAATACGGTGCCGGACTCGGCGTTGCAGACCTTCTTATCCATACGGCGAATATGCGACGCCTTGTACTTATCCTTGCACTCGTCGACCGCGTCCTCCGCCTGGATGATACGCTCGATCTGTTCGGGAGAAGCGCCCTGCGCGTTGAACATCGCAAAGCTCATCTCCATCAGCTTCTGACACTTGGTGCAGATATCGCGCATTTCCTCGATTGCGTCGTCGGAGAACTGAAGGTTGTCCTCAATCACCGTTCTGGCATACTCGACAATATTCTCCGCGTGGTCGCCGATACGCTCGAGATCCTGGATCGCGGAGTACATCGCGGCGACAACCTGTCTGTCCTTGTCCTCGATATCGATGGCGTTGATTTTCACAATATAGTCGGTGATCTCATGGGAGAGATAGTCGATGACCTTCTCTCTCTCCAGCACTTTATCAATCGAACTTTTGTCCCGATCGAAGAAGGCGATCAGAGAACGGTTATAGTTCTTTCTGACGAGGCGGGTGAGACGCTCAACCTCCTTCTCCACCTGCAAGACCGCCATCGGCGGGGTGGTAAGAATACGGTTGTCGATGAACTCCACCGCCATCTTGTCCTTTTCCGGATCCTCCTGATAGGGCAGCATCTTCTGGGTCAGCTTTACCATCAGGTTGGACAGCGGCATCAGCACTACCATATTCACGACATTAAAGAAGATATGCGCTGCGGAGATCTGCGCCGCGGGCGTACCGGGGAAGATGTTCTCGATCGTGTCTGCGATCGGCAAAAACATCGTCACAGGCACCAGCAGCACCACACCGAAGAAGGTGATCAAGAGGTTCAGCACCGCGACCTGCTTGGCGTTGCGCTTTGCGCCCATCGCGGAGAGAAAAGCCGGCATACACGCGCCGAGGTTCATGCCGAAGACGATGAAGATCGCCTGATGGATATTGATCGCTCCGGCAGCGCCGAGCGCCATCAGGATACCGACGGACGCCGACGAGCTCTGGATCACCGCGGTGATCAGCGTACCGATCAGCAGCCCGAGCCACGGAGAGTTGATGCTCATCAGGATATTGTCGATCAGACCGTTCTCGTTGAGGGCTTTGAGGCCGCCGCTCATCACGGTCATACCGTAGAAGAGGATACCGAAGCCCGCGACGATCTGACCGTAATACTTGTAGTTGTTCTTCTTGGCGAACATGATCACGACTACGCCGAAGAAGATAAACAGCGGCACGATCTTGCCCATATCAAAGGACAAAAGCACCGAGGTCATACAGGTACCGATCTTCGAGCCGAAGAGGATACCGACCGTCTGAGTCAGCTCCATCAATCCCGCGTTGGTAAAGCCGACGACCATCGCCGCCGTCGCCGACGAGCTCTGGATCACGGCAGTCACCACTAAGCCGACCAGCATCCCGAGGTATTTGTTGGAGGTGATCTTTTCCAAGAGCGATCTGAGTTTGGAACCGGCGGCAAGCTCCAGACCGTCTCCCATCAGCTTCATACCGAGGAAGAACAGACCTAAGCCGCCCAGTACTGAAAATAAACTGTAAATATCCATAATAACTCCGCAATAAATGTTTCGATTGGCTACAGTATAATATATGGGCAAGTTGTCAGTTCAAATTACCCTAATATAAATATAACGGATTCACCTGTCAAATTGCTTCTCAAAAAGAATATTGAACAAAATCGGCAAGTTATACAATATCTCTGCTTCACCCTAGGGCAGAACAGACAAATACTAACTCGATTCCCGCCGCAGGACGCCGGTTAAGTGCAGAGTGCAGCGTGCAGAGTTTCGGGAGGGCATTTCATAAAGTCGTAGAGTTCGATGCCCACATCGAACCGCATATACAAATTGTTCGACCAACGGGAGTAACCTTTTTATAAACATTGCGATGATATCAACGTTTCGGGAAGGTCAAGACCTTCCCCTACTGTTATTCCAATCAGGTGCGGACAGCGTCCGCCCTTTCAGTTCTTATTTCTTATTTCTTATTTCTTAGTTCAAAAGAGGTTTCACATACACCGTCCGGTAGTTCACATAGATCACCCTGCCGGGCTTTGCGCCCTGCGGCTTGGAAACGTTTTTGACGGCGGTGTAATCCACCGGCACCTGTGAGGACTCCCGCGCTTTTGAGTGAGCAGCGGCGAGACGCGCGGCTTCTTCCAGCGTCGTGTCGGGTACCTCTCTGCCGTTTGAGCAGATGATCACGTGAGAGCCGGGGATGTTTTTCGTATGAAGCCAGATATCGTTCTTGTTCGCGGTCTTGAGCGTTAAAAGATCGTTCTGGCGGTTGTTTCTGCCGACTAAGATCACAAAGCCGTTTTTGCTTTGGTATGTGAGAGGCGGCAGAGGCTTTTCTTTCATTCGTCTGCCCTTTTGCGCCTTGATATAGCCCTGTTCAGAAAGCTCCGAGCGGATCTGAGACAGTTCCTGCTCCCCCTCAGCGCGGGAGAGCGCGTCGGATACGCTCTCAATATAGAGAAGCTCCTCTTCGGCGAGCGCGATCTGTTCCGTCAGTTTCTTTTCTCTGGTTTTCGCCTTGTTATACTCTTTATAATACCGCTGAGCGTTCTGCGCTGGGGAGATCGCGGGATTGAGCGAGATTGTCAGCTCTGCCCCGTTCTCGTCATAGAAGTTCTCCACCGTGATGCGGCTCTCTCCTTTTTGAATACGGTAGAGATTCGCCTGCAGAAGGTCGCCCTTGATCCGCAGTTCTTCTCTGTCGGCGCACTTCTTCAGATCGGCGCGCTGGAGGTTCAGTTTGCGGCTGAGTCTCTCGGTCGCCGTCTTGAGAATACGGGTGAGATCGGCAGTCTTTGCCTTGATTCTCGCCCGCCTGTCGCGCTGTGCATAGAAGTCATCGAGCATCTGTGAGATGCTGTCGTACGCTCTTGTCTCGAGCGCGCCCTCGTACTGGGTCACGGAGAGGAAGCTCATATCCATCGGCGAGCCGTCCGCCTTGAACACTGTCGTCGGCTGACCTTCTCCGGTCTTTTCGATTTGCTGTAATTGATGAATTTGTTCCGTCAGTTCTTTGTCGAAATCCGCGGCTTGTTCGGCGCGATAGATGATCTCCCGCGCGATGATCGGAGAAACGCCCTGAATCACCGAGAGCGCCGCACGGTCGTCCGCGCCCGCTTCTTTGATGCGCCGGGCGATTTCGTCGGCGGGGCATGAGGCAAGGTACAGCTTCTCCTGCTTCGGGGGCAGCTCATACGGCATCTTCGGCAGCAGCACGCGCTCCTGACTCTCGGAGAAGTCGATCCTCCTTACGGATTCGATCACGTTCTGATCGGGATCGAGCAGGATCGCGTTAGAATATCTGCCCATAATCTCCACGGCAAGGGTCAGCGCTTCTCTGTCGCCGATCTCGTTCACCGCGTCAAAGCGAAACAGCAGGATCCTCTCATTCTCGGGCTGTTCGATATCCTCGAGTCTCGCGCCGCAGAGGCGTTTTCTAAGCAGCATACACATCATCGGCGGCACCTTGGGATTTTCGATTTCGGACACGGTCAAATGGACCCTCGGGGCATCCGAGAGCCTGATCAGCAGTTTTTTGGTTTTGTCAAATGTCCTGAATGAAAAGACAAGCTCGTCGCGCGCGGGCTGGTAGACCTGCGTCACTCGCGCACCGGAAAGTACTGCGAGCAGTTCTCTTCGTATCAGCGACATCATCATTCCGTCGAAAGCCATGGTAAGCTCCTGGTTGTTAGTCGTTGGTTGTTAGTTGTCTGTTTTCGGTGTTGCAGACATCATCGGAGATGGTCAACTGAAAACCGACAACCAAAAACTAACAACTATTTGTGGTATTTCGTCCCTTTTGAAATTTGAAACGCGCGGTAGATCTGCTCACAGAGCATCACGCGGAACAGCTGGTGCGGAAATGTCATCTTGCCCATAGATAGACGAAAGTCCGCCCGCTGCTTCAAAGCGTCACAAAGTCCCCACGAGCCGCCGATGATAAAGTCCACCGCGCTGTGGGTGAGGGTGATGTTCTCGAGCTTTTGCGACAGCTCCTCGGAGGACAGGTTCTTCCCTTCGACGCACATCGCGATCACATAGTCACTCGGCGCGATCTTGGAAAGGATCTTTTCGGATTCTTTCTCAATCGTCACGGCGATCTGCGCGTCGGATGGGTTGTCGGGCGTGTACTCCTCAGAAAGCTCTAATATCTCAAATTTACATAAAGGCGACAGCCGCTTGGTGTATTCCGCGACCGCGTCCTTTAAATATTTCTCTTTCAGTTTTCCGATACAAATGATCTTGACACTCAGCATCTCAGAACACCATACTCTTTCCGATACAGTCGGGCGACGCGACGTCGATCATATAGTCGCTGTTGAGCACCATCTGTGCCTTGGCAAGCGACGATACCGCTTCATCCAGCGCGATCTTCGGCATATTGTTCTCGGCGCTCAAATGGGCGAGGATGATGCGCGTCAGTCCCTGTTCCACAAAGGAAGGCAGCGCCTGAGCGCAGGACAGGTTGGAAAGATGCCCGTAGTCGGAGAGGATACGTTTCTTGATGATATAGGGGTAGCCTCCTGATTTGAGCATATCGATATCGTGATTAGACTCTACTACCGCGCAGTGGCTTTGTCCGATCGCGGCTTTGGCGTCATCAGTCAGATAACCGGTATCGGTCACGACAGAGACTTTTCTGCGGTCGGGCGTGGTGACAAAATAGCCGCAGCTCTCCCGCGCGTCATGGGAGGTCTCGACCCGACGGATCGCAAAATCCCCGATGAACACCGTGTTTTCGATCACATTGGCGTTCGCGCCCGCAGGAAGGATATTTTTTGAAGCGAGTTCTTCCAAGGTGCCTTGGGTCGCGAACAGCGGCAGCTTATACCGCTTGAGCAGAACGTTCAGCGCGCTGATGTGATCGGAATGCTCATGGGTCACGAATATCGCCCTTACGTTCTCCATCGACAGTCCGTTCATTGAAAGAGCCAGTTCGATCTGCTTGCAGTTTCTGCCCGCGTCGATCAGGATCGCATCTGAATTTCCCTGTATATAATATGAGTTCCCGCGTGATGACGAAAACAGCGGAACGATCTTTGCCATAGTGTTCTCCTGATAATTAAATGATGAATGATAATATGAAATGATGAATGATAACTGATAAATGATAAATGATAAATGGAGGGCGGGACACCCGCACCCGATTGTTTGGGTGAAAGGTGAATGGTGAATGGTTGATGGCGGGCTCTGCCCGACACCCGATTTGTATTGGTGATAAACAGTGTTGCAATAACTAAAAATAGGAATCCAAAAATCCGCAAGGATTTTCCCTCAACTCTTCACCCTTCACCTTTCACCATTCACTAAAAAAAGGGTACCTCAGTACCCTTTTGTCCTCTTGTCACGCCTCGTTTCGCTTCGCTGATCCTCGTATAACTCCCACTCGACTAACCATCCGAACAAACTCTTTGGGAGTTCTTATCGGACGGTCCCGTCTCGTCAGTCGTTATCTGAGGGCTCCGCGACTCGGACGCTTCGTGTTCATGCTCTTTTTGCCGCCCGACGGTCGGGGACGTAAATCTTCTTGATATCCGCGCCGAGCGCCTGGAACTTGGTGACGACGTCGGAATAGCCTCTTTCGATATAGCTGATGCTGGAGATGTAGGTGCTGCCCTCGGCAACCAGTCCCGCGATGATCATCGCGGCGCCTGCTCTCAGGTCGGTCGCTTTCACGGGAGCGGCGGTAAGAGGCCCGCCCTCTACGATCGCGAGTCTGCCCTCGACGGAGATCTTCGCGCCCATACGCACCAGCTCGGAAACATACTGATAACGGTTATCCCATACGCTCTCGTTCACAATGGAAGTCCCCTTGATCGTGGTAAGCAGCGCGACAAACTGCGGCTGGCAGTCGGTCGGGAAGCCGGGATGCGGCATCGTCTTGATGTTGACGCGGTTGAGCTTGCGGTTCGTCGCGTCGACAACGACCGCCTCGTCGTATTCTTCTACGTCACAGCCCATTTCTCTGAGCTTTGCGGAGATACTCTCGAGATGTCTCGGAGTGATGTTTCTGACGGTAATCTTTCCCCTTGTTGCGGCGGCGGCAGCCATATAGGTGCCCGCCTCGATCTGGTCGGGGATAATAGAATAGGTCACGCCGCGGAGATACTCCACGCCGCGGATCTTGATGGTATCGGTACCGGCGCCTCTGATGTTCGCGCCCATAGAGTTGAGGAAGTTCGCCAAATCGACGATGTGCGGCTCACGCGCCGCGTTCTCGATGATGGTCTGACCCTCCGCCTTGACCGCGGCAAGCATCACATTGATGGTCGATCCGACGGACACGGTATCAAAATAGATCCGCGCGCCGTGGAAGGAGCCTTCGGTGGTCAGCTCGATAATCGCGCCGTTGATCAGCTCGTTCTTCGCGCCCATCAGCTGGAAGCCCTTGAGGTGCTGGTCGATCGGACGAACGCCGAAGTTGCAGCCGCCGGGCAGAGCAACCTTTGCGTTGTGGAATCTTCCGAGCAGCGCGCCCAACAGATAGTAGGACGCTCTCATTCCTCTGACCGCCTCATCGGTAGCGATGTAGGTGTTGATCGGTCGAGGGTCGATATCCAGCGTATTTTTATCCACACGGCGCACGACAGCTCCCATCTCCTGAAGGATGGTCGCAATCAGAGCGACGTCGCTGATATTCGGGATATTTTCAATGCGGCAAGGCTCGTCACAGAGCACCACGGCAGGAATGATCGCAACCGCCGCGTTCTTCGCGCCGCTGACAGTAACCTCTCCGAACAGAGGCTTTCCGCCATTGATAACAATTTTCTCCAAAACAGTCACTTCCTAAGACAGTGATATATCCAAAACTGCGGAATCATGGCAAAAATGAGCCAAAATTCCCGAAAAAAGCGTATAGCCACAAAGACGCAAGGTCTCCTGCGTCACTATAAAGATAATACAAAGTCAAAGTAAAGTCAACCGAAATACTCTTTTGTAATCAATTTTGGTAATGTTGTATGGAATTATCCACCGCCTTTATACGAAATTTCTATATTTATAATTCTTTATTGTAATTATATTGTAATTGTTCCGCAACAAGTATCAAAGGGTTGCGTCTTGTATCAAGAACAACGTTTTGACCCTCTTGAAAACCTGCAGGTCCATCGAGTCAAGGACGAAACAGTCGCCTCAACCGTAGGGCAAGGCGCCTTCGACTTGCCGAAAGGCTGATACGATATCCCTATCGGTTACAGGAAATACCGGTGAAATCCTGCTCCTGTATGAAACGCCTGATATGATCGAAACGCTTCTGCGACCGGCAAGTCGAGGGCGCCTTGCCCTACAATTCTATAATACAACCGGCAGTAATGACAGGGGGATTCTTCGGGGCTGAAGCCCCTCTGAATGACATATACAAATCGGATGCGGGTGTGCCGCCCACAACAACTCATCGTTCATTCACTCTACGCTCTGCACTCTGCGCTCTGCACTCTGCACTGAACCGATAACCCACAGGTTATCGGTTCCAGTACTTCCTGTCCAGCGCGCGGTACTGGATCGCCTCGCTGATGTGGGCGGCGCGGATGATCTCGCTTTGGTCAAGGTCGGCGATCGTACGCGCAACCTTCATAATCCTGTCGTAAGCACGGGCGGTGAGGTTGAGCTTGTCGAACGCCTTTTTCAGCATAGCGTCCGCTTTTTCATCCAGTACGCATACCTTGTCAAACATCGACGCATCGATCCCCGCGTTGCAGAGGATCCCGCTGTCCTGAAAACGGTTAAGCTGGATCCTGCGCGCTCGGTTGACGCGCTCTCTGATCAGGGAGGACTCCTCCTCTCCCGACTTTCTGCTGAGGTCGTCATATTCGACGGGCGGCACCTCGATATGGATGTCAATGCGATCCAGCAAGGGTCCCGAAACCTTGTTCAGATATCTGCGTACCGCGGTATCGGTACAGGAACACTCCTTTTTCGGGTGATTATAAAAGCCGCAGGGACAGGGGTTCATCGCCGCAATCATCATAAACCGCGCGGGATAGGTGTAGTTCCCTGTGGCGCGCGCGATACTCACGGTACCGTCCTCGAGCGGCTGACGAAGCACTTCTAAGGTGGAGCGGTTGAACTCGGGCAGCTCGTCGAGGAACAAGATCCCGTTATGGGCTAACGATATCTCCCCGGGCTTCGGGTTGGTTCCGCCGCCGGAGAGTCCGATCTTAGTGACGGTATGGTGCGGCGTGCGGAACGGTCTCTGCGTCACCAGTCCCGCTCCTTTCTTCAACGTACCCGCGATAGAATGGATCTTGGTGGTCTCGATCGTTTCCTCAAAGGTCATCGCGGGAAGGATCCCTGTCATTCGCTTGGCAAGCATACTTTTGCCCGCGCCGGGAGAGCCGATCAGCAGGACGTTGTGTCCGCCTGCGGCGGCGATCTCCAGCGCGCGCTTCGCCTCCGCCTGTCCCTTGACCTGTGAAAAGTCAAGCGCGGAAAGGTCGGGAGATATCTCCTGTACATACACCGCTTTTTCGATCTGTCTGCGTCCGGACAGATGATCGACCAGTTCGTAAATACTCGCGACGGGATAAACCTCGATCCCCTTGACGACTGCGCCTTCGTTGCCGTTGTGAGAGGGAACGAAGAGCTTTTTGATCCCCTGCTCCTTGGCGGCGATCGCCATCGGCAGCACGCCGTTGATCGGCCGAACGTCTCCCGAGAGCGCTACCTCGCCGATGAACGCGCAATCGTCGGTGTTCACCGTGATATACCGCGCCGCTTTCAGGATCGCGACCAGTATCGGCAAATCGTAGAGCGGTCCCTCTTTCTTGATGTCCGCAGGCGCAAGGTTGAGCACCAGACGCGAAGCGGGAAATTCAAAGCCGCAGTTTTTCATCGCGATCCTGACCCTGTCTCTCGACTCCTTGACCGCGGTATCGGGCAGTCCGACGATCTCAAAAGCGGCGACGCCTCTGGACAAATCCGCTTCGATCTCTACTGCGTAGCTTTTTAATCCGAATAATCCGAGACTGTTGCATTTAACTACCATATGGATCCCCCGTTCTCTGTGTCAGCAATCGTATAAATGTTCTAATTTAACTTATTATAGCACGAACGTTTGAGAAAATCAAGAGAAAATGTCAACGAATTTTTACTCTTTTTTATCATATTTAGTCAAATAAAACTTCGTCATCCAGAATCTTACAAAAACTGTTGACTTTTATCGCTGTTTTGTTTATTATTAAAGTAGATATCTATATTGTGAGGTGCTTTATCCTGCAGGAAAATATAGCAAGAGAACCTCTGCCCCATGACGCTCAGCTGATCCAGCGGTTTCAAAGCGGCGACGAAACGGCGTTTGAGCTGATTGCGGCAAGGTATCTGGGGCTGATATCCTCCATTGCGAAAAAGTACAGGGGACGGGATCTGTATCCCGATACCACGGACCTGATCCAAGAGGCGATGGTCGCGATGCTCATAGCGGTCAGAAAATATGACTGTGATAAGAATATGAGCTTTAAGAACTTCCTGGCGCTGTGTGTGGAAAAGCGATTCATCAGCGTCCTTCGCGCCGCCTCTTCCAAGAGCCGTATCCCCGATAACAATAAGATATTTCTCGACGATGAGAGCGAGGACGTCTTTGACTCGAACCAAAGCACCCCTGACGAGATACTCGAGAGCAAAGAACATACCCGCTCACTCTACAAACGTTTGAAGGAAGAGCTTTCTCCCTATGAATATGAGGTGACTCTGTGTTATCTCAAGGGGTTTTCCTGTAAGGAGACCGCCCGGCTTTTGAACGTATCGGAGAAATCCGTCGAGAACGCGCTATCCCGAACCAGAAAGAAAATAAGTAAACACTGATGTACCCCTTTGCAAAATCTGTGATTACTTAGAAAGTGACCGACAGCCAAATCACAGCTTATTTTCGTTTCGTTTGGATGAAAAGACAATTAGTACCAATTAGACCCGAATACGCTGTACACGATGGAACTGTGGTTGCTTTTACCGAGTAATATACCCCGACAAGCTGTGGGCGGTGCAACTCCGCCGCGGGGTAAAAATAAACAAAGTGAGGTTACCACTATGTACGAAGACAAAACTCTGGTTTGCAAAGACTGTGGAAACGAGTTTGTTTTCACGGCAGGCGAACAGGAATTCTATGCTGAAAAGGGCTTCGTCAATGAGCCCCAACGCTGTAAGGATTGCCGTATTGCCCGCAAAAATGCAATAAGAGCGAATCGTGAGATGCACACCACCGTGTGTGCGGACTGTGGCGGCGAAGCACATATCCCATTTAAGCCGATGGAAGGCAAGGATTACTATTGCAGCGAATGCTTTGCAAAAAGAAAAGAAGCAGAAGCTCAGGCTGAATAATATTAATTTAATTGCTCTTAGCGCTCCCAGAAGGAGCGCTATTTTTCATTTATTTTTCAGATATGGAAAAATAAAGAAGGGTGAAAGGTGAAGGGCGGGATCTGCCCGGCACCCGATTTCGAACTAAGAAATAAGAACTAAAAATAAGAACTGAGAGGGAGGGCTTCGCCCTCACCCGATTGGTAGGACGTTGCATAGAGCTGTAGGGCAAGGCGCCCTCGACTTGCCGGTCGCAGAAGCATTTTGGAATATCAGGCGTTTCTTTCAGGAGCAGGATTTCACCGTTATTTCCTATACCGTTATGGATATACTATCAACGTTTCGGCAAGTCGAGGGCGCCTTGCCCTACGGTTGATTTACTTCGCAGCCGAAAACGAGATACGATTGCGATGTGGACATCGTTCCCTACGTCACCTTATTTTTGGGTGAGGGCGGAGCTCTCCCACAACTCTGCACTAAAATAAAGGTTGTATTTTCAAAAATATGTGATAGAATAATATCAAATACAAAACGGAGGTTATCACTATGATCACAAAAGAATCCATTATCGGCGATGTGCTCGATCAGTTCCCCCAGACCGCTCCCTTGTTCCTTTCGATGGGTATGCACTGCTTAGGCTGCCCCGCTTCGAGAGGCGAGTCGATCGAAGAAGCGTGCATGGTACACGGCGCTGACGTTGACGCGCTGGTCAAAGCGCTCAACGAAGCAGCCAAATAATGAAGAACCCGTTCTCACTGTCTCGACGGCTGGCTCTGTGCGCTTCTTATGTCGCTCAGGACAGCCGCCTTGCTGATATCGGCACCGATCACGCCTATCTGCCGATCGCGCTGTGTCTTGACAACAAGATCCTGTCCGCTGTCGCCTGCGATATCGCTCAGGGTCCCTTAGGGCGCGCAAAAGAAAACATCCTTCGATATGAGCTGGCGGACAAGATAGAGACCCGCCTGTCCGACGGACTGCAAAATGTCAAAAAAGACGAAATCGACACGGTCGTGATCGCGGGGATGGGCGGCGAGCTGATCGCGAAGATCCTCTCAGAGTGTCCGTATATCAAAGACAAAAGCCTTTCGCTGATCCTCCAGCCGATGACGCGCTGTGAAAAACTCATCTTGTGGCTGTATGAAAACGGCTTTGCGATCCAACACCAGAGCGCGGTCACGGAGGACGGCAAGCATTATACCGTGATGCTCGTCCGATATACGGGAGAAGTGAAAACGCCCTCTCCCCTCTCGCTCTATCTCGGCAAGCTCAGCAAAGAGCACGATGAGGAAAAAACCTTTCTGGAACACACACTGAACAGACTGAAAAAGCAGGCGATCGGCGACGATCTAGCCCGTATTGCCGCGCGGCAATTAGAGGAATATCTGTATGAAAATTGAACCTATTTTAGCATATTTTGAAAGCGTCGCGCCGCTGTCTTCAGCGGAAGAGTGGGACAACGTCGGACTTCTCTGCGGCTCCAAAGACAACGAGGTCACCAAAGTTCTCCTCGCGCTCGATATCACATCGGACGTCGTCAGGGAAGCGAAAGAGAAGGGCTGTGAGCTGATTCTTTCTCATCATCCCGTGATCTTTGATCCGCTCAGACGGATCGAGCCGGATTCGGCAGTGGAGCTGCTCATCAAATACGATATCGCCGCTTTATGTCTGCACACCAATCTTGACAAAGCGGAAAACGGCGTGAATACCGCGCTCGCAAAGGCGCTGTCTTTACAGGATACCGCCCTGTATTCCGATGATTTTTTATGTATCGGGACTCTTTTGTCTCCGATGACGGCAGAAGCATTCGCGCAGTACATCAAAGCACATATCGGCTCTCCCTCGGTGCGCTTCACCGAAACCGGCAAGCCCGTTTATACCGTCGCGGTCTCCTCGGGAGGCGGCGGAGAAGGCGTAGAGCTGTGGGAGAAATACCGTTTTGACGCTTTTGTCACAGGCGAGATCAAACATCATCAGTATCTTTTCGCGAAAGAACACGGGATCGCCGCCTTTGACGCAGGGCATTTCTCCACCGAGGATGTGGTGATCGAACCGCTGAAAAAAGCGCTTCAAACAGAATTCTCCGATATCCGCTTTATGAAAAGCGAGAGGTGCGAGTGTCCGTATCGGGCAGTATGATAAAAAGAGGTAATGATCAATCATTACCTCTTTTTATTTCATCCTGTCTTTGATCTCCTCTGTTAGTTCTTCGTTGTCTGTAACTTGGAGAAAAGTATTGAAAAATTCCACCATTTTTTCGGTATTACGTAAATCCTCATCCGAAAACTCTGATAGCAATATATATTCGTAATAGCTTATTTTCGGCGCAAATTTTCTGGCATAACTCCGCGATACCAATTCAAAGGATTCAGTTGTGGCAATACCTTTCTTTAGCAGTGGTTTTATTAAAGAGTGAACATAACTGTTCTTCCACGACTTATCATCAGAAATCTCGACTATCTCTGCGCAGGACAAAGGTTTTTTACTCTTCCACAGCAATTCCATTATCTCTCTTTCGCTTTTTGTCATATGTTTAATCATCTTTTTCTCCTTTTTTGTTTTTGACAATATGAATGATTCTCGCCGATGGTATGGTAATCTCTCCTCCGGCATCACTCCAGCCTGCTTGATAAGCAGAACGGATAATCGAAAACAATGCATTTTCCGCATCGTCATATTCTCGCCTTTCCAAATAATCCGAAAAAGATTTCTCAAAATCCACTCTCAAATCCTCCTTAAAAACAAAAAAGCGCGACCCGAGAGCCACGCCGAAAAACACATAGCCTCTGATTTCTGCGACAAAACCCGTGGTATCAAATTACTGCGTAATCAGAAAACACGAAAAGAAACCTGTGTTTTTACCATAACACAGTGTTTTCCGAAATACGAGTAAACCATTTTATTCTTTTGATACCGCAATGATATGGTCAATGCAGGTTTTGTCGCAATAAAATAATATCACATTGTAAACCGAAATGCAACAAAAATCAGTATAAAAACAAAAAAGCGCGACCCGAGAGCCACGCCGAAAAATACACAGCTCAATGTCGCCAAACAAAATTTCAATCACAGCAAAATGCGTGTATTAAAACCGAGCCTGTATTTTTACCAAAAGGTAAAATACACACATCAGCTGTGAAAAATATAAAATTTTGTTTGGCAGTTTCATCATACCATATTAAAAAATGAAATGCAACAGAAAACGTTATGTAAATGATAAAAGTGCGCTTTTCAACATATAAGGCAAAGAGTTTTTTTGCAAAAAAGTTGCAGGGATATTTCTTCATCGGAAACATTCCGAAAGAATCGGTTTCAATTCTCACAAAATAATAAAAATTTCTTAAATTTTCCCTATATAAATGTAAAAAAACAATTGCAAAAACCACAAGGGTTTGTTATAATATTGTAGTGTAGGTTACTATATAATGTGGTAGACTGCGTTAGAACGAGTAAAAGAGTGGACGACGTGAGAATACGTAAGAAGAAGTGGGCGGCGCCGGAGCTTGAGAAGTGTCCCTACTTTATCCCGAATCCCGAGGACCGCAAGGGTAATTGGCGGCAGTTTTTTGACAACGACAATCCCATAGAGCTGGAAATCGGCTGCGGCAAATGCTCTTTTATCGCGCAGAAAGCGCTTTTGAATCCCGACGTCAACTTTATCGCCGTCGATATCAAGAGCGATATGCTCGGCGTCGGCAGAAGGAATATCGAGAAGCTCTTTACGGAAAACGGTCTTCCCTCTCCGAAGAACATCGCGCTGGTCGCCTATAACGTGGAGATGATCGAAAACATTCTCTCAGAGGATGATAAGATCCATGCGCTGTACATCAACTTCTGTAACCCGTGGCCGAGAGAAAAGCACAAAAAGCGCCGGCTCACCTTCCCGAAAAAACTCGTTAAATACAAAGACTTCCTAAAAAGGGATGCGAAGATCTATTTCAAAACTGACGACGATCCTCTGTTTGACGACAGTATCCTGTACTTTGAGCAATCAGGCTATGAAATCGTCTACCTGACCCGCGACCTGCATCACAGCGAAATCACCGATAACATCGAGACCGAACACGAAAAGATGTTTACCGCCGACGGAATTCCCATCAAGTATCTCGAGGCAAAGCTTCTTTAAACTAAGAAATAAGAACGAAGAAATAAGAACTGTGGGAGGGCGCTGCCCTCACCCGATTTGTATTGGTGATAAACAGCGTTAAAAATATAAAACAGGAATCCAAAAATCCGCAAGGATTTTCCCACAACTCTTAACTCTGCACTCTGCACCCTGCACTCTGCACTATCAATTAAGGAGCGTATATGAAAAGAATCGTTGCCATATTACTGATTGTTCTCTGCTTTACGCTCTCCGCCTGCTCCGCACTGAGTCTGGAGGAAGAGGATATCCTCGCCGTTCCGAAGGCGTCGGGTGACGAAAGCGAGGTCATCTCTCTGATCGCCTCTAACTTCTCATCCTCCTTTGAACTGGTCTATCCTCTGTCGGGCGCCAACAAAAACGCCGTGACCATCTGTGATACAGGCAAGGATGTGATCGAGGCGATCGCCGTCTTTCGCACGAAGGACGAGCCCGGCACGGCAGAGCTGCTTTTTGCGAGAAAGATAAACGACAGTTTCACCTATCTCGGCTCTTCCGCTATCCCCACCAACGTCATCGACCGTGTGGATTTTGCCGATCTGGACGGCGACGGAAAAAGAGAGATCCTCGTCGGATATCAGGGAGCTTCCTCCTCGCTGAAGTCCATCGCGATCTATCGCACAGAGGATGAAATCTCCGTCACCGACGTTACCGCGTGCTACAGCCGCTGTGTTCTGGGAGACTTCAACTCGGACGGCGCGGATGAAGTGCTGTGCGTTACAACAGGCGCCGCCTCAGAGCCGCCTTTTGCGACCCTTATGGGATATCACCCCGACAGGGGGCTTCTGCCGATCGCCGACTGTGAGCTGAATCCGGAAGCCCAAGAAATTGAAAATCTTCTCTTCGGCAACATCGCCGAGGACATCCCCGGCGTTATGATTGATGAAAGACTGGAGAGCGGCGCGTACACCACCGAAGCGCTGTACTATGACAAAGGTCAGAAGCTGCTGATCAACCCCCTCTTCATCTTCGAGACCGCAGAGAACGCCGAGCGATCCGAAAAACTGCTGTCCAAGGACATCAACAACGACGGCATTCTGGAGATTCCCACCGTGGAGAAAGCGCCCATCCCCGAAAACGCGGTCGAAAACGCTTTCTGCAATATAGTCGTCTGGAAGGATCTTGACTTCTCCTCTTACTCGATGCAAGAGAAAAAAACCGCGCTGATCTGTCCCGACGGAAAATACACCTTCACTCTCACGGAGGACAAAAAGGACTGTATTACCGCGCAGTACAGTGAAGAGGAAAGAAAAATGACGCTGTATTCGCTCGACTTTGACCGGGAAGATACTCAGCTTAGCCATGAGCTGTTATATATCAAAGCGTATTCCAGAGACGACTATCAGGAGAACAAAGTGATCGAGGCAAAGCTCTATGAGCTTTCTGCAGAGGTATACACTTTCCTGATCACAAACTCCGACGACGAATACGCCTTTACCGATACAGAAGTAGAAAAGAGCTTTGAGATCCTTCAAGGCTCATAAAAATAGAAAACAAAAATTTTTCATAAAGCCGGCGCAACCGGCAAAAGAACGGAGGAAAATTTATGAAGAAAATCTTGGTATGCGAGGACGAGGCGGCTATCCGCGATTTCGTGGTGATCAATCTCAGACGCGCAGGGTATGAAGTGGTAGAAGCGGACTGCGGCGAGATGGCTCTCGAGAAGTACGAGGAGAACGGCGGCGACTTTGACGTAGCGATCCTCGACATCATGATGCCCGGTATCGACGGTCTGCAGGTGTGCAAGGAGCTGAGAAACAAGAACTCGGGCATCGGCATCATTATGCTCTCCGCACGCACGCAGGAGATGGACAAGGTCACCGGCCTGATGCTCGGCGCGGATGACTACATCACCAAGCCCTTCTCTCCCTCGGAGCTGACAGCCAGAGTCGACTCCCTCTACAGAAGAGTATCTCTCTCCGAGCAGAAGAGCGAGAACAACTTCAAGGAAGAGCTTAAGTCCGGCATCTTTACCCTGAATCTTCGCAACCGCGCTTTGATGAAGAACGGCAAGATGATCGAGCTGACTCAGGTAGAGTTCCAGATTATGGAATATTTCTTCTCCAATCCCGGCGTTGCGCTGGACCGTACCGATATCCTCAACCACGTATGGGGCGAAGCGTATGTCGGCGAAGAGAAGATCGTCGACGTCAACATCAGACGTTTGAGAATGAAGGTAGAGGACGAGCCCTCTAACCCCAAGTATATCGTCACCGTCTGGGGTCTGGGCTATAAGTGGGACACCAACTGATTTGACAGAGTCAAATCAGAATGAAAAATGAAAAATGAAAAGTGAAGGTTACTCGCTTTGCTCGAACATTTTTATGACATTCGGGTGCGGGTATTCCGCCCTTTGCTTATCATTTATCATTCATCATCTGTCATTTTGATAACATTTTGGGGAAAGGGGAGAAAACAAGTTGTTTCGCGGTATTACCAAGCGCTGGCTGATCAACACGTTCGGCGTGGTGCTTGCGATTATCATTTTGTTGGTCGTCTCCCTTTCTATCGCGGTGGAATCCTACTGCTACGGTACGATCGAGAACAATCTCAATCTGCGCAACCAGGAACTGTACTCGGTGTTTCCCGATTATCTCTCGGAATCTACCGAGAGCTTTGAAGAAACGGCGTATCTTTTTGCCGAGGATTTTGCCTATAAAGATAAGGTCGAAGTGGAGATCATCAACGCCGCGGGACGGGTGATCGTTACCTCCTCCGGCTATATGATCGACGACAGCGAGGAGATCCCCGACTTTGAGGACGCGGTAAACTCTGAATCTTCCATCGGAAGATACAAGGGCAAGCTCTCCTCGGGCGAAAGCGTGATGACGCTTACCCACGCTGTCAGGAACTATTCCGGCACCGCCGTCGGCGCCGTGCGCTTCGTGATCTCCTTAAAGGAAGCCAATCATAAAATCTTTCTCTATACTCTCATCGCTGTCCTTGTGGGACTGATCATCATCACGGCTGTTGCTCTTTCGGGCTTCTATTTCATCCGTTCGATAGTCAAGCCCGTTTCCATGATGAGCGACACCTCAAAGCAGATCGCCCAAGGTGACTTTAACGCGAGAGTGGAGAAGATGTATGACGACGAGATCGGCGATCTGTGCGATTCGATCAACGATATGGCGCATGAGCTTGACGCGAACGAAAAGCTCAAAAACGACTTTATCTCCCGCGTTTCTCACGAGCTGAGAACTCCGCTGACCGCCATCAAGGGCTGGGCGGAAACGATGCAGAACGGCGTTCCCGACCGCATCACCTTAGAAAAGGGTATGTCTGTTATCGTCAAGGAATCCTCCCGTCTGACCTCTCTGGTCGAAGAGCTCTTGGACTTCTCGAAGCTGCAGTCCGGCAGACTGACGATGCAGATGGAGAAAATGGATATCCTCGCCGAAGTGGACGAGGCGGTTTATATGCTCCGAGAGCGCGCTCTCTCCGAGCACAAGCATCTGCTCTATGACGAGCCCGAACAGATGCCGATCATCTTAGGCGACCGCAACCGTCTCAAGCAGGTCATCCTCAACATTATTGACAACGCCTTGAAATACACGCCCGAGGGCGGTATGATCGGCGTTCAGGTATACAGAGATTTTGTCGACGACACGATCAAGGTCGTCGTCGCGGACAACGGCTGCGGCATCAATCCCGAGGATCTCCCGAAGGTCAAGGATAAGTTCTATAAGGCGAACCAGAAGATCAACGGTTCGGGTATCGGACTTGCCGTCGCCGATGAGATCATCAGCCTGCACAAGGGTACGCTCGATATCGAAAGCTCCGTTGAGGTAGGCACCACCGTCACCATCTCTCTCCCGATTTATCACGAGGGCGATGACGACAGAGACGAAGGAATTATATAAAACCTGTAGGGGAGGGTCTTGACCCTCCCGAAACGTTGATTATACAAAAACGTTTCTGCAAAGCGGAACGGTCAAGACCGTTCCCTACAATTTAAAACATAAGAAGGTATTAAATGAAAAAACAACAGAAAAAAATTACCTCCATCGGCGGATCCGCGCTGATCGAGGGTATCATGATGCGCGGTCCCAAGCGTACCGCCGCCGCCTGCCGGGTGGACAAGGATACCATCGAGCTGGTGGATATTGAGGTCAAACCCGTTTTTAAATCGGGATTCTGGAAGATCCCGCTGGTGCGCGGCATCGCGGGTATGATCGACTCGATGCGTCTGTCCTATAAGGCGCTCGGAATCTCCGCCGACAAAGCGATGGAGGCGGGACTGGTCGAAGAGGAAGAACCCTCTAAATTTGAAAAGTGGCTGGAGAAAACCTTCGGCGACAAGCTGATGAATGTCATCATGGTCATCGCGTCCATCCTCGGCGTAGCGATCGCTTTAGGACTGTTCATGTTTTTGCCGTCCAAGCTGTTCGACTGGACGATCGCACCGCACATCACCGAATGGGCGGAAAGCTCCGCAAGACTCTTAAAATCCGCCTTTGAGGGCGTCTTAAAGCTCGTCCTCTTCTTCGGTTATATGATCATCGTATCGCAGATGGAAGATATGAAGCGCGTGTTCATGTATCACGGCGCGGAGCATAAAACCATCTTCTGTTATGAGAACGACGAAGAACTGACCGTCGAGAACGTCAGAAAGCAAACGCGCTTTCATCCCCGCTGCGGCACCTCGTTTTTGGTCGTCACATTGTTGGTCGGCATCATTGTCGGTCTGTTCATCCCGACAGCTCCGTTCGGAATCAAGTTTTTGCGGCCGGTATTCCGTCTGCTGCTGCTGCCGGTAATGGTGGGACTGGGCTATGAGGTCATCAAGCTCTGCGGCAAGCACGACAACGTATTCACCCGTATTCTGGCTACTCCCGGTCTGTGGGCGCAGCGGATCACTACCAAAGAACCTAAGGATGAAATGATCGAATGCGCAATCAAGGCGATGGAAGCGGTCATCCCCGACGACGGCTCGGATATCCTCTCCTGCTGTCCCGATCTCGAACCCATACAGGAAAAAGATGACAGTCAGACAGCTGAATAAGCTCCTGTCAGACGCGCTCTCCCCCTTCGACGCACAGATGATTTTGGAAACGCTTCTGGGCTGTGATCATACACAGCTGATCCTGCGCGCCGATGAAGCGCTTTCAGATGAGATCATCTTAAAAGCGCTGTCGATGAAAGACCGCAGAGAACAAGGAGAGCCGATCCAGTATATCACGGGAACGTGGACTTTTATGGGCAGAGAATACGCAGTCGGCAAGGGCGTACTGATCCCCCGAGACGACACCGAGGTACTCGTCAGAGAGAGCCTGAAGCTGATCCCCGAAAATCGGGCGATGGAGATTCTCGATCTGTGCGCAGGCACCGGTATCATCGCAGTCACGATCAAAAAGGAACGCCCGCTGTGCCGCGTTTCTGCGGTGGAGAAAAGCGAAAGGGCGTTTTCTTATCTTCAAAAAAATACAGAAAAGCATCTCGCAAAGATCCGATGCATCCTGTCCGATCTGAAAGACTGCGCAGATGACTTCTCTGAGGGATCGCTGGATCTGATCGTGTCCAACCCTCCGTATATCAGGACATCCGATCTGTCCACTCTGCAAAGAGAAGTGCAGTGTGAGCCTGCTCTCGCCCTAGACGGAGGAGCATCGGGCTATGACTTCTATGAGAGCATTATCGTACTCTATCGGGGAAAGCTCAAAGCGGGCGGATCCTTTGCTTTTGAGATCGGAGAAGGTCAGAGCGAATATATCACACAGCTTCTGCAAAATGCGGGTTTTGCCGATATTCATATCACAAACGATATCCAGAATATCCCCCGCGCGATTACGGCAACAAAAATGATTTAGAACAAAAATTCGAATTTCTCTTGCAATTACAGAGAAAATATGTTATAATTGACGCGTAAAAAATTGACGAAGGAGAAACCAAAATGGCACTGGATAAAAATAAAGCGCTGGAAACCGCGCTCTCTCAGATTGAAAAACAGTTCGGCAAAGGCGCCGTGATGAAGCTCGGACAGAACTCCGCGCTGAATGTAGGGCACGTTTCTACCGGCTCGCTGTCGCTTGATATCGCGCTCGGCATCGGCGGTCTGCCCAGAGGCAGGATCGTCGAGATCTACGGACCCGAGTCCTCGGGTAAGACCACCCTCTCGCTCCACTGTATCGCGGAGGGTCAGAAGAACGGCGGCAACGTTGCGTTCATCGACGTAGAGCACGCGCTCGATCCCGTCTATGCGGCGGCATTAGGCGTTGACGTTGACTCTCTGCTCGTTTCTCAGCCCGACACCGGTGAGGACGCTTTGGAGATCGCCGAGGCGCTGATCCGCTCCAACGCGATCGACGTCATTGTTATCGACTCGGTCGCAGCGCTGGTTCCCAAGGCGGAGATCGAAGGCGAAATGGGCGACTCTCATGTCGGTCTGCAGGCAAGACTGATGAGCCAAGCGTTAAGAAAACTCGCAGGCGCGATCTCTAAGTCCAACTGCGTCGCGATCTTCATCAACCAGCTCAGAGAAAAAGTCGGCGTGATGTACGGCAACCCCGAGGTCACCCCCGGCGGCAGAGCGCTGAAGTTCTACTCCTCCGTCAGAATCGACATCCGCAGGGTAGAGACGCTGAAGGTCAACGGCGAGATGGTCGGCTCGCGCACCAGAGCGAGAGTCGTCAAGAACAAGATCGCTCCCCCCTTCAAAGAGGCGGAATTTGATATTATGTACGGCGAGGGTATCTCCCGCGTCGGCGAACTGATCGACCTTGCCGTCAAGGCGGACGTCATCGGCAAGGCGGGCGCGTGGTTCAACTACGGCGATATGCGCCTCGGTCAGGGTAAAGAAAATGTCAAGGAACTTTTAAAGAACGACGACGCCCTGAGAGAAAAGATCGAAAAAGAGCTGTGGGAGAACATTGACAAGCTCTCGAAAAACCCGAAGAAGGGCACCAAGATTGCGAAGCCTGCTCCCGTTGCTCCCGCTCCGGCTCCCGCCGCTCCCGCCAAAAAATCCAACATTGATATTCTGGTTGAAGACTGATGAATATAACCGCAATTGAGCCCCGACGTAAGGGGCTCTCGGCGCTTTTCATAGACGGTGAGCTCGCTTTTCGGCTTGATACAGAGACGCTGCTCGCCTACCGCTTTGACGTAGGGCGGGACATCACCGACGAACAGCTCAAAGAGGTCGTTGACGCATCGAACTTAAAACGCTGTAAGGACAAGGCGATGTGGCTGCTCTCTTACAGAGACTACTCGCACAGGGAGCTGTTCGACAAGCTCAAAAAGGACTTCGGCGAGGACGCGGCGGATCAAGCTCTCTCCCGCTGTGAAGAGCTGGGGCTGCTCGACGACGAGAGATTTACGCGCCGCTACAGCGCCGATCTCTTTCACCTCAAACGCCTATCCAAAAACGGCGTTCGTCAGAAGCTGCTCCAAAAAGGCGTCGACAGGGATCTGATCGACGCGGTCTTAGAAGAATTCGACGTCGACGAAGAGGAACAGATCAAAGAAATCATCGAGAAAAAATACGCCCGCGTCCTGTCCGATGAAAAGGGCAGACGGCGCGCCTTTGCCGCCTTACAGCGGATGGGGTATTCCTACTCCGCGATCAAGCAGGCGATGAGAGCGTATACGGATACAGAGGAATTTTATGAGTAATACCACAGTAGGCATCATCTCCTTGGGCTGCGCGAAGAATCGCGTTGACGCGGAGATGCTGATGTTTCAATTGAGAAAAGGCGGCTACATCTTAAAAGAAGATCCCGCGCAGTGCGACGTTGCGATCATCAACACCTGCGGCTTTATCGAATCCGCCAAGCAGGAAAGTATCAACGAGATCTTAGAGCTGTGCGAGCTGAAAAAGGAGGGCAAGATCAAAGCGATCATCGTCACCGGATGCCTCGCCCAGCGCTACAGCGACCAGCTCACCAAGGAGATCCCCGAGGTCGACGCTGTCATCGGTATCGGCGCAAACGCCGATATCTGTGAGGCGGTCGAAAAAGCGCTTGACGGTGAGAAATACGCCTCTTTCCCCGACAAGATGAACCTCCCCTTAGACGGCGGCAGAATACAGTCCACCGAGCCCCACTGGGCGTATCTGAGAGTCGCCGACGGCTGCGACAACTGCTGTACCTACTGCGCGATCCCGCTGATCAGAGGGCGCTTCCGTTCGAGAAAGCAGGAGAGCATCATCGAAGAAGCGAAAACGCTCGCGAAAAACGGCGTGCAGGAGCTCAACGTTATCGCGCAGGACACCACCCGCTACGGCGAGGACATCTATGGCAGATTAGCCCTGCCCGAGCTGCTGAGTGAACTGTGCAAAATCGACGGTATCCGCTGGATCCGCCTGCTCTACTGCTATCCCGACCGCATTACCGATGAACTGCTCCAAACGATCGCAAAGGAAGATAAGATCGTCAAGTATATCGACCTTCCCCTGCAGCACTGCAGCGCCGATATCCTGCATAAAATGAACCGCAGAGGTTCTTTCGAAGAGCTGACCGCACTGATCAAAAAAATCCGCGCGGCAATTCCCGGCGTCGTGCTGAGAACCACGCTGATTACCGGATTCCCCACCGAAACAGAAGAACAGTTTGAAGAGCTCTCCCGCTTTGTCGCCGAGACGCGCTTCGAGAGGCTTGGGTGCTTTGCCTATTCACAGGAGGAAGACACCCCCGCCGCCTTGATGCCGCAGGTCGACGAGGATGTGAGAGCACACCGTGCCGAACTCATCATGGAACAGCAGGCGTATATTATGTCCGACTTCTGTCAGCAGCAGATCGGAAAGACCGTCGACGTATTAGTAGACGGCTTTGACCGCTACGCCGAGTGTTTCTTCGGACGTTCCGCCTTTGATGCGCCGGAGGTAGACCCCTGCGTGTTCTTCACCTGTGAGAGAAAGCCGCGCGCGGGCGAAATGGTAAAAGTCACAATCACCGATTGTCTCGACTGTGATCTGGTCGGAGAAATGGTGGAAGAATTAGAAATTAGGAATGAGGAATGAGGAATTGTCATTGCGAGGAGTGACCCTGCGGTCACGACGCGGCAATCCCCTTCCGTTCACTATCGTTTACATAGAATTGTCAGAAATAAAAGAGGGAGAAGACTTCTATGCTGAAAAAAATGAATCTGCCGAATAAGCTGACGCTGCTCAGGATCGTTATGGTGCCGTTTATCGTCGCCTGTATGCTGATCGACTTTCCGCTCAACTACTTTGTCGCGGGACTGCTGTTCGGCGCCGCCGCAATCACCGACGCGTTTGACGGCAATATCGCGCGCAAGAACAATCTCATCACCGATTTCGGCAAGTTCGCCGATCCTCTGGCTGACAAAATACTGGTGATTTCCGTGCTGGTCTGCTTCTTAAAAGCCGGGCTGTGCGGCGCGGTGCCCGTGATCATCATTCTGTTCCGCGAGTTCACCGTGACCTCGATCCGTCTGGTTGCCGCCGCGAACGGCAAAGTGATCGCCGCGAATATCTGGGGCAAGTTCAAAACGATCTCCCAGATCACTGCCATCGGTATCATCTACGCCTTCTGGGCGCTGATCGACTTTTTGACGATCTTCGGCGTTGACCTCACCCTCTCTCCCCTGCCCGTGATTTTTACGATCATCGGCAACATCCTGATCTGGATCGTCACAGTCATCACCATTATCTCCGGCGTGATTTATTTGAAGGACAATAAGGACGTTATCAGCGATATGTGATATCGGTTGTCAGTTGGGATCACCGATAAGCACATATTGCAATAGCCGTGCGCAGCGCCCAATCAACTGAGAACTTGGAACTAGGAACTGGGAACCAATGTTGGTTGTCGGTTGTGATTACCGATAAGCACATATTACAATAGCCGTGCGCAGCACCCAGTCAACTGAGAACGAAAAACCGGGAACGAAATTGTTGTTGCATTTTTCAGATCATTCGTATATAATAATGTAGATATCAAAAGACTGTGATCGGGAGAAGTACCCTTTCGGCATCCGACAGAGAGGACAGCATTTGCTGAGAGCTGTCTCGGAGAAAGATCGGTGAAATGCGCCCGTGAGTCCGCAGAAGGAAATGGCTGCGCGTGATCCCGCGTTAAGGGAAAAAAGAGCGTGTTTTATATACGCTGAATTTGGGTGGAACCGCGGCTATGTCGTCCCTTGGGATGGCATAGCCTTTTTAATTAGGAATTTGGAATGAGGAATGAGGAATTAACGGCGGGACACCCGCACCCGAAAAAATTCCTAATTCCTAACTCCTAATTCCTCATTAGCAGAAGGATGATACTATGTTCAAAACGCTAAAGGCCGACCTGGACGCCTATCTGGATAAGGACCCTGCGGCGAGAAACCGCTTAGAGGTGTTCTTTCTCTATTCGGGCTATAAGGCGGTCAGAAAATACAGAAGAGCCCACTGGTTTCATACGCACAACATGAAGATGATCGCCCGCTACCTCTCCCAGCGCGCGCGGACAAAAACAGGCGTAGAGATCCATCCCGCCGCCGTGATCGGCAAGGGTCTGGTGATCGACCACGGTATGGGCGTCGTGATCGGCGAGACCACGATCATCGGCGACAACTGCGTACTCTACCAGAACGTCACCCTCGGCGGTACCGGCAAGGAGACCGGCAAGCGTCATCCGACTCTGGGCAACAATGTCCTCGTCGGCGCGGGCGCGAAGGTCTTGGGCCCTTTTAAGGTCGGCAATAACGCGCGTATCGCCGCGGGCGCGGTGGTGCTGTCCGAGATCCCGCCGAACTCTACCGCTGTCGGCGTTCCCGCTCGTGTGGTAAGGATCAACGGCGAGCGTCCCGATTTTCTCGATCAGATCCACTATTCCGACCCCGTCGCCCTCGAGCTGTGCAGGCTCCAATTTGAAATCGAAAAACTACAGAAGGAAGTGCAAGAACTCAAATGATTTTATACAATACCTTAGGAAACTCCAGACAGGAATTCATCCCCTATGAGGGCAATAAAGTCCGCATGTACACCTGCGGCCCTACCGTTTATCATTACGCGCATATCGGCAACCTGCGCACCTATATCATGGAGGATGTGCTGGAGAAGTATCTGCGCTGGGCGGGTTATGACGTCACGCGCGTGATGAACATCACCGACGTCGGTCATCTTGCCTCCGACGCGGATACCGGCGAGGACAAAATGCTCTCGGGCGCAAAACGTGAACATAAGTCCGTGATGGAGATCGCGAAGTTCTACACCGACGCTTTCTTCTCCGATTGCAAGAAGCTTCATATCAAGACTCCGGATGTGGTAGAGCCCGCTACCTCCTGCATCCCCGAGTTTATCCATATGATCGAGGTACTGCTCGAGAAGGACTACGCCTATATCGCGGGCGGCAACGTCTACTTCGATACCTCCAAGCTCGAGAACTACTATGTGTTCGGCAACCAGAACGAAGAGGACTTACAGGTCGGCGTGCGCGAGGACGTCACCGAGGACGAGAACAAGCGCAACAAAACCGACTTTGTACTGTGGTTCACCAAGTCGAAGTTCGACGATCAGGAGCTCAAGTGGGAGTCTCCGTGGGGTCTGGGCTATCCCGGCTGGCACATTGAATGCTCCTCCATCTCCATCAAGCATCTCGGCGAGCATCTGGATATCCACTGCGGCGGCGTGGACAACGCCTTTCCCCATCATACCAACGAGATCGCGCAGAGTGAAGCGTTCTTAGGTCATAAGTGGTGCGGCTACTGGTTTCATGTGCTCCATCTGCTGGACAAAAGAGGCAAGATGAGTAAGTCAAAAGGCGGGTTCCTCACCGTTTCTCTGTTAGAGGAACAGGGCTACAACCCCCTCGCCTACCGTATGTTCTGCCTGCAGTCTCACTACAGAAAACCGCTGATCTTCAGCTTTGAGAATCTTGACAACACCGTGATCGCTTATGACAAGCTCACATCCCGTATCGCAAAGCTTTCGAAAGACGGCGAGGCGGACAAAGAAGCGGCAAAATCCTATCAGGACAAGTTCAAAAAGGCGCTCGACAACGATCTCAATACCTCGTTAGCGCTCACCGCTTTGTACGATGTGCTGAAGGCGAACGATATTGATGACGCTACCAAACGGTATCTGGTAGATGACTTCGACCGCGTGCTGTCTCTCGGTCTGATCGACGCGGCAGACGAGATCATCCGCAAGGAGCAGGAGGCGGCAGCCGCAAAAGAAGCCTTGAAAAACGCCTTCTTAGAACGGATCGGACTCAACCGCAAAGAACTCGGTGAGCATCTCGCACAGCGCCTTGCGGCAAAGGCGCAGAAGGACTTTGCCGAAGCCGACCGCATCCGTGATCTGCTTCTCGAAAAGGGCATCCGCATCACCAAGGACAACAAAGACGGCACCACCGAGTGGGAAATCAACGAATAACAATTTCACCCTCTTCATAACGGAGAGGGTGTTTTCTTTTTATGAGCAACGTCTTTTAAAGACGTAGGGCGGGGGCTTGCTCCCGCCGAAACGTTATTATCATACGACGATTTCACGCGAAGCAAAACAAACGTCAAATATGCTTCGCAGGTAACATTGATTTAATATTGAACTCTCGGCGGGAGCAAGCCCCCGCCCTACAATGGTTCTATCCATTATCAGCCTCGCATATACTGTACCGGTGATACGATGAGGTTCTATATCCTGACACGAAAAAAGCTGATATCCCTGTTCTCATGCGCACTGATCGGCGTAGTGGCGCTGATTGTCGCGGGCTCAACCGCCACCAAGGTAGTCGCGACGATGAACGAGCAGAAGGAAGTCCCCGTCTACTGTGTAGAGCGCGACGAGAAAGTCTGCGCGCTGTCCTTCGACGCCGCGTGGGGAAATGAGCAGACCGAAACCCTGCTCAATATCCTCGACGAATACGAGGTCAAATCCACCTTTTTCTTAGTCAAGCAGTGGGTGGACGAATATCCCGACTCGGTAAAGGAAATCAGCGCGCGCGGTCATGATGTGGAGAATCACAGCGCGACGCATCCGCATATGAATTCGCTCTCCGAAGAACAGCAGAAAGAGGAGATCACCTCCTGCAGCGAGGCGATAGAGAATCTCACGGGAAAGGCTCCCACGCTTTTTCGGGCGCCTTACGGCGAATATAACAACTCATTGGTGCAAAACGTCAAGTCGCTTGATATGTACTGTGTGCAGTGGAACATCGATTCGCTGGACTGGAAGGATCCCGCGCCCGACGATATGGTCGCAAAAATCGAACAGAATCTCACAGAAGGCTCCATCATCCTGATGCATAACGGCGCGACAAACACGCCCGAAGCTCTGCCGAAGATCATCGAAGCGATCCAAAGCAAAGGCTACAAGATCGTACCCGTCAGCGAGTTGATCCCCGAGGGCGAATACTACACCGATGTGCAGGGGATGATGCATTTAAAATAATAATTGGATATTGACAAATACGGTTTTATCGGATACAATAAATGTAGAGAAACGGCATAGGCTGTTTCGCAATTGGTTTATTTTACATTACAAAACCGCTTGTGTTGCAGCACAGGCGGTTATTTCTTTATGACAAGGACAATAACAGTCACTAAAAAAGCGAAACAGATTATGTACTCCATCATCTCACCTCCTTTTCAGAGGTGCTGAAACAGCCGCCGCCATTTCTCTACGATATCATAATATCACACTTACGTTCGAAAGTCAACGCCTGAAAAAGCCCTTCCGAAAGGAAGGGTCGTTTTCTTTCTGTTGTCATTATCTTTTTATTGTATATGTATAGAGAGGATACAGCTCATCACGGAAAAAGTTGACGCCGGAGAATACGGCTTTATCCTCGTATACATCGACGATGTAGCCCTGCGCCTCGTCCTCGCGAAAGGCGCGGTCAAGCGTCCTTTTCCCGTCGCTGTCATAGGTCAGGCGGGTCGTGCCGGAAAGCGCGGGGATATGGAACATCCGGCAGGAGTTCCCACTGTCATCGGAATAGTTTTTCTCGTCCTCAAAGCGCAGGTGTGTATGTCCCGACGCCCAGATGATATCCTTGTAGGTTTCCAACAGCTTTCTGAACCGCAGATTGTTTGGGAAGATGTTTCCCGCCGCGTCCTGCGTGCGGATGGAACCCAGATAGGCGGGGTTCTCCCGATCGTCCCCCGCGCCGAAGCCGTACAGCGGAGAATGTTGAATCAGGAAGATCCTCCTCCCCTGTGCGGTCCTTTTTGCGATAGCGCTTTCCGCCCAATCCATCTGTTCGTCGGAGAAGTTGTCGAGAGAATTCACATCATAGCCGTTTTCGATCGCCATAAAGAGATAGGAATCGCCGAACAGCGGATGGATGTATTCGTAGTATGGCTTTCCGTTTTCACGGATGACAGGCTTTTCGGACAGCTCTGTGTATTGAATGAACTCGTCGACACATTCTCTGACGGAACACCCGCCGTATTTGGCATAGCGCAGTTCATGGTTGCCGAGCGCTTCAAAGATCAGCCCCTGATAGCCGGAATCACGGATGATCTCCCGGTAACGTTTCCATTCTTCCACAGCTCCCGTGGCGTTGGTCACCTGATCGCCCGCCGAGATGATAAACTCACAGCCGTACTTTTTCGCGGCTTGAAGAAGCTGCCGGAAGTTTTCCTCAGCGTAGATAAAATAGGTGTTCTCCCCGTTTTTCTCCAGATCAATATGGATATCCGCCACAAGGGCGAAGCGATAACTCTTTTCTTTGATCTTCTCAGCTGACATCGGGATTCTCCTTTTTCAATAAGAAAACGGCGGATACCATCGGCTTTTTGACAGCCTTATCCGCCGTATATGATCGCTGCTTTCACCTGATCCTTAAGCTTGTCGAGCGGAGATACCGTCGAATCAAAGTCCGCGGCGCTGAACACCTTCGCGGGCAGACAGGAGGCGCTCTGCTGACTTTTCATTTGGATCACGATTTTTTCTTTCTTGACCAGCTCAAAGAGCTTGTCGATCGTCGGACAGGTCTCGACCGCCCGGATCAGTTCTTCCTTGGAATGTACCTTCGCGCGCTGCAGGACCGCGTCTTTCACCTGACCCTTGAGCTTTTCGAGAGGCAGGATATCGGGGCCGTTTTTCAAGGGCGTGAAAGGAATATTGGAAGCGGCGTTTTCGGAGGCTTTCATCTGGATGACGATACCCTCGTGCTGTACCAGCGCGAACAGCTGGTTGATCGACTTACATTCTTCAATGATTCGAAGCAGTTCGCCGGTCGACTTCTTCTGATAACCTATATACGGTTGCTGCACAGCCTCTCCTCCTTTCGCCCAATCGTTTTTTGTCAGTATATTATACCCTAATATTCCTCATTTTTCAAGTAAAAGTAAACTTATTGTGAAGAATATTTACTTTTTAAGCCGTTTATGGTATCCTGATGATACAATATGGCAACAAGAATACAGGAAATCAGAGGAAAAGGGTATGGGAAATAACGCAAAACGCTTTGGCTCAGCTAAGCCAAGCAAAAAGAGAACATGGATCATCCTGATCGTCTCTGTCGTTATGCTGGTCAGCTTGATCGCCGCAGTGATCGTCATTTTCAATCCCTTCAAAAAAGCGGAACACCGCGAAACCGTTTTTTTAGAACAGGAAACCGAGCTGATCAAAGCGGGCGAAATGATTCAGATCAACGATCCCGAGCTGGGACTGATCGAGATCGAGGCGGTTCCCGGGGTGGCGAAGAACAACTATGACCTCAACGCTTTCCGCTACAACGAAAACGGCTATAAGGTCTATTATATCGACGATCAGGTCGCGTCCTGCGAAGGTATCGACCTCTCGGAATATCAGGGCGAGGTCGAGTTTGAACAGGTCAAGGAGTCGGGCATCGACTATGTAATGCTCAGAGTCGGCGGCAGAGGCTACGGCGAAGAGGGAGCGATCTATCCCGACGACAACTTCCTGACCTACTATCAGAACGCCAAGGCGGCGGGTCTGGACGTCGGCGTCTACTTCTTCTCTCAGGCGGCGTCTGTCGAGGACGGCGTAGAAGAAGCCAACTATACCATCGACAGGCTCCAAGGGCTGGAGATCGACTATCCTGTCGTGTTCGACTGGGAGCCGATCACCGACGACGAAGCGAGAACCGACAACGTCACCGGCGAGGAGCTCACCGATATCGCGCTTGCCTTTATGAACACCGTTAAGGACGCGGGATATCAGCCGATGTGGTATACCAACACCTCGCTTTTGTACTATAAATACGATCTGGAACGTCTTAAAAACTACGATTTGTGGATCGCCGACTACGGCGAATTCCCCACCGCCTACTACTACTTCACGATGTGGCAGTATACCGCTACCTCGTTCGTTCCCGGCGTGGAGGGCGATGTGGATATTAATATCTGTTTCAAAAACTATTAGAAGCGCCGAGTCATCGAGCCTTTCCGTTTTCAATGCGAGCGAGGTTCCGCGTAAAAAGTGACAACATCCTTTACTTGTCACTTTCAGCAAGGAATCGAGGAGCAGAAGAAAAGGGAAAGAGATGCGAAACGAAACGAGGCGTGACATCGAAGAATCCAACATAAGAAAAGCTCCGCTTTGCGTTAATCCGTAAAGCAGAGCTTTTTTAGTGAATGGTGAAGGGTGAAAGGTAAATGGTTACGGGCGGACGCTGTCCGCACCTGATTTTTATTTATTCAATAGTAGGGCAGGAGTTTTTATTGAAGTTCCTGAATATTACTCACGAATCGTAGAACTGCTGTCCGTCGTCTGTGACAAGACGCTGTGCTCTCGGATATTCGAAGATTTCGGGATTTTTGGCGTTATCCTCCAGATATGAGGCGAATTCCGCCGCGTACCATTTTGCCATATTCAGGTTATGCATCAGGTAGTGTCCGCAGTTCTTCGCAGTGGCGCCGGGAACCTTTTGCGCCTCGTCCACCGATCGGAAGGCTCTGAGAATCAGATCATAGATTTCCTCGGGAGAACGGCTGCCCTTGAGGATCAGATAGAATCCTGTCAGACATCCCATCGGACCCCAGTAGATGATCTCGTCTTTCCAGTCGGGATCGTTCCTGAGAAAGGTGGCAATAATGTGTTCGAGAGAATGCATCGCCGCAACGTCGATCACGGGTTCGCGGTTAGGCTTTTTCAAACGGATATCGTATGTCGTGACCGTTCCGCCGGCGACCTTGTCCTCACGGCTGAGAAAAATACCGGGAATAATGAGGGTATGATCGACGGAAAAGCTCTGTATTAACTCCATATTGAACGCTCCTTTGTGAAAATGAAAGAGGATATCCCTGTCGGATATAAGTGTATCACAAAATCAAGAAAACATCAATAGGAATTAAATTGAGGGTAAAACCCTCTTTTGGTTGTTAGTTCCCGGTTATTGGTTATTAAATCGGGTGCGGGCAGAGCCCGCCCGCTACTCTGTACTCTGCACCCTGCACTACTATAACGGGTGCGGGCAGAGCCCGCCCACTACTCTGCACTCTGCACCCTGCACTCTGCACCCTGCACTACTATAATGGGTGCGGGCAGAGCCCGCCCGCTACTCTGCACTCTGCACCCTGCACTCTGCACTACTATAACGGGTGCGGGCAGAGCCCTCCCTCAGTTCTTATTTCTTATTTCTTAGTTCTTAGTTATTTAAAGATATACTTCACCGTATCCGCCATATCCTCTACGGTGTTCATCACCTTGTTCGCTTTCTTCTTAAGTCCCTTTTTTGAGTCGTCCATCAGCGCCTTCGCAGTAAAGCCGACGAGCATTCCCGCCGCCATACCTGCGGCGACGCCTTTGACCGTATTCATCGAGTTCTTCATTTTTTCACCTTCTTTCATCCAAAATCAGCATTTGCGCTTGCAATATTACTATCTGCGTTTTACAATAGAATAGAGGTGAAAAGTTTTGGAAAATCAAACAAAAAAAGAACTCAACATCGTGCTGTTTGAACCGGAGATCCCGCAGAACACCGGCAACGTCGCCCGCACCTGCGCCGCAACAGGCGCGAGACTCCATCTGGTTCGTCCGTTCGGCTTTGAGATCACCGACAGAAACTTAAAACGCGCGGGACTCGACTACTGGTATCTGGTGGATATCACCTACTATGACTCCATCGACGACTTTTTTGAAAAGACAAAAGGCAGCAGCTACTTTCTCTTTTCCACCAAGGCGAGAAAAACCCACAGCGAGGTGGAATATCCCGACGGCGCGTATATCATCTTCGGCAAGGAGACTAGGGGCATCCCCGAACATATTCTCTTAGAGCATAAGGACAGCTGTGTAAGGATCCCGATGATCAGTGATGCAAGATCGTTAAATCTCGCGAACTCCGTCGCTGTCGGATGCTATGAGGTGCTAAGGCAGTGGGGTTATCCCGAACTGCTGACGAAAGGAGAACTCCATCGGCATCAATGGGAAGATACCCTTGAGTGAGGAATGAGGAGTTAGGAATTAGGAATTTTGGGAGGGCTCTGCCCTCACACGATTGATAGAATTATTGAAAAGCATTGTGGGATCTCTATTAATTGTTCGAGCAAAGCGAGTGACCGTAATTCCTCATTTCTCATTTCTCATTCCAAATTATTTGAATTTGTCATTTTTTTGTAATTTTTAACATAAAGCTATTGAATAATGGACAAGTTTATTATATAATTGTAACTGTTAAAATATAGCATCTGGCGAGTGTGTTCGCCGAGCGCAAAGAAAGGATTGATTCAATATGAAACTCAATAAGTACACCGTTGACGACATCAACTTCAAAGGCAAAAAAGTCTTATGCCGCTGTGACTTCAACGTTCCGCTGAAGGAGGGCGTTATCACCAACGACAACCGTATCACCGCCGCTTTGCCCACCATCAAAAAGATCATCGCTGACGGCGGTCAGCTGATTCTCTGCTCCCATCTGGGCAAGCCGAAGAACGGTCCCGAGGAGAAGTTCTCCCTCGCTCCCGTTGCGGTCAGACTCTCTGAGCTTTTGGGTCAGGACGTTGTTTTTGCCAACGATGACGAGGTCGTCGGCGCGAACGCGAAGGCCGCTGTTGCCGCTATGAAGGACGGCGATGTCGTTCTCTTACAGAACACCCGCTTCAGAAAAGAAGAGACCAAGAACCTCGAGCCCTTCTCTGAAGAGCTTGCGTCTCTGGCTGACTGCTTCGTGATGGACGCTTTCGGTTCTTCTCACCGCGCTCACTGCTCCACCGTCGGCGTTACCGCTCATCTCAAAGAGACCGCTGTCGGCTATCTGATGCAGAAGGAAATCGACTACCTCGGCAACGCGGTAGAATCTCCCGTTCGTCCTTTCGTCGCGATCTTAGGCGGCGCGAAGGTCGCGGACAAGCTCAACGTGATCTCTAACCTCTTAGAGAAGTGCGACACCCTGATCATCGGCGGCGGTATGGCGTACACCTTCAACAAGGCGCTGGGTAAGGAAGTCGGCACCTCCTTAGTCGACGACACCAAGATCGACTACTGCGCCGAGATGATCAAGAAGGCAGAAGATCTGGGCAAAAAGCTCCTGCTCCCCGTTGACACCGTCACCGCGAAGTCCTTCCCCGATCCGATCGACGGACCCGTAGAGACCACCGTATACTCTGCTGACGAGATTCCCGCAGACGTGATGGGTCTCGATATCGGTCCCAAGACCGCCGCGCTCTATGCCGATGCCGTCAAGTCCGCTAAGACCGTCGTATGGAACGGTCCGATGGGCGTATTTGAGAATCCCGAGCTTGCGAAGGGCACCATCGCTGTCGCGAACGCTCTTGCAGAGACCGACGCTACCACCATCATCGGCGGCGGCGACTCCGCTGCGGCTGTCATCAACCTCGGCTTTGCCGACAAGATGTCTCACATCTCCACCGGCGGCGGCGCGTCTCTCGAATACCTCGAGGGCAAGGTTCTCCCCGGCATCGCTGCGATCGCAGACAAGGATTAATAAACCATTCTCAGGGCGGGTGAGTTCCACCCGCTCTGTTTTTCAAGAAATCATACCATAAGGAGATAATCATATGAAAAAAGATATTCGTAAAGCTATCATCGCCGGCAACTGGAAGATGAACAAGACCCCGTCGGAGACCTCAGTTCTGATCAACGAGATCGCTCCCTTAGTCAAGGACGCGGGATGCGAGGTCATTACCTGCGTACCCTATGTTGATCTTTCCGCCGCGGTTGAAGCGACCAAGGGCACCAACATCAAGGTCGGCGCAGAGAACTGCCACTGGGCAGAGTCCGGCGCGTTCACCGGCGAGATCTCCGCCGCGATGCTCAAAGAGGTCGGCGTAGAATACGTCGTGCTCGGTCACAGTGAGAGACGTCAGTACTTCGGCGAGACCGACGAGACTGTCAACAAGAGAACCAAGGCTGTCCTCAAAGCAGGCTTAAAGCCCATCGTCTGTGTCGGCGAGCTCTTATGGGAGCGCGAGTGCAACATCACCGAAGAGGTCATCGCAAGACAGATCAAGCTTGATCTGTGGGATGTAACCGCAGAGGAACTGAAGAACGTTGTGATCGCTTATGAGCCTGTATGGGCGATCGGCACCGGCAAGACCGCTACCGCCGAACAGGCGGAGGACGTCTGCGCCTTCATCAGAGCACAGCTTGGTAAGCTCTACGGTGAAGAAGCCGCAGCCGGCGTTACCATCCAGTACGGCGGTTCGATGAACGACAAGAACGCGGACGAGCTCTTACAGAAGGAGAACGTCGACGGCGGTCTGATCGGCGGCGCTTCCTTAGTAGCGGAAAAGTTCGCGGCAATCGTCAAAGCGGCAACAGTCAACTGAGATAGTGCCTCCCTTTGGTAAAGGGAGGAGTCTCCCCTGTTAGGGGAGGTGGCGCACAGCGCCGGAAGGGTTGCCGTTCTCGCTAGAGAAGCTCGGCTTGCCGAGACGGAGGGATTGCATAATTGACCGACCAAAGGGAGAAACCTTTTAAAAAAGGTTGGTCGCTTCGTTCCATTAATACAATCCCCTCAGTCACCTAAACGGTGACAGCTCCCTTTACCAAAGGGAGCCTATCCTTACTTCAAGAGGTAACTATTTATGAAAAAACCTATAGCATTAATTATTATGGACGGCTTTGGCATCGCGCCGAAATACGGCAACGCGATCGTAGAAGCCAAGACCCCGTATCTGGACCGGCTCTTCCATCAAAATCCCATCACCATGATCGGCGCATCCGGCTTAGACGTCGGTCTGCCCGACGGTCAGATGGGTAACTCTGAGGTAGGTCACACCAATATGGGCGCGGGCAGGATCGTCTATCAGGAGCTGACCCGCATCACCAAGGAGATCGAGGACGGCACGTTCTTTGAGAACGAAGCGCTCAACAAAGCGGTGGATAACGCATTAGAGCACAACTCCTCTCTCCACCTTTTCGGTCTGCTCTCTCCGGGCGGCGTTCACAGCCATGACACCCATCTCTACGGCGTACTCGAACTGTGCAAGAGAAAAGGTCTTGAAAAAGTATATATCCACGCGTTCTTAGACGGCAGAGACGTTCCTCCCTCCTCCGGTAAGGAATACGTCGCGAACGCGGTCGAGAAATGCAAGGAAATCGGCGTAGGCAGGATCGCCACCGTCATGGGCAGATACTACGCGATGGACAGAGATAACCGCTGGGAGCGCGTCGAGAAAGCTTATGCCGCGATCACCTACGGCGAGGGCGTCGACGAGACCGATCCGGTCGAGGCGGTACAGCACTCCTATGACAACGGCGTGACCGACGAATTCGTTGTGCCTGCCGTTATCGCAGGCGGCGACACCGTCAAGGAGAACGACTCTGTGATCTTCTACAACTTCCGTCCCGACAGAGCGAGAGAGATCACCCGCACCTTTGTCGATCCCGAATTCAAGGGCTTTGAGAGAAGGAACGGCTTCTTTAAGCTGTGCTACGTCTGTATGACCCAGTATGACGCGACGATGCCCAACGTAGAGATCGCTATGAAGCCGCAGAGCCTCAAGAACACCATGGGCGAGTACTTAAGCTCATTAGGCAAGACCCAGCTGAGAATTGCCGAGACCGAGAAGTACGCACATGTCACGTTCTTCTTCAACGGCGGCGTCGAGAAGCAGTATGAGGGCGAGGATCGCATTCTCGTCAAATCTCCCTCTGTCCCGACCTATGACCTGCAGCCGCATATGAGCGCCTATGAGGTCACCGAGAAGTGTGTCGAAGCGATCAAGTCCGGCAAGTATGACGTCATCATCCTCAACTTCGCCAACTGCGATATGGTCGGTCACACCGGCGTGTTCGAAGCGGCAGTCAAGGCGGTCGAGGCGGTCGACTGGGGCGTTAAGAAAGTCACGGACGCAATTGCCGAAATGGGCGGCGTCACTTGCATCACCGCCGACCACGGCAACGCCGACAGAATGATCGATATAGACGGCACCCCCTTCACCGCGCATACCACCAATCCCGTACCGTTCTGCGTAGTGGGATATGACGAGTGCAAGAAGCTCCGCAAAGGCGGCGTGCTCGCCGATATCGGCCCGACAATGCTCGATATCATGGGTATTGAGCAGCCCACAGAAATGACAGGAAAGTCAATGATCATCCGATAAAGAAAGCACCCGAAAGGGTGCTTTTCTTTAGTGAAGAGTGAAAGGTGAAGGGTGAAGGGTTATGGGAGGGCTCCGCCCTCACCTGAATATTTGATGTCATTGCGAGGCTCCCAAACGAGCCGTGGCAATCCCCTTCCTCTTGCAACCGGTAGTAATGACAAGGGGATTCTTCGGTCGCGGTGCTCCCTCTGAATGACAAATAGAAGTGTCCGAGCGAAGCGAGTAACCGCAACCATTCACCTTTCACCATTCACCAAAAACAGCCTCCCCGAAGGGAGGCTGTACATTCGTTTTATTATGTCACGCCTCGTTCGCCTTCGCTGATCCTCGTATAACTCCCACTCGACTAACCATCCGAACGAACTCTTTTGGGAGTTCTTATCGAACGGTCCCGTCTCGCCAGTCGTTATCCGAGGGCTCCGGCGCTCGGCGCTTCGATTAATCCTCTTCCGCTTTTGCGGCTTCGATAACCTTCTGGGCTACCTGACCGGGAGCGTCCTCGTATCTCTCGAACTCGAAGGAGAAGAAGCCGCGGCCCTGGGTGCACTGACGCATAAAGATGGAGAAGTCAGCCATCTCAGCCATCGGGACTTCCGCCTCGACGATCTGCATACCGCCTTCTGCGGCGTTCATACCGAGAACTCTGCCTCTGCGCTTGTTGACTTCGCCCATGATATCGCCCATGTTCGCGTCCGGAACGGTCGCCTTCAGGGTGCCGACCGGCTCTAAGAGAGCGGGCTTCGCCTGCGGGATACCTGCCTTGAACGCCAGCTGAGCAGCGGTCTTGAACGCCATTTCGTTGGAGTCAACGGGATGATACTTACCGTCGTAGAGAGTCGCCTTGACGCCGACAACGGGATAACCCGCCAGAGGTCCGCGCTTGATGGATTCTCTCAGACCCTTTTCAACAGCGGGGAAGAACTGCTTCGGAACGGAACCGCCGACAACAGCGATCTCGAACTGGAGATCGTCGCAGTCACAGGGTTCGAACTTGATCCAAACGTCGCCGTACTGACCGGAACCGCCGGACTGTTTCTTGTGCTTGCCTTCTACATCGGAACGGCCGCGAATGGTCTCGCGATAAGCGACCTTCGGCTGCTTTAACTCAACGTCAACGTTGAACTTTGCTTTGAGCTTGGAGACAACAACGTCGAGGTGCTGTTCGCCCATACCGGAAACAACCAGCTCGTGGGTCTCGGGATCGGAGATATACTTGATGGTGGGATCTTCCTCAACCAGACGGGAGAGTCCCTGAGCGACCTTATCCTCTTCGCCCTTCTTCTTGGGATACATCGCCATGGAGAAGGAAGGAGCGGGATAGTCGATACCGGAGAGGATCACGCGTCTTGTGGGAGAGCAGAGGGTGTCGCCGGTGTTGGCTGATGTGAGCTTCGGGATCGCGCCGATATCGCCGGCGGTCACAGCGGAAGCGTCCTCCTGCTTCTTGCCTCTGACGGTCAAAACTTTGGAGATTCTCTCCTGGTTGCCGGTTCTCATATTCACGAGCGGGGTCTCTGTGGAGACCTTGCCGGATACGACCTTGAAGTAGGAGAGCTTGCCGACGAACGGGTCGGCGACGGTCTTGAAGATAATGGCGGCGGTAGCAGCCTGATCGTTGACCGCGATGTCAACGTTGTTGCCGTTGACGTCTACCGCAACCTCGGCACCCTTATCGGCGGCAGAGGGAGCGAGCCAGCACAGAGAGCTCAAAAACTGATCGATACCGAAGGTGTTGCCTGCGTCACCGCAGAATACGGGGCACAGAGAACCGTCTTTGACGCCCTGCGATACACCGAGGATGATCTCTTCGGGTGTGAACTCTTCACCCTCAAAGAACTTCTCCATCAGTTCTTCACTCGTCTCAGCAACAGCTTCCTTGATGGATTCTCTGAGGCCCTCGAAACGGTCGCCCATCTCGGGAAGGATCTCGGTCGCGGAAGCGTTGCCCTTCTTATCATATTTATACGCCTTGTACTCAAACAGGTTGATGTAAGTATTCGCCTCGCCGTTCTCAATATGGGGAACGATCACGGGGCATACGGAGGGACCGAAAGTGGATTTGAGGTCCTCGAGCACTCTGTAGAAGCGCGCGTCCTCATCACATACGCCGTTGACGAAGAAGATCTTGGTCAGACCTTCCTTATCAGCTGCCTTGACAGCCTTCTCGGTACCGACGTTGATGCCGTCCTTCGCGGAGACGACGATCACAGCGGTCTCGGCGGCTCTGAAGCCTTCGAATACGCCGCCCTCAAAGTCGAACAGTCCGGGAGTGTCGATGATGTTGATCTTGTTGTTCTTCCACTCTACGGGAGCGACTGCGGTAACGACAGAAACCTTTCTCTTGATTTCCTCGGGGTCAAAGTCGAGCTGGGTGTTGCCGTCCATGATTTTGCCCAGACGGTCGCTCGCCTTCGAGAGATAGAGCATCGCCTCAGCGACAGAGGTCTTGCCTGCGCCCGAGTGACCCGCCATAGCGATATTGCGGATGTGTTTTGCGTCGTATTGTTTCAAAATAAAAACTCCTTTCACGAGTTACTTTTCCAGATTTAAAGCGATGAAAAAACGCCACTTTGTTATTATACAACAAATCCCAAATCAGCACAATAAAAAACCTCCGACAAAACCAAAAATCGGTTTAATACCTAAAACACGCTTTCGTTCTTTGTGAGTTTTGCACAAAAGAAAGGAGCCTCTTGTGAAAGCTCCTTCTGAAAAATCTTTTTTTCTATCGCATTTCAACCACTACGGCATCCTGCGGGTCAAACCAATCCGCCGTATTGGAAGAGATAAACTGCCGATAGGTTTGCTCAAAGGTGATATCCTCTGTATTAGACAGCACCACAAAGGTCGAATCCTTCGCGGCGTTCGGCATCCTGCCCGAAAGGGTCAGCAGATAGGTGTACTTCATCCCGTCGCACGAATAGCAGCGCAGATACGCGCTGTAGGAATAGGTTTTGAGCACGCCGGAATCGTTTGCTTCTATCGTGTAACTTTCACCGTCTGCCTCACCGTCGACTTTCTCGCCGCAGGCGCACAGCAGACCGCAAAGCACAAAGGCGGCAAGGAGGATACAAATCAGTCTGACTTTCATTTCTTTTTCCTCGCCTTTTTGACGATCAGTCGGATGATCTCAAAGACGACCAGTCCGCAGATCGTCACCAGCGTGACCATCACGCCCTCTTTGAGATACGGAGTCGCATACTTGAGCTCAACATGATGGGAGCCGACAGATACGGGTACCGCGAGATACATCACATCGGAGCGAACGGTCTCGACCTTTTCCCCGTCGACATAAGCGGTGAAGCCCTTGCTGTAGGGTACGGCAAACTGGAGCATACTGTCACGCTCTACCGTGATATCGCCGGTGATGTGTTTTGCGTCCACATAGGCGTTCTCCAGCGAATTCTTTTGGAGCTTCCGGGCTTGATCCGTATAGTTCTCCATCGGGAGAGCGTAAAGCTCGATCGCGTCATACTCATACTTGCCCTCACGCGCGAAGGTGACGGTGATAGTGTTCTGTCCCGCGCCGCCAATGCCGAGGTTAAACGTAACGCCGTCGCGGATCACAGGCCAAAAATAGTTGACGTTGGAAACTCTGGTGGTCTTGAAAGTGCTGAAGGTAAGGTCCTCGTTCTCTCTTACCACAGTTACCATGGTGTTCTCGGGATCCTTGATCTTGATGCCGCTCAGGCGCAGATAGATCTCCGCGTTCTCGGGAATATCGGCTGACAGGGTCATCACGCCTTCATCCCCGGTGACAGTGAACTTGGTTTCTTCCAGCTCGATCTTGTCGGCCTCAACAACGCTGACTTCGAGAGGATAACATTCGCTTGTGATCTGCGCCTGCGTCAGCTCGGACGCGGGCTCGTCTAAGACGATCGCCTGCATCAGCGCCTCCTGCTTCTCGATCGCAGGAAGAGCGTCATACTTATCTCTTGTGATATAACTGTCGATCGCATAGGCGATGGGAAGCGCGTTCTCGTTTTCATAGACGTTGTACTTTTCGGTCGAGAGTTCCTTGTTCAGCGTATAGCCGAAGGGAACGAGATCACAGTCGTTCTTGTTTGCAGTATAATATTTGACAGAGGCAAGCTCCAACAGCGCGGTCCTGTCGTCGAGGCCTTTGAAGTTGCAGTTCTGCTGAACCGAACACAGCTCAAAGGAATTGTAATAATCATAAGTCGACGCGGGCATCATGCTCCACCACATATCGGTAGAGTTGACCTTGTTGAAGCCGTCGCTGTTGGTCCGAAGCTCCTTGCTCTCCACACGGAAGAAGTCATCGGGACTCGACTTGCCGGAAAGCGCCTTGGAAGAATCGTTATAGGTGGAGGAAAACTCCGACTGCTTCCGGAAGGCGGAAACATAGTCGCCTGTCCCGGAGCGGAAAGTGGTACTGACCGCAAATCCGACGGTGAGCACAACCAGCACGACCATCGACCACTTGTAGACCTTCTCGTTCATCCTGGTGATGAAGTAGAATACCAGCAGCGTCCAGCCGATCGCCACCATCGCGGCAATCTTCATGTTGCTGGCCTTGATATCCGCTCTGACAAAGCAGTAGAGGATATAGGTCGCTCCTGCGATCAGGATCCAGCGTTTCACATTCGTTGACAGCTTCGGCAGCAGTTCGAACGCTTCGACCAACATCACGCCGCCGAGGAAAGGCACTGCGTACGCCCATCTCGAGGTAGCGTAGCCCATGCCGTTTAAGAGCCTGCCCATGATCGGGAGACAGAGGAATACGGCAAAAACGATCAGCAAAACCTTCAGATGGGTGTGCTTCTTTTTCTGCGTGAAAATCGCGCCGATCGCGACAAAGATCACCGGGAACAGTCCGATATAGGTAGTATATCCCGATATCGTCGTGTAAGGCATAAATAACGTCGAGAAGAGAGACTCATAGTAGCCTACTTCATACTGCAGCGCCGAGTCGGTATAGCCGGTCAGCTCGCCGGTTCTGGGATTCTGAAGAAAAGCGAAAATCGTCGGCAGGAGCACCGCCGCCACGACTGCCGCGCCGATAAAGCATAACAAAGCGGTTTTAACGTCAAGCCACAGCTCACCCTTGACCGTTTTACCGCGCGCGTTCTTCTCCTTGATGATATTGCAGACGCTCAGGGTAATGACATACACTGCGAGCAGTATCGCGTTGATAAAGAAGGTGTAGAAGCTGATGACAAGATTCATTGTCACGGAAAGAATCAGCAGATACTTCTTGCCCTTTCTCCTGTACAGCTCTACGCCCGCCAACAGCAGCGGGAGAAAGTATGCCCAGTTGACATAGTTCGGATGTCTTGCGAACACGTGCAGCACCGCGCCGGAGAACATATAAGTCAGCGCGCCGCACAGCACCGCCGTACGGTTTCTCCTGTCAGTTGAGAAACAGAACACCGAGAACGCCGCACCGCACAGCCACAGCTTGACGAAAATCATCAAGGCGTAACGGCGAAGCTCCGACAACGGAAATACCATCGCACACAGCCATGAGATCGGGTCGGTATAGTCATAACTGTTTAATGTAGTGAGAATATCGCCGCCCTGACCGAGCGTGAAGTTAAACGGCAGAAGCGTCTCGAGACTGCCGTCATGCTTGAGAATCCCCTTTACGGTGTCACAGACGTAGTGGAACGCGGGAAAATGCTGATACACGCCGTCCTCGATCCAGAGGAAGGTCCTGCCGTATTCGTGAAAGATATTATAGATGAGATATGCGCCGAAGAGAAACGCAAGGGTATACATCACATAAAAAACCAGATAAAATCTGAAACCCCTGTCCGCTTCTATCAGCGCTCTGAACGGATTTTTCTTTTTCAATGTGCTTTTTGACATTTGAAATATCTCCTAAAAGATTTCATTTCTGTTTGTCTTTATATTCGTCGTTGATTCTGATAAGCTCCATCTCAAAGTCGTGACGGTTTTTCTGTTTGATCGTGTCGAGGATCAAGCCGGCAAAGAACGACTGGATCGCCGTAATCATCACAAAGCCGCAGGCGATCAAGGTCGGGAACTTCGCGACCAGACCCGTCCGGAAATAATCAACCAGAACCGGAATAAAGAAGCCGATAGAAAACAGCGCCAAAATCAGCGCGATCACGCCGAAGAACGCGAGCGGACGGTAGTTTCGAAAGAGTCTTCCGATCGTCATCAGCACCTTGAAGCCGTCGGAATAGGTACTCAGCTTTGACTCAGATCCCTCGGGACGGTCGCGGTATTCGATGACTTCATTGGTGACGTACATATTCTTGTCAATGGCGTGGATGCTCATCTCGGTCTCGATCTCAAAGCCCTTGGACAGCACCGGAAAGCTCTTGACGAACTGGTAAGAAAACGCGCGATAGCCGGTCATAATATCCTTGATATCGGACTTGAAGATCATATTGATGCTTTTTCTGACCATGGAGTTGCCTAGGTTATGGAAAGGACGTTTATTCTCTTCAAAATAAGTGGAGGAAAGCCGGTCGCCTACCACCATATCGACGCCTTTATCCAGTATCGCGTCCACCATTGCGCGCGCGTTGTCGGCAGGATAGGTGTCGTCGCCGTCGGTCATAATATAGCACTCGGCGTCGATCTCGCGGAACATCCTGCGGATCACGTTGCCCTTGCCCTGCTGGTATTCGTGACGCACCACAGCACCCGCCGCCGCAGCGATCTCGGCGGTGCCGTCGGTGGAGTTGTTGTCAAAAACATAGATCGTACTCTCGGGCAGCGCCTCTTTAAAATCCTTAACGACCTTCTCGATCGTCACTGCCTCGTTATAACACGGAATCAATACCGCAATCTTATCCATATCGGTTCCCCTTTCCGGTAAAATATTTTGCCGTCTGCCGCAAAAGGACAGACTTATGCACTATACATAGTTATTATACCCTATATAGAGGAAAATTGCAAGATTTACCAATGGATTTTATGACAACAACAGCGCCGGAATTTCTTCCGACGCTGTTTGAAGTGTTTATTGTTCTTCTGTCAGCTTTGCGCCGCAGCCGGAACAGAAATTGTCCTGTCCTTTGTGATAGGCGCGGCCGCACTTGGTGCAGTACTGAATCCCCTCCTGCACGCCCATAGGCTGAGCGGCGGGCTGAGGATAGACGGGAGAACCGTCCTCGTTGACTGCGTACAGCTCGTTGTGACGAAGCGGACCCTTGCACCGCGGACAATAGACAAAACCGTCGGGATACCACGGCCGGAAATCCAGCTGGTGATCCGTATACCTGACCACCGCGCGGCAGTGATAGCAGGTCTGCTGATAGGTCAGCCCGCTGTGCCATAAAGCTCTTTTGAATGCCATAAAAATGCCTCCTTACAGAATCAGATGCTATTGATTATCATAAAGGCGCCTGAGATAAAAGAACAGCGCCGTTCCCATCAAAGCGTGAGAGTAATCTTTTTCGCCGTAGGACGCGATGACCTCGTCGATTGGGATCAGCTCACAGGACACAAGCTCATCGTCGTCGAGCGACGTCTCCCCTGTGGGGATCAGATCCTCGGCAAGATAGATATGAAAGCGGTTGGAGAATATCGCCGCATTCGGACTGACGGTGCCGAGGTGCGTGATCCTGCCCGCTTTGAAGCCGGTTTCTTCGAGCAGCTCCCGATAGGCGGTCTTCGCGGGGTCCTCTCCCTCGTCCGCGATCCCTCCGGGAAACTCAACACTGAGACGCTCTGCCGCGTGCCGCCACTGACGCACCATCACAAACTTGCCCTCATACACCGGTATCGTCATCACCCAGTCGGGCGCATCAATCGCGAGATAGTCGCCCTTGATACCGGTCGCGGCAGTCTCCGCCTGTTCATATACGTCAAAAATCGGCGTGGAAAGAACCTTCTTTTTGCTGTTAACTGTCCATTTCAATTGATCGTATTGATTCATTCTTTCACTTCCTATTGTTGAGAAAGCGTTTTCCGTTCATCCGCATTATACCACGACAGCGGCGATTTGTCTATCATCTCTTTTATATATTGTATAGGAAACAGAAGAAAAGAGTAGTTTGCGATTCGTTTCAGGGCATAAAAAAACAGGCAACCTCATATAAGGCTGCCTGGGTTTCAAAATGTTCTATCTATCCCAACATTTTTTCTTATCTTCTTCTGTTATCTTCCTTATGACCTTGCAGGGATTGCCAACCGCAACGGAATCATCGGGTATATCTTTTACTACCACACTGCCGCCGCCGATTACTACATTACTTCCGATTGTAACGCCCGGCATTACCTGAACACCTGCGCCAATCCATACGTTGTCACCGACAGTAATTGGATAGGCATATTCCAAGCCCTGATTTCTTCTTTTAAAATCAATTGGATGACCTGCTGTGTGGAAGCCGCAATCAGGAGCTACAAATACATTATCGCCAAATGTTACTTTACCGCCGTCCAGAATAACGGTATTGTGATTTGCAAAAAAGTTCTTGCCGATTTCGATATTGTATCCATAGTCGCACCAAAACGGAGCAACTATCGTAAACGCTCCCTTTGTTTTGCCGAGTAACCGTTTCATTATTGCCTGTTGATTTTTCTCGTCAGAGGGGCGAAGCTGATTATACTCATAACACAAGTCTTTGGCTCTGTTCCTTTCTATCAGCAAGTCCTTGTCATAATTAGCATCGTAAAGCATTTGCTTCTGCATTTTTTCTTTCTCTGTCATAGCGCACCTCCGTAATAAATCTGAATTTGCAAATCAACTAAATTGAATATCCCAAATTAATATCAAAAGGGGCAATCAGCAGTTTTCGTAAATCTTTATTATAGTTCTCGAAAAAGATTTTTATAGCCTGCCCATAGTTTTCTTTTGTATCAAACTCCCAATATGAGTAGTATTTTACGCACTTTACAATCTTAGTTAACTCTCTTGGCGGCTCACCAAGTTCGATTCCGTCTATGGTATAAAATCTCTTAAAATACTTGAGAGATATGCAGCCTTCGCATTGAAGCTGATTTGAGGACATTTCCTCAATCTTTGCTTCAAACTGCTCGTATCTATCGGGTTTTACCTGAAAGAGCTTCATCTCAATAAAAGTTTTTTCCATTTTGCGTCCCCTAAAAGCATATATGCTTCTCTGCAAATGACGATTATTCTTTTTATTATTATATCATTTCAGCCTGATTTTGTCTATCCGTCAAAGAAAAAAGCAGGCAATCTCATTATAAGACTGCCTGCGAAAAAGAGAGTGATACTATTAGTGTTGTACAAACGCTGACAAAACAAGTCTTAAGTCATCGTATGAGAGATTTGTATATTGTTTCCAAGTTGGGTACTTATCCTTCTTGATATCTTTCAACTCGCCGAGCTTTGCACCGGACATCTTTATAACCGGGAGGTATTCGGTATTAAAGGCAAAAGTAAAGCTCTGGCTACGCTGCAAGGGAATAACAAATGCCGACCTTTTATTACTGCCCCTGCGATATATATTGTTCATTTTCTCTCCCTGTGTTGGATTTCGGACTATTGTATAATCTGTACCATCAAAAACATCAGATAACGCAATCCGCATTTCGGATAATAAATCTTCTTTGCTCCTGTTCCAATCAAAGCTATCCATCTGCAACTCCTTTCTTCAATCGAATTCTTAAAACGGTTTTGCCGAGTGTTTCGGTGATTATCTTGTACGAAACCTTATTGCCTTTGGCTTCTGCTAAAGTTATGTTCCCTTTGATAATACATCTTAACCTTTCCAAAAGGTCTTTTTCATCGTTTGAATCTTTAAGTTCAGTAAAAATATTAGTAAGTGAATAAGGATTTTGATACTCCAAATCTCTTAATCTGAGTGTTTGTCTGGAGCCGTCCTGATATTTAAACAAATATAGCTCTTTAGCATTCATCTTATATATCCTCAAATATCTCAGGGAAAGTATAACGGAAAACAGCAGACATATATTTTGTGAGTAGATGGTCATATACCATAGTCGGAGTAATCTCAAAGTCACCCTGATAGCCGTATTTCATAACAACCTCAGCGTCGTCGCAATGCTCCTCAAAAAAGTCATCAGGTTCAGCGATGTTCTCTAAACCGAGATCATCAGCATATTCAATTTCATCGTAGATATAACACACGCCGCTTATGTCCGGAGAATCCTCGCATATATCCTTTTTGGTTTCAAACAAAAAGAATTGGAAATTACGCACTTCACAATCATAATAGTCAACATCGTCAGGCATATCTTTCCAAAGAGTATCGCTCAATCTGCTCTCAGCCAAATACTCAATATCAATAAGCAGACGGTGTACCTTATTGGTAATATGGGGAGAAATCAGTAATGAATGTGAATAGACGCTTTGATTTAGGGAACGAATTGCATTTACGGCGCTTTGAGTGTTTTCAAGCTCTTGCTGTTTACGAGTGCCTTTTCCTTCCTCTGGTTCAAAATGAGTGATTTGAAACAGAGTATTCAGGCACTCGGTAAACACACGATTTACCTCTGCACGATCAACCTCACTATTATCCGGTATCTCTGATTTGTTTTCGCTGTTGGTTACAGGTACCAGCAAGTCGGTTTTATCTGCATTAAAGTATTGCGCCAATAATCCGAGATAGGCTTCATCAGAAAAACTGTTTTTGCCCAATTTCCATTTCTTTATAGCATCAGGAGATATATGGATTAGCTCGGACAGCTCGTTATATATCTGAGCATTAGGAATACGCCGTCCGTTTTTGTTGCCTTCCTTGATCTTCTTTTTCTCTAATAAAGAATTGAACTTTCGAGGGCTGAATACCCACGCTGTATCATTTATTGTAAAAATTGTGTAAGCCATTATCGCCACTCCTAAAAAATTTTTTAAGCAACGTTACTTTATGCTATTATCATATCATCCTTGATATTTAAAGTAAAGGGAGATGATAGGGAGATGTTATCTCCCTGAAAAAAAAAGACCTTGATGGAAACGAATCCATCAAGGTCATAGGTCTTAAAATATGCGATTGATTACGCTCTGCACAACTTTCTGCACCGTTTGGCGTAAGTTTGGCGTAAATGGTGTAAATCCGAGACATCATAACTCTCGAAACCCGCATAAACACTGGGGTTTTGGGGTGTTACTTATCTAAGGATTTCATTGTCGGGACTTCCGATACATCACGAATATTACTCTCCATAACCCTCCAAAACCCTTTATTTAAGCCATTTTTGATTTTACCGCTTTCCATAAGTCTTTATAAGTGTTTATAAATACTGCATCGTTTGGCGTAAGTTTTGGCGTAAATGGCGTAAATGGCGTAAATATAGGCGTAAGTGGCGTAAGCAGCTAAAAACGGGGCATTTATCATAGCGCTTTCTCAGCAATTAACTGTCACACTTACAATTATTATTCTACCATAAATCCTACATCTGTCAAGAGCCATAAACTGACTATTTCCGTAGAGGATAAGCCATTTCTCGTGTTCAGGTTGTTCCATTTGGCGTAAGTTTTGGCGTAAGTGGCGTAAGGTCTTATTATTTTTCTATGGTAAACAATATGAAATAAGCAGGCAACAAATTCTGCCTGCTTATTTCATATCATCTAATCTATACTGCTTTCTTCAAGTAGTTATCAAGGCTTTCAAATTCTTGTTTCTTCATTTCTTTGGTAGCATCAGTGTAGATATTCATCGTAGTTGAAATATCTTGATGTCCCAAAGTATCTTGTATCACTTTGACATTGATACCAGCTTCACACATTCGTGTAGAAAAAGTGTGTCGAAGCGAATGGCAAGAAAAGTGCGGAAGCAAAACCGTTGCATTTTCATCATTAAGCAAAACCTCATCGTTGCAATCTCTGATTATTCTTCTTATTGCCTTGTTGAGAGTTCCTTGATGTTGCGTTTTACCGTTGCGATTTACAAAAATGAAATCTGAGTATCCATCAATAACTGCTGAACACTTAATGCCTGTTTTTTCCTGATTTGCTTTTTCCATCAGAAAGGCTTCCTTAACAGATTCAATCATTGGTATTTTACGGTTACTTGCTTTTGTTTTGGGTGTGTTGACATTGAAGTAGCACCCATTCAACTCAACTTCGTGCCTATGGCAGTAATACACCAAAGTATGGTTAATATCAATAACACCATTTTCAAGGTCAATGTCACACCACCTCAATCCGGTTACTTCGCCAACTCTCATACCTGTGCCGAGCATAACAGCGAAAATAGGATACCAATGCGAATAGGTTTCATTATTGCGTAGGTAGTTAAGAAAAAGCTCTTGTTCAGCTATAGTTAACGCACGTCTTTTCTCAGTTTTGAATGCGTGCGATTGCTTCAACTCTTTCAAAGCCTTATCGGAAGGGTTACTACGAATGTATTTATCGTCAACAGCCATATCCAATACTTGATGAAGGACAGTATGAATACTGTCTATCGTAGAAGCCTGTAAACATCTTTGATCCGCAAGATAGTTATAGAAAATCTTGACATCAGACTTTTTTAAGGTCTGAATTCTTTTCTTTCCAAAAGACGGACGTACAAAAGTGTTATACATATACTTGTAGTTTTCAAAGGTGTTATCCTTTATTCCTCTTTTAAGCTGTTCCCACAAGTCGTACATCTCGTTTATAATAACATAACGAGCTTCAACCTTTATCCCTTCATTGGAATCGGCATCTATCTCTTTTTCTTTTTCTCTGAGATCATCTAAATCTCTTGCGTAAACCTCGTGACGCTTTCCTTTTTCATCTGTCCAACGGTAAGCGTAAGTGCCATTGGTTCGCTGGTATTCTCCTTTTTTCAAAACAATCCTATGTGAATCTTTTCGTTTGGTAGCCATAATTTTTATACCTCCTTTTTAATAGCTATCGGGCGTTACCGTGATAACATTGTATCTCAGTAACGCCCTTTTACCAATGATGCGATTTTCTTTATCGCAGGCTTGACAGCACCTTATATTGAAAACGCTTCTCTGATGTATTCATCTAACATTTCACGCTTTATAAGGCGCTTACTACCTATCCATAAAACAAAGTTACAATCTTCTTTGTCCGTAAGAGTTCGTAGCTTGTTTTTTCCGATACCTGAATAAGCAGCGGCTTCATCTAATGTCAGCGTTGATTTTTCCCAGACAGGAACTTCAATTCTTTTGGCAGGGATAGCAGCATTTTCATTATCCATTTTTCTCTCTCCTCGGCTTCTCAAAGACGAAGTAGTCATAGCCAAAGCCCTGACATTGGTCACACCTATCCTTGATATTGGTCAGCGGATCAACTCGCTTCACAATCAGCTCCGGCACATATTTGTACTTGTTCAAGCAGCTCGGACACAGACACCGGATATTAGCCTTGTTATATCGGATGTAGTCCCAATATCCGTACAGCTTCATTAAGCCGTTATGAATGCGGCGCAAGACGTTGTCGTCGTTGATATGACCTACATAATTGACTAACTGCTCCTTGTTCACAGCTCTCTGCTGTTCGAGCATAATCATTGAAGGATCAGTCAGCCCATACTTATCCTCTATCAAGATGTGTGAGGGAAGAAAGGTCTTTTTAATGGCGGTGGTAATAGCCGCCACCATAATGGTAGGTGCTTTGAGATTGAAGTTATCTGCCTGCAAAACTACAACAGGTCTGTATCCATTTTGTATTGAGCGTTCATTTTCGCCATAATCATAAAGGTAAATGTCGCCCCTTTTGATTTTTCTTTCAATTTTTTTGTTCATAATGATTCCTCTTTTCTTGAGTATTTATGAGAGAATTATTACCCTCTCACTTGTACCCACTGAGCGAGGTCATTTTTGAAGTAAACTATCAAAAAAAGTTTGAATTTTTTTAATTGCGCTATCTATTGAATATTTTACGGCTCTTGGTGAACAACCAACTTTATCACCTATTTCCGTCAATGTCTTATCATTATAAAAGTAATCAATTAAACGATCCCTTTCCTTATCGGTCAACTGTTTTATCGCTTCTTTCAATTCATAGTTCTCTATCCATTGTTCAACGAAATCAGGAACATATATCTCCTTATGATGTGTTTCAGTATCACTATCATTAAAACCGAAAACACTCTCACTTCGGATACTTCTCATTTCATATTTTTTATTGTTATTCCTATAATCACGCCTTACATCAAGAAAAGATATATCCAAAACTAAAAATGGCGAATATGATCTTGCTTGTTCGGGAAAACGTGTTTCAATCTCTTTTTGAGAAAGACTGCTCACGATAGCATATTTTTCAATTCCCGTGTAACCGGGATATTCGTATTTTAATTCAATAACTGTACATTCTTGATTAAACTGCTCCTCAATAGCAGAAATATCATTTTTTAACATTTACCGTAATCTCCTTTGAATTTTGAATTTGGTTGAATCAAAATCCAAAGGCTACGGATATTTAGCGATTAATGATTGCCATTTTAGCAAAAACATTTGACGTCCTTTCCGCCGTAAGCAGTCAGGACGAGCATAAAACAGGGTTAGTGCCAATCGGCACCAACCCTTGTAATTTTGAGTATACAAAGGAAAGGGTACCGATTTTGCTTTTGACCTTTTCGGTCAGTATTGCAATATCTGTATCCTCGCCCTGATGTACACTCAGGCTTGAATATATTTTTAAATGGTGGATTTGCTAAAAAAATCTCTACTTACCACCAACAGTAAAGATGTTACAAATACCCATAAAAACTTTGGGTAATTTTGTCAGTCGAAAATTCTCAAAAACTCAGCTATTATCAGTGATTTAGTCAAATTTCCTCGCTTTCTATACTACTACAAATTGGAAAAATATTTTGCCGAACTATGGTTGCGTTTACCGCAGTATATTGTCGAATGAAAAAAGATAGGTTCTGAAAAATGTAAAAAAGCTCAAAAAACAACTAAAATTCTATAATTGTCACATTGAATCAAGCGTGTTTTGCTATATGGGAGATGTCATATATCGTGAAATAAACCGCTAATTCTAACACTGTTATGTCAGCACAGCACATTGTCTGTACACCCTGAATCGTATATGTAAAAGCAAAAAAAACCGACACGAACATTTCTAAAATCTCTGATTACAGAAACTTTGGAAACACTCGTGTCGGCTTAATTCATCTTGATTAAACTCAATCATAGAGTTTTATTTTGTTGTAGAGGCGAAAACCTCGCATTTGGGTTTTCTGCTTAATTTCGATTTGATGTCAGGATCATCAGCTCAATTAGCTTACTCATAGGGATAGTTTCATATTTGTCCTTGTTGCTCTTTTTAACTTTCAGCGCAGGCTCTCCCGTATCCGTTCTGACACACTCACCAAGCGTAATTCTTTCTTTCGGCGTTTTTATCAAATTAGTTTTCTTCACTGCTTTACTTCCTTCCATACTAACTTCATTTAATCACATAATTTGATACATATTCAATTGAAAGTAAAACTACACTCTTTTTAATCAACTCCTAAAAAACTATATTTCAAACCTTGCACGGGGCAGCAAGGAGAGATTATTTCGTTTTAGAACGATTGTTCGATTGCGTTCTCTATTATATCTCTGTTTAAAAATTTTGTCAAGGTCTTTTTTTCACAAAACTTGAAAATGTATCTCACAAAAACAAAGCCCTCCAAGCACAAAGTGCCGGAAGGCAAAAAATAAATGGTCGCATTATGATTATCCAATGAGAGATAAATGTAATTATCTTAAACTCATATCTATGGGTAACCACATTTCATAGTGCCGTTTATACTTTTCTGTTCTAAAATTACCTCGAATCTAATGTTTGACGATTTCAATTAACAAATTGTTGGTTGCTTCAATTTTTATCCTACCGCCATTCGGAAAGGTTATCATCGGGAAAACATGTCCAAAATCTACACCAAACAAAACAGGAATATTCTCTGGTAGCTTATCAGCAATAATTCTTTTCACAACGTCCGCACTCATTTTACAGCTCTCGTCAAATCTGCCGAATACAACACCCTTTATTCTCTCTGTACCATAAGCCTGCAACAGCGATTGAAAATTGCGGTCAAACTCATAGATAAAGTAATCGCCCATAATGTTGTCATCTTCAAGGAACAAGACAATATCCTCTGCCTGCGGCATAAACTGAGTACCTTGGAGTAGATTAAGCGTACAGAGGTTGCCACCTATGATCGTTCCTTCACAAGTGCCTTGTTGAATGACGGTATATTCTTTTGCGGTTTGAGAAGGTTTCAGCGTTAAGCTGCCCTCTTTCATCACGCAATCAAAAAATGCTTTTTGCGTATATTCCGGCTCTATCTCAAAACCAAACGTGCTAAAGTGTGCGCCGTGATAGGTCACTAAACCCGTCTTTGCATAAACAGCACTGAGTAATGCGGTGATGTCAGAATATCCGCAGAGGATTTTGGGATACTGTCTGATGATGTCATAGTCAATATGCTCTAATATTTGGTTAACATTAAAGCCGCCAATAGCTGTTAGGATTGCTTTAACATTGTTGTCGATAAACGCCTCGTGTATATCCTCAACTCTGGATTGAATGGATGACGAATTCCAATCGTCTATTTCCCGACTGTGCTTTGAAAAGGTAACGTGAAAGCCCTGCTTTTCAAGGCAACACAATGCTTTGTAGGACTTTTCCTCCCAAACATGAGCTAAACTGCGTGACGGTGCGATTACTCTTATTTCATCGCCTGATTTTAGTTTTTGGGCAAGCATGGTATAACCTCCTTATTTCTTTCCAACCACCAAGAAATGCGGACTTAAGCCCATCAAGGTTTCTTCGTGTTCGGTAGCGTGAATTAGTTCAAGCAGTCTGTTTCTGCTGTCTGTATCCTGCCATTTTTCTTCGAGTGTTGGTGTAATCCAAATGCAACCCTCCACAGCGTGATGATTTACAATCTCTAAACCGCTGTATTTAACCTCATTCCTCAACTCATCTATTGTATGGAAATAGGCATTTGCGATAATAAACGGATATTCTTTAGGACGGATATGCTCTCCTGTGGCAAGCTCATGTTTGAGCATATTCATATAAATATCATCATCAATAAAGTCACAACCGTTTCCGTAAACAGACAGTGCCCAAGTGGTGGAGCTGAATTTAGAAATGCCCGCTGCTATCAGCAATCCGCCTTTTTTCAGAACACGGTGCGCTTCATTCAACGCTTTTATACGGTCTGACTTATTCTGTAAATGGTATAGCGGTCCCATCAGCAAAACAACATCTGCGCTCTCGTCAGGCTTATTGATTTCTCTCGCATCACCGACCTCTGCTACATAGGACATTTTCATATTCTTCTTTGCGTAATCAACCGCTGTCGGAGCAAGCTCAATCAGCGTTACATCGTGTCCCTGCTCCGCAAGCCATGCTGAGTATTTACCAATACCGCCGCCTATATCATAAATAGTGCTTTTATTGGTTATGTATTGTGAAATAATTTCCTTTGAGCGATAAAACTCAATTATCCCCAAACCACGTTCGAGGCGGTCAACCTCTGCTCCGTTATTGTAAAACTCATATACTTCATTTATGGTTTCCATTACTTTACACCTATTAACTTATAAATATCTATTCCTGTTTTCTTATCAAAATAATCTTTCAAATCAAAGAATGCTTTCCATTTCGGGATAGTCAAATCGTTAAAGCCCCTGCGCATAACCACATCAACAAGACGCTTTTCGATAAAGGTTGCTCCGTCGGGTAGAGCGAGCGCATCACAGAGCTGAATCATCTTGTCGTAATCGTTGTACTCAGTTTTTTCAATAAAGGTTTTAATAAAATTAGTTTCCTCTGCTGTACAGTCATTCTGACCGTTATAGGAGAGAATATCTTTATACGGAAATGAGTGCGTCAGACAAATTCGTGCGCACTCATCATAGCCGAGAGAGGTCATAAAATGGTAGCCGTCGATAATGTGCCGCATATCAGTTACACCCTCACGCCTGCCGATATCATGTAACAAGCCGAACACATAGGCGGTATCGATGTCAATATTGTCACAATGCTCCGCAATCTCTTTGGCGCAAAGGGCGGCGGTTTTGCTGTGACCAATCCAAGCGCCGGGGTTGCGCTGTTCTGCTTCGTTTAATAGTTTTTCTGCTTCAATAATTGTTGGTAGTTTCATAAAGTGCTCTTTCATAGGTTAAGTACTTTCAATTCTATGCCTAACACTCCATACTTTTCTTGCTGTTCGGGAGTATAGTATAAATTCATATCTTCGGGTTTAGCGGTTGTAATATCCGATTCTGTGTATCCACATTTCAGTAAAGGTAGTTTCTGATACAATTCAGCGAAGGAATCAAATTTATGTAAAGCGATTACTTCTGCGGTCAGCTTTTCTCCGGTTTCGGTTTGTGAAAACTCAATCATATCGCCGACTTTTATTTTCTGTCGTTTTTCATCATTCAAGCGCAATTCAATAGTTTTTTTACCACTGCATATCATTTCAAACGGGTCGGGATTAAGCTTCATTTTGTGTGTCATATATCATTTTCCCCTCACTGGTTTATTATTTTATCTCTTGATACTCGCCTGTTATTTCTATCGGATTCCCGTCAGGATCTGCAAAAGTAAAATACCAATAAGGCGCAAATACATTGAGATATCGAATCGGTGTTATTTTCTCTGCGATTCCCAAGCTGATGATTCGGTCATACTCTTTCTGTAATTCAGACACAACTATATTGATAAAAGCCTTTCGGCTGTTTTCGCTGTCTACTATTGAAACTGTGTCATCATAAATCGGAAAAGATTCACCCTTCTTTTCAATCTGTTCGGGGTGTTTAGCATCGTAATATCCATTCAGCAAACAAATATTCAGACCATCATTATTAAAAACGGCAAAGCGTTCACCATTTGTTTCGCTGACTTGCATATCTAACACCTTTTTATAAAAATCAAGACTGCGCTGAAAGTCTTTTACTACCAAATAAATCATTCCGTATCTCATTATGTTTCCTTTTCGTTTATCCTGCAAGTTGATTTTCAATATCTACGAAATTATCATAAACAGGTACACCGCATTGTTGCAATAGTCTTGGCGATTGCTGACCGCCTGAGAAAAGAATACAATCAACACCTAAATCACTGGCTGTATCGTAATCGTGTAGCGTATCGCCGATATATAAGGTTTGCTCCGGTGCAAATCCGTGTTCCTGCATATATCTTCTTCCACGGACTGTTTTGCTTTCCATTACAATATTCTGTGTTCCGAGAATATCTTCAAAATAGTGTTCAATAGAAAACTTGCGGGCATATTTTGAAATCTCATTTGTTTTAAACGCCGAAAGAATAATTTGATTAAGATTGTTATCCGCAAAAGTACTCAGCATTTCCTCAACGCCTGTGTGTAATTCTATTTTATTGGAAAGCTGATTATACAACACACCCCATTCGTCATCAAGCATTTGCATATCGTGCTTGTTCAAATCAAAAATCTTACTGTAGAAATTCACAATAGGTGTATCTATATTATCCCGATAATACTCTAATGTAATCGTCGGATAACCAAATCTTTCAAGTAAAATATTTGTTGCTTTAAAAGCAACAGGTGTGTCATTGAGAATAGTTCCGTTCCAATCCCAAAGTATGTTTTTGTATTTCATTCACTTAACCCTTTATACATATTTTAATATATCCATAGGCGTGTCAGCAATAAAAGTTGCTTCTGCGTTTTTCAGTTCGTTATAAGTACCGTACCCAAACAAAACGCCTATTGAATCCAATCCGTTGTCTTTTGCTCCGATTATATCGTGCTCTCTGTCGCCTATCATTATAGCCAATGGTTTATCAGATATATTGCAGTTATTCAAAGCATAATGGATAATGTCCGATTTTTTGTTTCGTGAATCATCCATTGTAGCTCCTGCCACAAAATCGAAATAATCATATAAATCAAAATGCCGCAGAATCTCAATTGCAAATGCTTCTGGTTTAGATGTAGCCACAATCAGCGATTTTCCTTTTGCTTTTAGTTCTATCAGCAAATCGTGTATTCCGTCATACACCTCGTTTTCAAATATTCCTTGTTTCTTGAAATACTCTCGATAATACTGAATCGCAAGGCCACTTTGTTCATTGGAAAAGCCATAATACTTCTTAAATGAATCCTTTAACGGTGGACCAATAAATTTATATAATTCAGATCGATTACTGATATCTATATTGAACTTATGAAGTGCGTATATGACAGAATTAGTAATACCAATCCCCGGATTGGTTAGGGTTCCGTCTAAATCAAATAGTAAGTATTGATACATCATTATTCTCCCAAGTTTCTTCTATGTTCAACTTCTTTTAACAGCAACGGTTGAATCTGCGGATACGTCCAATTTTTCGGTAGTTCGTCGAATAATTCAACTCTTTCGATTTCGCTGTGCAGTTCACCCTCAAAGCTCTTAATCTCTGCATAATATAGCTTGCCAAAGGTTTCTTTACCATCGAAATTATTTGGTGCTGTTACCGAGTAAACACAGACAGGCTGAATAGTATAGTCTATTGCTCCTGTTTCCTCATACAATTCACGTTTAGCGGTATCGTCGATATTCTCGCCTGCTTCTCTGTGACCGCCCGGACATTCGTATGTATCACGCTCTTTGTGCTTACAGAATACCCACTTGCCGTTGGATTTTGCGACGATAACAGCAAATTTGAGCAGGCTGTCATCTACTGTTTCATAAAACTTTACTATTGTGTTCATTATATCCCCTCTACAATTCAACTAATCGGTCGTTTTCAAAGAAATAAATGTTTTCTTTCTTATATCCATAAAGAGAGTTTTTGGTGGTGATGTGCGGCTCAAAGGTAAAATAGTCCACTTCGCTTAACTTTTTCTTATTACCTTTTTCTATGTAGATACGGTCATTTTTATCTTTCACAATGGAATGTCCTAAATTGCCGAGAAAATCAAGATTGATATATCCGTTGTTACGGATATAGTCGTTCATATAGTAATAAAGCTGTTCAAAAGTTATATCGGGCGTAACAAATCTTCTCAATTCATTATGCAGAGCTTCTTCCATTAGTAAACCATTTCGCCATTCGCTGTTTTTGATATTCTCAATATGATTAACAACTGTTCCGTTTTCTATAATGATCGTTCGGGCATAATCTCCCCACACATTTTTGCATTGCGGACTTAAATCAATGGTAATAATGTCATTATCCGAAATCAGTTTATCGGCAGTAACATATTCTCTGCCCGAAACGGAGATCGTAGTTTCATCACCGCTGAAAACAAAAGCGCCAATATTCCAATACCAAAACGAATCTGCGCCAAGCGAAAGCATTTTTTCTTCGCATAATTTCCTTATCTCTCTTAGATTCATATTTGGCGTAACAACAGTTTTGATATAGTCAATCGTTTGCTTTGCAATATTTTGAACTTCCAAATAATTCATAACAACCTCATTTTAACCATTGTATAAACGCTGTTTTATCTGTACAGTTGTAGCCTGCTCTTTTATAGAAATCAAGAGTGCTTTCGTTTTTTGAGCCTGTTAGCAGCATCATTTTATAGCAATCAGCTTTTGCCGCTAAATTTTTTGCGTAATTCAAACAGGCGGTTGCGTAACCCTTTCCTCTGTATTCTTCGTGTGTTACAACATTTTCTATAAAAGCGTATGGACGAACATTTCTTGTCAGGTTAGGAATAATCACACATACGCAAGAAGATACGATTTTACCATCAACCTCACAGACAATAATATGATGATTAACATCATTACATATTTCAGACCAAGTATTCTGTAAATGCTCGCTGTTCTCAGGCACTCCAAGTTCGTGCAGATGGGTATATAATTCAAGTAGCTCATTTAATTCGTCTTCTTTAATTTCTCTAACAAACATTCTAAACCTCACCAATTGCTTTTTTAAGCATTTCTATTCCACGGTCATACGAATCACTGACCTCTTTGAGCATATCATTATAGAACGTAACAGCCGTTTTCTGACGTTCCTTTGCAATCTCGTTTCCTCTTTTGGTATAGAAACGATCATACAGTTTTTCAAGCTTGTATTTATACTCTTGAAAGAAAGAAGGTTTTTCATCGTCAGTTCCGTCGGAAACTCTGCCATCTAGCAAAAGTGAATACAACGGCTCACCGACAGTTCCTTTGTAAAACAGCGTTCTTGCAATTCCCACCGCACCTGTTGCATCACTTTTATCAGCGTCAAACAGTATTTTGGCTTCAAGCGATTGCGGCGTATTGTTTTGTCTGTAACGGTGAGTTTGAATACAGTGCTTTACCTTATCGGCAAAGTCTTTGTCAAAATGATTTTCAATCAAATAACGATACGCTTTATCACCGCCAACCATAGCGTGACACAGTTTCGGGTTTTCAAACTGTTCTTTCCTGCCAATATCGTGAAGTAGGCAGGCACAAATTAATACATCATAATCAACATTCTGTTCGGCTTCAGCAATATCTATGGCGTTGTAAAGAACACGGTAGATATGATCCTTGTCGTGTGCGCTGTCGCCCATACATTCAAGCATATAGTTTTCTAACAAAGTATATGTTTCTTTGTCCATGTTACGGTTAATCCTTCCTGTTTTCTCTATTAATCTTATCTAAGGTTTCTTCTTTTATAACGCTTCTCAAATTTCTGAGATATGGAGAAAACTCGCATTTATCCTCTGCATAAGTCAAGTTCACCTCATATTCATTTTCCGACCACGTTGACAGAGCAGCTTCATTGTGCTGAACAACTGCTTCTAACCCATCAAGAGCCTTGAACAGTTTTGCTTCAAGGGTTTGCTGTTCTTCCATTTCCCGATACAAAGCAATCATTTCAGTATTATACGGAGCAGGAAGATTATCAACCCAATCGTACAATAATCGTTTCTCAGTTTCTTCGTCTGCAGCTGTTTTTTTAAAAGCGGGAATATCGCCCGTAAACGCTTCTCCCATATCGTGAATCAGACACATCTTAATAACCCTGTCAATATCTACTTCTGGAAACTCGTCCTTCATAAAGTACGCCATTAGTGTCAAACGAAAAGTATGCTCTGCGACACTTTCATGTCTGCCGTTTGATGTGTAAGAGTGGCGTGTAGTATCTTTTAGTCTTTCTGCAACATGCAACGCATTAAGTAAACTGTCAAAATTCATTTTCTTCTTTGCCCCTAATAATATATATCTAAATTCTACCACGAAACAGGCAATATGGCAATTAGATTTTCTGTGAATTACAAAGCGATATTATGTACATTCAAACCGTGAGCTGTAGCATACTTGACCGTATATGCTGTGCCGCCGGATTGCTCTTTTAAATAGCAAATACACAAGCTGCTGTTATCGACAAGGTGGCAATTTCTTTTGAACATACAATCTCTCGTATATTCTTTTGATGTATAAACAACCTTGTCTGCTTTTTGCTTTATTCTCTCATATTCCGATATATTAGCTGCTTTCCAATTCCTTGTTTGCGACAGACAAGGAAGAACAAGGATCAGGCGTATATCGGGATATTTTTTCTTTAGCTCTAATACCGTTTGTGCCGCAAGGGTATCAAAGCCTAACGCCCCGCCTGCTCCAAAAAATAGGTATCCGTCATTGATTGCCGATATTATAGCTTTTCTTAATTCTTGTTTTACATTGCCGAGTTCAGTTTGAGAAATTTTTCTGTGTCCCGTAAAGCAACAGGTGTGTTCTCTCATTTCTGCTTTTGTCATCCTTTTATCTCCATTGTTTAATATAGCATATTACCGTTTTATTTAACGATAGTTTATTACAATTATACTATATTATACCGTTTCAGAAAAGGGTACAATTATTACAGAAATGAGGTACAGAGATATGGATGTTACTGAGAAAATCAAACAGTTATTAAAACAAAGAGGTTGGTCGGCGTATCGCTTGGCAAAAGAAAGCGATTTATCAGATTCCACCATCGCTAATATAATAAAGCGCAATGCCGTTCCGTCTGTCACTACATTGGAATCAATCTGCAAAGGCTTTGGCATTACAATGTCGCAGTTCTTTGCGGACGGAGAATTGATAGAGGTAAACGATAAAACAAGAGATCTGCTTGATTGTTGGTCAGCATTATCCGAGGAACAGAGAGATGCAGCGCTTATCCTCCTTAAAAAGATGAATCAAAAATAATTTTTACCGTGATGAATCTAAGCCATCACGGTATTTTTATACATTCTTTCTCCGATTGTCAACAGATTTGCACGGCTCGTCTTTATCAATATACCAACGAGAACCTTTTTGTATTGCTGTTTCGTAAAGTCCGTCTAATACATCCTTGCGCACCTTTTGAGCTGAGAAGTTATGTAGTTTTGCATAAGCGGAAACAGAAATATAATTCTTCTTTGATTTTTCTTGTTTCTGTTTCTTGCTCTTTTTTATCTTCTTCGGTTTGACTGATTTGCATTTTTCGTTGCGATCTATGTACCAATAGTAACCTATTTTCGCAGAGGTTTCATAAACACCCGCTTTAATATCGTCAAGAATAATACGATAAGAAATATGATTACGATTGGCAAAATCAGATGCCAAAATATACCCGTTCGGTATATCTACAGTTTTGCATTTCTCGGTTTCCTTGATATACCAACGGTTGCTGACTTTTTTAGCCGTGCTATAAACACCTTTTATAACATCATTTTTCAGCTTTTTGTAGTCAACACCTCGATCTTTAGCATATTCCTGTAATGATAGGTATCCTTTGATTTCATCCCGATAATTTGCAGTTTTACACTCTGCCGTTTCTTTGATGTAAATAAAACGGCTGTTTGGTCTGATAATATCAGAGTCATACACGCCTTTCCTGACATCTTCCGATAACAGTCCATAATGTACTCCGTGCATTGCAGCAAATTCTTTCATTGTTACATAGCCCTCTAATGCGGGATCAGGGATTGGCGTGTTATCACGAACATCAGAAGGCAATAAATACCAACGTCTGCCGGAATCCTGATAAGCGGATTTATAATAACCTCTGTTTAATTCAGATGTCATTACAGAATAAGAAATTCCGTTTTGCTCCGCATATTCTTTGGCAGTAACGTATCCCTCTCTGCATCCGTCAATTTCTTCATCTTGTCTGATATACCACCGATTGCTCTTATCTTTTATAGCAGACTCATATTTCCCTTCCTTTAGTTTTCTTACTAAAACCGCATAATTCAAATCATGAAGCTGTGCGAATTCCCTTGCTGATATGAATTCGTCAGGATTAGATACCTCTGCCATCGTTGTCGGATTTGAGGTATTGCTTGTCACGCAATCCTCATCACTGCCGATAATACAAATAGCCGACTTGTATTTTCCGGCAATAATATCTTCCAATAGATTTAATACGGAAATATTATGATTATCTGCATACTGTTGAACGGAAATATAATTGGGAATTGCTGCTTTTTCTTTCATACTCATAGTTACTCCAACAAAAATAGCTTATACTGATTTGTGCAAAAATACATATAAAACTATTATAACATAAATAGTTGTGATTTCAATAGTATTTCTTTACAACTCGTAACTATTATACTATTCAGTTTGCGGGTAAAATAGATACAGAATAGAGGTATCTGCTATGGACGCAACTGAGAAGATAAAACAGCTTTTAGCGCAGCGTGGATGGACGGCTTATAGGCTATCAAAGAATTCAGGCTTGGCTGAATCCACTATCACAAATATATTAAAACGCAACACCGTTCCTTCCATCCCTACTTTGGAAGCGATATGTAAAGGATTTGGTATTACCATTTCGCAGTTTTTTGCTGACGGAGAAATGATTGAGATAACCCCTGACATCAGCGAGTTAATCCAGTATTATACAGTGCTATCTCCCGATCAAAAAGTAATTGCGATACAACTTCTTAAAAATATGAATCACAAATAATAGCTGCCGCCCTCACGGACGACAGCTTGATTTTTTGCAATTCTACTTGTTTCTTATTTTAATAATCTTTCTTTTCCGTTATTTTGCGATAGCAGTCTTTATATACCATTTCCGTTTTCTTTACAATATCATCGGGAAGCTCGGGCGCAGGAGTGATCCCGTTTAGTTTGTTCTGTATCAGCCAATCTCTAACGAATTGTTTATCATACGATTTTGGTGATACTCCCGTTTGATAATCTTCTGCTTCCCAAAATCTGCTTGAATCAGGTGTGAAGATTTCATCTCCAAGTGTTAATCTGCCGTATTCGTCATATCCGAATTCAAATTTTGTATCAGCAATGATGATACCCTTGCCCAAAGCGTGCTGATAGCATTTTTCATAGAGTGAAAGGCTGATTCGACAAAGCTCGTCTGCCATAGCGGTTCCGATTTCATCTCGTAATCTTTCAATGGAGATATTTTCGTCGTGACCTTTTGCATTCTTTGCGGACGGCGTTATTATGGGATTATCTAATTTTTGAGCAAGCTCATATTGCCCGTGTATTTTCTGCCCGCAATAGCCCCCGGATGCATTATAGACTTCCAAACATATATCCTCTAACGATGAATTCATAAGGCAGCATTTTCAGTTTTTTGACAAGTACCGTACGTTTTTCATACTCCTTTGCATTTTCCGAAAAATATGCAGGCATATCCGAAAGCGAAGATGAAATAATGTGATTAGGGATAATATCCGAGGTGAAATCAAACCAGTATAGAGAAAGCTGATTAAGCGCAATTCCTTTATTACGAATGTTCGAATTTAATATGACATCAAAAGCCGAAATTCTATCAGTTGTTACAACAACAAGCTCTTTGTCATTCACTTCATATACATCTCTGACCTTGCCCGAAAGTATCTTTTTCATATTTTTATTCATCTCCTGTTTGTTTTAAGGCATACATTGTATCCATACAGTGCTGGTGAGGAACGCCACCGCTGAAGCAATCAAAAATACGTTCCTCGCAAGAGCAAATAAGCCAATCGGCATAATAGCTGAATAGTTCTCCTGAAATCCACTTGTAACGCCCTTTTTTCTCATTTGACGGACTTTTTACAAACGGTTTTCTGACAAACACATTGAGTGCGTGCAAACCTCCGTCAGAAGTATGCTTTTGATAATTCTCAAAGATTTCTTTTCGAAGATCTTGCGGAATGTAGTGCAACGCACCTGAGCAGAAAATAATATCAAAAGCATTATCCAGACGGAAATCAAGCAAATTCGCTTGAAAGAAATTAACTTCTACTCCAACCTGTTCTGCAAGTCTGCGCCCCTTATCCAATGCCAAATCCACAGCGTCAAAAGCAGTTACGCTGTATCCGTTTCTTGCAAAGAATACAGCGTTTTTTCCTTCTCCGCAGGCAATATCCAGCAGACGCAACGGTTTCTGTGGCGGACAAATCTTCATAACCTCATAACACATATTTGAGGGCTGTGTTCCCCAATAATATCCATCTGATTTATATCTGTCATCGTAATCTAATATTTTACGCTGTTCAGCAGGATAACCAAGCAACGAATCAATGTCACAATGAAAGATATTAGCAAGGAGAGGTAAAACGGATATATCGGGATAAGAACCTCCAGTTTCCCATTTTGAAACCGCTTGAAATGAAACATTCAATTTTTTTGCAAGTTCTTCTTGTGTGAGTCCTTGTTTCTTTCTAAAAATAGATATATTCTTTGCAATGGCGTTTTTCATAAAAACAGGCTCCTTCCTTTTAACTTAACTTTATCATAGCACAAAAACAAGTTGCCTTCAATAATGCGATTTTTGAGTTTTCCATCAAATTCAACTTTCGGTAGAAACAAGTTGTTTTTTAGTTTATGTATATATGCAAAAGAGGTCGCTCCCGAAGGAACGACCTCATATCTTTATTTATGAAATTTGTTATAAGCCTTCTCTGCGTTGTTCGCTCTGCGTGAATCCTCATTTGAGTAATCGCCGCATCGCTCATATACTCGTTCAAAGGCTATCGCTGCTGTGCGGGTATCGGATTTCAGAAATTGACTATAAGTAATTCCGTTATAGTTTCCTCCGTAATTTGCAAACTCTGATTTAATCGTCTTTTGCAGATACTCGCATTGTTCCTTGATTGTTGAGCCTTTAAATCCCGAAGGCGTATATCTCAGACACCATTGGCATAAGCCGTAAAACTCATCACCGTTATAGTGCCCAATAATGTTCCAATCAAGATTGAGCGTATCGCCGCCGCACTCTCTCATCATATTACCGATGATCCCTGCGGCTACGCTGTCGGAATATCCGTAGCTTTTAAGGTAAGTCCACACTTGTTGAGCTGCGTCACCTGTCGCAACAGTATTATTTCCTGAGTAGTAACCATATCCCAAGATCTCTTTGTTACCAATACTGTACTGATTTTCGCAAACCTTATCGCCGCTATTACCTTCGATGGTATAAACTGTGCCGCCTTCAACTTTTTCAACGATTCCCGTATGGTCGCCGCTTCCATCAAGTCCGTCGCTTGCCCAATCGAAGAAGATAATCATACCCGCTTCCGGCTCCTCCGAGCCGTCGAGCCATTGGTCCTTGCTCTTAAACCAATCGACGCCCGTGTCTACAACGGAATACATAGGGATAGTGCCACTTTCAATATAGCCGCACTCATTCGCACACCACGAAACAAAGCAACAGCACCACTCAACACGGGAGCTGAAACCGTACCAGCTCCAATAAGGCTTTCCGCCGACGTTTCCAAGCTGTTCCTGCGCTATAAGGACAATATCGCTGTTCGAGCCTGTTACTCCGTGCAAAAGCTCTCGCCATAAATCGTTGTTCTCGTCCGAAAGTAACTGACGGCACATTTTCTTCTGTTCCGCAGTAAACCCTTTATTTGTCATTATCGTTTCAAGGTCAACGTGGGACACGGTTATATAAAGGGCTTTCTTTTGGACTTGCTTATTAACTTTCTTGACATTACCGTCTTTTTGCTTTTCCTCGACCTGCTCGGTCTCAGTGTACGTTTCTATTCTGTGGTCAATCTTGTTAATTTCCCAAAATAGGTTACGGATATATTCTTCCTTGCTTTCGTCAAGGGTGATGACCTGCACTTCATCAGGATTTGCAGGGTGCGTATTTGTCATATTGTAAGCAACGGCATAAACCGCAAGGACTTCCTTCCATTCTGCTTTTGAGCCTGACATTTCGAGTTTATCGTGAGGGTTATCGGTCTTTATATCCGTGATTTTCTCGTTAAACTCATTATTGATACGAGTAATAATGTTGTGCATTGTGTACTCACCGTCATTAGCTTTTGCGGAAGCGAATAAACCGTACACACTCCAACAAAGGAGAGCTATCAGACAGATAACAAGGATCACGACAACAGATACCCAACCTCCGGCTATAATAGCTGAAATGAGTTTTTGTAATGCTGCTATGATAGCCTTGATTATCTTAATCAAAAGCTGAATCGCCGCCTTTGCCGCTTTAGCAGCTAATTTTGCCGCTTGCTGGGCAGCTTTGGCGGCTTTCTGCGCTGCCTTTGCAGCCGCCTTTGCTGAGCGCTGTGCGGCTTTTGCGGCTTGCTTCGTCGTCTTGATAGCTGCCTTTGATGTCTTTTCAGCCGTCTTAACAGAGGTCTTGACGGTTTTAACTGTACCTTTTTGAGCTGTTTTTACGGTTGCCTTGCCTGCGGATCGGGCTGATTGCTTAACGGTCTTTGCAGAAGATTTCTCAACAGTACGAATACTTTTCCGTCCGGCGCTGTTGGTAGCTCGGATAGATTTCTCTGCGGATTTCTTAGCAGCGTTTTTTGAAGCTCGCTCGGCTGAGTTTTTTACTGTATTCTCAGCGCTATTCTCTACCTTCTTCTTAACTCTGTTTTCGATTTTCTGCTCAACCTTATCTTTGACCTTTTCTGCGCCTTTGTGGACAGCCTTTTTAGTTTGGTGGACTGTTTCTTCCGTCACACGCTTAGTACCGGATTCCATACGGTCAGAAGCGTACTCGGTTTCGCTATGCTCCTCGGCTTCTACGGAATGTTCAGCTTTGTCTTTCGTTTGAATATACGCTTGTTTCATACGGCTGGCGGCAATCCGTCCTTTATCAAGAGTTCGGATTGTGCCTTTTACCGTATCTCTTGTCTTAATATCAGCCAAATAATTACCTCCCTTCTTAAACGCCCGTAAAGGGCTGATATAGCAAAATTAGGGGTAAAGGTAAAACTACCTTCACCCCTCAATTACTGCACTTGAAAAGCCGCATAAATACTGACTTTTTCAAGCTAACTTTGTACACTTTTCAAACGCCTTTTTGCCATACTTTCAGCGTTAATCTTTCTGTGCCTACGTTTAGCGCAATCAACACAATATTTCTGATTGTTTCTCTTACTCTTAGGCACAAACGGCTTTTTGCAATCCTGACAATATTTGATGTTGACAGGACTTAAAATGCCCGCTTCAAGTAAAGGCTCTGTTGGTAAAACTGCCGCCCGAAAATAGTTGCAGCACAGAGAATAGGAAATACTCTGAACGCAAACACACGGCTCGTCGTCATCAAGTAGCAGGCAGTTTCCGTCCTGATAGTTAGCGCATAAGTGCTTTATCAGCTTATTAGCTTGGCGGCGTTGCTGTATGTTCATTCGTGGCAGCATAGTTTCACCGCCTTATCTGGTTGTACGCTTTGCTACGACAACAAGTCTGCCGTTGTTGTTCGTGTATTCACAGGTAGCAAGTGTCAGGAGCTTATCGCCCTGCTTTGCCGATACTCCTGTTTCATAGAACGACAACGCTTTGCATTTGCTGATAAAGCTGCTGTAATGCTCGGAATCATAAGCGTTGACAAATTCATAAAACTTAAATGTGTTCTTATTGCTCTCGTCAACGGGGACGGCGAACACGGCGAGAATATCATAGTTCGCTTTCTTGTTCAGCGTATCGAAGCTGATTGTCTTATGGGACGACCAATAATCTTTGCTACGATAATTCTCAAGCCCCGCAAACATAGAGCCGTCGTTCATATGGTGAGCGTAAATGATTACATTGTCCGAGGGAGCGTCAACATCACAATTCGCCTGAACATACGGACAACCGTACACGGATTCATTCTTGTAGAAATCGTGATTGAGATAGAAGTCGGGGATCTTCTTTGTCTGCATTACGGGATAGTTAATGACAGTATCGTTAATCTTAATCCAACCTACCATATCAGGGTTAGCGCTGGGATTCATATTGGTAGTATAGCTCTCAGAGCTTCCGCCGCTTGCACCGCCGTTTCCACTACCGCCGCTAACCGTTGTGTTATCCGTATAAGGATTGACGGGTGCTTTGGTCGGTGTAGGCGTTGCGCTTTCCTCCGTAGCCGAAACTTCTTCGGCTACGGATTCATACATCTTCTTGTTATTGTCGGATTCCACCTTGTTCTTGATGTGGAAAAAGGTGCTAACGCCGCAGACGGCAATCAGCACCGCAAGACCGATAATGAGGATTTTCTTTTTCATAATGGTCGTCCTTTCTTTATGCTGCCGTGCCTTCGCCCGGCTTGGTGGTCATCAGCTTGTAGAGCTTGGTGTTCTTGGGGAATTTATTTGCGAACGGTACAAGGGAGCTGCCGACTTTAATCAAGCCGTGTCCTGCGTCAACATTGGTGATATACGAAAGCTGTAAATCGGAAATATTAAGCAGACGTGCAAGCTCCTCTCTGTCGGTGGAAGCCTGATTGAGCATTACAATAAACTCAGAGTTTGCGAGCATTGTACGGGCTGTGTGGCTCTGGAGCAGGTCGTCCACGTTCTGTGTAATACCTGTCGCAAATGCGCCGTACTTACGGACACGCTTCCAAAGAGTAAAGAGGAAGTTTGCGGAATATTCGTGCTGGAAAAGGAGGTAGATTTCATCAATGAAGATGAATGTTGCCTTGCCCTTTGCTCTGTTCTGCGTAATACGGTTGAGAATACTGTCCATTACGACAAGCATACCGATTGACATAAGCTGCTTGCCGAGGTCAAGAATATCGTAGCAGATAAGGCGGTTGTCAGTATCCACGTTTGTCTGCTTTGCAAACGTGTTCAACGAGCCGTCCGTAAACAGCTCAATCGCAAGGGCGATACTCTGTGCTTCCGGCTCCTCCTGTCTGAGCAGTTCTTCACGGAAGTCCTTTAAGGTCGGCACTTTTCCCGTGTAGTTTCTCTGCTGATAGCCACGGTATACATTGGCGGTGCAACGGTCAATAATGGACTTCTCCTTTGCGCCGAGGGGGACAAACTGTTCGCAGAGGGACATAATAAACTCGGATTTGAGAATGACAGGGTTAGCGCCGTCGCCGTATTCCTCGGACATATCCATAGCGTTGATATGGTTTTTAGAGGTAGCTGAGATATTGATAACCTCGCCGCCGAGAGCATTGACAAGTGCTCCGTACTCACGCTCAGGATCTACGATAATAACATCTGCGCCCGTTGCGAGAATGATATTTACAATATCGCCCTTTGCGAAGAACGATTTACCACCTCCGGATACACCGAGAACGAAGGCGTTACCGTTCAGGAGTTGTCTGCGGTCAGCGATGATCATATTCTTTGAAATGACATTCTGACCGTAATAGATACCGTTCTCGTGGAATACGTCCTGAACACGGAACGGCATAAGAACAGACAGAGATTCGGTAGTCAATGTACGGAAGCTGTCGATCTTGCGAACGCCGAAAGGCATTGCGGTATTCAGACCGTCCATCTGCTGAAATTTCAGAGTAGAAAACTGACAAAGGTGTTTTCTCGCCGTAGTCAGGATAGCTTCGGTATCGTTGTCAAGCTGTTCCTTTGTATCCGCCGTGTGTACCATCGTCAGCACGGCGAACATCATTCGCTGGTCACGGGTAGTCAGGTCATCGAGAAACTCTTTCATTTCCTTCTTCTGCTGTTCCATATCGTAGGGAACGGTAGCAGAGAAGTTGTTGTTGGAATTCTGACGGCGCTGCCAATTCGTGATATTGGTTTCAACACCGAGTAAGCGGCTCTCCGCTTCTCTAACGGCTTCATCAGTCGGAACAGGGATAACGTCGATAGACAACATCAGATTGCGGTTGAGTTCGGTAATCTCGGAAATCATACTGTCCTTGATATAGGAAGCATACTCACGCATAAAGAGCACTCTGCCGTATCTGTCGCCAATCTTAAAATAGTCCTTTTCAAACTCCATAGAATCGGGACAGATATAGTCCTTGAAGCTGTGTCCTTTCTTGCGGTTCTCCTTGATGTCAAAGTGATAGCTGCTTTCTTCACCGACACGGTAGAAGTCGTGGAAAATACGCAGACGTTCTTCAACGTCAAGCTCCGTACACCTGCTGCCGAGCTTACTCAAATGGGCAATCATATCATTACCGACACGGCTGAAATAAGTGCGGGCGTCCTCGATATTCTTCTTGCAGACGGATACCGTGATATATTTGTCCTGCACCATTGAATTTGCGCCCGTTGCTTTTTCGAGGAGCATTTGGTTGTACTCCTTGCGGTACTCGTCAAGATTGTCGCCTTTGAGTGGAATCAGGATTGACTTCTCAAAGTCAAGGCGGTTAAGTCTGCGGTTGTTAATGGTGATTTTAGTAGTTGCTCCGCTGTCAAAGCTGTTGAGCAACTCTGAGTATTCAAGGAACATTTCTTCCTTGTCCTCACGGGAAGCGACAGCATAGTTAATATCGGTGAATTTGAAAGTCTTTGTAAACTTATCCTTGCCGATACGGAAAATGCCGTCGCTATAAATAGCAGTAACAGGAATTACGTCCTGAACGCCCTTCGGGACGACGAATCTTTCCTTGTCCTGCTTACTGATAGCTCTTAAAGTTTTAATCATTGGCTTTCATAGCCTCCTTTTGCTTTTTCTCGATTACGGGCTTCATCAGCTCGTAGTAGGTATTCGTTGATTTGAATGTCAGCTTTTTAGGGGTAAGAAATTCAGATTTCACCCAAGCGACAATGAATTTTTCGGCGGTCATTCCGTTGTATTTGACAAAGCCCAGAGCCGCAAACGGAACTGCTGCGATAATGCAAATCCAAGATGTGGTTTCTGTACCAAGCGTAGGCTTCAACAGGAAGAACACGCCAACCGAAACCGCAAGCGCACAGACAGAAAAAATGATCTGTCTAAGTGACAGACCAAAGAATACTGCTTCTGTATAGTTGCGGATTTCTCTGTTAATCTTAACTTCCATTAAGCGTAAATCTCCTTTCTTTCCGGCGGGCAGCTTCAATTTCCTCTTTGCAAACACATTCTCCCGCAAGGCATTTCACTTTACCTCTGCGTCTGCCGCCGAAATATAAGCAGTATTTGCAATTACAATCTTCAAGGGTATAGCCCTCAAACTTGTTATAAATCTTTGTGTTGTTCTTCATAGCTTACAGTCCCATCATCTCACGGATAATGCGATCAGACATCTTAACCGTGCCGACGAGTACCAGCATATTGAATACAAGCTCACCGATGTACGCCCATACCATTGTGACAGGCGGTGCGTCCGCAGCCACAACAGGCGGCGAAGATACAAACAGTGAGAAAATAATGCAGGCTAATACGATAACCGCACCTTCCAAACAGACGGCGCAATAGCTTTTAAGAAAGCTCTTGCCGACGTTCTGCGTAGGCTCACCCGCAAAGGTCGAAAGCGGAATAGGAGCGATAGCCGTGTACATATAGAGCTTGAAGAATCTGCCGTACACGCTCATAATCATAATGAAGGACATTATGGTAATAAACAGTCCGCCGATAAGCGTGACCGCCCACAAGGGAATACTCTCCCAAAACCCGCAGTTTTCAATAGCGGATACCAAGTCGTCCGGCAATACGGTGTCCGTTGCTGATGAAACGCCTGCGGCTGTCATAATTGAAGCGATACCGCTTTGCACGATTCCAAACAAAGTTGTCATTAATTCCATTCCCTGAGTGATGACTGCCTTTGCCAAGATGAATCTGACAAAGAGCTTTACAGCGTGTTCAGGCTTTTTTAAGTCCGTAAAGCTGCCGCACGTTTTAACTACGCCTATTACAAAGAACAGGACTAATAAGCCTGTTCCGAGAGCCTGCATTGCGGTGTTGACATTGGTGATTGCCGTCCAGATACCGCCGCCCTTAAAGTTTTGCGGGGAAGTAAGGATCAGATTCCACAACTCGGTAACTTTGGCGTTCCAAGTGTCGAGTGCGTTTTGTAGATTGCCTACAACCCAATTATCGGACATTTAAGCACCTCCTTATTTTATTCGGGGTATGGCCGTACAAGCAGCCATACCCCTCGTTCTGTTTAAGAGCCGATAATGAGGTTGAGGATTTCCTTTGCGAAGGTAATGATGACGCCGCCCGCAAGGGTAAGAAAACCGTTAGCTCTCTGTGACGGATCGTGCGATTTGAGCGAAAGACCAATCTGCACAACGCCGAAGCCTGTCAGAATAAGACCGATAGCACGGATAAGACCGAAGATGAAGGTGGAAAGGTTATTGACTGCGGACAATGCGCTGTTGCCGTCCGCAGCAAACGCCGTTACGGTAAAGCAGCTCACAATGAGCATAACCGTAATCACGACGGCGCAGTAGGTGCGGAAACCTTTCTTGACCTTACCCTTCATCGGCAGTCTTTTAGTATATGAATGGTTGTTGAATAATCTCATTATTTTTATCCTCCTGTATAAGATTAAATTTGATTTGTAAGTCCTCCTCGGACAATAACTCATAGCTCGTTTCGGATAAATCGAAATCCAAAATCTGCTCGTCCTCGAC
>JAFRCW010000020.1 GCA_017404145.1 Ruminococcus sp. | reverse complement strand
CAAATTAAGCGTAAAAGAATACGAAGATCCATTCACTAAGTAAACCCCTTAAGGGGTAAGCCAAAGAGGCAAATGCAATAAGGCTTGAACGAAGTGAAAGCCCGCGCCTTGAGACGCGGGCAAGTATCAGGGCTTTTAGCCTTCGTGCAAACCACCCGTTTGACGGGTGGTCATGATTTTTTATGTATTAGCATATTCTGATGAAGAGTTTAGGAGGGATCGATCATCTCGCCGAATTTTTATTGTGACCGGATGCTTTTTTATTGGTATCGATCGTCTTTCCAAAGACGAAAAACCGATCATACAAGTACTCGGTAACCAGATTAAACGCCATGTTCAGGATCGTCACGAGAAGATCGTTCCATCCGCAGGTCTCCGCCAGATAGTTTCCCAGAATGGTGGAAACCGGTGTGAACACAGCATAGAAAAGGGCAACCTTCAGCATGGCGATCGGTACATTTCCGGCAGAACGGAAGGTAAAACGACGGTTCAATGTAAAATTCCAAAGCACTGACAGGGTGAGGGCAATCAGATATTTCGGCCAGTAGGTCCACGGCACAAAAGCGTCCAGCAGTGCGAATGAAGCGAATTCAATGACGCCGGCAGAGATGGAAAACAGTACGAATTTGACGCCTCTTGTGATTTCTTTTCGTTTGTTCAACTTCTGACACCTCCGCAATACTCAGGCATTCATATTCTTAAAGTTTAAGGCGTTGGATTGGTAGAGGTTTTTGAAAACCTTGTAGCTGCGGTCGTATACTTCTTTGTTCTCAGGGTTGGGAGTATACACGTGATTGGCTTTTACAAGCTGACGCGATAGTTCAAGCACATCCGCTCCTTGGATGCCAGCCGCAACAACAAGCGCCGTTCCGATCGCGCCGACCTCCTGCGTGTTACTTACCGTTTCTATGGTTCTTCCCGTGATGTCCGCCAGCATCCGGCAGATCACGGGGGAGAGAGCTCCTCCGCCGACGAACCGGATCGTATCGGACGTTTTCACCTTTTTCTGTGAGCATTCCAGCAGCCAGCGCAGATGATAGCAAATGCCCTCCAAAACCGCGCGGATTAAATCTCTCTTGTCGTTTTCGATCCGGATGTTGAAGAACATTCCGCCCGCGTTTGAGTCCTCAAACGGGCATCGGTTACCGTGAAGCCACGGGGTGAAGATCACGCCGTTCGCTCCCGGCGGTACCTTACCGACTTCTTTGGAAAGGTAATCGTAGAGGCTGATATGTTTGCTTTCGATATCATCTGCTACAGTGGTATCGCTCAGATAAACGCCGATCTCATCCAGTGCAAGGTGATTTACGACCCATTCAAAGCACTTTCCGGCAGTTTCCAATTCCGCGTAATAATTGAAGTATCCGTGCTTGGCGGATAAAACGCCGGTGATCATAGCGTTGATATCGACGGTCTGATGATCCATGAACGTTGATACCCAGCCCGATGTTCCGACATAGATATGCGTGTCACCCGGTTTTGTGCATCCCGCGCCGATATTGACAAAGGTGGTGTCGCCGCCTCCTCCGAAAACCGGGATCCCGGGGGCGAGTCCGAGATCTTCAGCCGCTTTCTTGGTGAGTTCTCCGACCTGATCCGTACAGTCGATGATGGGGGGCATATGATCGGGATTCACCTTGTACATCTTCAGAAGACCTTTGTTCCATCCTTCCTTTCCTTTTCTCGTGTCATACAGGAAGGTCGCAAAGGCGGTGTCGGCAGTTCTTATGATCCTGCCCGTACAGCGGGACACAAGATAGTCGCCGATATCCAGCCACTTGTATATTTTTTTGAATACATCCGGCTCGTTGTTTTCCACCCACTTGTATTTCCAAACCGGATCCTTGGCGCTGGTGGAACCGGCATAATTCACCAGCAGATTCCGCACTAACTTGTAAAGGCTGCAGCCGGAGACCTTGATAATGCCGCGACCCATACAGTCCTTGTATTCTTGATAGCCCTTTTGATCCAGATAGTTCATCGGACGTCGAAGGGCGTTTCCGTTTTCGTCAACAAAAACCGAGCCCTGCATCTGTGAGCAGAACGCCATTCCTTTTATCTCTTCGGGCTTGACTTCCGATTTCTTTAACACATCACGGGTGGTCGAACACAGCGCCGTCCACCATTCCTCTGTATCCTGCTCTGCTCCTCCGTTTTCGGAAATATAAAGACCGTAGCCGGCAGTGGAGCTTGCGGCAAGACGAATGTCTGCGTCAATCTCGAACAGACAGGTTTTTACACTGCCGGTTCCGAAGTCATAGATAATGATATACACTTGAATTTCCTCTTATTCTTTCAGATGGGTGGTCCATCCGGTATCGACTTTCTCGTGGACCTTTTTCAAAGTTTCTTCATCCAGCTCGGGCCAGTCGATCACGGTGCGGGCTTTGTCCTTGACCAAATGCGCTTTTTCGGCGCACAGAGCAAGCGGCGTATCGGCAAGGGAGTCGGAATAGAAATTGTCGATCATCGGAAAGCCGTGGTCGATCATATACTGTGCCTTTTCCTGCGCATACATCAGATTGTTGAGAAACACCCCGTATTTACGGTTGAATTCCGTCGCAATAAAGTTCACGCCGAGTCTCTTTGCGATAGGGCCTATAATGCAGTCGGGCGAAGCGCTGATGATCAGATCGTCGGGTCTTTTTTGCTTAAGATACCAAGGGGCGATCTTCTTCTCGTTTTTATTCCAATAACGCTCGATCTCTTCGTCGAAGTTATCTACCATCGTCAGATAGCCGAAAAATTCACGCTGCATCCGATACTCCGGTATTTTTCCCGTCTTACGCAAAATGATATTCTTGATTGCTTTCGGAGCGAAGGAGAACCACATCTTTGGACGCGTTTTCATGCACCAGAAGCAAAAACCTATCGAACAATCCGTAGGAAAAATCGTTCCGTCAAAATCATATACATTCATGATGTTTCTTTTTTCTCCTTTCCGGTTCTTGTGTGCGAAAGGCGTATCATATATTATCTATTATACCGAAATAAATAAAAAAAACAATATATTTGACAAAAAAAGCTATTCTATTTCGGAACATCCCATTGACTAAAATAACATAAAAGAGTAAAATAAAGAGTGTATTTGTATCAACAGCAGGAGGACCTAGAATGGAAAAAAATGATACCGAGCCAACGATCAGCGAGACCGTTAATCATAGCGATACCTCTCCCGAGAACGCGCTCAAAGGCAGAAAAACCGTCCTGACCGTCAAAAGGGTCGAAACGATCGTTGCGATCCTTCTCGGTATTACCACCCTGCTCTCGGCGTGGGCTGCATGGATCGGACATCTGCACGGCGGACTTCAGTCCATCCACTTCACAGAGAGCAACAACACGGCGTCACAAAGTACCACGGAGTATAACCGCGGTATGCAGATGTACCTTGCCGATTATATTGTGTGGAACACCGCAAAGGATTATTACTATGAGCTGGAAGCGGCAAAGGCAGACGGCAATCAAACAAAGATAGACCTGATCAACGAAAAGATCGATTCGTTTGTGGATCAGAACGCGAGCGAGATTCTGACCGAAGCCGTCAAGTGGATGGAGGAAAACAACGAAGAAAATCCGTTTTTGATGCCCGGTATTGAAAAAATGTATTATTCTTTGGCGGATGAAACGGCAAAGAGCTCGCAGGAGCTGTTGGAAGAAGGAAAGCGCGATAACACAAAGGGAGACTCCTATCAGCTTGTTACCGTCATCTACTCGCTGACGCTGTTTTTGCTCGGTATCGTCGGTACCTTCAAGAATATGCCTAACAGGATCGCGGTCCTGATAATTGCCGTTGTGTGTCTGGTATTAGGCTTTATTTATATGTGTACGATACCGCTGCCGACAGGCTTTGCTAAAATGAATTTCTTTGAATTTAACAAATAAAGCCGAACGAACTCAAAAGCAGAAAAACGATACGGATCAATGAAATGATTCTTATCGGTATAGGTAATTCCTGCGTCTGATCCTCAGGCGCGTGAAATAATTCTCACACAGGAGGATAATAATATGGGACTTTTTAGTAATATGAACAAGAATATCGCATCCGGTTCGGGCGTCAGCTATCTGGAGATCTCGACCTCAAAAGACGGTGCGGAATATACATTTCTGTTAGAAGGCAGATTGGACACTGTCACATCTCCCAACCTCGAAGCTAAGATCAACGAAGTCATTGACGACGCAAAGAAGCTGATCCTGGATTTCGCGAAGCTGGAATTCATCTCCAGCGCGGGACTTCGTGTTCTGCTCGGCGCTCTGCAGGCTATGGAAGACAAAGGTGAGATGGTTATCCGCAATCTCACCCAGTCTGTGCGAGAGGTTTTTGATCTTACCGGATTTAGCAATTTATTCAACATCGAATAAGCAGAAAGACGAAATACAAAACCGATCACTGCGTTCGTATACCTGTCTGATATGACGGTGCGGTATCGATATAACGGAGAGAACTTATGATAAAAAAATTAAAAGATATCAGGATCTACGGATTGATTTTCACCATAGCGTCAGCCATTTTTGTTATAGGATTCAGCACTGCCTTTTTCAGCGAAGAAAGGCTGATGCCGTATCAGTGGGGAGCCGGCATCAATTCGATGGGAGCGCTGATCTGTGCGGCGCTGTTTTACGGATGTATGCGTCAGGAAGGCGACGGTATCAGGACCTTAAGGATCCTGACCGTTCTGGTATGCTCCTGCTTTGTCGTCAACGAAATGATCTGCTATACGGTGCTCGTGCCCGAGCTGCGCACGCTCTGTTTTGTCTTTTGCTTGTTGAGCAAGCTGATCGACCTCGCGATGATTATGCTGTTCTATTTATATGTCAGAGTAACGCTCGGCTTTGAAGGAAAGCTCGCGAAATTCACGGATATATTGATCCCTATTCTTTTGATCGTGCAAACGCTTGTGATGCTCGGCAATATCATCACGCCGGTCACCTTCTATATCGACGCTGCGGGTATGTATTATGATACATCCATCAGCTTGATCGAGGAGGTTTTCCTTGTTGCAGCGTCCGTACTGACGACCGTATTGATATTTATGTCTCACAACCCTTTCAACCAGAAAGCGGCTGCTTTAATGTTCATTTTCTTACCGATCATCGAATATATTATGCTCGGCGCTAACTTCGGAGAAGCCAGCCAGTACGGTATCGTTTTGATGTCTCTGATCGTTATGTACTGTGTGATATCCAATGTCAAGAGCAGGAAGTTAGCGGCAACAGAGACTGAGCTCAATATGGCTACCGAGATCCAGACCGGCAGCCTGCCCACCGTTTTTCCCGATCGTCCGGAGTTTGATCTCTACGCTTCCATGGATCCGGCGAAGGAGGTTGGCGGAGATTTTTATGATTTCTTTTCGATCGACGACGATCATCTTGCGATCGTGATCGCGGACGTATCCGGCAAGGGCGTTCCTGCGGCGCTGTTTATGATGTCCTCGAAAATCTATATCAACGACCACGCTACGATCGGCGGCTCTCCCGCGGAGATTCTCACAAGAGTCAACAAGCTGGTCTGCGCCAACAACAAGGCGCATATGTTTGTGACGGTTTGGCTGGGTATCCTCGAGATCAGCACCGGCAAGCTCACCTCCGCGAGCGCCGGTCATGAGTATCCGATGATCAACACGAGCGGTAAATATGAGATGCTGAAGGACAAGCACGGTCTGGCGATCGGCGCGATGGAATTCGCCAAGTATAAGAACACCGAGATACAGCTCAAGAAGGGCGACAGCATCTTTGTCTATACCGACGGCGTCGCCGAAGCGACAGACGCGAACAATGAGCTTTTCGGTACAGAACGCACCGTAGACGCCCTCAACGCTGTCCCTAAGGGCGCTTCCCAGAAGGAAGTGCTGGCGGGCGTCCGTGCCGCAGTCGACGCTTTTGTCAAAGAGGCGCCGCAGTTCGACGATCTGACGATGGTCGGATTAAAATACTACGGTCCTCAGGATAATACCGAGACAGAGGAACAAACGGAATAAAACTCATACAAGAGATCGTATGAAACGGTCTTTAACACGCTGCGAATCAAAAACGGAAGGAAGAACCCTCTGATTATGGAAAAGACCATACAAGACAAGTTTGAACTGACCGCAGAGAAGATCGACTGTTACGTTGAGCAGACAGGCGACCTTTTGGATAAAGAAAAGATCGATTCAAAGGACGCGCTGCGTCTGCGTCTGCTTCTGGAAGAGACGATCCTCAAATACCGTGACGCCCTCTCGGAGAAGGCGGTGGCATCACTGCGCTTTTCCCGCTTTTTCGGCACTTTCCGTATATCACTTCGGGTGAAAGGAGAGAGCTTTGATCCTTTCAGTGAGGAGAACTCCTCCGAAACGTCCGTTATGGGTTCTCTGCTGGCAAATTCCGAGTCGCTGAATCAGGCTTGGCGTTACCGCGGCGACGCGAATCTCGTCACCTTCACAGTGGCAAGAAAACGTCGTGTCAGCCAGCTTGTTACCATTCTCCTCGGTATCGTGATCGGCGCGGCTGTCGGAACACTGCTCACGGCGATTTTGCCCGACACGGCTCCCGTGATCGCCGAGCGAATTATCACACCGCTCACGAACGCCTTTACGGGACTTCTCTGTGTGATGGCGACGATCATGTGCTTCGGCGCTATCGTCCTCGGTATCGTGCGGCTCGGGGATATCTCCACGTTCAGCAATATCGGCAGACGGATGATCCGCAGCTTCCTGCTGGTGGCGTTTATTCTCACCTTAGTCAACACGGCATGGATGGTACCGGGTATGACCTTCGGTATGTCGTCGCAGATATCGATAGACTTCTACGACTTTTTTGATATTCTGATCGATTTTGTGCCGAACAACATTCTCTCACCGATTCTGGAATTCAATTCCGTACATATCATTATCATCGGTGTGATGTTCGGTATTGTGATGCTGAAAATGGGGAAGAAGGCGGATCCGCTGACCGAGATCTTTGATGAGGTCAACACCGTTGCCATTCTTTCCAATTCTTCCCTCAATCACTTTATATCCGTCTATGTCGGATTGATGGTGTGCGGACTGATTATGTCCGGTCAGTTAGCTGTGATCGCGAGCTTCTGGAAGCTGTTTTTGATCGTCGTGGCGGGTGAACTGTTCACCCTCATCGTGTATACGCTGGTTGTCTGTATCCGGCTGAAGGTGAGCGTGCGTACCTATCTGCACAAGCTGCTGCCCCCGTTTATGATCTCTCTGTCCAGCGCCAATGTCGGCGCGGCGTTTGTCACCACCATCGACACGCTGATCGGTCCGCTCGGAGTGGACGCGGACTTCGCGCCGCTGTCATATAACCTCGGCACGATCCTGTTTCGACCCGGATACTGTATCGTGTTTACGGCGTGCAGTCTGTTTACGGCGGATATGTACGGCGTTGAGGTGACTTGGGCATGGCTGCTGGCGGCTTTTCTGCTGTCATTCATCCTATCGGTAGCGACGCCGCCTGTACTCGGCGGTACGACCGTCTGTTTTTCCATCCTGTTTTCACAGCTGGGCATCAAGGCGGAGGCGCTTGCCGTGATCATTTCCGTGAACGCGATCTTTGAGTTCCTTACGGTAGCCGTCAACAATTACTGCCTCCAGAGCCAGATCGTCCTGCTGGGCAACAGCTTCGGCAAGCTGGACCATGATCGGCTCAGAGCATAACCTGATCATAACGTTTTTCCTGTTAATCATAAAATTTTTAATACCGGTATCAATTTCGTATCATCTGTCTGACAGGGAATCGTCGGGAAGTTTTGACTGATTGCTTGACACAGAATCCATACGAATGCTATAATACTCAAAATCAAAATAATAAAATGGAGTTGTCAGAATGAATATCAAAAAAACACAGAACGCAGCCACGATGATCATCGCTTTAGAAGGACGTCTGGATACCACGACCGCCCCGAAGCTGGAGGCGGAGCTGAAAGACGCTTTGGACGGTGTGACGGAGTTGATTTTTGACTTTGAAAAGCTGGATTATATCTCTTCCGCCGGTCTCAGGGTACTGCTTTCGGCGCAGAAGGTGATGATGAAGCAAGGTGAGATGAAGGTGATCCATGCGAACGATACGATCATGGAAATCTTTGAAGTCACCGGTTTTTCGGATATCCTGACCATCGAATAAGCGGTATCGATCTGATGAGCAACAATAGGGAATACATTGACCTGCACTTGCATCTGGACGGCGCGATCACCGTGGAGATCGCAAAAGAATTGGCGCGACTTCAAGAAATCACACTTCCTACAGAGGATGATGATGAGCTTCAGACTTTGCTGTCTGTTCCAAAGGACTGTACCAGTCTGAACGATTTTCTCTCTTGTTTTGCGCTTCCGGATTCGCTGATGCAGACCGAAGAAGGTCTGCGTGAGGCGGTGCGGCTTGTGATGGATAACGCTATATCTCAAGGGGTTATCTACGCTGAAGTGCGTTTTGCACCGCAGCTGCACACAGACAAGGGAATGTCGCAGGAGCAAGCTGTTTTGGCGGCGCTTGACGGGTTGAAACAGTCAAAATTGAAAGGCAACCTGATCCTGTGCTGTATGCGCGGCGAGAATACGATGGACGCGAACTTGGAAACACTGGAGCTTGCGAAGAAGTATCTTGTGGAGGACGGCGGCGTGGTGGCGATCGATCTCGCCGGAGCCGAGGCGCTGTTTCCGACAAAGGATTACAGGGACTTGTTTATAAGAGCAAGAGAATACGGCGTTCCTTTCACGATTCACGCGGGAGAAGCGGACGGCGCCGACAGTATACGCGCGGCGCTCGGGTTCGGCGCGAGCAGAATCGGTCACGGGGTGCGCAGTTATGAGGACGCCGCGCTGATGCAGCTGGTGATAGAGAGGGGCGTCCCGCTTGAAATGTGTCCGACCAGCAACCGCCAAACCCATGCGGTAGAAAATATGGATGATTATCCTCTGATAGATTATCTCGAAAAGGGGATCAAAGTCACGCTGAACACCGACGACCCTGCGATCGAGGGAACTACCCTTTCGGAAGAGTTTCGCTATATGGAAGAGACATTCGGCTTGACACGGGAACAGAAAAAGCTTTTGCTGAAAAACGCCGTCGAAGCTGCTTTCACCTCTGAATCTGTCAAGTCGGAATTACGAAAAAGATTGCTTTGTGAAAGTATGGAGACACAATAAAAACAGAAAAGGGAGAAAAGGATAATGGCTACACCGCACAATGAAGCAAACAAAGGAGATTTTGCCGACGTCGTATTGATGCCCGGAGACCCGATGAGGGCAAAGCTGATTGCCGAGACGTATTTAGAGGATCTGAAACTTGTAAATCAGGTGAGAGGGATTCTCGGTTATACCGGTACCTATCAAGGAAAACGCGTCTCGGTGATGGCAAGCGGAATGGGAATGCCGTCGATCGGTATCTATTCCTACGAGCTGTTCACCGTATATGATGTCAAAGCGATCATCCGTATCGGTTCGGCGGGCTCATACGTTCCCGAGCTGGCTTTGGGAGACGTCGTACTGACCGAATACGCGTGGAGCGAATCCACCTTCGGAAAGGTCCAGAACGGCAGTAGCGAGCAGATAAAATATCCGAGCAGCCGTCTGAACACGGCGATCCAAGCGGCGGCAGAGAAGCTCGGCGAGAGTCTTGAAACGGCGCCGGTACATTCGACCGATGTCTTTTATCAGGACGGACCTTCGGATTATTTTAAGGCGGTACACGAGGAGCACGGCTGCGCCTGCGTAGAGATGGAGAGCTTTGGCTTGTTCCACAACGCCGACGCGATGAAAAAGGAAGCGGCATGTCTGCTGACGATTTCAGATTCTTTTGTGTCGGAGGAAAAAATGAGCGCTTCAGACCGTCAGAATTCTTTCCACAAGATGATCCGCATCGCTTTGGAAGCAGCCGCGGGTTACGAGGGATAATAGCGGTATGAGTGATTATTTGTTAGAAAACAAGCTGAGATTGGAGAACAGCGATCTCCATCGCAGAACGAAAGACAGCGCGGTGGTACTGCAGAAAATGCTGGAGTCCTTTCTGCCTCGCTTTCCCGATTTTACGGATCACACCATTCTGCACAGTATGGATGTTCTCGAATACAGCAATATGCTGCTCGGAGAAAAACAGATCAAGCGGCTCAGCGCGGCAGAGTGTTATGTGCTGATTATGTCATGCTATCTGCATGATATCGGTATGGGCATCAATCAGAAGAATTACGAAGAATTATCCCAAAAGATCGATTTCGGGGATTATTTCGAGACGCACAGCCGAGAAGACACAGAAACCATCATCCGCGAGTTTCATAATGAATACAGCGGCTTGTTCATCCGCAAATACGCGGAGCTGTTTGACATTCCCTGTGATGAGATGGTGTTCGCCATCGTTCAGGTATCCAGAGGACACAGAAAGACCGATCTGTTTGATGAATCGGAATATCACGATGTGATGACGCCGTACGGCATTATCCGCACCGCGTTCCTTGCCGCGATCATCCGTCTGGCGGATGAGATCGATGTGGGCGCGGACAGAAACTCCGAGCTGCTGTTTGATTCTTCAAAGGCGCGCGGACAAAGCGGCACCGAAGCGTTCGGAACGCACGAGTCTATTCGTCGGGTAGAAGTTCAACCGGATGCTCTCGTGCTGTACACAAAGCCGATAGCCCCACAATACCGCGAGCTGATCCGGAAACTGGCGGATAAAATCCAAGAGACACTTGACTATTGCAGAGAGGTGGCTTCTTCAAGATCGGATTTCTGCATTACACAAAAAAGCGTCCAAATCATTGAGATCGAAGAATGATCTGTTGCGCAGACGATTCTGTACGGAAGAAAACAGCATCATCAAATTTCAGAGTGTAAAGATGACAATCAAAGAATACGCAGATACACAGCAGCGGGGATGACGCAGATCGCCCCGCTGTTTAAATATGTGATAAAAGGGAGCCCTCGTCCGGTCAAAGGGCTCCCTTTTTTGAAAATATTCAGAATCAATTCAGTCGGACAGGATATCAAACTTCTTATCAAACCCTGTCAGCTGAAATACTTTGAGCACATCGGGATTGACTCTTCGGATGGAGAGAGTTCCTCCGTTTGCGCAAACCGCGCGATAGAGCGCGACCGTCTCCCTGAGTCCTGCGGAAGAGACATATTCTACGCCGCTAAAGTCGAGAACAACATTTTTCGCTCCTTCGAGATCCTGCAGCGCCTCATGATATTGCTGCGCGGTCAGCGTGTCGATCCAGCCCTCTACGGCAACGGTCAGGGTATCGTTTTTAAGTGTTTTGGTAACAGTCATTTCAGTTTTCCTCTTGTTGAAAATACAGACGCAAAATATTTTTGTGATCTGTGTACTCATAGCTGTATTCGTCCGCCACCGAAAAAACAAGGAACCTTCCCAGACCGCCGATACGGTGATCGTGATCATACTCATCGATATTGAGAACGTCGGCAGTGGGGTCAAAGGGTTTTCCGCCGTCGATAAAGCAAAGCTCGACCCGATCTGTCAGATCGATTCCTACCTCGACCTCGTCGGGCGTATCATATGCGTAGGAGCAGATGTTGACGAAGATTTCTTCCGCTGCCAGATACAGCGTTTTCTTCATATCGCCGCCGATAGCCAGTCCGAGGATCGCCTCTTTGATCTTTGTCAGCTCTGAGAGCTCGGATCTGAGACTCAGGGTGATTCTGTCGCTTTTTGGCAGGATATTAAGAGAAAGCATCGTGATATCGTCGTTCTGATCCGCGCCTTGTGTAAAGCTGTTCAGATCATCCAGAATGATTTGCAGGGCGTCTGCTTTAGCATTCTTTGAGCATGCGGCAAGCTTTTCTTCCAGACGCTCGGTCGAATAGAATTTTCCTTCGGTATTCTTCGCTTCATTAACGCCGTCGGTATAGAGGAAGAACGTATCGCCGGCTTTGAGCCTAACGGTTTCGTTCTCGTATTCTTCACCTTCAAACAACCCTGCCGCGACGCCGTGAGCGCCTTGAAGCCGGATCAGTGAGTCCGAGAGGATATAGGGGAAGTTGTGACCGGCGTTGGAGTAGGTCAGTTTTTCTGTCACAGGATCCCATACCGCGAGGAAGGTGGTGATGAACAAGCCGGAGGGATTCTGTGAAGCGAGCGTATCGTTATATTCCGCGAGGATCTTTGCCGGAGAAGTTTCTGTCAGCATAAACTGGTGCAGGAGCGTGACCGCGCGCGACATAAACAGCGCCGCTGAGATCCCCTTGCCCGATACATCGGCGATTGCGAGAAATACTCTGCCGTCTTCCAGAATCTGATAGTCATACAGATCGCCGCCGACGTCTTTGGCGGGAAGGATATACGCGTGAAGATCAAGCCGTGCATCGCTTTTGCGTTCGGGCTGGAGCAGACCCATCTGGATACGGCGCGCGATATTCAGCTCCGCCTCCTGCGTGTGCTTGTCACGGGTGAGCGTGTCGATATGATCGATATACCGATCGATCTCTTCTGTCATGGTGTTGAAGGAGACCGCCATCAGCGCGAATTCATCGTTGCCTTTGACACTCAGCTTTTCTTCACGCTTTTCTGTTTCACGGTTGGTGACATATCCGCTCATTCGCCGGCTGATTTCCCGCGCGGGCAGACTGACCTTTTTGTAAACGACCGCAAGAATGCCCAACACGATGAGAGTCGATACCAGAGACAGATATACCATGATCATAATAAACGTTCTTCGAAACGTCCGGACGATTTCCGTAATAGACATCTCAGCGCCGACCACCATGGTGATGTCGCCTTTTACAATGCTGTCTGTCGCGGCGTCATAGTGTTGTGTGACCGGTGAATAAGAGATCAGCGTATCACCGTATTTGTTGTGTTCTTCGCGGATATTGTCGGTCAACTTACCGTTTATCGCGTCAAACTCCTCCGGATGCGCAGCGTTTTTGATGACTAAGCCCGGGTAGTGGGTGACGCGCGCTTCTGTGGTCGCGTCTTCTCCGAATCCGATACTCATGTATTTGATGCTGTTATCCTCTTTGTTCGGTACAATGCAGTAGATATATGCCATATCCGTCATTGAGCACACGGAGTTCAAATACCAGTTAAAGGATGAATAGTCTTCCGGGTTGGAAGGATCACAGCCCTCAAAAACCGATGCGATTTCCGTGGAGACCAGCTGGACTTTTTTTTTGTATTGGTCAATGGTAGATTCGTAGGTCAGCGCGTATATGACAAGCAGCGCGATGATTTCCGCAGCCAGCGTCAGCGGCAGAATGATAAGCAGAAGCTTGATAAAAATAGGTTTTGTTTTTTTCATATCTATGGATTTATTCACCTTGATGAGTAACCATCAGGATCGTTATGGACAGATTCTGCGAACGCCGCCGCTGAGAACGGCAGACTATTCAAACAAGGGAATTACTCAATGTTCAGTACTTTGGTGAAGCCGGTCAGACGGAAAATCTCGAGAACGTTCGGAGAAAGTCCGCGCAGGGTCAGGTTTCCTTTGCCGACGGTATGGTTCGCGCCGACAACGACTCTCAGACCGCCGGAAGAGATATAGTCTACTCCCGACATATCGAGGATCATTTTCTCACACTGCGGCGCGGCGTCTGTTACCGCTTTTTCCAGTTCTCCCGCGGTGAGCGCGTCAATACTGCCTTCGATCGCGATGATGCATTGTTTCTCATCAAATGTTGTGTTCAGTTTCATAGTATGCCTCCTGAAGGATATAGTAAGCTGTATCAATATACATCACAATTATATCTGTTGAGCGTGTGGTTGACAACACTTTTTTTCATAATTATCAAAACTTTTTCATCTTTTCTCACTCGGATCACTTCTTTTGCCGAAAAACAACGGTATGCCAAACAATAAGAGACGCAAATAAAAGCAGAACCGCTCATAACGGGCGGTTCTGACAGTGATGATTGATGATGTATTACATACCGAGTTCCTTGCGCGCTTTTTCGTATTCGGGCAGACAGCCTTTAAAAACATCTGCGAGCATTTCATATTCTTTGAGATCGCTTTTGAATACTTCTCTGAAGCGTTTCTCCTGACAGTCGGGCAAAAATTCCAGCAGCACCTCGAGCGGCTTTTTTACCAGAAAGATCAGCTGTTCGTTCGGTATGTAACGACGATTGAGAAAAGAATTGTAGCCGGTGGTTCTCATCGTTGCGAACTGCTTGAGCCCCAGCATCAGCCAGTCGTCGAGAATGCTGACATACTCTTCTTCACTCAGATCATAGCCGGGCTGTCCCTCACGGGAGAGAATTGTCATCAGGATCGCGCAGCCTTCGGAATATGCGCCTTTGTCAAGCTCCGGGTTGGTTCTGGAATAGTAATTGAGCGCGTTGTTCCTCTGAAATTCCGACCACCGCGGGAACTTCTCCATCAAGGAGAGAAGATCCTTTGCGACCTTGATCTGCTCTTTGTCCTTACTGTTCTTGATGACTTCATTGCACAGCTCTTTCGCTTCCTCGCGGTTATCGGTGAGCGTGGCGGTGACTACCATCGACTTATAGTACATATTGTAGCCCAGTCCCGCTTCAAGATCATCCGAGAGTTTTTTGAACTCTTTCGGATACTTCAGACTTTCTCTTCCGCATTCGCAGGCGTTGACGCCGTCACAGCAGGAGCCGAAGTACAGGATCATCAGGTCGTAGTAAGCCGCGCAGTACAGGTGACGCTTGTCTCCCGCGAGAGAAACCAGACGCTTTCTTCTTTTCAAAGAGGTCACTAAATATGCTTCGCTTCTGTCCTTCATCGCATTATATTGTTCCATCCAGAATTCCGGATCTTTTTTCATATAGCGATTGTATTTTCTTTGAGAGGCCTCTTTTTGACGCGTCCTTTTATGAGAGCGGCTTTTACCGTTTCGGATCAGCCATATCAGACATTTGATGAGGATCATCAGAACAAGCGCGCCGCCCGTGATATATACGATCGTCAGTAATGAGCTGTGATAGATGGCTAAGGTCTCTTCATTCATAGCGGATTCGGGTACCCTTGTATTATAATACAGCTCGACCTCGTCGCCCGGTTGGATTGTCTTATCCTTGGTCATCAGTTTTACAGTTGTATCGTTATAATACCCGTCAGCCTCAAAGGAGACATTCAGTTTTTTAGCGTCAAAAATAAAGAATGCGTCTTCAACGCTTTGGACTTTTCCGACGGCGAAGGCTCCTTCGCCGGATAAGTCCTGAACGCGATGCAGCGTCGCAGTATATAATAACAGGATCAAACCGGAAATAACCGCGGCGACAAACAGGACAACGGAAATCAAAGAGAGAATTCTATCCAGTATTTTCATAACCAGCCCTGACCTTTCCTAAAAAGCATTGATACAGCTTACGCCTCTATCGTATCATACTCGCTGCGCATTTGCAAGGGATGTTTTGCTGCCGCCGTCGATTGATATAAAAAATATCCGATGAAAAATCATCATACGCTATTTGCTGTTATTGACGTTTGATTCCTTTCGTTGTATAATGCAGAATAGAGAAGTATGAGTAAAATCCGTATTATCAGCGGAACGGGGTGTCAAAATGAAACAGAAGAGAAAAAACGGAATGACCTTAAGAATGATTGTGATACTTTCCGCGCTGCTGCTGATCGTTATTACAGTCATCGGCGCCGTTTTGCTCAATAATTCCAGACAAGCGCTCAAAACGCTGATCGATAACCGTATGCTGGATATTGCGAACTCTGCGGCGGATATGATCGACGGCGATGTGCTTGAAAAGCTCGAGAAGGAAGACATCGGTACTCCTGAATACCAAAAAATCAACGACACCTTAGCGGTGTTTCAGGAGAACATCGACCTGAGATATATCTACTGTATCCGCGACCTCGGCAACAAACAATTTGTTTTTACCGTTGACCCTACGGTGGAAGATCCCGGAGAATTCGGAGAGCCTATTGTGTATACCGACGCGCTTTATGCCGCGAGTCTCGGTGAGCCTGCGGTGGATGACGAGCCGTATACGGATAAGTGGGGACGCTTCTACAGCGCCTACAGTCCCGTTTTTGATTCAGAGGGCGGTATCGCCGGCATTGTTGCGGTGGACTTTTCCGCCGATTGGTATGATGCCCAGATTGCTAAGCAGTCCCGCGTGATCATTTTCAGCAGTATCGCGGCTGTTCTGGTCGGAATCATTCTGGTCTTTGTTTCTACCGCCGGTATGCGCAGAGAGCTTCGGACTATCAACAATGATATGGCGGACGTCGCTAAGGAAATTGACGAACTCAACCGAGAGATCAACCCCGACGCTGCGGATACGACCCGAATTCAGTCCGCCGAAGATATACGGGGCATTAGCCGAAGTATTCGGCAGGCTAAAGAGGGACTGAGAATATATTCGATGAACCTGCATTCTCAGGCGAACAGTATGATTTCCGCGCTTTCTACCAGCTACAGAGGCGTATACTATATCGATCTTGACAGAAATGAGGGCGTATGCTACCAGCCGCATTTCCGTGTGGGAAACGGCGTTTCTCAGGGCGAGAAGTTTTGCTTTACCGAGATCATCAGCGGCTATGCAGAGCGTTATGTTACCGAGAATTACCGTGAGGGATTCCTCCGCTTTTTGGATCCTGATATTATCCGTAAAGAAATGGAAAACGAAACCAACAACGCGTTCCGCTATACCGTTCTCTACGACGGTCAGGAATCCTATGAGATGGTGCGTATTGCGGTGGTGCGTTCACAGGAGGATCCGGAGGATCGCTGTGTTCACGCGATCAGCCTCGGCTTTACCGATGTTGACGCCCAGACGCGCAGAACGCTGACACAGCGTCAGGCGCTCAGCGACGCGCTCGCCGCCGCTGAAGTGGCGAACAAAGCCAAGACGGTATTTCTGTCCAATATGAGCCACGAGATCCGAACCCCGATGAATGCGATCATCGGTCTGGACAAGATCGCGCTGAGTGATTCCGGAATCTCCGACAACACACGCGAATATCTGGAAAAGATCGGCGCCTCCGCGGATCATCTGTTGAAGATCATCAACGATATTCTGGATATGTCCCGTATCGAAGCGGGCAGAATGGCGATCCGCAGTGAAGTGTTCTCTCTTAACGCAATATTGGAGCAGATCGATGTGATCATCGGCGGCCAGTGCAGTGAGAAGAATATCGAGTGGCATCCGGAGATCATGGGAGAGGTTGACGACTATTATATCGGCGACGATATGAAGCTCAAGCAGGTGCTGATCAATATCCTCGGCAACTCGGTCAAGTTTACCGAACCGGGCGGCAGCGTTACCTTTACGGTGAAGCGCATTACCCGCTTTGACGACAAGTCGGTTCTGCGGTTTGTGATAAAGGATACCGGCATCGGTATGAGCCCTGAGTTCCTGCCGAAGCTTTTTGATCCCTTCAGCCAGGAGGATATTTCAACAAAAAGCAAATACGGCAGCACGGGGCTTGGGATGTCTATCACCAAGAATATTGTTGAGCTGATGAACGGCGAGATCAGTGTGGAAAGCGAGAAGAACGTCGGCACCGTCTTTACCGTGACGATCACGTTCTCGGATTCTAACCAAAAGATCGACGACGGGGGAGAGATCCTTCCCGGAGAAACGAACGTTCTGATTGTCGACGATGATCTCGTCGACTGTGAATATGCCGTTATGGAACTGGAAAAAGCCGGTATTAACGCCGACGTCGCGCACTCCGGAGAAGAAGCGATCGAGATGGTTACCCTCAGAAACGCCAGACGTGATCTGTATCATCTGATCCTGATGGACTGGAAATTCCCGGATTCAAACGGTCTGGAAACGACCCGCAAAATCCGTGAAATTGTCGGAAACGAGTCTGTGATCGTTCTGTTGACTTCTTATCACTGGGATGATGTGATGGAAGAAGCGCGTCAGGCGGGGGTCGATTGTTTTGTCTCCAAGCCGCTGCAATCTACTACGGTTTTCCAGCAGTTTAAGCAGGCGTTCGCCATCAAGGCAAAAACCGCGAAAGTGAAGGCGACGCTGAACGGCCGCCGCATCCTGCTGGCGGAAGATGTGGATGTCAACGCTGAGATTATGAGTATGCTGCTGCAGATGCGTGAGATGGAGGTCGACCGCGCCGAGAACGGAAAGGCGGCGCTGGAGCTGTTCTCCTCTCATCCCGACGGCTATTATGATGCTGTTTTGATGGATATGAGAATGCCGGTGATGGACGGACTGGAGGCGACAAGAGCGATCCGTGCGCTTGACAGGATCGACGCAAAGATGATCCCGATCATCGCGCTTACCGCCAACGCCTTTGACGAGGATGTACAGCGCAGCTTGCAGGCGGGTCTCAACGCCCATCTGTCCAAGCCTGTCGAACCGGATAATCTGTTCGAAACGTTGGAGTGCCTGATCAAGCCTTAGTATTTGAACAAGAACTTATCAATCATTTATATTTGATTTTTCTCATGAGAGGTGAATGAAGAAATGATAGGGAAAAGAAGCAGGCGCGTGCTGTGTCTGGCGCTTGCGCTTCTGATCGCTTCTTGCGCCGCGCTGACCGGCGTATCCGCGCAGGAGACGTCATCACGAAAGGTATTGCTAAACGGAACATTTATTATGTGGTCGCTGAAGGGCGAGGCGATACAGGATGAGTATTTTTACAGCGATTCTTATTTTGATCGGTCGGGCAAGGAGCAAAATGCCCATTTGAGGACCTTATCGGCGGCTGTGAGCGTTTCTCTCTGTCAGACGGTGCAGGAAAACGGCATCAACAGCAGCATCCTGCGCAGAATCGGTTTTTCCGATTTTGTGATGGAGGATATGAACGGCGCGACCTCCGATTCGATCGGTACGGTGATCGCGAAGAAGCGGATCGGCGACACCGATGTAATAGCGCTGATGCTGCGCGGATATAATTACGGCGGCGAGTGGGCGTCCAACTTCACCTGCTCGGATGCGGGAGACTCCGTCGGGTTTGCAGATTCTGCCAAAAAGGCGGAGGAGCGACTGCTTTCGTATCTAAACGAAAGACAGATCCGATCCGCCAAAATCTGGATCACCGGGTACAGCCGTTCCGCCGCTGTGGCAAATTTTGTCGGCAAAGCGCTCAACGAGAACCCGCAGACTTACGCGACCGCTTCGGATGATATCTATGTGTACGCCTTTGAACCGCCCAACTTCTCCGCGGATGATATTGCGTATGAGAATATTCACAACATCATTGACTGCCGCGATATCGTGACTTATCTATATCCCGCCGGATGGGGACTTTCCCGCTGCGGTGTGACGGAGCCGATCGGCGACGCGGATGAGATGATCATGAGCAAAAAATTTGTCCTGCTCTCAGAGAATCTGATGAAGGACTATCAGGAAGTAAACCTCAGAGATTTTCTGTCTGAAACGGCGGATTTGATGTCACAGTATGTCAGCCGCGAGACGTATGCATCTCAGGTGGAAGAACACCTTGTTTTACTCAGTGATATGTATTTCGGCTTCAGTGATCGGCAGAAGGAAGCGCTGATGACGTTTTTGAACCAATTTCTGGAGAATTTCAAGAACGACGAAAATATCGCTACGGTGCTTCTCAATATGCTGGCAAGCCGCGCGGGCGATAAAGAGTTCCAAGCGTTTGTGGATTTGATCATATATAATCTGGACAAGACCGTTGACGAAACGGAAAATCCCATGAGCGATGAACAGTTTGAAGAGCTGAAGGCGGCGATCCAATCCATCGTATTCGCTTTGAAGCCTATGATCAAGGCGGACGCGGCGACAAAAATCACCGACGCACAAGGCGTATCAACAAAAGTGACGCTGTATCATTTGATGACCATTCTCGGGAATCTCGAAACGCTCATCCCTTATCATATCTATTTTTCCGTGTTTGATCAGCTGAAAGCGGCGGATTCCTATTATACCGAGGAACTGCAGAGGATCGGCGACAGCGACGGCGACGGATCGGTTACCGTGCTGGACGCTACCGCGATTCAAAAATCTCTTGCCAAGCTGTATACGATCGGCGAGAGCAGAGAGACCGTTTCGGACGTTGACGACGACAGGGTAATCACCGTGCTGGACGCGACGTGTATCCAGAAGTACCTCGCGGCTCTCGGTAATCCGTATCAGATCGACGCGTTTTTGTTGGAATAATACCGAGAAGCAATACTATGTCGCTGATCCGCTTTTTTTGATCGGCGCTGTTGCAGACTGATACTGAGATACAAGGAGAAACTGACATGAAGCAAACCGTTTTACGCAAGTATGCCCGCCTGATCGCACGCACCGGCATCAACATTCAGAAGGGTCAGGAGGTCATTCTCAACTGTGATTTGGATCAGCCAAAGTTCGTAGAGCTGCTGGTGGACGAGTGCTACAAGGCGGGCGCCAAAAAAGTTCGCGTCGAGTTCGACTATCAGCCGCTGAAGAAGCTGCACGTCCGTCACCAAAGCGTCACGACGATGGCCGAGATCACCGAGTGGGAGAAGGCGCGCCTTCAGCACTATGTGGACACCCTGCCGTGCCGCATCTATCTGATGTCGGAGGATCCCGACGGACTCAAGGGCATCAATCAGAACAAGATTGCCAAGGCCAATCAGAAGAGCTATCCGATCATCAAGCCCTACCGCGACCGGATGGAGAACAAATACCAGTGGTGCATCGCGGCGGTACCCGGCGCCGCATGGGCGAAGAAGCTCTTTCCCGGGCTGTCCAAGGGCAGAGCCGTCGAGAAGCTGTGGGAGGCGATCCTCTTCACCTCCCGTGTCGCTGACGATCCCGAGGCTGAGTGGTCGGCGCACAACCGCGACTTGCATGATCGCTGTGCCTATCTGAATGCTCTGGGCGTCGCCGAGCTGCACTACAAGGGCGACAACGGAACCGACCTCACCGTGGGAATGATTCCCGAAGCCGAATTCAAGGGAGGCGGCGACACCAGTCTGCAGGGCGTGTACTTTAATCCCAACATTCCGACTGAGGAATGCTTTATCTCTCCGATGCGCGGCAAGGCAGAGGGCGTCGTCTACGCCACCAAGCCGCTCTCCTATCAGGGCGAGCTGATCGAGAATTTTTCGGTCCGTTTCGAGAACGGCAAGGCAGTCGAGGTGAAAGCCGAGAAGAATCAGGCGCTGCTGGAGCAGATGATCGCGATGGATGAAGGCGCCGCCTATTTGGGCGAATGTGCGCTCGTTCCCGTGAACTCCCCGATCAGTGAATCCGGCTTGCTGTTCTACAACACTCTGTTCGATGAGAACGCTGCCTGTCATCTGGCGCTGGGCATGGGCTTCGCTGATACCATCAAAGATTTCGAAAACAAGACGCTCGACGAATGCCGTGAGCTCGGCGTCAACGACTCCATGATTCATCAGGATTTTATGATCGGCTATGAAGGACTGGACATCGACGCGATCACCCGTGACGGCAGGACTATCCCCATTTTTCGCAGAGGCACTTGGGCTTTCTGAGCCGACAGTGCTGTATATAGAAGCAGCAAAGCCTTCCCTCACAAGGGGAAGGCTTTGCTGTTGAAATTTTTCCAAATCAAATATAATACACTCTGTTCGGCTTTCTTTCTGCCGCGGGCTTGGGATCGTCCGCGGGATAGCCGAGAACACAGTCGCCGATGCCCTCATAGTCGCCCTCAATACCGAGGCTTTTGAGGATCTCTTTTCCCTCGGGAGAGTCAAATACCTGCTTCGCCCTGTGAATCCAGCATCCGCCGATTCCCAGCGCATGAGCGGCAAGGAGCATATTGCCCATGGTAAGGCTGCCGTCGTAAAGGTAGGTGGGAACATTCCTGTCCGCCAGCACCACCAGCACCGCGGGCGCGCCGTAGAAGGGATCGATATCCGCGCCGATATAGCGGCTGTTGAGCTGAGAGAGACGATCGCGCGTCTTTTGTTCTGTCACGGCTACGATGATAGGGGACTGCTTTCCCATTCCGCTGGGGGCGTAGAGTCCCGCTTCGATCACCGCGTCGATGATCTTCTTCGGAACGGGCTTGTCGGAAAAGCTTTTGACGCTTCTGCGGGATTTGATCATCTCCAGCGTTTCACAAGTCGGCTTTTTGAACTCGGGAAGAATATCTTCTTCTTCTTCTTCTTCTGCGTGGGATCCATCTATGAGAAGCGTTTTGGGAGCAGTTTCTTCATCCGTTGCGAACACCTGTGTTCTGACGATGCTTTCCTCCGGGATCGCCGCTGTTTCTTCGGCTGTCGGCGGGATCAGCCTGCCGGTTTCAAAGAACGTCATAAATCCGTCGAACTCCGCGTCGGGCTCGATAGAAGAGAACTCGGGCGCATATACGGATGAACGGTAGTCATAAGTGGCTTTATCGGGATCGAATTCCTCCTGCGGGTGAGATGCGCTGAACGAAGCGTCCGACTGGATGGTGGTAGGAACGCTCTGCGTGTAGTCGTGACCGCACTGTGCCAGCACGAGATTGACGACCATCGGTTCAAAGTCCGCGGGATTGGAGAGCCCGGGAAGATTCTCCTTTGCCTGTTGGAAGACGGCGCTGAGGATCTCGTCACAGCGGGACTTGTCGCCGGTCGCGTTTACGATCAGATTGCTCAGTCCGCAGCGGTAGGTCTCACAGAGTTTTTCAAAAGCGTTTTTCTTTCCTTTTTTCGCGTTGATCACCATTGTGATTTCCTGTTTGGTCATAGCTTTCATCTCCGGATTTCGGATTTTTCACCTTAAAATATAGCATATTCCGTCGTGTTTCGCAACCATTATTTTCTTCTCAATTTTCTTCTCAATTCTTTTAAAGAAATTATCTATCAGATTATACAAAAACAAGCTTTGATTTTTTACATACAAAAGGCTTGTGATAACTCTGAAAAACAGGTATCATATAATTGCGCACAATCCCTTTATTACTCCCAATAACATATGAAAAGAGGATTAATATGAAAAAAAGAATACTTGCCGTGATTCTTACGGCGGCAATCCTGACAGCGCTCTTTGCGGCAGGAACATTCAGCTCCTCTGCGGCTTCTTCGCAGTACGCCCAGACGACGGTGGAGGGCGGCGCGATTCTCCACTGTTTTGACTGGTCATACAACAACATCAAGGCGAATCTGAAAGACATCCGTGACGCGGGATATACCGCGGTACAGACCTCTCCGGTTCAGCCTCCCAAGGACTACAACGCTTCGTGGACCGACACATCGGGACAGTGGTGGAAGCTGTACCAGCCGATCGGTATTTCCATAGCGAACGGAAGATCCTGGCTCGGTACCAAGGCGCAGCTGCAGTCGCTTTGTACCGAGGCGGAAAAGTACGGCATCAAGGTGATCGTAGATATCGTCGCGAACCATATGGCGTGTAAGCAGGACACCGGCTCTCTCTCTGACAGGATCCATGGTTCCGTTGAATCCGAACTGAAGAATAATGCGGACTATTGGCATCAGGGCGGTTTCGATCAAAATTCCAACAACCGCTATTATCAGACGCAGGGATATCTGCTGCATATGCCCGATCTGAATACCGGCAGCGCTTATGTTCAGCAGCGCTATCTGGATCTGCTGAAGGAATGTATTGACTTGGGCGTAGACGGCTTCCGCTTTGACGCGGCGATGCATATCGAGACCGATGCGGAGAGCTCTTATAACGGAACGGATTTCTCCTCATCCTTCTGGAGTACAGTCGTCGGCGGAGCCAAGGAATACGGCGAGAATATCTTTGCCTACGGCGAGGTGTTCGGCGATCCTTGGGGTACGGCTGCCGCCTATCACAAGTATATCCATACGACCGATCCCACCACCGGCGACAAGGCGATCTATTACGCTTATAACGGCAATGCTTCCAAGCTGGCGAGCGCATCGTACAATAACAACTCCGCCGCTAAGTATAACGTGCTTTGGGCGGAATCGCACGATACTTATCTCGGAGAATCCGGCACCGGCGGACTTGCTTCTACCAAGAATGTATCCGATGAGGTGATCATAAAAACATGGGCGATCGTCGGCTCCAGAAGCGAATCCACTTCTCTGTTTTTGGCGCGTCCCGCCTCTACGATGGGAACCGCTTCTGCCGATACGACTTGGAAGTCGACAGCGGTTGCCGAAATCAACAAGTTCAAGAACTATTTCAACGGTCAGTCCGAATCTCTCTCCTCTTCGGGGAATGTCGCTTATAACGAACGCGGCACCTCGGGCGTTGTGATTTCTAAGCTCGACGGCGCGGGAGATGTCAGTCTTACCGCCAAGCGTATGGCGGCGGGTACCTATGAGGATCAGATCACCGGCAATACCTTCACCGTATCCGGCGGCAAGATCACCGGTACCGTAGGTTCCACCGGCGTAGCGGTGGTTTATAACGTGACCGGATCCGATGAAACGACCGCCCCCGGCACCGAGGCGCCTCAGACCCAGTATCCCGAAGGTACCCTCTCCAAGACCTACTACCTCTTCGGCTGGATCAACGGAGCGAATTACGCCTGCGAGGATGACTACACCAATATGGGCGATTATGTGTTCGCGGCGGGCTCCGACGGCACTCTTACCACTACTTTTGATCAAAAATCGTATGTTGCCGTAAAGCTGGAGGATAACGCCGATTGGTTTATGACAGATGACTATCCGGGTGATAACGCTGTCTCGGCAAACCTTTACAGCACCGGCATTCTCACATCACCCAATAAACTGCCGGTCCCGGGCAATAAAGAGGTGACCTTTACCTTGAAAGAAAATGCCGACGGTTCTCTGACTTTGTCATATGCGGAAGTTGTTGAGCCGACCGATCCGCCTACCGAAGCTCCCGAGACTCAGCCTGAGACGATAGCTGTCGGTACCTATCTCGTCGGCGACGCGGACGGCGACGGAGATATTTCGGTGCTGGACGCGACCGCGATCCAGAAGCATCTCGCGAGCCTGATGACTTACGATAAAATCGAGATACGCGGTAAGGTAATCATTGAAGACGATCCCTTGAATGTTACCGACGCGACGGTGATCCAGAAGTATCTGGCAAATATTCAAGTCAGCAACACAAAAACCATCGGGGCTGTCGAATCTTATTCATAACAATATAACAGATTCCGGGAGGGCAGACGTCCTCCCGGTTTTTTACGGATAAAGTATGGAGTATCTCGACAACTAATCAAAATATACAAAAAACGTCTTTGAATTTTTACACCGAAAAGACTTGTGAAAAAGTACGAAAAAGACTATTATATAACTGTATGTAATACTTTTGTAATCTTTCGCAAAATCAAGAAAAGAGGATTATGATGAAGAAACGATTTTTAGCAGTGATTCTCGCGGCAGCATTGATGGTTTCGCTGTTCGCGGTGGGCACCATTCATTCTGCGGCGGCGTCTCAGTACGCGCAGACTTCGACGCCGGTCGAGGGCGGCAATATGCTCCACTGTATGTGCTGGTCCTATAATACCATCAAGGCGAACCTGGACGACATCAAAGCCGCGGGTTATACAGCGGTACAGACATCGTGTATCCAGCCGCCGAAGGATTATAATGTTTATGATTCTACAAAAGGCAACGTCTGGTGGCATTTTTATCAGCCTGTTGATTTTTGTGTCGCCGACGGCAACAACTGGCTCGGCACCAAGGCGGAGCTGACGTCTCTGTGCGAAACCGCCCATGAAAAGGGCATCAAGATCATCGCGGACGTCGTAGCGAACCATATGGCTAATCCCGGCTCTCACGGCAGCTATAACGGCAGATCCGGAGAGATCAACGAAACTTTGCTGAAAGATGAATCCTGCTGGCATAACACCGGCACTGCTTTGAGCGGTTCCGACCGTTATGATATGGTTATGCACGATAACTCCAATCTGCCCGACCTGAACACAAGCAATTCCAAGGTTCAGTCTATGGTACTGGGTATGCTCAAGGAAGCGATCGACTGCGGTGTAGACGGCTTCCGCTTTGACGCGGCGCAGAATATCGAAACACCGAGAGATAACGATGCTTACAAGTCTATGTTCTGGGCGAACACCATCGGTGAAGCAAATACTTATGCGAGCAGCAAAGGCAAGACGCTGTTCAGCTACGGCGAAGTATACTATGACGCATGGGGCGGAGATAACGTTCTGGATGACTATATCTGGTACATCGGTCATGTAACAGAGCCGAACATCGGTATGGAAGCCTTAGGCGGCGTTCAGGGTCAGGACGCGTCCAGAGTAGCAGCTGTCAATTATAAGAACAACAGATCAGCGAGCAAAAACGTCCTTTGGGTCGAGTCGCACGATTCCTATTACAGCGGTACCGGTTACGGCGGCACCCAGACCAGCTCGGTCGGTAACACCAGCGTTGTCCGCGCTTGGGCGATCATCGCGTCCAGAGCGGATGCGACAGCGCTGTATTTCGCGCGTCCCGGTTCCGAGTATGTGACAAACGCGACGAATGACACGACTTGGAAATCCACTGCGGTCAGTGAAGTCAATAAGTTCAAAAACTATTTCCGCGGCAAGAGTGAGTATCTTGCGACCTCCGGCAAGGTCGCCTATAACGAGCGCGGCACAGGCGGCGTGGTGATCTCTAAGCTCGACGGTTCCGGCTCCGTCAGCCTGACGGCTCATACCATCGCGTCCGGCACCTACAAGGATCAGATCACCGGCAACACCTTTACCGTATCAAACGGCACCATCAGCGGTACCGTAGGCTCCACCGGCGTAGCGGTTGTCTATAATCCCTCCGGATCATCTACAGAGACGATCGCCACTACTGCGGACGGTTCTCTCTCCAGAACCTACTATTTATTCGGATATATCAACGGCGCCAATTATGCCTGTGAGGATGATTATACGAATATGGGATCCTACAAGTTCGCGGCTGGCTCCGACGGTACTCTCACCGCCACCTTTACCGCTGATTCTTATGTTGCGGTAAAGCAGGAGAACAACGCTAACTGGTATATGTTCCAGAATTACGTTTCTTCCGGAACAGAGTCTACGCTGTATAATACCGGTACCGGAGCGTCGGAAAAGATGAAGGTTCCCGCCAACAAGAAGGTAACCTTCACCCTGAAAGAGAATACAAACGGGACGCTGTCGCTGTCCTATGCCGATTATGTAGAGCCGACCTCGGCGTCTACCGAAGCTCCCGACACAGAGACTCCCGCGACTCAGGTAGTGACTTCCGCTCCCGATACAGAGACTCCCGAAACCTCTGCTCCCGGATCCGGATACTTCCTTGTCGGATCTTTCAACAGCTGGACCGAGTCATCCGCTTATGAGTTTACTCTCAAAGACTCTTCCACCAACGAGTATAAACTGCTGGGAGTAACGCTGCATAAGAATGATGAATTCAAAGCAAAGAAAGGCAGTACTTGGTATCCTTCCGGCACCGGAAACAATTTTGTTGTGAGTCAGGACGGTACCTATAACGTCTATTTCCGTCCCAACGGCAACGGTAATTCCGACTGGACCTCTCCGTATTTTTATCTTTCCAGAAAAGGCGATATCACCGAAGCGCCTACCGAGGCTCCTACCGCTGCTCCCGTAACAAGCGCGCCTGAGACAGAGCCTCAGACCGACGCTCCCGAGACAGAAGCGCCTGAGACTGAAGCTCCCGAGACCTATCTTATCGGCGACGCGGATAACGACGGTGAGATCAGTGTGCTGGATGCTACCGCCATCCAGAAACAGCTTGCTATGCTGATTGATTTAGACAGACTTGAAATCCGCGGCAAAGTGCTTCTTGATAACGATATTCTGAATATTACCGACGCGACAGTGATCCAGAAGTATTTGGCGCTTCTGGAAGTCAGCAATACTAGAGAGATCGGAAGTATCGCACAATACTGATTATACGATATTACATAGGGGAGGGCGGATGCCCTCCCTTTTGTGTATTCAAACATAAACAAATGATGAACAAATGAATGATTTTGTAAATTATTCCCAAAAACGGTTGACATATCGGTAACGATACTATAATATTGTTATCAGAGTTGTAACTTTTACGGAGGATGATATGCTGAAAACTTCATTTTCAAAATGGATAGCGTCGGTATTGTCCTTCGCTGTTATTTTGTCTTTGTTTGCCGCGGCGGCTCCTTTGACCTATGCCGCGGAGAGCTTCTTTGATACCGCCGAACAGCTGGCGGTGAAGGATCATATCGAAGAGGATGCTTCTCTGACGGAGTACGCGACCGCGCAGGGCTCCTGTTCGGACGGCGAATATGCCTATGTCGCAGTGCAGAACGGATATACCACGCTGCTCAAGTATGATCTGAACAGCTTTGTGTGTGTGGACAGCAGCGACAGGATCTCGGGACTGGGTCACGCCAACGATATGACCTATAATACCAAAGAGCATCTTATCGCGGTGGCGAACAACGCGCCCGACTATGATATCATTACCCTGATTGATCCCGACACCTTTACTCCTACCGGCAACGTCAAGATTAAGCTCGATATCTATTCGATCGCTTACTGCGCTCAGCTTGACTGCTACTTCGTCGGTATTTCCGGCGGCTATGATTTTGCCTGCTTGGATAAAGAATTCAATGTTGTCAAAGAGTACAAGGGCGTCGATACCGGCTACACCCGTCAGGGCTGTGACTGCGACGGCAGTTATCTCTATTTTGCCCAAAGCGGCGGCAGCGGCAATATCATCGTTGTCTATTCGCTCGACGGTACATATGTCGATACGATCGCGGTGGATAACTCCGACGAGATCGAGAGTATCTTCCACTCGGGGACTGACTTCTATGCGACCTTCCATTATTACGGCAACTTTATTTTCCGTCTCGGGCTATCCGAGCAGAAGAAGATCACTTACACCGTGCATTATGACAAAGGCGCGGGAGAGGGAGAAATGGCGGACACTGTCGTTCACTACGGAGAGGATACCAAGCTTTCTAAGAATCTTTTCACCCGCAGCGGATATTTCTTCGCCGGATGGACGCTGCAGAGAAGCTGTGACAAAAAGATACTGGGCTTTACGCCGTTTTCCGATGAGGCGCAGTGGCTGGATCCTCAGGATGTGAATGACTACGCGCTGGAGGATGATGAATCCTATGTCAGCGAGACTGTCAGGAACGGCAGCGTGACGCTCACGCCGTTCTTTATCAAAGAGCATTATAACGTTGTATACGGCGCCGAGGAAGGCGCACAGGGCTATCTGCCTCCCGAGCTGGTAGCTTATCAGGACGAGATCGTGATCCCCGAGAATATCTATTCGAAGACCGGATTTGTTTTTGACGGCTTTATCGCGACCAGATCGGTCGATAATAAGACCTACGGCTATCTGAAAGGCTCCGATACGCCCGAGTGGCTGCCGGAGAATTTGCTTGACAGACCGCACCGCTTTTATGAGGGTGATACCGCGGTTCGTATGACCTATGACGGTGAAATCCGTATGACTGCCTCCTTCAAACCCGCGTTCTCCTACAGCGAGGATAAGAGCGAGCTGCTCAGCTACGTCGGCGTTGACGAGAACGTGGATATCCCCGACAACGGCGGCGCTCTTACCGAGATCACCGAGCATTGTTTTTTGAACAACGACAGTGTCAGTACCGTAAACTTCCCGAGCTGTGTGATGTCTCTTGACAGCGGCGCGATCGAGAATTGCCCGTCCTTACAGAGCGTCACCTTCTCCGATACGCTGCCCTCGATCAGCGGCGACGCGGTAAAGGACTCCGGCGCTCCCGCCGTCTATCTCAAGAAAGACGGCAAAAGCGTGTTCTTAGGCTGGCTGACCGATGAGATCACCGTTGCTCAGCTGAATGTCGCCGAAAAGCTGATTTTCGACTGAGAAAAATGATGACAATAATCAACAACGGGCTGTTCCGAAAAGGAGCAGCCCGTTTTTTTAGTGATTAGTGGTTAGTGATTAGTGGCTAGAAAATAATCGTATCCGTACTGATTATCACAGATCTCGCTGATCTGTCCGTCCTTTACTCTGAAAACAAATCTTCCGTCACACGCGGTGAAGATGTCGCTATCGTCCTCACTGTATTCGTACTGCGCGTTTTCTGACTCCGTCACTGCCGCATAGAAAGACGCCGCGATCGCGTTGTCGGGCAGATAGGCGCTGTCTGTGATACATTGAAGCCCCTCGCAGTCTATCGTCATTTCATCGCCCTCATAGCGATAGGATATTCCGCTGACTGAGTCGGGGGAGAGCAGGGTGATGACAACGCCGTCCTCTGTGCTTTCAGCCGAGACACTGTAGACAGTATCCCGACAGGATACCTCTGCGGCGGGCAACTCCGGATGCAGCGTCGGCGTACTGCCGCAGGCGCTGAGGGTTAAAACAGACAGAAAAATAAGGAATGTCAGAAAAAACTGTTTCATCGAAAAACCTCCGATAGTTGTTTCTTTTACATTCCTTTCTTTGAAACTGTAGGGGAGGGTCTTGACCCTCCCGCCGGTTTTTACGCTTCGATTTTTTCATTCGGGAGGGTCAAGACCCTCCCCTACCATTTTTAGTCCTTAGTTCTTAGTTCCGTATACGCTTCCGGCAGACAGTCGATAATGTCGCTCGGCAGCATGGCAGTCTTGGTAAGCCTTTCAGCCGCGATATCTCCCGCTCTGCCGTGCAGGTACACGCCCATCACAGCCGCCTTAAAGGGGGAGACGCCCTGCGCGAGCAGAGAGCCGATGATACCGGAGAGCACATCTCCCGCGCCGCCCTTTGCCATACCGGAGTTGCCTGTCGGGTTCTCGTAGATCTCTCCGTTCTTGGCGATCAGGGTTCTGTGACCTTTCAGCACCAGCGTAACATTGGGATATTTCTTCGAAAAATCCTCTGCCGCTTTCACACGGTTTTCTACGATATACGCGGTATCCAGCTCTGTCAGACGGGAGAACTCTTTTGGATGCGGGGTGAGGATCAGCTCCGTTTTTGCTCTTTCCAATATATCTATATGCGAAGCGAGCGCGTTTATGCCGTCTGCGTCGACCACAAGGGGAGAGGTACAGCTTTTGATCACGGCGTCGACGACCGCGCGGGTGTCGTCGGTATTCTTCAGACCGCAGCCGATCACGGCGGCGGACGCCTTTTCGAGCAGTGTCTGGATATAGTAGACAGAGCTCGAAGACACCGTCTTGTCGGCAGAGTCGGAAACGGGAACGCACACCGCTTCATAGACAGAAGACGCAAAGATGGGATAGACGCTTTCGGGCAGGATCTGATACAAAAGTCCCACGCCCGATCTCAGCGCCGCCTTGGCGCAGAGGATCGCGGCTCCCGTGTAGCCCCAGGAGCCGGTGATGTTCATCAAGGTCCCCATCGTGCCTTTATGAGCATCGTCGGGACGGTGTGGCATATTTCTTTTAACGAAATTAAAATCGATCGTTTTCATATCAGAACAACTTGTCTTTGTAGATTTTAAGGGCGATCTCCGGCTTGAAGAACGGCTTCATCGCCTGCAGCATTTTATCGTTAGGGGAGAAGACCAGTGCGCATTTGCCTTTTGCCTGAGAGTAGAAGCAAGCGACAAAGTTGCTGTCGGAATACTTCTCCGACGCAACCTCATAAACTTTGGCGAATTTTCTCTTACTCATTTCCTGATCGGAATAGCAGAAGAAGTCTTCGATCTCCTTGACCTCGAGCTTGAGGATCTTTTTTCTGCGGCGCTTGGCGATGATCTTGTCCGCGACGAAAGTAGAGCCTAAAAGCGCGTATTCGTATTCAATATTCAGCGATGTGATGAAAAGCCACGCCAGATACGCAAAGATCAGGATCAAAAAGAACGCGATATAGATCAGATATGCTCTCTGGATGACCTCGGCGAGCACGATTAGTCCCGCAGGGATACCCACCGCGGCAAGGATGATCAGGATGATGTTGATATAGTATTTGGCTGTTTTCTTGACTTTTACCACTTGTTCGGTCAGATTGTCCATATTATCACCTCAAAACAGTATGAATTTAGGATAACATAAAGCGAACAATTTTTCAACAAGCACTTGAAAAAAACTGATATTAGTGTTAAAATAACCGAGGTAAATTGAATTTTGAAACGCTGTGACAAAGAGAGTAACCTTTCTTTCGGCTTTACAGAGAACATCCGCCGTCGGCTGAGAGCGGATGAAGCAGGATCAAGGTGAAGTTCACTTTCGAGCGGCACGGGTGAAAGATTCTTCGAGTAGTTCGTGACGGCAGGCGCCGTTATACGCCGCAGAGTGTCCGTATTTGATACGGAAATTTGGGTGGTACCGCGGAATCTCCGTCCCTTTTCAGGGGCGGCTTTTTTGTTATCCGGAGAAAGCGTTTTCTGCTTTTTCGCTAACCACTAATCACTAATCACTAACCACGAATCACTATAATCATACAGGAGGATATTATGAAAGACTTTTTTTCATTTGATATTTTTGAAGAGATAGGGCAGTCTTTGGCTGAGGCTCTTTCCGACGCGACCGATCCGCAAATGATCGAAGATCTTCGCGTGATGTATCTCGGCAAAAAGGGTTATATCACCGATTTGCTAAAGACCATGAAGACGCTTTCCCTTGACGAGAAAAAGACCTTCGGACAGATGGTCAACGAGCTCAAGCAGGCGTCGGCGGACAGTATCGCAAAGCGCGCCGAAGAGCTCAAAGCGCTGGAGATCCAAAATGAGATCGACAGTATGCCCGAGTTTGACCTCACCATCCCCACCAAGGAGGACAGAGGATCTTATCATCCGATCACCCTCGTCCAGCGAGAGTGCGAGCGTATTTTCACCGCGATGGGCTTCAACGTAGAGGATTATCCCGAGGTCGTCACCGACTATGAATGCTTTGAAGCGGTCAACGTTCCGAAAGATCACCCCGCCCGCGATATGCAGGACACCTACTACTTAGAGAACGGCGAGCTTTTGAAGTCCCAGACCTCCGCCGCGCAGAACGCGATCCTCAGAAAATACGGCAAGCAGCTCAAAGAGCAGGGAATGCCCATCCGCGCGATCTTCCCCGGCAGATGCTTCCGTAATGAAGCGACCGACGCGACCCACGAGAACACCTTCTTCCAGATGGAGGGTGTGATGGTCGACAAGAATATTTCTATTTCCAACCTGATCTACTTTATGAAAACCATGCTCAGTGAAGTATTCCAGAGAGATATCAAGGTCAGGCTGCGTCCGGGCTTCTTCCCGTTCGTAGAACCGGGCTTTGAACTTGACATCAGCTGTCTGATCTGCGGCGGCGAGACCGGATGTCCATCCTGCAACCACAGTGGCTGGCTGGAACTTTGCCCCTGCGGTATGATCCACCCCGAGGTACTCAAAGAGGGCGGCATCGATCCCGAAGAATACACAGGCTTCGCGTTCGGTCTGGGTCTTACCAGACTCGCGATGATGAAATACGGCGTCAAGGATATCAGAGACCTCAACTCCGGCTCTCTGAAAGCCCTCTCGCAGTTTACCGAAGATAAGTAAGAAAGGAGAACGAACTATGTTTTTATCAATGAATTGGATCAAAGACTTTGTCGATCTGTCAGGTCTTGACGAATTAGCGCTGATCAATCAGTTCTCCCTTTCTACCGCGGAGGTAGAGAACGATATTCAGTTTAAGGGTAAGGATCTTTCCGGCGTGGTTGTCGCTGAGATCAAGTCGATCGAAAATCACCCCGAGTCGAAGAAGCTCCATCTCTTAAAGGTCGACATCGGCGCAGAAGAATTGGTCGACGTCGTCTGCGGCGCGCCGAATGTCCGTCTCGGAATGAAGACTGCGTTCGCTAAGGTCGGCGCACAGATCGGTGAGATCACGATCGCGCCCAGACCTCTGGCGGGCTATATGAGCCATGGTATGTGCTGTTCCGAAAGTGAGATCGGTATCTCCGACGATCACTCCGGCATTATGGATATCACCGACGACGTTGCGCTCGGCACCGATCTCAAAGAACTGTACGAGATCGACGATATCATCTTTGAAGTGGATAACAAATCTCTGACCAACCGTCCCGACCTGTGGTCGCACTACGGTATCGCCAGAGAATTTGCGGCGATCGCCAAGCGTCCCTTAAAGCCGCTTGACTTTGACGATCTTTCAAAATATGACGGACTCCCCAAGGTCGATATGAAGATCGAGGATCCGCTCTGCCAGCGTTATTCCTGCCTGCAGTTTGAGAACATCTCCCGCGCGGTCAGCCCCGTCAATATGAGAATTCGTCTCTATTACTGCGGTATGAGAGCGATCAACTTCCTCGCTGATATGACCAACTACCTGATGCTCGAGATGGGTCAGCCAATGCACGCGTTTGATTCCAGAAAGGTGGAGAACATCCGCATCAAGCGTTTTGACCACGACTTCGAGTTTCAAACGCTCGACGGCGTAGAGCGTCATATCGATACCGATACCCTGATGATCTGCAACGGCGATACGCCTGTCGCAATTGCGGGTATTATGGGCGGTCTTGACTCCGAGATCGTGGAGGATACCCATACCCTCACACTGGAGTCCGCTACCTTTGACGCGGTATCCATCCGTAAGTCTACCGTCCGTTTGTCTCATCGCACCGACGCATCCATGCGCTATGAGAAGTCGCTTGATCCCGAGCTGACCACGGCGGCGATCGCCCGATTCGTCTATCTGCTTAAAAAGATCGACAGCGGGGTAGAGGTCGTTTCCGCTTTGACCGACGACTACGCCTATCATTATCCCGAGATCACCCTGAGCTTTGACAAGGCGTATGTCGACCGCTATACCGGTATTGAGATCGATAACAATACCATCCTGACCACCCTCGAGCGTCTCGGCTTCAAAGCGAGTGAGAACGACGGTGAGTTTGAAGTAAAAGTCCCCTCATGGCGCGCCACCAAGGACGTCACCATCAAGGCGGATATCATTGAAGAGATCACCCGTATTTACGGCTATGACAACTTTGAGATCCACACCGCGTCCGCTCCCTTGTTCCCGACCCGTCCCGAGCCGGTCAAGAAGGATGAGGACAACATCAAGGACATCCTCGTCAAGAGATACGCTCTGCATGAGCTTCATTCCTACATCTGGAACTATGTCGACGAGTTCAAGGCGATCGGTATCGAGAACATCGGCGAGATCAAGCTCAAAAACGCGTCCAATCCCAACATCGAGACCATCCGAAAGACGATGATCCCCACCCAGCTCGCTCAGGTGAAATCGAACATCGGCTTTTCTGACAGCTTCGGCATCTTCGAGATCGGCAGAGTGGTTACCGGTCTGGATGAGAACAACCTCTGTATTGAGCATAAAATGCTCGGCGTCACGCTCTATCAAAAGACCGTCAACGTCAGAGATCTGTACTTCAAGCTCAAATCCATCATCGAAGTACTGTTTGACGATCTCAAGCACAGGGAAATCACTTTCAAAGCGGTATCTCCCGAGCGCGAGTATGAGCATCCGACCAACCTCAACGAGATCCTCTGCGACGGAGAAGTGATCGGCAAGATCGGTATCGTTCATCCCGTCGTGCAGAAAAAGATTGACAAGCGCGCCTGTATTGTGTTCGCAGAGCTGGATGTGGAGAAGTTTGCCGCGATCGAGAACAAGAGCATTTCCTATGAAGCCCCCTCCAAGTTCCCCGCGATCGAGATCGATCTGAGCTTTGTTACTTCAAAGTTCGCTCCGATCATGAAGGCGATCGAGAACGCCAAGTGTGAGCTGATCAAGGACGTTGAAGTGATTGATATTTACGAAGAGGGCGAAAGGAGCTCCATCGCGGTCCGCATCGTTTTCTGTGACGCGACCCGTACGCTCACCCGCGAGGAGGTCACCGCTGTTTCCGACGCGATCGTCGCGGATCTGGAGGAGCAGGGCATTATGCTCAAGGGATAATATTTAATTCATAATTCATAATGCATAATTCATAATGAATGATGTGACGTAACTATGTGCGGGGCTTCAAAAGGAGCTCTGCCATAACGTTCTTTGATAAATCTCTTGAATAACACTTGCAATCTTCCACAATATGTTGTATACTAGAATGTATTAAACATCGGAGGTGTTTCTAATGTTAGATAAAACAATGGTTTTTTCCTTAGGCGGAAACCGTGACGACGAGCTCAAGCAGGCTTTGACCACCGTATATGACGCGTTAAGGAAGAAGGGCTATAACCCCATCAACCAGATCGTCGGTTATATTCTCTCCGAGGATCCGACCTATATCACTACCTACGGAAACGCCAGAAATATCATCAGTAAGATTGACAGAGACGATCTTTTGGAGGCTATGCTCAAGTCATATCTTAACATCTGAGGAAAGGAATGATACCTATGGCTGAGAAAGAATTCTCCACCTATAAGGGTAAGCCGCTCGTCAGAGTCGGCGACGAGCTGTACTACGGCTCGATGGCGGAGCGTTTTGTGATCAGAATGCAGATAAAGTCCAAGAAAGAGGTCAACGGCTTAGAGGTAGCCGACAAGGTAGCGATCCAGCTGCTTTGTACCGATCCCGATTTAAGTCCCAGAAAACAGCTTGTCAAATCGAGCGAGAAGAACGGGCTGTACCTTGCTCTCGATATTGCCGACGTATGGCTGGAAAGAGCGCTGAAGTCATAAAAAAGCACCCGCAAGGGCAATATCATTAAGTTAAAAAAGCAATAGAAAAAAGAATGCAGTCGAGACAAAAGTCACGGCTGCATTTTTATAAAAAGAGCAGAGCAAAAAGACCAACGAAACGTCAGCCTAAAAAAGATATTGAAAACAAAGTTGAGT
>JAFRCW010000019.1 GCA_017404145.1 Ruminococcus sp. | reverse complement strand
TCAACTTTGTTTTCAATATCTTTTTTAGGCTGACGTTTCGTTGGTCTTTTTGCTCTGCTCTTTTTATAAAAATGCAGCCGTGACTTTTGTCTCGACTGCATTCTTTTTTCTATTGCTTTTTTAACTTAATGATATTGTCCGTAAAGGCTGCTTTTTTCGGACAATCTGTCCGACTGCGGGATCGTATAAATCATCATTTGTATTCCAAAATAATCTTTTCCCGCTGAAATCAATCATTAATCATCCAGCACAAATTCTATTTCCGGATCATTCAGATAAACTTCGTATTCCTGAAGCACGTCGCTGCTGACGGCGTCTGTCAAAACTACTTTTACATTTCTGCCGGCAGGATAATCATATCCTGCACATTTTATAAAGCCTGATTCTGCGCGGCTTTGAAACTCTTGGATCAAAGCAACCTCAGTGCCATCTTCGTTATATATTTTTGCATTTATCCTTATTCCGGATGCATAGATTTCATCCGGGATATAATAATCCATTAATAAACCCATTTCCGGTTCATTCAAAGCTCTATGCGGATACGCCGCAACAGACCGTATATACATTTCATCGTTACTGTTTAAAACCCTTTCTTCATCAACCGTATAAGTCCGACTAATCACGTCGCTCATCTCAAACGGACCGGAAACTGTTTTCGTAAAGGTTCCGCCGCTGTATGCGTCAATCATGGGCAAATTCATTTTCAGAAAAACGAGGCTTTCTTCATTTTCAAAGTTGAATTGAACTACGCCCTCATAATATTTGCGGTTTTTCGTCAAAACTATTTCATCGCCGACAGGTGTTACCGGTATGTCGTTGATAGAAAAAATGGTTTGTTCATCAGAAAAATCCGTAAACCTCAGAATATCGGGCAAGGAACTGTCCGCCCAGTCATATTCTATACATTCGCCTTTAACGGCAACATACATCTTATGCCCGTTAAAGTAAGCTCCCTCGATCCAAAGAGCTATGCCACCGTGTGAGTATAAAACATCATCGGCTGCCGTAGTAACACTTTCAAATTTTTCAATATTAGAATAAGTGAACATGTCGTTATTCTTATCAATCGTAACCGTAGTCGTTTGAAATATAAGCGCAGGAAGCGCAAGAATCACCAGCACAGCAGCACAAGTCGAAACGGGTATTATAATCTTGCTGACGGTTTTACGCGGTTTAGCTGTTTTTGACGCTGCGATAATTCTATCAACAGCATCGGCGTCTATATCGACCTTTGTATAGAAGTCGTTAATATATCTATTCATCATAATCCTCCTGTAAAAGCTCTTTTAATTGTTTTCTGGCTCGGGAAAGGATCAGGTTGACCGCTGCGGTTGTTTTTGACAGGATAGAAGCGATCTCTTCGGTTTTATATCCCTCATAATAGTATAAATAGAGGGTAGTGCTGTAAACGGGATTCAACTTCATCAGTTCCATAGAAAAATCTCTCTTTTTGATTTCGTCGACGTAAAGCTCATTTGCCACCTTTTCAATATCAATGGCGCTGTGCTTTCTGTTGCTGCTTAATATGCGCTTGCTCTCGTTGATCGTCACACGGATCAACCACGCTTTGAGATGTTCTTCGCTTTTAAAGTTCTTTCCATACCGAAACAATCGGATAAAAGTGTTCTGAACCGCATCTTCGCTGTCTTCTTTGCTTTTCAGATAATTAAATGCGATCCGGTACAGCATACCGATATACCGTTTCACCGTATGATCGAATTCAAGGTTGGTCATATGATCCTCCTTTGCCGCTTTCTTGAAAGGCCCTTTCACCTTTAATACCATTCATTTCTCCAAAACCTATCACTCAAACAGAATTATTTAAACCGAGTGGCGTCTCTTGATTTTCTTTTTTGAGTATGCTACACTAAGACTACATCAGATAACACCGGAGGAAACGCTATGCATCTTCAGGAATCGGGCGAGATGTACCTGGAAACCATCTTGATTCTCTCACAGAAGAAGAACTTTGTCCGCGCGATCGACGTCGGCGAATATATGGGCTTCTCGAAGCCCTCGGTCAGCCGCGCCATCGGACTCTTAAAATCAGGCGGATACGTCAGCGTCAGCGAGGGCGGCGGACTGACCCTCACCGAAGAGGGGAAAAGGGTTGCGTCAAAAATCTATGAACGCCATACCTATCTGACCAAGGTACTGATGGATATGGGCGTCGACGAGGAGACCGCCGCAGAGGACGCATGCCGGATGGAGCATGTGATTTCCGATACGTCTTTTCAGGCGATCAAGCAGTATTTTCACTATGAATAAACAAAATTTTCCCTGCCCGATAAGAGCAGGGAAATTTGTCATATTCCATTTTAAACAAATGATTGTATAACGTTCAGAATATCCGCCTTGGAGCGTACGCCGATCAGTCTTTCGGCCTCTTCGCCGTCCTTGAAAATGATAAGAGTCGGAACGCTCATCACGGAATAGTCCATCGCCAGATCCTCACACTCGTCGATATCGACCTTATAGACCGAGAAACCGCTTGCCTCTGCCGCCAACTCCTCAATGACCGGAGAGAGCATTTTGCACGGTCCGCACCATGTTGCGAAGAAATCCACCAGCGTTACGCCGGACTGAATTGCGCTGTTAAAATTGTTTTCTGTTAAATGTTCTGCCATTATATTACCTCCACATCATCATATTTTCGGGATATACTTATTATAACACAATTCATTGAATAAATCCAGTCTTTTTAGTGATTAGTGGTTAGTGGTTGGTGGTTAGAGTGTTCTACAGAAAGAGAGAATATTATGATTCAAAGCTATAACGATCTCCTCGTTTGGAAAAGATCGATAGAATTAGTTGAGGAAGTATATAAACTAACAAGATATATCCCAAAAGAGGAAACATACGGGTTGATTAGTCAAATGCGCAGATCTGCTATATCTATACCATCAAATATTGCCGAAGGTCAACAAAGACGAACCACTAAAGATTTTATAAGCTTTTTATATATCGCAAGAGGATCAAATGCAGAATTAAAAACACAATGTTTAATATGTATCCGACTGCATTTTTTATCAAAAGAACAATGTCAAAAAACCGTTAGTTTATCAGATGAAATCGGTAAAATGCTTTCAAAAATGATTGCCTCATTATCTGATAATAACGAATAACGAATAACGAATAACGAATCACCAACCACTAACCACTAACCACTAATCACCAACCACTAACCACTAATCACTAACCACTAACCACTAATCACCAACCACTAACCACTAATCACTAACCACTAACCACTAATCACTAACCACTAATCACTAATCACCAAAAGGAGAACTGCTATGTATGATCTGATCATTATCGGCGGGGGCGTCGCGGGGATGACCGCGGCGGTCTATGCCAAGCGCGCGGGAATGTCTGTGCTGATTCTTGAGAAGGGCGGCTTCGGCGGACAGGTCGCGCTGACCTCCACCATCGAGAACTATCCCTCCTACAAGGAGATCGAGGGCTTTGAGCTTGCCGCCTCGATGAAAGCTCAGATCGACGCGCTCGGGGTCGAATCCGTCTCTGCCGATGTAACGGGGCTTTCCAAAGCCGACGGCGTTTTCACCGTGAATGCCGCATCGGGCGACTATCAGGGAAAGACCGTTATCATCGCGAACGGCGTTAAGCGCAGAGAGCTGCATATCGAAGGAGAGGATAAGCTCAGAGGCAGGGGGATATCCTGGTGCGCGGTATGCGACGGCGGCTTCTTCCGCAGAAAAACCGTCGCCGTGATCGGCGCGGGCAATTCCGCCTTAGGCGACGCGATCTACCTCTCGAATATCTGCGAAAAGGTATATGTGATCTTCCGCAGAGAACAGCCTACCGCCTCCAAGAGTTATCTCGACAAGCTCGCGGGACTGTCGAACGTAATCTTGATGCCCCGACACATTCCGCTCGCGTTCATCGGAGAGAAGAGGATCACTTCGCTGAAAGTGAAGAATATCGACACCGGAGAAGAGAGAGAACTCGAGGTCGGCGGCGTATTCGAGGCGATCGGACTGATCCCCGACAACGAGATATTCAAAGATCTTGTCGAACTGGATGAAAACGGGTATATCCTCACCGACAGCGAGATGAAAACCAAGACTGAGGGACTGTTCGCCGCGGGCGACACCACCCAAAAGCAGTTAAGACAGATCGTCACCGCCTGCGCGGACGGCGCGGTTGCCGCTACCTCGGCGCATCATTATTTAAACAGCTGATATGACAGAGATACAGAATAGATTATTTGAACTGCAAGATCAAAAATATCGTGATTTAACCGTCAAGCTCAATCCCTCTATCGCGCCCGATACCATTATCGGCGTACGGCTCCCACAGCTGAGAGCATATGCGAAAGAGCTGATCAAGGGAGGTCTGTCCGAGGACTTTCTCTCCTCTCTGCCGCACAAATACTTTGATGAAAATATGCTTCATGCGCTGATCCTTTGTGAGGAAAAAGATTTTGAAAAAGCGGTCCAGGAAATTGAGCGGTTTCTTCCCTATGCAGACAGCTGGGCGATCACCGATACACTCTCTCCCAAGGCGTTCGCAAAACACCCCGACAGACTCCCGCCTTATATCGAAAAATGGCTCGACAGCGATCTGCCCTATACCGTCCGTTTCGGGATTTTGTGTTTGATGAAGTACTTCCTCGGCGGATTGTTCGAGGAACGCCATCTTGATATGGTATGTGACATACAGTCAGAGGAATACTATGTCAATATGATGCGGGCGTGGTATCTCGCGACCGCTCTGGCAAAGCAGTATCCTCCGACAGTCAAACTGCTGGAAGAAAACCGTCTCGACCGGTGGACGCACAACAAAACCATCCAGAAAGCGGTGGAATCCTACCGCGTTACGGACGAACACAAAACGTATCTGAAAACGCTGAAAAGAAAATAGGATGAAATACCAAAGCGGTCTTCCTTTGAGACCGCTTTTTTTCTGTCAAAAAAGCGTATTTTATCTTGCCTTTGCCGTCTGATTATGATACAATATATAAAATGTGTTCCCGATTGTGGAATATCATCATCAAATTGCACAAAAACATTTTTATTCTTCGTCAAAAGGGGTTGAACAAATGACAGACAAAAGCAAAATCATTTTTGACAATGAGATCAAGCAGGGCGACTATCAAAAGGCGCTGAACTCGAAAAACAAGTACATCAGAAAATACGGCGACGATTCCGACAGCGACTATCCCGCCAAGATCGTCGAAAACCAAACGCTCTCAAAGCCTCTCGGCGTCTATGACATCCGCGTCGCAGAAGGAGAGGGAGAGATTCCGTTCGACAAAGAAAAGGGTATCATCGTCGGCAACATCCGTATGGGCTTCGGTCACTACCGCATCTCGATGGCGATGGCGTCCGCGGCTCACGCGCTGGGATATACGCCCTACTGGATGGATCTCAACTCCTACACCGATACCACCTGTACCAAGGTCATCGGCGCACAGAACGATCTTTACTCGATGGGCTCGCGTATCTCGCAAAAGAGCAAGATCTTCAACAAGGTCGTGTGGGAACCGCTCAACTATGAGGGCTTCCGGCAGCTTTCCTATAACGCCTCCGACCAGAAGAACGCCGAGCTGATGGCTCCCGTGTTCAAGAACGTTCCGAAGGATATCCCGCTGATCGGCACCCATGTCTGGCCCGCGCAGGCGGCGATCCACGCCGGTATGGAATATGTCGTCAACGCGATCCCCGACAACTGGCCGATGGCATTACATTTGGCGCAGGGAGCTCTCCATACCGTACAGACCCACCAGAGCTATATGGGCTACCGTATCTTAAACGGTATGAACAAAAAGAGCGTTCTGCATCCGATGGACGAGGATGCACTCAAATATGTCGGTCACTATATCGATCACGAACTGGTGGACAATATCGAATATGACTGTCAGAAGAGAATGGAACGAAAAGAATCCGGCGAACCGATCCGCTTTTTGCTCACCATCGGCGGCGCGGGCGCACAGAAAGAGCTGTTTTCCGCGATCATCAAATACCTCCTCCCTGCGATCGAACACAAGAAGGCGGCGTTATACGTCAACGTCGGCGATTACCGGAAGGTATGGGACGATCTGAAAGAGGAATTTCCGGAGTTTGAAGGGATGTATACCGAACACCTTGACGACTGGGATGACACCGTCGGCTTCTGCGAAACGGCGATCGACGGCAAGGTCGAGGGGATCCACACCTTCTTCCACGAGAACATCTTTGAGGCGGTCTACTGCACCAACCTCTTGATGCGCTCGGCGGATGTGCTGGTGACAAAACCCAGTGAGCTTGCGTTCTATCCGATCCCGAAGCTGTTCTTAAAGCGGATCGGCGGTCACGAAAAATGGGGCGCGATCCACTCGGCGGAGTTCGGCGACGGAACGCTCGAATGTGAGGATATCCCCCACACCCTGCAGATGATCAAGCTCTTTATGACCGATCACACCACTCTCGCTATGATGTGCGACAACATCATCAATAACAAAAAAGCAGGACTCTACAACGGCGCGTATGAAGTCGTCAAGCTCGCGATGGGACTGAAAAAGTAAATCTTATTTTTATAAAACACCCCCGGAGGAAACTATGAAACGTTTAACCAAAAGACAAATGAGAATCTTCGCAGTCGGTCAGCTCGGATGGTCTACGCTCAGCGGTATCATCAGCGCGTGGTTCGTTACCTTCTATCTGCCCACACAGGTAGATATTGAAAGCGGCGCGATCCAGTATATCGTTCCCGGTCTGGTCATCGGCGGATTTCTGACGATACTCGGACTGATCACCGCTTTGTCGCGTGTGTTTGACGCGATCACCGATCCGTGGATCGCCTCTCTCTCCGACAGAAGTAAGAATAAACGCGGCAGACGTATCCCCTTTATGCAGTACGCCGCGGTGCCGCTGTCCGTTGTCACGGTGCTGCTGTTCTGCGCTCCCGTGAATATGATCAGCTCGTGGAACGTGGTATGGATCTCGGTATTCATCGTGCTGTTCTATCTGTTTATGACGATGTACTGCACCCCTTACAACGCGCTGATCTCCGAGTTCGGCAAGACGCAGGACGACCGTATGTATATCTCTACCGCTATTTCGCTGACCTTCTTCGCAGGCACCATGCTCGCTTATACTCCCTTTGTGTTCGCGGGTATGCTGCGCGGGAGTGTGGGCTTCGCGTGGAGCTACCGTATCTGCTTCATCGTGTTAGCGGTCATCTCCTGTATCTGTATGCTGATCCCCACCTTCTTCCTCAAGGAAAAAGAATTTGTCGACACCAAGCCCTCTAACGTCAATATGCTCAAATCGCTCTCCGCAACCTTCAAGAACAAGAGCTTCCGTACCTTTGTCGGCTCTGATATTATGTATTGGGTGGGTCTTACCCTGTTCCAGACAGGTCTGCCGTTCTTCGTCAAGGTTTCGATGAAGCTCGACGAATCCTTCACCATGTATTTCCTCGGCGGTATGACGGTACTTTCGGCATGCTTTTATCCCTTTGTCTCAAAAATGGTCAAAAAATTCGGTAAGAAGAAACTGGTCGTCACCGGCTTCTTAGGCTTGGCGCTCGCTTATGTGATCGCCGGCTTGATCGGTATCATCGGCACGACCGTCATCCCCGGCGTCGTTTACGGCGTGCTGATCTGTGTGATCGCCGCGTTCCCAATGGCGCTGCTCGGTATTATCCCGCAGTCGATCGTTGCCGACATCGCAGAAGCCGACGGTATCGAGACCGGCGAGAACCGCGAGGGTATGTTCTTTGCCGCGAGAACCTTCGCGATGAAGTTCGGTCAGTCGCTCGCGATGCTGGTTTTCACTTCTCTCGCGATCATCGGCACCACCCAGAACGCGTCCAGCAACGACATCACCGCGTCCGTCACCGGAATGATCTTAGTAGGCTTTGTCGCGGTCGCGTTCTGCTCGTTCGGCGCGATCATCCTGAGCTTCTATAATGAAAAGAAAATTATGTCCACCATCGACAAAAAACATGAAGAGAAAAAATAGAATCGGGTGATCCTAATGATCAAAAAAATCAGCGGCAAGCAGGATGCTTTTCTCCTGCTCACCGAAAATACATCCTATCTTTTTTCCGTGACGGAGAGCGGCCATCTCGAGCATCTCTACTACGGCAGTAAAATCGACGTCAGCGCTTTTGAAGACTTTGAAGCGATGATCGAGAGACGCGAGTTTGAACCGACTAACTGTATCGCATACTCCGCGGAACATCCGACGACCGCGTTTGAGGATATGTGTCTGGAATTCTCGTGCTGCGGTCACGGAGATATCAGAGAGCCGTTTGTCGAACTGGTCAAGCCCGACGGTTCGCGCACCTGCGACTTCCTGTATCAGGGCGCGGTCATCGATCATGAGAATCCCGCCAGCGCAACGCTCCCTTCCTCCTATACAGAAGGCGAAGCGGAACATCTGTGCATACTCCTCTCAGACGGCGGGCTGACCCTCGAGCTGCACTACTATGTCTATCCCGAATGTGACGTCATCACCAGAAGATCTCGTCTTGTCAACCATACCGAGAGTGAAATCGAACTCGAACGGCTGATGTCTCTGCAGCTTGACTTCCCCGAGGCGGGCTGGGAGATCACCTCCTTCCACGGCGCGTGGGCGAGAGAAATGACGAAATATACCACCGGACTAAGCGCGGGACGGTTCGTGATCGAATCCCGCGCGGGCGTCTCCTCCAATCGCGCGAATCCGTTCTTTATGCTTCACCGAAAAGGAGCGACGGAAGACGCGGGAGACGTCTACGGCATCAATCTGATCTACTCGGGAAACCACTATGAATCGATCGAGCTCAACTCGTATCAAAAAACGCATATCGTCACGGGTATCCAGCCGACGGGTTTCCGCTGGCTGCTCAAAAAAGGCGGGATCTTTGACGCTCCCGAGGCGGTAATCACCTACTCGCCCGACGGTTTCTCCGGAATGAGCCTGAATATGCACAGCTTTGTCAGAGAACACATCGTTCGCGGCGAATGGAAGCACAAGGAGCGTCCCGTTCTCCTGAATTCTTGGGAAGCGTGCTATTTTAATATCAATGAAAAGATTCTGCTTTCTTTAGCCAAGACAGCAAAGGAGCTGGGTATCGAGCTTTTTGTACTCGACGACGGATGGTTCGGCGAAAGATCTGACGACAAGCGTTCCTTAGGCGACTGGGACGAAAATCCGAAGAAGCTGCCCGGCGGGCTCAAAGGTCTTTCTGAGAAAATCACCGCTCTGGGTATCGGCTTCGGCTTATGGGTCGAGCCGGAGATGGTAAATGTCGACAGCAACCTCTACCGCGCTCATCCCGACTGGGCGATGGAGATCCCCGGTCAGCTCCATTCAGAGGGCAGAACCCAGCGTATTCTGGATCTGTGTAATCCTGCGGTTGTTGATTTTTTGATCGGCAAGATGAGCGAGGTGTTCTCCAAGGGCAGCATCACCTATGTGAAATGGGATATGAACCGTATCTTCTCAGATGTTTTCTCTCCCTATCTTCCTGCCAGGCAGCAGGGAGAAGTCGCTCACCGGTATGTGATCGGACTGTATCAAATCATGGGCGCTCTCTGTCAGCGGTTTCCCCATATCCTTTTCGAGGGCTGCGCCTCGGGCGGCAACCGCTTTGATCTGGGTATTCTCTCCTTCTTCCCGCAGATATGGGGCTCCGACGATACCGACGCCTTGTGCCGCACACGGATCCAGGAGGGCTACAGCTACGGCTATCCTCTCTCCTGTGTCGGCGCGCATGTCGCCGCCTCTCCCAACCACCAGACTCTGCGTTCCACACCGCTTGAGACCCGTTATAACATCGCTTCGTTCGGAGTGCTGGGATATGAGCTCGACGTCAGAGATCTGTCAAAAGAGCAGAAAGAAAACATCAAGCTCCAGATCACGCTCTACAAAACATGGAGAGATACCATGCAGAACGGCACCTTCTACCGTGTCAAATCCGGCAACGTCCACCAGTGGATCGTTGTTTCCAAAGATAAGACACAGGCGGTCGGTATGGTGATGCAGGAGCTCTCTTTACCCAATACTCCGCTTGAGATCTTCCATGCAAAGGGGCTTGATCCCGAAAAGAACTATCGCTTCTATAATCTCTCGGGAAAGCTCAACGTCAAGCTCTTCGGCTCGCTGGTCAATGTTTTCTCTCCCTTCCACATCAAGCAGGATTCCTTGGCGCACAGCGTTGTTGCGCGGTTCGTAAATATGAACACGGAGAAAGAAGAGCATTTCACCTCCGGCGCGGCGCTGATGAATGCGGGAGTTAAGCTCAAGCCGACCTTCTGCGGCAACGGAGTCAACGAAAACGTCAGAGTCTTCCCCGACTTTTCGTCAAGGATGTACTACCTTATTAGTGAAGAGTGAAGAATGAAGAGTTATGGGAGGGCGCTGCCTTCACCTGAATGATATTATTACAAATAATAGAGCAGGAGTTTCATAAAGAAGCTCCTGCTTTTCGTTTATCATAAATATAATTGTTTGAGCGAAGCGAGTTACCACCGTTCTTATTTCTTATTTCTTAGTTACTTCTTGATTCTCTTGTACCGGAACAGCGTGTTCTCCGCCCATTCGCGGTCGATCTTGATAAAGCCGGAAAGCTTCTTGTCGCTTTTGCAGATATCGTCAACGATCTTCAGGCTTTTATAATAGATCTCCAGTCTTGCCGACTGAACAAAAGGCTCGTGGTCTTCTCCGAGAAAATAGGTAAAGCCAATGGTGTTGTCCTCGCGGTTATACAGAGACAGATACCCTTCCTCCACTCTGGGCAGGTCGTGCTTTTTCGCCACCATCTCGGACACGGCAAACTTCGTCAGCTCCACCGCCATATCGTCAAGTCCCGACTCCAGCACAAAAAGCTTTTCCTTGAAGGAGTTGAAGTCCGAACAGATCCGCTTGGTGATGCCTTTCAGATTGCGGTAATCATCCTCCAGCGCGCGGTCCTCGAGCTGGAAGCGGTCTATCTCGGGAATCAGATAGATCATAAAGCGGCGCTTCATATCATTATATAAGAGCGGATAAGCGAATCTGCCTTCATAGCCGCAGTTCTCACAGTGAAACTCCAGCAGCTTGCCGGAGAGCAGATCCTCCCGAAACTGCGGGTCGTTGGTCGCGTTGATACTGATATACAGCCTCTGTGAGGTCGTTTCGTTACAGTGCGGACAGGTAAAGTCCTTTGAAATCACATTTGACATAAGTATTCTTCCTTTAAAAAATTCCCTAGCACCTATCATAGCAGTATCAAAGAAAAAAATCAAATATTTTTCAAGTGTTTACAAAAACTTATTGATTTTTTCTTCATTTTCTGCGATAATGATAGACAGAGAAAAATCTTTAGGAGGAATTATCATGAGTATTTCTGACAGCCTGAAAAACGGAGCTTGCTTTATCGCCGACACCGCATCCGAATTTGCGGAGTCTATCGCTGAGAAAAATCGCCTGAGAGCGCAGCTCAATCATCTCAAAAAGCTGATCAAGTCTGACTCCGCTACCAGAGATCAGGCTTATGCGGAGCTGGGCCGTTTCTTCTATGAAAATCTCAGAGAGGACGCTTCTGCTGAGAACGAGGCGCTGTGCGCAGTCATCGACACCACCTCCGAGAGAATCACCAAGGCTTCTCTGAAATATGTTGAGGTTCTCAACATCCAGAACGAGACCAAGATCCGCTCCGAAAACGCCGAAAAGCTCAAGAAGATCATGGCGGAGAAAGCGGCTATCGCCGCCGACAAGGCTAAGGTGCAGGGCGCTCAGCTCGCAAGAAAGACTAAGGAATTCGCGGAGGAAACCGCTGAGAAGGCAAAAGCCGCCGCGCAGGAAAAGGCAGAAAAAGCAAAAGTCGCCGCGCAGGAAACAGCGGAAAAAGCAAAGGAATTCGCTAAGGAAAAGACTGAGAAAGCGAAAGTCGCCGCTAAAGAAGCGAAGGACGCTACCGTCGATAAGGTAGAGGATCTCGTAGACAAGGCGGCCGAAGCGGTCGACGATATCAAGACCAACGCCGATATCGAAGCGCTGATCGCCGAGGAGCAGCAGAAGATCGCCGAAGCGGAACAGTCTGCCGAAAAAGCCGTTGAAGAAGTCAAAGAAGCCGCCGAGGAATCCCCCGAGAGCTTTGACTTTTGATCAATTCATAATGCATAATTAAGAATTCATAATTGTTTTGGACGGGCTTCGCCCACACTCGATTATAGAAAAAACGAAAACAACGCAGGAGTTTCAAAAAAAGCTCCTGCGTTTCGTTTTTCCTTCATTATGAATTATGCATTATGAATGATGAATTAAACAATGGTTCCTCCGCCCAGAACAACGTCATCCTGATACAGCACCGCCGCCTGACCGGGGGTGATTGCGCGGATCGGGGTATCAAAAACGATCCTGACGCCGCCGTCTTCTAAGGGATAAGCGGTCGCGCCGACTTCCCTTTGACGGTAGCGCGTCTTGGCGGTACAGCGGACGGGCTCTTTTGGCGCTTCTCCCGCGATCCAGTTAAAATCTTTTGCGACCGTCTCAGCGCGGAACAGCTCTTCCTCGTCGCCGAGATATACGATATTGTTTTCTGCGTCCACCTTTGTCACAAATATCGGCTTGCCTACGGCGATCCCGAGATGCTTGCGCTGTCCGACCGTATAATGGGTAATGCCCTTATGCGTGCCGACCTTCTCGCCGGATGAAAGCAGAAAGTCGCCGGTTTTGACCTCTCCCGTATAACGTTCAATGAACGCGGCATAGTCGCCGTCGGGAACAAAGCAGATGTCCTGACTGTCCTTCTTACGCGCGTTGACAAAGCCGTTCTCCTCCGCGATCTCGCGCACTTGCTCCTTGGTATATTCTCCGAGAGGGAAGCGGATGTGCCTGAGCTGTTCCTGCGTCAGAGAATAGAGCACATAGCTTTGATCCTTTGACGCGTCTATCCCCTTTTTAAGGAGGAATTTGCCGTTCTTCTCTTCGATCCGCGCGTAGTGACCTGTCACGACACAGTCGCAGGAAAGCTCCTTTGCTCTTTGGATCAGCTTCTCGAACTTCATATACTTGTTGCAGTCGATGCAGGGGTTGGGCGTGATCCCGCGCTGATAACACGAAACAAAGTTGCGGATGATCTTCTCCTCAAAGACCTCCTGAAAATTGAATACGTAATACGGGATGCCGATCCTCTGGCATACCGCTCTCGCGTCCTCCACATCCTCTAAGGAACAGCAGGTGTTCGTATTCTTCTTGTCCTCTTCGCTTTCGAATAGGCGCATCGTACAGCCGATCCGCTCATCATCTTTCATCAGATACGCCGCAACGGAGGAATCCACCCCGCCCGACATCGCAATCAACGCTTTCATCATCTTTTCCTTTTCTATATCATAGTTGATGCAAATCTTAAAACGGTATCAACATATTTTTCCGATTCTTCAATTCTCGGAAAATGCCCGCTGTTCTCAAACTCAACTATGCTTGCATTTGGCAAGTTGTTTATGAAAACGACTTGATTATCGCTGCAAGCGGGATCATACTTTCCTTCCAAAAGAAGGGTAGACTTGTTGAGCTTCTTTAGGACTGGCAAATAGTTTTTAGTCATAGCGCCATCCTCAATTAATTTCAATAGATGACTTTCCGTTTTTGCCCACATATCATCTGAAATTCCAACGGTAGAAAAGCTTGACAGATACTGTTCAAAAGAAATACTGTGCAAATAATTTCGCAATTCCATATCCTTGACATATTCCAAAAGATTCAGTATATCTACAACTACATCACTATTTTGATAATTGTAGCTTTGTATTTTCTCACACAAACATATCGCAGTTTTATCGCCGAGATTATAAATATATTCCGATAAATAAGCTGCTATCGACTTTGCGGAATCGGTAAAATCCAAACTCGGACACTCCAATATGATTTTATCAACAAAATCGGGATACTTGTATGCATAAAAAACTGCCAATGAACCGCCGTATGAATGTCCGAGAACACTCCAACGTTTGATGTTTAGCTTGCGGCGCATTTCATCAATCATATCCGTTTGAATGTCCATTGTGTATAGTTCGTCTTCGTTTATTTCATCGGAACGTAACACACCGTATTGGTCAAACGAAACGACCTTTATTTGTTCGCCCAATGATTTCGCTGTATTAGCAAAATCCAAGCAACTTGCTCCGGGTCCTCCGTGCAAATACACAAGGACGGGAGCATTGTTTTCTCCGTAGATTTCGTAATAAATATTTTTGCCTGAAATTTTGATAAACGGCATTTAATTACCCCTTGTCGTTCTCTTTGTCGCTTACAACACCCTCTATCATACCCGTAACGACCTCATTCAGCCTTGCGGCATTATCGGATGTGATGACAGGCTTACCTGTTTGCGCTTCGATATTTTTTCTTGCATCGCCTGCGATTTTACCGCCGCTTTGCGCTACCTCTCTGTTTTCCTGCAAGCCGTGAGGATTCTGTGTTTTGGTAAGTTCGGTTGTGGTCGCCTCGGCAAGCATATTCAGCGCAAGCTCCAGCGTGCTCATATTATCACGGAGATTTTCTTTTTTCAGACCCTTGAGGTTTTTATACTGGCGTGTCGTCATACCCGACCACGCTTTGGTGACTTCATCGGTCAGGATAGCGTATTCTTTTCCTTTCTCTACGCCGTGAGCCTGCCACTGATCGGTCAGCTCCTTGCGGGCACGGATAGTCTGCAACCGCTGGTTGATCCAATCGGCAGGATAACCTTTCTTAGCGTAGGTTTCCAATGCTCTTTCTATTGTTAATTCGGGATCGATAATTTCTTCTATGCGCTCGCTGCCGACCTGCGCCAACCACATCTTGAACGGCTCGGCTTTCTTAGACGGGATGGACTGGATAATGCGGAGAATGCCCTTTGTATCAGCAGCGTTGATTTTCCTAAATTTACCGTCGGCAGTCATCATCCGAACAGGGGTACAAATTGTACCCCACTTGGAATTCAGCTCAGCATCACGGCTTCTCATTTTCTTTATATATTGCTTGACATCCTTGCTTTCAGACAACACTTCAACAACATCCGAAACCGAAAAATACCATTCTTCTTTTTCTTCATCCCACGCCGTGCGGATAGGCTGATTTTCAAATCTTTTAATGTTATCCATTGAATGATCCCCACAATTTCCTTAATCCATTCTATCTATCCAGCTTTACAGCTCTCTGAGCATACGCTTCTTGATCTGCGCTTTGTCAAATGCCAGTGCGATCAGGATGAACGCCGCGGCGGAAGCGACCGCCTGGATCGAATTCTCGGGCGCTTTCCATAATGCGTCGACGATCGCCGCCTGAAAACCGCCTCCCGCCAGCATAACACGGATGAATTTTGAGATCGAATATCCCACCACGGTCACCAGTCCCGAGGGAATGGTCATCAAAGCGTTGCGCTTGGTCAGGATCTTGTCACCTTTGGACGAGAAGAACACGGCGTTGAGCGCCTTTATGATAATCGTATAAATAATCGTTTCGGGATACACCAGCAGGTCGGCGAGTCCGCCGCCTAACGCCGCCGCTAATACCGCGTAGGGCATCGGCAGGAAGGACGCGGTGAGATAGATCATCGCGTCGCCTAAGTGAACATAGCCTCCTGTCGGCGTCTTGATCTGAACAAATGCCGTCAGCACGGCGGTCATCGCGGCGAACATCGCGGCGATGACAATATGAAGCGTTCTGTCGGACGCTTTCTTTTTCATATACCTTCACTCCCTTTGAAGTTATTGTTATTTTATCACTCGTTTAGTGGATAGTCAATATAAGAAAACAGCTCCGGAGATATACCCCGAAGCTGTAATGAAAAATCTGGATCAGTCCGCGAAAAGCGGGGTCGAAAGATAGCGGTCTCCGGTATCGGGGAGCAGTACGACAATGTTCTTGCCCTTATTCTCCGCCCTCTGCGCTAACTGTATCGCAGCGTATGCCGCGGCTCCGGAGGAGATGCCGACCAGCACGCCCTCTTTCTTGCCGATCAGCTTGCCGGTCGCGAAAGCGTCCTCGTTGGAGACAGCGATAATCTCGTCATAGACCTTTGTGTTCAGCACATCGGGAACAAAGCCCGCGCCGATTCCCTGGATCTTGTGGGGTCCCGCAACGCCGGTGGACAGCACTGCGGAAGACAGCGGCTCGACCGCCACGATCTTGACATCGGGGTTCTTCAATTTTAAATACTCGCCCACGCCGGTTACCGTACCGCCGGTGCCGACGCCCGCGACAAAGATATCTACCTTTCCGTCGGTATCCTCCCAGATCTCGGGGCCGGTGGTGTCAAAGTGCGCCTTGGGGTTGGAGGGATTGACGAACTGTCCGGGAATAAAGGAATTTTCGATCTCCTTAGACAGCTCCTCCGCCTTGGCGATCGCGCCCTTCATCCCCTTGCTGCCGTCGGTAAGCACCAGCTCGGCGCCGTACGCCTTCATCAGCTGTCTGCGTTCAACCGACATCGTCTCGGGCATCACGATGATGATGCGGTAGCCCTTTGCCGCCGCGATGGAGGCGAGACCGATACCGGTGTTGCCGGAGGTGGGTTCGATAATAACGGAGCCTTCTTTGAGCAGTCCCTTATCCTCTGCGTCCTCGATCATCCTCTTGGCGATACGGTCTTTGACCGAACCGGCAGGGTTAAAATATTCGAGCTTTGCCAGAAGATTAGCATCCAGTTTCAATTCTTTTTCTATATTTGAAAGCTCCAAGAGCGGAGTCTTTCCTACTAAATCCGATGCTTTCTTATAAATATTTGACATAATGTTTTCTCCTTTTTCTATTGATAGTAATATAATAATAGTTATGATACATCAGCCGGTTTGTTTCCCGCCGCAACATCGAAAAGCAATATATTCTTTCATATTATCCTCCTAATTATAACCTACTTACCCTGTGGGTTGGTATTATAATATCACAACATTTTCAAAATGTCAATAGCAAATTTTAGGCAATACCGCATAATTCAAGTGTGCGGATTGCGAAGTAAGATTTTTCGTCAGAGCGTACAAATAATCGGTGTGCATACTGCCGTATGGATGCTGATTTTTGGACAGTCTGACGGAATAAGATTCAAGCAAGGCGCTCGCCGCGAATTGTGCGGTGTTGCCTTTATAAAAGTCTATTGACTTTTTTATACAGAAGTGCTAAAATAGCTTACAGTAGAATATACTGTAGAGTATAGAGTGGGTCTTGACGGACCCGCTCTTTACTGTTTCTTTAAGGCTTTCTGCCGGATAGAGGTGAGAAAATGGCAAAGAAAAACACGGTTGCGGTCGTCGAAGAGCTCGCCGCTCCTATTGCGAACGGGCTGGGGCTGAAGATCTGGGACGTCCGGTATCTCAAGGAGGGCTCTCAGTGGTTTTTAAGGATCTTTATCGACAAGGACGGCGGCGTGGATATCAACGACTGTGAAGCGATGTCGAGAGCGATCGACAAGCCGCTTGACGACTTGGATCCCATCGACGGCGAGTATATCCTTGAGGTCAGCTCTCCGGGGATCGAGCGCGAGCTGGTCAAAGACAGACACTTTGATCAGTTCATCGGTGCGGATATCATGGTGCGGATGATCCGTCCCATCGACGGTATCGGCAAGGACTTCAAAGGCGTTCTGACCGCATATGATAACGGCGAAGTTACCGTCACCGATCATTCGGGCGAGAATCAGGTAACGATCAACAAAAAAGACGCCGCATATATCAAGCTCGACGACTTCGAGCTATGAAAAATGATAAATGATAAATGAAAAGTGATGGGAGGACGCTGTCCTCACCTGATTGATAATTTGTTTGAGCGAAAGCGAGTCACCTCCACATTTCATACTTCATACTTCATATTTCATAAATAAATAATTACTATATACAGAAAGGTCTGATCAGAAAAAATGGCAAGCAATAAGGAATTGTTCGAGGCGTTAAAGCTCCTTGAAAAGGAAAAAGGTATTCCCGTTGAATATATGATAGCGCAGATCAAAAAGGCTATCGTCACCGCGTGCAGAAATCTCTACGGCGGCAACGAGAACGTAGACATCAAAATGGACCCCGAAAAGAACGCTTTTGCGGTCAAGCTCAACAAAACCGTCGTAGAAGAGGTAGAAAACGAGAACTATGAAATTTCCCTTGAGGACGCGCTGGTGATCTCTAAGAGAGCCGCCGTCGGCAAGGAGGTCGGCATCCCACTCGAGCCTAAGGATTTCGGCAGAATCGCGGTACAGACCGCGCGTTCCGTCATCCGTCAGGGTATCAGAGACGGCGAGAAGGATCAGATGCTGGTGGAGTTCCAGTCTAAGGCGCAGGAGATCGCTACCGCTACCATCGAGAGAGTCGATCCCGCTACCGGCAACGCCACTTTAAAATTCGGCAAGGCAGAAACCGTACTCCCCAAGTCGGAGCAGATCCCGAACGACGTTCTCAGAGAGGGCGACATGGTCAAAGTATACATCGCCGGCGTCAGAGAGACCGAGAGAGGTCCCCGCGCAATCATCTCGAGAACCCATCCTGACTTTGTCAAGAGACTGTTCGAGAAAGAGGTCCCCGAGATCTACGACGGCATCGTAGAGATCAAGTCCGTATCCCGTGAAGCGGGCTCCCGCACCAAGATGGCGGTATGGTCGGAGGATTCCGAGATCGACGCGGTAGGCGCCTGCATCGGCGCCCGCGGCGCGAGAGTCAACACCATCGTTGACGAGCTCGGCGGAGAGAAGATCGATATCATCCTCTACTCCGAAACGCCCGAAGAATTCATCTCTGCGGCGCTTTCTCCGGCGAACGTCGTCAAAGTTGAGATGGCAGCCGACGGTTCCAAAGCGTGCAGGGCGACCGTTCCCGACGGTCAGCTGTCTTTGGCAATCGGCAACAAGGGTCAGAACGTCCGCTTGGCGGCGAAGCTGACCGGCTATAAGATCGACATCCGTCCCGAATCAGGCTTCTGGGGCGAAGAAGATGACGACAAAACCGAAGAGGAAACCGCAGAGTAAATCCCAAAACCACAGAGAAAGGAGCGATACCTATGGCAGAACGCAGAATACCGCTGAGAAAATGCCTCGGCTGCGGCGAGATGAAGGATAAGAGAATCCTCGTGCGCGTCGTCAGGAACAAAGAGGGTGAGATCTCGCTCGACCTGTACGGCAAGAAACCCGGCCGCGGCGCATACCTGTGCAAAAACGCCGAGTGTCTGAAAAAGGCGCAGAAGGCAAGAAGGCTCGAAAAAGCGTTCTCCTCGCAGATCGCTCCCGAAATCTTTGAGCAAATGGAAAAGGAAATCGAAAATGCAGAATAACATTCTGTCGCTGTTAGGACTGTGCCGGCGCGCCGGAAAGCTCACCTTAGGTCACGATCCCGTGATCAAGGCGATTAAAGAAAACAAAGCGCAGCTGACGCTTTTCGCGTCCGACTATTCCGAGAACAGCAAAAAGGAGATCAAAAAGGTGTGCGAAGAGAATAATGCCGCTTTGCTGACGCTCCCGTTCACCAAAGAAGAATTAGGCATATGCGTCGGACACTACTGCGGCGCGGTCGCCGTAACGGACAGGGGCTTTTCCGATAAGCTCAGGGAACTGATACTCTCATACAGATGATAAAAGGAGGACAACAGTATGGCTATGATGATTAAATATAAAGTCAAAGAGGTCGCCTCAGACCTTTCTGTTACAACAAAGGATATCATCGCGGTGCTGAAGGATTACTGCGGTGTAGATAAAAAGGCGATGACGGCGCTCACCGAAGAAGAGCTCAACATCGTGTTCGACTTCTTTACCCAAAAATTCGCGATGGAGAACTTCAACGACTACTTTGCAGTCAGAGAAACCGCGATCGAAAAGCGTGAAGAAGAAGAGAAGAAGAGAAAAGAAGAAGAAAAGAAAAAGCGCGAGGAGGCGAAGAACAAGCTTCGTCCCGACTCCGCGAAGAAAACAGCTCAGACAGCGGCTCCTAAAAAAGAGAAGTCCGCTGTTCCCGAAAAAGAGATCGACCTCAAATCCGAGATCAAATCGAAGCGCGGTCAGGGCAGAGTTATCGACACCTCTGCCGTTGAGATCAACGTGGACCGCTATAACCAGAAATATGACGACCTCGCTCTCGATAAGGTGAGAAACGAGAACAATATGTCGTCCAAAAAGCAGAAGATCAACCAGCGCTCCAAGCAGAAAAACCGCCGTATGGGCAAGAGAGAGACAGAGCGCGAAAGACTCGACCGTATCGAGCGCGAGCGTAAGGCGAAGAAGATGACCATCCTCGTCGGCGACGAGATCTCTATCGGCGATCTCGCCTTAAAGCTCAAGGCTACCGTCGCGGAAGTCGTGAAAAAGGCGTTTTTGATGGGTACCATGGTCACCGCCAACGATGTTGTCGACTTCGACACCGCTTCTCTGATCGCGATGGAATTCCACGCAAAGGTAGAAAAGGAAGTTGTCGTCACGATCGAAGAAAGAATCATTGACGATTCCGAAGACTCCGATGAGAACCTCGTGGAGCGCGCTCCGGTTGTCGTTGTCATGGGTCACGTCGACCACGGCAAGACCTCGCTGCTCGACTATATCCGCAACGCGCACGTTACCGCTACCGAAGCGGGCGGCATCACCCAGCATATCGGCGCGTACAGAGTCAACATCAACGACCGCGACATCACCTTCCTCGATACGCCCGGTCACGAGGCGTTCACCACCATGAGAGCCAGAGGCGCTCAGGTCACCGATATCGCGATCCTTGTCGTCGCGGCGGACGACGGTATTATGCCTCAGACGGTTGAAGCGATCAACCACGCCAAAGCGGCGGGCGTTTCCGTTATTGTCGCCATCAACAAGATGGATAAGGCGGGCGCGAACCCCGAGCAGGTCAAGCAGCAGCTGACAGAATATGAGCTGATCCCCGAGGAGTGGGGCGGCGACACACCCTGTGTGCCTGTTTCCGCCAAGACCGGTATGGGCATCGACGATCTGCTGGAAATGGTTCTGCTGGTCGCCGATATGAAAGAACTCAAAGCCAACCCCGACCGCGCCGCAAAGGGTACGGTCATCGAAGCGCGTCTGGACAAGGGCAGAGGTCCTATCGCCTCCATCCTCGTCGAGAACGGTACCCTCCACACCGGCGACATTGTTGTCGCGGGCACTGCGGTAGGTCATGTGCGCGCGATGACCGACGATAAGGGCAGACGCGTCGCTTCCGCCGGTCCCTCCGTTCCCGTGGAGATCACCGGTCTGGACGACGTTCCCACCGGCGGCGATACCTTCAACGCCGTTACCGATGAACGTCTTGCCAGAGAGCTGGTCGAGCAGAGAAAGCACGAGCAGAAAGAAGCGATGTTCAACGCCCAGACCAAGGTCACACTCGACAACCTCTTCGACCAGATGAAGCTCGGTGAGGTCAAGGAACTTAAGATCATCGTCAAGGCGGACGTACAGGGCTCCGTCGAAGCGGTGCGTCAGTCGCTGGAGAAGCTCTCAAACGACGAGGTGCGCGTCAACATTATCCACGGCGCTGTCGGCGCGGTCAACGAGAGTGACGTCATGCTCGCGAACGCGTCCAACGCGATCATCGTAGGCTTTAATGTACGTCCCGACTCTGTCGCGCAGGCAAACGCGGAACGCGACGGCGTGGATATGAGAATGTACCGCGTCATCTACGACTGCATTGAAGAGATCGAGAGCGCGATGAAGGGTATGCTCGCGCCCAAGACCAGAGAAGTCATCCTCGGTACCGCCGAGGTCAGAAATATCATCCGCATCAAGAGTATCGGCAACATCGCGGGCTCTTACGTCAAGTCCGGTAAGATCCAGCGCGGCGCGGGCGTCAGAGTCGTTCGCGACGGTATCATCATCGCCGACGATACCATCAGCTCTCTCCAGCGTTTCAAGGACTCCGTCAAGGAAGTCGCCGAGGGCTATGAGTGCGGTATCGGCTTAGAAAAATTCAACGATATTAAAGAAGGCGATATCTTCGAGGTGTTCACCATCGAGGAGTATCGCGAGGACTAAGATATGTCAGGACATAAGTTAGGACGAACCACAGAGGATATCAAGAGAGAACTGACGGCGATATTCAGAGAGCTGAAAGACCCGAGGGTCAACTCCTGTTTTCTGTCTATCGTCAGAGTAGAGGTCACATCAGACCTCTCCTACTGCACCGTATACGTCAGCGCCTTGGAAGGTCTCGATCAAGCGAAAAACGCCGTCAAGGGACTCAAGAGCGCTTCGGGCTTTATCAGAAGAGAGCTGGGGCTGAGACTCAGACTCCGTCATGTTCCCGAGCTGATCTTCACCCCGACGGATTCGATCGAATACTCGGCGGAGATCTCCCGTATCCTGAACTCTCTTGACATCCGACACGACGAGGAGGAAGACGATGAGACAGATAACGCTTGATGAAGCCGCCTCGCTTTTGAAGGAACACGATAAATTCCGGCTGCTGACCCATTCCTATCCCGACGGCGACACCTTAGGCTGCGCCTTCGCACTGTGCTTTGCTTTAAGAAAAATGGGAAAGCTGTGCAATATCGCGATAGACGGTAAGCTGCCCTCCAAGTTCTCGTATCTTGCGAAGAACTATCGGGAGCAGGATTTCGCCTTTGAATATGTCGTCAGCGTAGACGTTGCCGCGATGCAGCTGCTGTCCGACAGCGTTATGGAGGGCGTCGATCATATCGATCTGTGCCTTGATCACCACAGAACTAACTCTATTGAAGCCGATCACATCTATGTGGACGCCGACGCCGCGGCAGCGGCGGAGATCATCTATCAGCTGCTTTCTCTCTTGGAGGTCGAGCCGGACGAGGATATCGCCGCAGGCATTTACACCGGCGTTTCCACCGACACGGGATGCTTTGTCTATTCCAACACCACCCCGCGTACCCACGCGATCGCGGCGGCGGTCATGCCCTATTGCAGCTGGGTGGAAATCAATAACATCAACTTCGTTCTCAAAACCCGCGCCAAGGTCAAGATGGAGCGTATGATCTACGACACCATGGAGTTCTACGCGGGAGGCGCGTGCGCGATTGTCTACACCACCCTCGCCATGCAGGAGGCTTTAGGCGCCGGCGACGACGAGATGGAGGGGCTTGCTTCTATCCCGCGTCAGATCGAGGGCGTGAAAATGGGCATCACCATGAGAGAGAAGGAAGGCGGCGTCTTTAAGATATCCGTGCGTACCAACGAGGGCATCGACGCGGCGCAGTTCTGCAAGCAGTTCGGCGGCGGCGGTCATCCCGCGGCGTCCGGCTGTTCAATCGAAGGCTCCTTGGGCGACGTCAAGCTCAAGCTCATTGAAGCGGCGGAAGCATTTCTATGAACGGGATCATCGTCATCAATAAGCCGAAGGAGTTCACCTCTTTTGACGTTGTTGCAGTAGTCAGAAAGCTCACGGGTGAAAAAAAGGCGGGGCACACCGGCACGCTTGACCCGAACGCTACCGGCGTACTGCCGGTGCTTTTGGGCAGTGCTACCAAGGCGCAGGATATCATCCCCGTGCAGGACAAAAGCTATACGGCGGACTTTCTTTTCGGAAAAGCGACCGACACTCTGGATATCTGGGGAGAGGTAACAGAAGAAAAAGAAAGTCATATCACAAAAGAGGCTCTGCTCTCTGCTCTGGAAAGATTCACAGGCAAGATCACTCAGCTCCCTCCGATGTATTCTGCCGTATCCGTAGGGGGAAAACGGCTCTATGAGTACGCCCGTCAGGGAATCGAAGTAGAGAGAAAAAGCCGCGAGGTCACTGTCTATTCTCTGGAACTGCTTGCATTTGACGAAGCGACACAAGCCGGCAGGATATCTGTCAGTTGTTCCAAAGGCACTTATATCCGTACGCTGATCGCCGACATCGCCGCTTCTTTAGGCACAGTCGGCTGTATGACGGCGCTGGTCAGGACTTCCGCCTGCGGCTATACACTCAGTGATTCGATCACGCTCGACGAACTGAAAGCGCAGAGCGAGCAGGGAGAGATCACACCCAGAGAGGTCGAAAGTCTCTTTACGGTCTATCCCGTGCTGGAAGTCTCGGATAAGCAGACGTTTCGCTTCAAAAACGGCAATCCCTTGGATCTGATCCGTCTCAAGGACGTCGAAAAAGAGGACAAAAAAATATACCGCGTGCATAACAGGAACGAAGAATTCCTCTCACTCGGTATGGTAGACCTTGAAAAAGGCGTACTGAAACTGTATAAATATTTTTAAAAGGAGAGGACAAAATGCCCTCTCCTTTGCTTTTTTATCAGAACTTGACGCCCATCTTTCTGAGGCGGATGACCTCTTCGATGACCTTGATAGACTTCGCTGCCGCTTCTTCACGGAACTTCTCATAATCCACAAAGCGGTATTCTTCAAAATCGTCGGAGATACAGCGAACTACGCCGAACGGCACGCCGTTGCGGTAGCAGACCTGACCGACCGCGCCGCCTTCCATCTCACAGGCAAGCGCGCCGAACATATCCTTGACCTTCTGGCGTCTGTGGCGCTTCGCCAAAAACGCGTCGCCGGTAGCGACTCTGCCTCTGAGCACCTTGGTATCCTCCAGCACCGCGCACGCTTTCTCCAAAAGATCGGCGAGAAGTCTGTCCGCGGGGATATCGATCCTCTTCTCGTCATGATACCAGATCATTCCGGGCGGGTCTCCCATTTCGGTGCCGTCTATATCGTGCTGGACGCAGTCGTTCGCGATAATGATATCACCGACGGAAAGATCTCTACTCAGCGCGCCGGCAATACCGGAATTGATGATCAGCTCCGGGTTGAACCGGTCGATCATCACCTGTGTGGACATCGCGGCGTTGACCTTGCCGACGCCGCACTCGGCGCAGACGACCTCGACATCGTTGATCGTGCCAAAATAGAACTCCATCGCGGCTTTTTTGAAAATCTGCTGATTTTCCATCAAATCCTTGATTCCCTGAACTTCCACATCCAAGGCGCATATCAATCCTATCATTATAAACATCCTTTCATTGTATATTTGCCTCTCATCTATGAGAGGATAAGTCCATATTAGTTCCCGGTTGTTAGTTGTTGGTTGTCGGTTATTTCACAATTATAAACGAGTGAGGGCGAAGCCCTATTCTGCACTCTGCACCCTGCACCCTGCACTATTCCAAATTGCCGGTCAAGAGCATCGCAGCGACCAGCGCCGCTGTGGGAGCGGTCTGCGCTCTGAGGATCCGCTTGCCCAAGGTCGCGACCTTGACGCCGCCGTTACGGAGCTTTTCGATCTCTTCTTCTGCAAAGCCGCCCTCTGCGCCGGTGATCAGCGCGATGGTTTGATCCTTTCGATCGATCAGATCCTTTAAGGGTTCTCCGCCGCATTCATACAGCACGATCGCCTTGTCAAAGCCCGTGAGGATGCCGGGCAGATCGTTGATATCCGCGCAGGAATTCACCGTGGGAATCCTGCCCCGCCGGGACTGGGACGCGGCGTTGTCGGCGATCTTCTGCCATCTGTCACACTTTTTCTGCATCGCCTTTTCATCGGGGCGGGAGATACAGCGGCTCGAGAGAAACGGCGTGACCGATACCGCGCCCAGCTCTACCGCTTTCTGCACTACGTCGTCAAACTTATCGCCCTTTAAGAGCGCGACAAACAGATGGATCTGCGATGAAGGCTCCTGCTCACATACGGTAGAGGACAAAACTTTCACCGTGACAGCGTCTTTTTCTGCCGACTCTATCACACAGTCGTGCCGTCTGCCGTCCTCGGTACACAGCGTCAGCTTTTCGCCCGCTTTCATCCGCAGGGATTTCACAATATGCGCGGCGTCTTCACCGGTGATCGTATAATATTCCGATGTGATCGGGTCTTTTGCAAAAAACCAAGCCATAGATACACCTGTTAATATATTCTAAACTTTATCTTAACAAACTTCTTCACGGATTGCAATAGAAATCGAAAAGTGTTATACTAATATTATCAAAAAGAGGGAGGTTCTTATGAAAGGACTGGAATTTCTGGAGCTGCTGGAGCAGGAAAATATCCGAGAAGAGGATTTACCCGCACTTCTGACAGAAGAACTGATCAGAAAGAAAAAGAAAATCGCTTCGGCGGAAAGCTGTACCGGCGGTATGATCTCGATGCTCATCACCTCTGTCAGCGGCGCGTCGGGCGTGTTTGACTGCGGCGTTTGCTCCTACGCGAACCACATCAAGCACCAACTGCTTTCCGTCAAGGAGGAGACCCTCTCCACCTACGGCGCGGTATCCGACAGGACGGCGATGGAAATGGCAAGAGGCGTCCGGCTGCTCTCCAAGGCGGATCTGGGGATCTCCACCACCGGTATCGCGGGACCTTTGGGCGGAACAAAGTATAAGCCCGTCGGTCTCGTCTATATCGGCGTATCCACCGAGATGGGTCTTACCTCACATAAACTGCTCCTTTCCGACGCGGGAAAAGACAGAGAACGAATCCGCGAGCTGGCGTCCGCCGCGGCGCTGTATTTTGCCTATCAATCCGTTCGGGATATGGAAAATCCGTGATCTGCTTTGCAAAGGAACGGACAAATCATTTTTATACCATCTTCTTTTGTGAAAAATCTCCGAAAATGCTCGGAGATTTTCTATTTTTCAAAGCCCGATTTCTCACAAAAAACGGTTGTAATCTTTTCATTTTTATGCTAGAATGAATTTGTGTATGAGCAGATGATTCCGCGCCTGCGAGAGCGCGGTTGACGGCGTTTTGCCGTTACATAAACTAATTTAATATTTTTAAGATAAGGAGTTGATTTTGTGGCGAGAGTTGCAGGAATACTCATGCCGATAACCTCCCTCCCCTCCCCCTACGGTATCGGTACCATCGGCAAAGAAGCGAGGAAGTTCGCCGACTTTCTCAAAAAGGCTGGACAGAGCATCTGGCAGATCCTTCCCGTCGGTCCGACCAGCTACGGCGACAGCCCTTACCAGTCTTTCTCGGTCTATGCGGGAAACCCGTATATGATCGACCTTGACACCCTTGTCAAGGAAGGCCTTTTGAAGAAAAAGGACATCACCTCACACTATTGGTGCGCCGACGATCACGAGATAGACTACGGCGCGATCTACTACAGCCGCTTTGATGTGCTGAAGGTCGCTTATCAAAACTATATCGCGCAGGATGACCAAAAGGCGTTCCGCTCCTTCAAGCGCAAGAACGCGAAGTGGCTCAACGACTACGCCCTCTATATGGCGGTCAAGCTCTCTTTCGACAACAAGGCTTGGCCTGAATGGCCCGACGAAGCCATCAAGATGAGAGAAGAAAAAGCTGTCGCGAGCTACAAGAGGAAGTTCAAGGACGATATCGACTTCTGGAAGTTCTTACAGTTCGAGTTCTATAAACAGTGGGAGGATTTCCGCGCGTATGTCAACGGTCTGGGCATCAAAATCTTAGGCGATATGCCGATCTATGTCGCGATGGACTCTGCCGATACCTGGGCGAATCCCGAAATCTTCTGGCTCGACGAAGAGAGAAAGCCTGTCTGCGTCGCCGGCTGCCCGCCCGATTATTTCTCGGAGACCGGTCAGCTGTGGGGCAACCCGATCTATGACTGGGACTACCTGAAGAAAACAGGCTACGAGTGGTGGATGAACCGTATCGCCGCCGCCGCAAAGCTCTTCGATATCACCAGAATCGATCACTTCAGAGCGTTCGACACCTACTATACCATTCCCTTCGGCGCGAAAAACGCCATCATCGGCGAGTGGAAGGAAGGTCCCGGCATTGACTTCTTCAACGTGATGAGAGAGACCTTAGGCGATATCCCGATCGTCGCGGAGGACTTAGGCGAGCTGTTCGACTCTGTCAAGAAGCTGCTGGAGGATTCCGGCTATCCCGGTATGAAGGTGCTGGAGTTTGCGTTTGCGGACGACGAGAAGAACGCGTTCTTACCGCATAACTACACAACAAACTGCGTAGTTTATACCGGCACACACGACAACGACACCGTTCTGGGCTGGTACGCTCAGGCAAAGGGCTGGGAAAAGAAGCACTGCGATCAGTACTTAGGCATCCACGACGGCGATGAAGTCAACTGGAAGTTTATCGACGCCGTATATGCGAGCGTAGCCGACTACGCCATCGTCCAGATGCAGGACGTCTTAGGTCTGGGAAGCGAAGCGAGAATCAACGTTCCCTCGACCTTAGGCGGCAACTGGGCATGGAGGATCGACAAGCACGCCTCAACCAAAGAGATTGCTGCGAGACTGAAGAAACTCGCAATCAAATATAACCGCATATAAGCTTCGAAAAGTTTGGAGGAAAGCAAATGAGCATTACCATTGGAAGAATCAAAGCCTATGCGCAGAGCGCATTCGGCACCAAGCTGGAGCATCTGAATGTCTATCAGCTCCACTATGTCGTCGGCAAAGCCGTCATGGGCGAGATCGCCGACAACTGGACCAAGAGCAAAGCCAATCACGCGAAGAACCGCCGCGCCTATTACTTCTCCGCCGAGTTCCTCATGGGCAGAATGTTCTACAACAATCTGTACAACTTCGGCATCCTCAAGGAAGTCACCGATCTGCTGGCGGACAACGGCATCGACATCAACCAGTTTGAAGAGATCGAAGACGCGGCGCTGGGCAACGGCGGTCTGGGCAGACTTGCCGCCTGTTTCCTCGACTCCGCCGCAACTCAGGAGGTCCCCCTCGACGGCTACGGCATCTTCTACAAGTACGGTCTGTTCAAGCAGCTGATCAAGGACGGCTATCAGGTCGAGATCGCCGACGATTGGCTCAAGCACCCTGACCCGTGGTGCATCCGCCGTGAGGACCAGGCACAGATCGTCAAATTCAGAGACAGCAACGTTGTCGCTGTCCCCTATGATATGGCAATCATCGGCTACGGTACCAAGAACATCAACACCCTGCGTCTGTGGCAGGCGGAACCGGAAGAGGGCTTTGACTTTGTCGCGTTCAACGAAGGCCGTTATGACGAAGCCTGCAAGAATAAGAACAACTGCGAGAACATCTCTAAGGTCCTTTATCCCAACGACAACACCTATGCCGGCAAGCTGCTGAGATTCAAGCAGCAGTACTTCTTCTCCTCCGCTTCTTTGCAGGATATCATCCGCAGATTTAAGAGAGATCACGGCACCGACTTCTCAAAGTTCCCCGACTTGATCACAATTCAGCTCAACGATACTCATCCGGTCGTATCCATCCCCGAGCTCATCCGTCTGCTCGGTGAAGAGGGCGTTCCCTTTGAAGAGGCTCTGGATATCGCCCGCAGAACCTTTAACTACACCAACCACACCATCATGTCCGAGGCTCTTGAAAAGTGGGATATCGAGCTGGTCGAGATGATCGTTCCCGAGGTTTATGAGATCATCAACCGCATCCATCACTTCCAGAGAAACGACCTCAAGGACAAGGGCGTGGAGCAGAGCTGCATCGACGCTATGAGCATCCTCTGGGACGGCAAGATCCATATGGCAAGACTCGCGATGTATGTCAGCAGCTATGTCAACGGCGTTGCCGCTATCCATACGGAAATCCTGAAGAAGGACGTTCTCAAAGAGTGGTACTGGGTATATCCGAAGCGCTTCCAGAACAAGACCAACGGTATCACCCAGAGACGCTGGCTCGGTATGTGCAACCCCGAGCTCGCTTCCTTCATCACCAATCAGATCGGCGACGGCTGGCTGAAGGATATGAATCAGATGGAAGCCCTTGCCGAAAAGATCAATCCCGATACCATCGCTCAGTTCAATGATATCAAGTATCAGAAAAAGCAGCAGCTCGCCGCCTATATCAAGAAGATGGACGGCGTAGATGTGAACCCGGACTTCATCTTTGACATCCAGGTCAAGAGACTGCACGAGTATAAGAGACAGCTCTTAAACGCGTTCTCGATCCTGTGGATCTACTTCAAGCTCAAGGACGGTCAGCTGCCCGACTTCCAGCCCACCTGCTTCATCTTCGGCGCGAAAGCCGCTCCCGGCTACAAGAGAGCCAAGGCGATCATCAAGTATATCAACGAGATCGCGAAGCTGGTCAACAACGATCCCGACACCAAGGATAAGCTGCAGGTCGTATTCGTCAGCAACTACAACGTATCCTACGCCGAGAAGCTGGTTGTTGCCGCAGACGTCTCCGAGCAGACCTCCACAGCGGGTACGGAAGCTTCCGGTACCGGTAATATGAAGTTTATGTTCAACGGCGCGGTGACCTTAGGCACCTATGACGGCGCTAACATCGAGATCGCAGAGCAGGCAGGCGAACAGAACGAGTACATCTTCGGCGCGAAGGTCGAGGAGATCAACGTTCTCAAGAGAGTCGGCTACAACTCCCAGAAGTTCTACAACGAGAACCCGATGATCAAGCGCGTTGTCGATACCCTGATCGACAAGGAGCATTTCAACGACAACGGCGCAACCGGCGAAGGCAGCTTCAGCGAGCTGCGTGATTCTCTGCTGGTCGGCACCGCTTGGCATATGCCCGATCATTACTATGTCCTGTATGATCTTGAGGATTATGTTGAGAAGAAGCTCACGGTCAACAGAGAGTATAAGGATCGCATCGGCTTCGGCGCAAAGTGTCTGCAGAACGTTGCCCACTGCGGCAAGTTCAGCTCTGACCGCACCATCCTCCAGTACGCAGACGAGATCTGGAAGGTCAGCCATTCGTAAAATATACTGTACAGAACTGAAAAGACCCCCTAGCAAATAGGGGGTCTTGTTATGATAGGAGATCAAAATGAAAAAACCGTTGATAATTTTGCTGATTATCGCTGTCGCTGTTTCTCTTTGCGCCTGCGCTGAAAAAGCTGACGCTGAGCCCACCGCTCCCGCGACCGAAACCGCAGCACTAACAGAAAAGCCCGCAGAGACCGTCACCGAGGCACCAACAGAAACGCCGACAGAAAAACATGCCGAGCGAACCTATACCGTCATTACCCAATCAACAGGAGAAACTCCCGAAACCAACGACGGGTACTTTACCTATACCAACAACAAATACGGCTGGAGCGTCGATATCCCCGAGGTATGGAACGAATACGGAATGATCGTTGAATATGACGATACGGGAGAGGTCGCGTTCAAGCACGAAGAGAGTTTCTTTTCCGAATATCATCTTTCGGGGAATATATTCTCTCTGGTAACGCTGCCCGCGGGATCAACATTTTATACGGCGAATGGCTCAACCGGAACAGACATCTATCAGGATGACGAATATATGGTATGCTGGGATAAACCCTCCGACGTACAAACCGATCTGCATTTTGAAGATGAGATCAATCAGTTAAAAGATACCAGAGAACAAATACTGGAATCCTTTCGATGGGAATAAGGCAAAGCGAAGGAGCCGTCGATGACGGCTCCGCTTTGTTATAAATAAGACATTTATTTGAACAGCTCCGGATGCATACGGGAATAGTGGAATATGTACTGCTGGGCGATACCGGCGTATTCGCCGAATATTGCCGGATCCATACCATCAAAAAGCTCCTTCATCGCGCGTTTCATCCAGACGTCCATCGGGAAAGCGTCAAGCCGGTGCAGACCGTAGAGCAGGACGCAGTCGGCGACCTTGATCCCTACGCCCTTGATTTTCATCAGCTCATGTCTGGCGTCTTCATAGGGCAAACCTCTGAGACTTTCCAAGTCGATCTCTCCCGCGCTGACCTTTTTTGCCGCGTCAAGGATATACTTATGGCGAAAGCCCGCGCGGATGGGTGTAAGGTCGTCCTCGGTCAGCGCGGCAAGCGCTTCTGCAGTCGGAAAGGCGTATACGTTCGCTGAGATCTCTTCACCGAAACATATACACAGCCGGTCGATAATACCGGTGATCCTCTTGATATTGTTATTCTGGGAGATAATGAAAGTGATCAGCGCTTCAAACGGGTCCTGAGAAAGGATACGGATTCCCGAAGCGTAGGACGCCGCTTCTTTCATTATGGGATGTACATCGGAGAGTTTTCTCTTGACATCACCGTAATCCCGATGCAGATCAAAGTAGTCCTCCCACAGCGCTCTGTCCGCTTCTTTTGCGCCGTGAAGGATAAACGTGTTGCCGTTCTTTTCAGCCGTTACCGCGCGTCCTCTGACAACGCCGGAAAAGGAGCCGTCCTCATTCTCCGCAAACCGAAAGCACTGACCGCAGTGAAAGGTCTCTTTCAGATTGAGATCCGTAATATTTTCAAAAATAATTTTCTGTTCCATACCCGCTGCCCTTTACAAAACGATGAAAATAGTATAGCATAGGAATAGAGAAAAATCCAGTAAACATATCATACGATTCTTATAAAGCGGTCGAAAAAAGAAGGGGATCTATTATGAAAGAAAACATCTGTACCATACCCATCAACGATATTTTCAGAGAAACCGGCGGCTGTCCGATCTGCCGGATGCATCAGATGCTCGAGGAACAGTATGTTGAGTTCATCACCGGTTCGGCGATGATGGCGCCGGACGTCAGGGTGCAGACCAACAAGACCGGCTTCTGCCACCGTCACTACAGCCAAATGGTGAAAACCGGACCGCGACTCTCCAACGCCCTGCTCTTGCAGACCCATATCGAAGAGATGAGAGCAAAGGCTCTGCCGAAAAAGCTCTCCGACGCTCCCGACAAAAAGATGATCGAAGCGATCCGCAATTTGGAGCATACCTGCTATGTCTGCGACCGCATTGACGCAGATATCCTGCATTTGTTAAAAACCGTCTACGCACAGTACGGCGTTGACGAGGAATTTCGCAAGCTGTATGCCGGTCAGGAGTATATCTGTCTTGATCACTACGCGCTGGTAATGACAGGCGCGTCGAAAAAAACGGTGGATAAAAAGTACTTCTCCGATTTTATCGAAGCGACCAACCGTCTGACGGCGACCTATATGGATTCGCTCTATGATTCGGTAACAAAGTTTACCACGATGTACGACTACCGCAGCCGCGGTCAGGACTTCTCCGACTGTAAGGACTCGATCGAAAAAGCCGTCAAATTCCTGACAAAAGAAGAGGTATAAAAAGAGCCCGAACATAGCATTATCATTGGCAACTAAGAGTATTTGAAGGGAGTAAAACGATGAAAAAAACGTTGTCGGCTCTGCTTGCGCTGGTAATTGCATTCACTATGATTTCCGTGTGCTTTCATTCACTCAGCGCCGGTGCTATCACCACCTATTATATGGATGTCGGTCAGACAAAAACGCTTCACTTAGAAACCAATAAAACGCTTCACAATGCCAGCTGGGTATCGAACACCTCCGCCGTGAGCGTGTCCGGTAACTTCACCTACGGCACGGTAAAAGTTCTCTCATACTCATCGCTTACCGCTATCATCACCTGCAACTACTATTACTGGCAGGTCAATCAACTCACCGGTGCCAGATATCTGCTCAGCGGCGCGGAGAGCTATTACATCAAGATCAACAAGCCTGAATCGCTGACGATCTCCTTCTCATCCTCTAATCCATATGTGAGCGTCCCTTCTCAGACGGTCGAATACGGAGAAGCGATCGGAACGCTGCCGACGCCGTACGCCTACGGCTATACCTTCCTCGGATGGTATACAGCTTCTTCAGGAGGAACCAGAATCTACAGCGATACAAAATTCACGGAAAGCGCCACTCTGTATGCTCACTGGTCACAGGATACTTCTCCTACTACGCCGTCTCCCGCTACACAGGCGCCGGATCCTTCAGACGTTGTGTATCAATACAAGGTTCTCGACGACGGTACGGCTGAGATTATAGGCTGCAGCGGCAGCCCGGCAATACTGGATATCCCCTCTGAGATAGACGGATATACCGTTACATCAATCGGATCAAGTGCGTTTTACCGGTATACAAGCCTCACCTCAGTCACATTTCCGGACACGGTTAAGAAGATCGGAAGCAACGCTTTCTACTTTTGTTATCAGTTAACCACCCTTATTCTGCCTCCACAGCTTGAAATCATCGGATATCAAGCGTTTTATGATTGCCGTAATGTAACAGGAAACATCCTGATTCCCGATACAGTGACAAGTATAGGCAGCGGCGCTTTCAGAGGTTGTGAAAAAATTACGAAAATCAATATACCGGACGGTATTTCCGCAATCGGCGATTATACCTTCGACGGTTGCGACCGCTTAGAAGATATCAGCCTTCCCGACTCTGTCAGAAGTATCGGAAACAGCGCCTTTAACTCCTGCTGGAAATTAAAAACCATACATATTCCCGAAAACGTAACAAGCATCGGCGAGTTTGCGTTTGACCATTGCACAGCGTTAACCTCGATCCTTCTACCCGATTCTGTCACTAAAATCCAAAAACGCGCTTTCTACTGCTGCAACAAAGTTTCTGAGATTACGATTCCGTCATCTGTCAAAACGATCGGAGAAAACGCGCTGGGGTACTATTATGAAAACGGTGAATACTACAATAAGGTCAAGGGCTTCACTATATACGGTTATGAAGGAACTGCCGCCCAGACATATGCGGATGAAAACGGTTTTCTGTTCGTCAACCTGAACGCTCTTCCTACAGAACCTGAGACACAACCGCAGACAGAAGCGCCGACGTTCTCGGAGAAAACCGCTGACGTTACCATCTATGATATCTGCGGAAACAGTACGACAACGGTGTTCCACGTCGGGGAAAGCTTCACAGTTTACACCGTACTGAACACGTCCGGCTCTGCCGGCAGCGGAGAAATCGTATCTATCCAAGCTGCTCAAGAATTCACCGATGATGTGCTGAAGCCTCTCGATAAGGTCGATGAAGACGGTATTGTAACAGATCTGCCTTATATGTTTCCGATCCTGCAAAACAATACGTTAGCCCGCTTGGTCGGCAATTCTTATGTATATAGCGCCGTAGCTTCGTCGAGCTTCCTCTTTGATAATGATAACGCTGTTTTGATCAGATCATCTTATACTGTCCAAAATGAAGGAAACGCAGAAATAAGAAACACAATCAAAAATTTATATGCGGCAGATGAAGCGCTGACAGATCTTTCAGACAGCGATCATATAAAAGATGTTGTCGGCACAATGTCCTTCATCGCCCCGGATGTACAGGATCATCTGCTCCCCGGCGACGCAGATAACGACTGGGAAATATCTATTCTGGACGCTACCGTCATCCAGAAATATTTAGCCAAAATATATGTTCATAACCCCGAGATCGTTCAATTCTGCGGCGATATCAGCAACGATAGGTTAAATATAACAGATGTTTCATATCTACAGAAATACTTGGCGTTATTGCCGATTCCCTATCATATCAAAGAACGACTGCCGTAATTGCGCGCATTTCGCATCATCGTGCGATCATTTCCCTATTAAGAAAACAAAAAGCGCTGTGAAGATCGAAGCAAATTGCTTCGATCTTTGCAGCGCTTTTTTTTTAATAACTTATTTGACAAAGCCGATCTTCTTCATCGCTTTTTCTACGGTACGGGAGGAATAGCGGATCGCGAACTCGTCGGACTTTCTGTAGCACTCTTCGAGATACTTCTTATCTTTCAGATATTCCTCATAGCGTTTTCTGATCGGAGCGATCTCCGCGATGACCGCTTCGCCGACAGCGGTCTTGAAGTCGCCGTAGCCCTTGCCGTCAAAGTCATGCTCGATCTGTTCAAAGCTAAGCCCTGTCACGGCGGAATAGATGGACATCAGGTTATTGATGCCCTCTTTGCCCTCGGCATAGCGCACCTTTGCCTCGCTGTCGGTGACCGCGCGCTTGAACTTCTTCATAATTACGTTATCGGGATCGGTCAAGAGGACGTAGCCGTTGACGTTCTCGTCGGATTTAGACATTTTGTTCAGCGGGTTCTGCAGGCTCATCACGCGCGCGCCGTCCTTCGGAATAAAGCCCTCGGGGATCTTGAACACGTTGCCGTAGATCGAATTGAAACGATTCGCAATATCGCGGGTCAGCTCGATATGCTGCTTTTGATCCGCGCCGACCGGCACCTTGTCCGCCTGATAGAGCAGGATATCGCCCGCCATCAGAGAGGGATAAGTGAACAGTCCCGCGTTGATGTTGTCCGCGTGTTTCGCGCTCTTGTCCTTGAACTGGGTCATACGGGACAGCTCGCCGAACTGGGTGTAGCAGTCTAAGATCCACGCCATCACCGCGTGATTGGGGTTATGGCTCTGGATAAAAAACGGCGCCTTTTCCACATCCACGCCGCAGGCGAGGATAGAAGCGTACATATCGATCACGTTCTTGCGGAACTGAGCGGGCTCCTGACGCACCGTGATGGTGTGAAGATCCGCCAAAGCGTAGATGCAGTGATAGTCGCCGCTCTCCTGCATTCTCACCCAATTGCGGATCGCGCCGAGGTAGTTGCCCAGCGTGATCGCGCCCGAAGGCTGGATCGCGGAGAATACGGTTTCTTTTTTCTTTTCAGTCGTTTGTACTGCTTGGTTTTCCATAATAGTCACCTTATTTATCGGATGATTTCGGACGCTAACCTGCCGATCACCTTGATGCCCTCGGTCAGCTGTTCGTCGGTCGGGGTGGAGAAGTTGATGCGGAAGGAGTGACACGGCAGAGAGGAATCGGTCAAAAACGCATTGCCGGGTACGACGCAGACCTTTCTCTCGGTCAGCTGCTTGCAGAAGTCGAGCATATCGACACTCTCGGGCAGATCGCACCAGATGAACAGACCGCCCTCGATACGGTTGTATGTGATCCCTGCGGGTACCGCATATTCGTCGAGCAGGCTCATACAGAGATTCGCTTTTTCTCTGTAGAGATCGCGCAGGAAGTTCAGATGGGCTTCAAAGTCATATTTTGTCATCAGCTCAAAAGCGAGCATCTGGCTCCACATCGTTGTATGGACATCCTGACCCTGCTTGCAGATGATCATCTTCGCCATCGCCTGCCGGTTCGCTTCCATAAAGCCGACGCGGATACCGGGAGAGATCACCTTGGAGAAGGAACCGGAGTAGATCACGATCCCTTCACGATCAAAGCTCTTGATCGCGGGAACATCCTCACCGTAATAACGAAGATCGCCGTAGGGATTGTCCTCGATGATCATTACGTGATACTGCACCGCCAGCTCATAGAGCTTCTTTCTCTTCTCCAAGCTCATGGTCACGCCGGAGGGATTCTGGAAGTTCGGGATGGTATAAATCATCTTCGCGTTGGGATAGGCTTTGAGCTTTTCCTCCAGCTCGTTCATATCCATACCGTCAGGCTCAACGGTCACGCCGACCAGCTCAGTGTTATAGCTGCGGAAGGTGTTCAACGCGCCGACAAAGGACGGGGCTTCGCACAAGAGGACGTCGCCTTCATTGAGGAAGGTCTTGGCGGCGATATCCATCACCTGCTGAGCGCCGGAAACGATGATCAGCTCATCATCATCGGTACCGATGTTATGCTTCTCTTTGAGATATTGCTTCAACGTATCTCTGAGCGGCTGATAGCCCTCAGACACGCCGTACTGCAGCGCACCGATAGGGTTCTCTCTGAGGATCCTCTCGGAGATCTCACGGATCGCTTCTACGGGAAAAGCGTCGGGAGCGGGATTACCCGCCGAGAGAGAGATCACATCGGGATCGGAAGCGCTTTTTAAAATTTCTCGGATCGCGTTGGGCTTTAACGCCAACACCTTGTTAGAGAAAGGATAATTCATATTGATCAAGTCCTTTTTGCAGATTTCCAGTACATTTTAACACAATTTGTGCGGATATGCAAGATGAAAAGAAAAACCTGTTTTTTCGGATAATCAGGCGATTTTTTCTTGTTTTTCCTCATTTTTTGAGAGATTTGAGAGATTTTTGCCATTAATTTGTAAATAGCGGTTGAATAAAAACAGTTTTTGTAGTATAATTGTTTAAATATTGGTTCGGTCAGGGGGTGAGCGCTTTGGACAGAGAAGAATTTCTCAGGCAGTTTGACGACGATTACCGTGACGATTACGAGGAAGAACAGCAGAGAAAAGAAGAGCAAGCGCCCCGCCGAAGATACAGCAAAAAGCAGATCGAAGAAATGAAGAAAAAGAAGAAGAAACAGCTTTTCTTCAGAAGAGCGGGTATCATACTCGCGCTGCTGCTGGTCGTTTTCCTGATCGTAGTGTTGATCGTCAAGGCGGTCCAAGCGATGACCAAGCCCTCCGAGACGGTCGCAACACCCGACGAAGCGGTACCTGTCCAGCCGGTTGATCCCTACCCTTACGCTTCGGTCTTTAACAAACCCGAGATCGCGGACGATAAAAAGACAGAGGGACACTACTCCACGCAGATGTCCGACATTTACATCTATAATAATATGGCGCTCGATACCTTCACAGGCGGCGAGAGCGACGCGCAGTCCTACGCCGATACGATCTCGCTGTTCAAGGCGAAGGCTCCCGAGCTGACCGTCTATAATATGGTGGTCCCCTCGCATATCGAGTTTGCCGTACCGCAGAGGCTTTTAGACTCCGGCAGCGTACAGACCAATTCTCAGTCAGATTATCTCAACTATATTTATCATAACTATACCTCGGACGTTGTTCCCATCAACTGCTATAACAAGCTTTCCGAGCACGCTGCGGACTATATCTTCTTCAACACCGACTATCAGCTGACGGCGCTGGGCGGCTACTACGCATATACCGCTTTTACGGAACAGACCAACCAGCGCACCTTGGACCTCAAGGTCTGTAAGGAACACGTGATAGACCGCTTTGAGGGTGAGCTGTGTTATACCGACGAGACCGTCTCAGCGCATCCCGACTCTCTGCACTACTGGACCTTCCCCTATGAGACCTACGCCGAGCGTACAGAGGATATGGATTCAGAACCGTATGAGATCCCTATCTTCTATGAAGAGGAAGAATCGGGAACACTTGCCTACGGCGTATTCCTCTGGGGCGACTGCCCGCTCTTTGTCGAGCATAACGAGGATATCGACGGCGATAAAAAGATCGTCGTCGTCAAAGAAAACTCCGCTAACTCCTTTGTCTCCTACCTCACGGCGGACTACAAGGAAGTACACATCATCGACTACCGATATTTCTCGGGATCTATCAAATACTATTGTCAGCATAACGATATCGACGAGGTCCTCTTCGTCAACAACATCTATTCAGCTAATAACGAGGACGCTTTAACCAAGCTCAGAGCAATCTTTTAATACTAATCCAAATAAAAAGATTTAATCAGGTATTAGTGATAAATTTCGCTGAGCGAGGCGGGTGACGCAGGCAGGCTGGCGCCTGTCAAGGAGCCCAACAAAGCTATGCGGAATTTAGCACAATAGATGATAAAGGTTTTTATTTAGGATTAGTATGAGAAGGAGGTGTAACGGCATGCTCGCGAAAAAAGTCAGAGTGAATATCTACGGCAATCTGGCGGAGGGTCTGTACTCCGGCTATGCGGATTCGGAAGGCGTGATGGGAAAATCCGCCTATGTCCTGTCCAAGAAGCCCGTCAAAGATTCTCTCTACGGCGTTGTCATCGCCGTTGCCGTCTTTAAAGGCTCGGGCGAAAAGCTCATCGTCGCGCCCGAGGGAGAGATCCACTATGAGCCGGAGATCAGAGACCGCATCTCAAAACTGAGAAACGTTGAACTGGTATCTATCAGCTGTCTGTATGAAAAAAGCTGCGGCGCTATCATCATCTACAAAGCGTCGGAGAAAAGCTATCTGACCCTGCTCGTCAGAAACCATAACGGCAGGAACTATTCCTTCCCCAAGGGTCACGTGGAAAAGGGCGAAAGCGAACAGGAGACCGCTGTCAGAGAGATCAAGGAAGAAACCGGTCTTGACGTAGAGATCATCGATTCTTTCCGGGAGGTCGCCGATTACTGTCCGTTCGGAAAGATCAAGAAGCGCGTCGTGTTCTTTATGGCGCAGACCTTCTCCAATAAGGTCGCGATCCAGGAAGAGGAGATCGACTCCTTTATCTGGGTAGACCTCTTTGAAGCGCATCACCGCTGTACCTACGACAACGACCTGCGCGTGATCCGGAAGGCAAAGGAAAACCTGCATTTGCTGAAATAATCAAATCGGTTGAGATTGCCACGGGCTAAAGCCCTCGCAATGACTATATTGTAATGTAAAAATCCTCCCCGAGCGGGGAGGATTCGTTTTTTATTCGGATTACTCCAACCATACAAGGTCGGTGTCGGAGGAGAGATTGTCCACCGAATAGATAAAGAGGATGCGGTCAAAGCCCTCCTGCTCGATCAGCTGGCTGACATTTTGTTTGTAATACCGCATATCGATCATCGTGATCGACGCGTAATGATCGGACAAAAACGGCACCAGAGAATGAGCGAAACTGTCCTTGATGACCAAGAGCTTTTCATCGGACGAGGCGGCAGTGTTCTCGATCGTTTCATAGGCGTGGTTGCCGTCGAGGAACACGGGATATTTGTCGTCCTCTTCCAGATGGGAGTAGAAGAACAGATCGTCGTTCTCGGTCACATCGGCGCCCTCGGTAACGGTCACCTTTATCTTGCCGTCGTGGGCGTGGTTCTCCCACACCTCGATATCGTCGGGCGGGTTGAGCCAGAACGAAGAAGAAGAATAGGTCGTGCCGTAGAAACCGGGATAAGACGTTTTTTCATAAGCGTCCTGTGAGTTTGCGGTAAAGCCCATCGCAGCGGCAAGCTCTTGATAAGCGGTATACGCGCCGTAGCTTGTCCAGTGGTGGTCGGTTTTATAATAAATCTGATGACCGTTTTCATATTCGTTCTGAAAGCGCTCTCTGACGTCGACAAAGTCAACGGAAGTGAGCTTTTCCCGGAACATTTCAAAATACGCGTCGTCCTTGTACTCTTTATGCACGGCGGGCAATACATCAGGACAGACATAGCCTGTAGACGGCGCGATCAGCACGGTGGTCGGGATATCGGGGTGCTTTGCCGCAAATTCCGCGATCACCTCGGTGTTGGTCGTAAGTCTGCCGTCGCCGCAGGGGTCGTTGAGTAGATAGTCGTTCTTGCCGAAGTAGATACCGGTCGAACCGTTGTTGCCGATCGCAAGCTGATAGTAGGATGACAAACCTACCCAGAAATTTCTGAAGCCGAACTGGTCGGAGAGGAAAGTCTCGAACTCGTCGCCGAACTTTCCCGAGAACAGATCTTCAAAGGAAAACGCGGGCGCCTGCTGGAGATAACGCTTCTCAGAGGAGCTGTATTCTTTTTTCGGCAGGATGAAAAACATCGCCGTCAGCGAAAAGACGAATACCAGAAAGACAAACATCGGTATCAGTCTGAGTTTGGATTTTTTCATTTTACAGCTCCTTTCGTTAGGATTATCCAGACTCCCTCTGAAGAGGAAGCTGTCAACGGCAACTCTTTACCGATGACTGAGAGAGGGATAACATCGTCGTTTTTTTCAGAATAACAAATGCCGAGAAGTTGTTTGGGTTATGTTGTAGGGCGGGGGCTTGCTCCCGCCGAAACGCCGGTTACAGATATCGTGTTCGGCAGCAAAGTACATCCACCGTAGGGCAAGGCGCCCTCGACTTGCCGAAACGTTGTTATTATCGAAATGTTTTCACGCGAAGCAAAACAAACGTTAAATATGCTTTGCAATCGGTGTCGATCTGACAGAAGTCTCTCGGCGGGAGCAAGCCCTCGCCCTACAGATTACTGTTTTGCACCCCTCGCGTGGCAGTAAACAAATCAGAATCTGAAATACAGGAACGGGTTATAGCTCTGGGATACCAAAAGCGCGGTACATATCGCTAATACACCAAGGCAGTAGAGCGTCTGGGGAATCCAGATGAATTTGGCGGTCTTGATCTTTTCGTAGAGCTTAGAAGCAAGCGGTGTGGAAGCAATCCCCGCCACGATCAGCATCGGCAGATAGGATAAAGCAGACGCCGCAGCGCTCTCGCCGATCACGCCGGAGCCGAAGCTGAACATCGAGACAAGATAGTTCCACAGCTGGGTCAGATCGGAGAAGTAGAACAGCACCCAGCCGATCACGATGAAGAACAGCGAGTAGATATGCGATACAAAGGCAGGCGCCTTATCGAGCCACTTCTTGAGGACAAACTTCTCGATGATCAGCAGCAGTCCGAAGTACAAGCCCCAGAAAATGAAGTTGAAATCCGCGCCGTGCCAGAAACCGGTCAAAAACCATACGATCAAGAGATTGAGGATCTGTCTGCCGGTACCCTTGCGGTTGCCGCCCAAGGGGATATAGACATATTCGCGAAACCACGTACCGAGGGAGATATGCCAGCGTCTCCAGAATTCGGTAATGCTCTTACTGATATAAGGATAGTTGAAGTTCTTTAAGAACTCAAAGCCGAGCATATTGCCCAGACCGCACGCCATATCGGAATAACCCGAGAAGTCGAAATAGATCTGGAAGGTGTAGGCGATGATGCCGACCCATGAACCGAGCCAGCCGTTGACCTCTCCCGACTCGCGGATCGCGTCCCAGAGAGCGCCCATCTGGTTGGCGATCAGGACTTTCTTGCCCAGACCGATACAGAATATCATCACGCCCTTGGTAAAGTCGTCGAGGGTTTCTTTTCTGTGATCAAGCTGATAGGCGACATCCTTGTAGCGGACGATCGGTCCCGCGATCAGCTGAGGGAACAGCGACACATAGGTGCCGAAGGTGATAATATTCTTCTGCATCGGCGCGTCGCCGCGGTAGACGTCGATAGAATAGGACATCGTCTGGAAGGTGTAGAAGCTGATACCGATCGGCAGCGGCACCTTAAAGGTCGGGATATTGAGGAAAGGCAGATAGTTGAGGGTGGAAGTGAGAAATCCCGCGTATTTGAAGAACCCTAAGAGCGAGAGGTTGATCACAACAGACGCAACTAAGAAACCTTTTGCTTTTTTGTCGTTTTTGTGGCGGTATTTGGCGATGAATCTGCCGCAGGTATAGTCGACAACGGTGGAGAAGATCATCAGGGTAACATAGACCGGTTCTCCCCAGCCGTAGAACACCAAGTTCGCGATAAAGAGGAAGAGATTGCGCCAGCGTCTGGGCGTGATATAATAGATCGTCAGCACGACCGGCAGGTACATAAACAAAAATAACAGTGATGAGAATACCATTAATCTTTCCTCCTTTCGTCGGTTTTTTAATAGTTGTCATTGCGAAGCCCTTTAGGGCTGTGGCAATCCCCTTGTCATTAATACCATGTAATAGATAATCCCTTTACAAACAGTAGTAAGAAGAAGGGGATTCTCACGGGGCTGAAGCCCCTCAGAATGACGATCAAAAAAGTATATTTTTCTTAAAGTCTCTGTCACACCGCGGGCAGTGGATATGCTGGATACCCGTACGCTTTTTTAATCTCAGCTGCGCCTTGCAGTGGGGACAGCGAACATAGCGGTGGGTCTTGAAATCACGGATCTTCATATACTGGCGTTTGAAGAAATCAAAGATCGCCTTGTAGATCGCTTCAAACCGCCGGTTCTCATATAACCGTTTGGTAACATTGGTGGACAGCGTTCTGAAAACCACCAGCGCGATCAGGAGCAGTATCACGACAATGAGAATGACGTTTCTGACAAAGATATTGATAAAGTACAGTGTTCCCGCGATAATCAGGATAAACACATTCAGTTTATCGTTTCCGTATCGACCCTGCATAAACTGCATGATCTTTTGAATGAAGTTTCTCACCGTCTTGCTCCTTTCCGCATTATTTCCCATTTTACCTGATTATCATACCACAATCAAAGGGGTATTTCAATGCTATTATTGCACAATTTACTTGCTTATAAGTCCTTTTTGATGTATAATTTCTCTGTGATTCTTTGATTTAAGGTGAATTATTACATGGACATCAAATCCGTTGTCAAACACGATTCCAAAAGAACTTCTCAATATATTCTTTCGTTTTTCAAATGGGTGCTGATCGCCGCTGTTACCGGCGTTATCGGCGGCGGGATCGGTACGGCGTTCCGCTACGCGATCGACTATGTCACCGCTTTTCGGATGGAACACTCTTTTCTTGTCTATCTGCTCCCTTTGGGCGGTATGATCATCGCGTTCCTCTATCGGGTCACCAAGCTGTCGGGACATGCGGACACCAACCTGATCATCAGTTCGGTGCGTACCGATGAAAAAATCCCGATTTTGCTCGCTCCGGTGATTTTTCTCTCTACCGTGATCACCCACCTGTTCGGCGGCTCGGCGGGCAGAGAGGGAGCCGCGCTTCAGCTGGGCGGCTGTATCGGCAGCTTCATCGGCAGAACCGTAAAGCTCAATGAAAAGGAAATGCCCATCGCGGTAATGTGCGGGATGAGCGGACTGTTCTGTGCGCTCTTCGGCACGCCGCTGACCGCCGCGCTGTTCGCGATGGAGGTCATCTCGGTCGGCATTATCTACTATTCGGCGTTTGTACCCTGTCTGGTGTCTTCTCTCTCGGCGTTCGGTATCACCTATCTGCTGGGGCTTTCTCCGATGAACTTTATCCTGACGGAAATCCCCGCGATGACACTGGTCAACTTCCTGTTGATCGCTGTGCTGGGCGTCGGGTGCGCTTTGGTCAGCATCGTGTTCTGTCTTGCTTTGAAGTGGACCCATAAACTGGCGGCAAAATATTTCAAGAATGAATACCTGCGTGTCGCAGTCGGCGGCACCGCCATCGCTCTGTTGACGCTGCTGGTCGGTACGCGGTACTCCGGCACGGGCGGTTTGGTCATCTTCTCGGCGATCGAATCGGGAGAAGCGCTGCCGTATGACTTTGCGCTGAAAATTATCTTTACCGCGCTGACGATCGGCTTTGGTTACAAGGGCGGCGAGATCATCCCCACCTTTTTCATCGGCGCAACCTTCGGCGTGGTTGTCGGCTCGCTGATCGGACTTCCCCCGCAGTTTGCCGCGGCGGCGGGATTGGTATCGCTGTTCTGCGCAGTCGTCAACTGTCCGATCGCGTCGCTGGCGCTGTCGGTGGAGCTTTTCGGCGGCGCAGGCATCATCTTCTTCGGCGTGTCCGTCGCGATCAGCTATATGCTCTCGGGCTACTACAGCCTCTACTCGGGACAGAAAATTATGTACTCGAAGCGCAGAGCAAGATTCATCAACAAAAACGCACAATAAACAGCAAAACCGCCGAAATTCGGCGGTTACTTTTTTGTAGTACATATTTACGATTCTGTTGCAATTATTTACATTTATTCGCGGATAGCTATAATATACAATGCAAGGAACTATCCTGAAACGGTAGGCGGTTAACCCTCTTTTGCAGAGGGTGATTCCCTCTGACTTTTCTGCAGAGGGGTGATGTGTATGCCATTTGTTACATACAGCGATTTGTTTGCTTTCGCATTGGTAATCATCGGCATAATCAGTCTTGTTATCACAATTCTGTTTCACAGCAATAAAAAATAACCGCCCAATTGCCACGGATACGGTTATTTTTTAACAATATCTTGGGCTAACCGTCTATCGGATAGCTCCTTGTTCATTTATATTATATCTCTGATATTCAAATTTGTCAATAGTTTATACCTTGAGCTCGTCCTCGATGGTGTTCGCGGCAGACTCGAACCAGTTGCCGACGAACAGCTCCACGGTACCGGTATCGACCGACTTTCTCAGCTCCTCGTCAAGCGGGACCTTCGCAAGCACGCGGGTGTCAAAATCCTTCGCGATATCGTCGATATGGCTGTCGCCGAAGATCTTGTGCTCTTTGCCGCAGTCGGGACATTTGAAATAGCTCATATTCTCGACCAGACCCAGCACGGGAACATTCATCATCTGCGCCATCTTCACCGCCTTGGAAACGATCATCGAGACCAGCTCCTGCGGAGAGGTCACGACAATAATACCGTCGAGCGGGATCGACTGGAACACGGTCAGCGGCACATCGCCGGTACCCGGAGGCATATCGACAAACATATAGTCAATATCCTTCCAGATCACATCGTGCCAGAACTGCTTGACAGCGCCGGAGATCACGGGACCGCGCCAGACAACGGGGTCGGTGTTGTTTTCGAGCAGCAGGTTGACAGACATAATATCGATGCCGGTCTTGGTGGTTTCGGGGATAATACCGAACTCGCTGCCCTTGGCTCTTGCGTCTGACAGTCCAAACGCCTTCGGGATCGAAGGGCCGGTCACATCCGCGTCGAGAACAGCGGTTTTGTGGCCTCTTCTGTTGAGCTCCACCGCTAAAGCGGAGGTCACCAAGCTTTTGCCGACGCCGCCCTTACCGGAGACAACGGCGATCACTTTCTTGACAGAAGAAAGGTCGTTGAGTTTTTCGTGCAGATCCTGCGGAGCCTGTCTTGACGCGCAGTCAACGCCGCAGGTGGAACAATCATGAGTACATTCTGACATTTTTATCACCTGTAATAGTATTTGCTGATCTGTGAGATTATTCTGCTGTTTTTTCTTCTTCGGCTTCTGCTTCTTCTATAGCTTCTTCGGCTGCTTCAGCGGGAGCTTCTTCTTCTGCCTTTTCCTCGGCAGGAGCCTCTTCTGCGGTTTCCTCAGCCGCTGTTTCAGCTTCTGCTTCTTCCTTCTCGGTTTCTAAGAGCTCTTCCGCGAGTCCTCCCTCTAAGACGGTTTCTTCCTCTGTGACCTCTTCTTCATCCTTTTCTTCGATCATCTCAAAGCCGGAGAGGAAGGTGTAAGGAATCGCGTAGCCTAAACCGACGGTCGCAAGATATACTACAATGGTAGTGGAAGCGAGCTGCTCATGGAAGGGCATACCCTCGATAAAGGTCGCCAGAATGATGTAAAGCGCGGGCAAATCGATCAACAGCAAAACTGCCAAGCTGAAACGCTTGACGGCTTTTCCCTCGCCGACACGGGTCGCGTAAAACAGCAGCAGACCGAACAGCAAAAGGATCAACAACTGGATCAGTACGCCCCAGAGACCGGTCGCTTTCGTTGCGAGCGTCGAGAAAAAGTAGCTGCAAATGATAAAGCCGATCACCAGAACCGCAGAGAATATCTGATTGATTTTGTTTCTTTTTGTATTTTTCATTTTGAAATACCTCCCAAAATTATTTTAAGGCAATACCGCATAATTCAGGTGTGCGGATTACGAAGTAAGGTTTTTCGTCAGAGTGTACAAATAATCGGTGTGCATACTGCCGTATGGATGCTGATTTTTGGACAGTCTGACGGAATAAGATTCAAGCAAGGCGCGCGCCGCGAATTGTGCGGTGTTGCCTTAACTTCATAGCGAAAGCGTACCAGCCGCCGTCGGTTTTTTCCTCGATGATAGTAAAGCGATCGCTCACCGCTTCTTTCACATCGTCGGCGCGGACGTCGATGATACCCGATACGATATAGACCGAGTCGGCGTTCATAAACTCGCTGACGCTTTCGGACAGTAATATTATAGCATCTGCTACGATATTTGCAACCACAATGTTGTATTTTCCCTCGACTTTTTCGGTCAGATCGCCGCAAACGGCAACAAATTTGTCGTCCGCCTTGTTGACGGCGGCGTTCTCGTTTGCGGTTTTGACCGCCATCTCGTCAATGTCGACGCCAAAGGCGTAAGACGCTCCGAGCAGAACGGACGCGATTCCCAAGATACCCGAGCCGCAGCCGACGTCGAGTACTCTGTCGCCGTCTTTCAGATACTTTTCAAGCAGCTCTAAACACAAACGGGTCGTCTCGTGCTTGCCGGTACCGAACGCGAGCCCCGGATCGATATTCAGCACCGCCCTGCCCTCAGGGTCGGTATCCTCATACCAAGAGGGATTGATCAAGAGTTTTTCACCCACCTTCATCGGTTGGAAAAACTTTCGCCAGTTGTTCAGCCAGTCGTCCTCTTTCACATCGTTTCGGTCGATCGTGTGCGAAATTCCCGCCGCGGTGAGGTGTTCTCTGAGGAAGATGACCGCCTCGTCCACATTGTCCTCGGGGTCGATATAAATATGGATCTTCGCTTTATCGCGGTCCTGCGCGAGCAGATCCTCGTCGATCAGATCGATATGCGCGATCTCCAGTACCTCGTCCTCCAGCGCGGAATAATCTTCGATATAGATGCCGTAGGGTACGGTCATATTCGCGATCGCTGAGGCGGTATCCACATCTTTCGCGCTGATTTCGATTTTAATTTCTGTCCAGTCCATCGGATCACTCCTTATCCATCCAATAATGTAGCATAATCAAAGGGTTTTCGCAAGAGGAAAACGGATTTTTTACATCAGGATGATGCCATAGCTGAATACATAGAAAATGACAAACGGCACCGCCAAAAACAGGATAGAAAAGACGATGATCATCCAAATAATTTTCTTTCTTAAGCCCCGCACCGCCAAAAAAGCGAACACGGTCTCAAGCAGTACGGTGAAAATCAATAGTAAATACGAAAAACTCATACTAAAACTCCCAAGAAAGCGCGCGCACCAAGTGCGTCCGCTTCTCTTTACCCATCGCTCGCGTGCGCGAAGCGTGCAACTGAGCGGGGACTGTAAATCATTTTTACTTTATAAGAAACGAGCAGTTTCTTATAAAGTAAAAAAGCTCCGCAAACGATATTGCGGAGCAGCGTTTATCCGAATAGATCCTTGAGTCTGTCCTTGAACTTTTTGCCTTTCTGGTAGTTCTTATCCGAGGTAGAGCCCTCAAACTGACGGATCAGATCCTTCTGTTTTCCCGAAAGGTTCTTCGGCACTTCAATAATGACTCTGACATACTGGTCGCCGCGGCCTCTGCCGTTTAAGTGCTGAACGCCCTTCTGCTTGAGCTTAAAGATATCGCCGGGCTGGGTTCCCTCGTGGATATCGTAGGAAACCTTGCCGTCAAGGGTAGGTACCGTGACCGTCGCGCCGAGCGCCGCCTGGGCGAAGGTGATGGGAAGATCACACCATACATCGTCTCCTCTGCGTTCAAACACGGGATGAGGGCGAACGCCGACATATACGTGCAGATCGCCTGCGGGACCGCCGTTGGAGCCGGAGTTGCCGTGACCGGATACCTTCAGCACCTGTTCATCGTTGATGCCGGCGGGGATGTTGATCTCTACCGACTTCTTTTTTCTGACATGACCGGCGCCGTTACATTCGCGGCACGGCGTCTCAACGATCTTGCCTCTGCCGCGGCAGCTGTCGCAGGTGCGGGAGGTCTGTACCGCGCCGAAGGGAGTACGCTGGTTGACCGTCACCTGACCTCTGCCGCCGCAGGTGGGACAGGTCTTGGGAGTGGTGCCCTTCTGCGCGCCGGTACCGTTACACTCCTTACAGGTGGTGACAGCGTTGTACTGCACGGTCTTTTTACAGCCCTTTGCGGCTTCTTCAAAGGTAACATAGATCGTAGTCTCTACATCGGTGCCTCTGCGGGGCGCGTTGGGATTTGCCGAACGTCTGCCGCCGAAACCGCCGAAGAAGGACGAGAAAATGTCGGAGAAGTCGATGTCCTGTGAGAAGGGTGATCCGCCGCCCGCGCCGAAGTTAGGATCTACGCCCGCGTGACCGAACTGATCGTAGCGCGCCTTCTTCTCCTTATCGGAAAGGACCTCATAAGCTTCGTTGACTTCTTTGAACTTCGCTTCCGCCTCCTGATCGCCGGGATGCAGATCGGGGTGGTACTTCTTCGCCGCCTGTCGGTATGCTTTTTTTATTTCATCGTCAGAGGCGCCTTTGCCTACGCCTAAGACTTCGTAGTAATCTCTCTTATCTGCCATAATAAACCCTGCTTTTGTCGGATATGCCTGTTATGGTTTTCAGTTCTTAGTTCCCGGTTCCCAGTTTAAAAACCGGCAACTGAGAACTGAACGCTTTTATGCAGGGAACGGCAGAACGCCGCTCCCTGCAATCATTATATTCGTTAATCGTGAATTAGTCAACATCCTTATAATCCGCGTCATACACGTTTCCGTCGGGACCGGACTGAGGACCTGCCCCGGTCGGGTCAGGACCGGGCTGAGCGCCCTGCGCCTGCTGCTGGGAAGCCGCCTGCTGATAGAGCTTTGCGCCGATATCCTGCAGGGACTTCATCAGATCGTCCTTCGCGGTGCGGATGAGGTCGGTGTCGTTCTTGGTGATCGCCTCTCTGACAGCGGCAGCCTTGGTGTTCAGGGTGTTCTTATCGTCTTCTGCGAGCTTGTCGCCGTTATCAGAAACGAGCTTCTCCGCCTGATAAGCGACCTGCTCCGCTTCGTTCTTAAGATCGACCTCTTCTCTGCGCTTCTTGTCCTCGGCGGCATACTGCTCGGCTTCTTTGACAGCCTTGTCGATGTCGTCCTTGGACATATTGGAAGTGTTGTTGATGGTGATCTGCTGCTGCGCGCCGGTGCCGAGATCCTTTGCGGATACGTTGACAATACCGTTGGCGTCAATATCAAAGGTAACTTCGATCTGCGGGATACCTCTGGGAGCCGGAGCGATACCGGTCAGAGCGAACAGACCGAGCTGCTTGTTATCTCTTGCGAATTCTCTCTCGCCCTGGAGCACGTTGATCTCGACCTGCGTCTGGTTGTCAGCCGCGGTGGAGAAGATCTGGCTCTTCTTGGTGGGGATGGTGGTGTTTCTGTCGATGATCTTGGTCATGATGCCGCCCATGGTCTCAACGCCTAAGGAAAGCGGAGTAACGTCAAGGAGCAGCAGTCCGTCGACCTCGCCGCCTAAAACGCCCGCCTGGATCGCCGCGCCGATCGCAACACACTCGTCGGGGTTGATACCCTTGAAGGGCTCCTTGCCGATCAGAGACTTGACAGCGTCCTGAACAGCGGGGATACGGGATGAGCCGCCGACCATCAGTACCTTGTCGATCTCGCCGATGGAAAGACCGGAGTCGGAGAGAGCGGTTCTGACGGGACCCATGGTCTTGTCGACCAGATCCGCGGTCAGCTCGTTGAACTTCGCTCTGGTCAGCGTCAGATCAAGGTGCTTGGGACCTGTCGCGTCTGCGGTGATAAAGGGCAGGTTGATCGCGGAGGTGGTCACGCCGGAAAGCTCGATCTTCGATTTTTCGGCAGCCTCTTTTAATCTCTGCATTGCCATCTTATCAGCGGAAAGATCGATACCGGTCTCCTGCTTGAAGGACTGTACCATCCAGTTGATGATACGCTGGTCAAAGTCATCGCCGCCTAAGCGGTTGTTGCCCGCGGTAGCGAGAACTTCCTGTACGCCGTCGCCGATCTCGATGATGGATACGTCGAAGGTACCGCCGCCGAGGTCATATACCATAACCTTCTGGTCGTTTTCTTTATCAATACCGTAGGACAGCGCCGCCGCGGTAGGCTCGTTGATGATACGCTTGACCTCTAAGCCCGCGATCTTGCCGGCGTCCTTAGTCGCCTGACGCTGGGCGTCTGTAAAGTATGCGGGTACCGTGATGACAGCGGAAGTGATCTTCTCGCCGAGGTATGCCTCTGCGTCAGCCTTCAGCTTGGAAAGCACCATCGCGGAGATCTCCTGCGGGGTGTAGGACTTGCCGTCGATGTTTACCTTATAGTTGGAGCCCATCTCTCTCTTGATGGATGAGACGGTGCGCTCGGGGTTGGTGATCGCCTGTCTTTTGGCGACCTGACCTACCAGACGCTCGCCTGTCTTGGAGAACGCTACCACGGAAGGGGTGGTTCTCGCGCCTTCTGCGTTCGCGATAACGACGGGCTCGCCGCCTTCGATCACCGCTACGCATGAGTTGGTTGTACCTAAGTCAATACCGATTGTTTTAGCCATAATAAATTCCTCCTGATTGTTTATGATAAGATATTTGTTGATAAGATTTATATATATAAATGGGTGTGGGCAAAGCCCACCCACAAATTTTCATTCTTCACTCTTTTCTGTCATTCTGAGGGAGCAAAGCGACCGTGAGAATCCCCTTCCTCTTACGACCGTCTTCTGAAAACAGGGGATTGCCGCGTCGTGACCGCAAGGGTCACTCCTCGCAATGACAAAATCAGGTGTTTGCCACCTGCACCATCGCGTGACGGATGATTTTATCCTTCACCTTGTAGCCTTTCTGGTAGACGGCGGCAACACAGTTCTCGGGAAGATCCTCGCTTTCGACGGACGATATCGCGTTATGCAGATTCGGATCAAAGCTGTCGCCGATCTCGCCGAACACCTCGATCGAAAGCTTCTCAAAGCTCTTTTTCAGCTGTTCGCCGATCAGCTCGATTCCCTTTTTGAATTCCTCGGGGACATCCTTGCCCTCGAACTGGGAGAGCGCCATCGTGACCGAATCGGCAAGCGGTAAAATCTCTGTGATCGCTCTCGCGGTAGCGTCGTCATAGATCGCCGCTTTTTCGGATGCGGTACGTTTGCGGTAGTTATCATACTCCGCGCACAGACGCATATATTTGTCTTTCTGCTTACTCAACTCCTCCTCGAGCTGTTCCTCCTTGGAGGGTTCTTTTTTCTCTTCTTCCTTCGCCTGTGGGGTCTCTTCGGTTTTTTCAACCTTTTCAACCTCTTCGGGCTTGGTCTTTTTCTTTTCCTTACTCATCGTGTGCCTCCTTTACTGATCCAGAATCTCGCCTATCGCCTGTGAGACGACGATCGAGGTATATTTCACCTGTGAAAAGACGGTTTTGTAGTCCATTCTCAGCGGTCCTATCACCGCTACGGCGCCTGCCGCCTGCCCCGCGATATCATATCGGGAGACGACCGCCGCGCTGTCCTGCAGCTCTTTCTGCGAGCTTTCCGTACCCAGATAGATCCTCGACTCCACGCTGTTGTTCAGCAGCTGAGCGAGTCTTTCGGAGTCCGATAAGAACCGCAGCACATCCCGCGCTCCGTTTAAGTCATAACCGTCGCAGAACAGCAGATTCGTACTTCCCGCTACGGTCACGGAAACCTTCATCGCCTGAGACACCGTTTCATACAGCGCCATCAGCGCGTCCGAAATGAAGAAGGTCAGATCTCCCAGCCCCGACGCCGACGACTGCAAAAACGCTTTGTTGATATCCCTGAGCCGGATACCGGCAAATTTGTCGTTAAGCGCCTTGTCGTACATCGCGAGCAGCTCGGGGGTGAGAACGAAGTCGCACCGGAAGAGCTTACTCTGCACCATTCCGTTAGAGGTGATCAACACCGCCATCGCGGTGTGCCGTCCCGTGGAAACAAAGCGGATACGGTGAACTCTTGCCTCCTGTGAGGAGGGAGTGGTGGTGACTGCCGCAGCGTCCGTCAGCTCCGCGAGCGCCTTAGCCGCCCGCTGAAGGATGACCTCCGGAGAAGCGGAGGTAGAACGGATCACCCGCTCGATGTGTTCTCTGACTCTTTCGTCGGGCGCATCTTTCGCCATCAGGTTATCGATATAATACCGGTAGCCCTTTTTGGTAGGGATCCTGCCCGCCGAGGTATGGGGCTGGACCAGATAGCCCTCCATATCCAAGGCGTTCAGCTCCGAACGAACGGTAGCGGAGGATACGGGAAGATCGGTAGCGCTCAGTACCGCCTTAGAGCCGGTCGGCTCTCCGGTGCGGATGAAGCTCTCCACAACAGCGGACAGTATTTTTTCTTTTCTGGTATGTTCCACCGTTGTCACTTCCTCTCGTCATCGCTCGCCCTTGGTATTCGCTTTGCCGCAAAGCGGCAAGGCTTCATTTTCGGGCGGCTCTTCCTCTCCCAAAGATTCGGGGAATCTTTGGGTCCCGATTCTCCTATAATCTTCGGCGCTTCGATGTCAAGCTCTCTGTGCTCTCCGCTTCTCCTCGTATAACTCCCACTCGCCTAACCACCCTTCGGACTCTTCGAGTCCTGCGGGCAGTCCCGGCTCGTCAGTCGTTATCCGAGGGCTCCGAGCGAGAGCTCTTCTTGTTAGCACTCAAAGCTTTAGAGTGCTAACTCTGGTATATAGTATAACCACAATGTCAGGAAAAGTCAACATTTCAATTGTGAATTTTTTGTAAAATGGGAAAAACCCTCCTGTCGCATCCGTTAGAAGATTGACAGAAAAGGCTTTTCGCTTTATACTAAATATAGATTTAATCAGGAGGACACCTATGTTGATATTAACGATTGTAACGGCGGCGATCTGCTTTATCGCGGCGGCAATTATGTTTTCACCGTATTTTCGAAAGATCCCGCTGCTGTATCCGATGGCATTTTATCTGATTTTTGTCGGCGTGTGGCAGATTCTTTCTTTTATCATATCGGAGATCGATCCTACGTCGCCTCTTCCGGCGTATATCGGACAGATCGGCACGATCCTTATTGTTTTATACTACATCTTTATTCTGTTTATGACGCGCACGAAATCCAAAAAGAAGAACAGAAAGGATAAATAAATTATGATATCGGGTTACATTTATCTGGTCTTGTGGCTGGTTCTTGCCGGTTATACGATCTATCTGGGAATCAAGGCGTCGCCGTTCTTCTTTCTTCCCGCGGGATTCTTCCTTTTCTCGGCGGGATGGACAGTCGCCAACGAGCTGATCAAAAGCGTCAACCTTTTTGACGGGTGGTACGCGTGGATCTATCGCGGCGTCGCTATAGCGGTTCTTGTGATCTGTATCGTGAAATATATCCTTTTCAGAAGAAATCAGAATCATAACAGACATCAAAAAAAGCACTGATACTATATCTTGTATGTGGAAATACAAAAACCACTATTCTTTAAATTTTTTCCTCGAAATTTCAGAAAACACTTGCATTTTAGACTTGATGATGGTATGATATCTAATGCGTAAAATTATGTAGTATCAACAAAGGCGCCGTGTTAAGCCGATGTTTGATCATTATATTAAGGAGGTGGGACAATGCCGAATATTAAATCAGCAAAGAAGCGCGTTAAGGTTATCGCAACCAAAACTGCACAGAACAAAGCGCTCAAATCCGCTTTAAAGACCTATGTCAAGAAAGCGTACATCGCTGTTGACACCAACGCTGATAATAAGGCTGAGGCGGTAAGTCTTGCTGTGAAGAAGATTGACCAGGCTGTTGCGAAGGGTATTATGCACAAGAACACAGCTGCCAGAGCAAAATCGTCTCTGCAGAAGCGTCTCAACGCGTCCGCGTAAAAAGAATTTGATAACCTTAAAGCAGAACTTTGCGTTCTGCTTTATTTTTTATCAGAAGCGCCGGAGCCCTCGAATAACGACTGGCGAGACGGGACCGTCCGATAAGAACTCCCAAAAGAGTTCGTTCGGATGGTTAGTCGAGCGGGAGTTATGCGAGGATCAGCACAGGCGAACGAGGCGTGACAAGGAAGAGCTCTCGCTCGGAGCTTTGATGTCAAGCTCTCTGTGCTCTCCGCTTCTCCTCGATTTAGCACGGTTCCTCTGTTCTTTGCTAAAATCCGAGAATACATTCTCTCTCGGATTTTGACGCAGAACTTCGCTCACCTTCTAAATCGAGGGCTCCGAGCGAGAGCTCTTCGAACAAAAAAGGAACCGAAGGACTGCTGCCCTTCGGTTCCTTTTGCTTACTGTATTGAATAATCGAGGTATTCCTCAAGCTGTTCGTCATCTTTCTTTTTCTTCTCTTTGATGATGAAGAAAGCAGTAACGGCAGCAACCACAGCGGCTACCGCAGACGCGATAATGATAACTAACTTAATATTGATTTTATTCGGATCAAATTTCTGTAACATAGCAGTACCTCCTAAAGTAAAAATTATTACATTTTGATAATACCAGCAATTGTAACAAATGTCAATATCTTGTGGACAAGTTCTCGGAAAAATCGGCTGTTTTCTATATTTGGCGGCAGGCGGTGCTATTTCTCCTTGGGCTTTGAAATGATTCCCGCGAGCAGTGAGAAAAGGATCGCGGCACCGATTCCGGCGGAGGCGGCAGAAAAGGCTCCGGTAAGGATCCCGATCGCTCCCTGCTCGTCGATCGCGTCTCTCACCCCCTGTGCCATCAGATGTCCGAAGCCCGACAGCGGCACGCTCGCTCCCGCCCCCGCAAAATCGGCAAACGGCGTGTACAGTCCTAAAGCAGAGAGCAAAACACCCATTACAACATATCCTGTTAAAATCCTTGCGGGAGTCAGCCGCGTCTTGTCGATCAATACCTGTCCGATCAGGCACAGCGCGCCTCCCGCTAAAAAAGCATATAGATACTGCATCTTATCACTTCAATTTATCATAATAAAACGAAAAACGATAAATGATAGATGATAAGTAAAGGGCGGACTCTGTCCGCACCTGATTCCTATAACTGTTCGAGCATAAACGAGTATCCTTCACTTATCATTTTTCATTCTTCATTTATCATTATAATTTGTAATATTACTTATATTATACATATTGAAAAAAACTTGATTTGGTGGTATAGTATAGAATGAGGTATTTTGGAGACCTTTGCTCCAGAATGAATAAGAATCATAAGGGGAAAAGAATCTATGTCAGAACTAAGCTTTCCGAAACGCCCTTATCGGACAAAAGGCGGCGTTCACGTACCGCATCACAAAAACACCGCTCATACCGAGAGCGTGGAAATGCCGATCCCGAAAACGGTCACGATCCCGATGTCACAGCATATCGGCGCTCCCTGTACGCCGCTGGTCAAGCCGGGCGATATCGTCGACGTCGGTCAGAAAATCGCTCAGGCGCAGGCTTTTGTATCCGCGCCGATTCACGCTTCCGTCTCGGGCAAGGTCAAAAAGATCGAAAAGATCACGATGCCCGACGGCTCCAAGCAGGACGCGATCGTAATAGAGTCGGACGGAGAACAGCGTATCTCCCCCGACATCCGGCCCCCTAAGGTAGAATCGCTCTCCGACCTGCTCACAGCGGTCAGAGAAAGCGGTCTGGTAGGCTTAGGCGGCGCAGGCTTTCCGGCTTCCGTCAAGCTGAATATTCCTTCCGATAAAAACGTCGATACACTGATCATCAACGTCGCGGAGTGCGAGCCGTATATCACAGCCGACCATCGGGAAGTTCTTGAAAACAGCTGGGATGTGATGTCCGGTATCCATACCGTTAAAGAATTTTTGAATATCCACCGCGTGATCATCGGTATCGAGAACAACAAGCCCGACGCGATCAAAGCGCTCAGCGAGATCGCCTATAACGGCTTTGATCCGGAAAATGAGATCCGCGTATTGCCTCTGAAAGCGACCTATCCGCAGGGCGCGGAGAAAATCCTGATCAAAGCGTGTACCGGCAGAGAGGTCCCCGAGGGAGGCTTGCCCTCTGACGCGGGATGTTTAGTTATGAACACCGGTTCGGTCGCTTTTATCGCAAGATATCTGAAAACCGGTATGCCGCTGATCTCGAGACGGCTGACGGTAGACGGCTCCGCGATCAAAAACCCGCAGAACGTGATCGTACCTATCGGCACGCCGATCAAGGATGTGATCAACTTTGTCGGCGGATACAAGGAAGAACCGAAGAAAATACTGATGGGCGGTCCGATGATGGGACTTTCGCTCTATACGGATGAGCTTTTCATCCAGAAACAAAACAACGCGATTTTGGCGTTCGGCGAAAAAGAGGCACGGCTCTCTGAGCCCTCGGCGTGTATCCGCTGCGGCAAGTGTGTATCCGCCTGTCCGATGAGCCTTATGCCGTTAGAGCTATCGAACGCAACAGACCGCGGCGACTTGGAATCGCTGAAAAAGCTTCACATCCTCAACTGTATGGAATGCGGCTGCTGTTCCTACTCCTGCCCCGCCAAACGCCATCTGGTGCAGAACATCCGTCTGGGCAAGCAGCTCTTAAACAAAGCAAAAAAAGAACAAATCAATAAGGGAGGAAAGAAATAATGGATCAAAAACTCTATGTCTCTTCCTCTCCGCATTTTCGCAGCAACACGACAACCAGAAGAATTATGCTGGACGTGATTATCGCGCTGCTGCCGACGACGATCGCCTCCTGCGTTATTTTCGGATTCAGGGCGCTGATACTGGTCGGCGTATGCGTCGCGGGCTGTGTGCTGATGGAATATTTCGCGCGCAAGATCATGAAGCGTGACACTACCATCGGCGATCTCTCCGCCGTGGTGACGGGGCTTCTCTTAGCGCTGAATCTTCCCGTGGATATCAACCCGCTGATCGCTCTCTTCGGCTGTCTGGTCGCGATCGTGGTGGTCAAGCAGATGTTCGGCGGTATCGGCATGAACTTTGTCAATCCCGCTCTGGCGGCGAGAATCGTGCTGTTGGTATCCTTCCCCTCCGCGATGATGCGCTGGGTACCCGCGTTCTGGTATCAAGGCGCGGACGCGGTAACTGCCGCTACCCCTTTGGCTGCAGAAAAAGGAACCTTCTCTTACATAGATTTGCTCCTAGGTCTGCACGGCGGTTCGATGGGAGAGGTCTGCGCTGCGGCGATCCTGCTCGGCGGCGTTTATCTTGTCATCCGTAAGGTGATCAGCCCGATCATCCCCTGTGTCTATCTCGGCACGGCGGCTTTGATGAGCCTTGTTGTCGGCGCAGATCCCTTATACCAGCTCCTTTCGGGCGGACTGCTGCTCGGCGCGATCTTTATGGCGACCGACTATACCACCTCTCCCGTTACCAACTGGGGCAAGGTGATTTATGCCGTCGGCTGCGGCGTGCTGACGATCCTTTTACGCTCGTTCTCCAATATGCCGGAGGGCGTTTCGTTCTCGATCCTGCTGATGAACATCCTGACGCCGCTGATCGAGCTCCTTACCCGTCCCCGCACGCTGGGCTTTGTGAAGAAGGGGGCGAAGAAATGAAAAAAGCGAAATTCAAAGATATTTTTATTCCTACCATATCGCTCTTTCTGATCTGTATGGTGATTACCGCCGCGCTGGCGATCACCAACTCCGTTACCGCCGACAAGATCGCGGAAAACGAAGCGCAAAAGAAAACGGAAAGTATGCAGACGGTCGTTCCCGACGCGGCTTCATTTGAAGCCCTCGATACAGACGACGCGGAAGCTTATTTCGGACTGGACGCAAACGGTAACATCATCGGCTACGCGATCTCTACCACAGCGACCGGTTACGGCGGTCAGGTCAAGGTGATGACCGGTATCGGCACCGACAGCGCGATCATCGGCGTAGACGTCTTTTATAACGACGATGAGACCCCGGGTCTCGGTAAAAACACCTCGAACGAAAGCTTCACCGATCAATACAGCGGACTTTTTGCCGATAACGATATTGTTGTCAGCAAGGATGACACAGCCGGCAGCGCACAGACCGTTGACGCGGTCACCTCGGCAACGATCAGCTCGAGAGCTGTCACAAAAGCGGTCAACGAAGCGCTGACGATTTATAATGAAATACAGGCAAAGGAGGGAGCATAATGGCAAAGAGAAGCTTATGGTATGAATTTACCAAGGGTATTATCAAAGAGAATCCCGTTCTCTGTCTGGTGCTGGGCACCTGTCCGACCTTAGCGGTCACTACCTCCGCCTCCAACGCGATCGGGATGGGTATCGCCGCGACCGCGGTGCTGGTCTGCTCCAATGCCGTGATCTCCGCTTTGCGTAAGGTGATCCCCGACAAGGTAAGAATCCCCGCTTATATCACCATCATCGCGGGCTTTGTTACCGTTGTGCAGATGCTCGTCAAGGCGTTCTCCCCCGCGATCAACGACGCCTTAGGCATTTATCTGCCGCTGATCGTCGTCAACTGTATTATCCTCGGACGCGCGGAGATGTACGCGTCCAAGAATCCTGTCCTGCCGTCCATTCTCGACGGTATCGGGATGGGCGTAGGCTTTACCGCCGCGCTGCTCTGTATGGGCATTATCCGAGAGCTGCTCGGCTCCGGCTCTGTGTTCGGCGTTCAGCTCTTACCCTTCAAGATCCTGATCTTCATCCTGCCGCCCGGAGGCTTCTTCGTGTTCGGCATCCTGATCATGATCGCCAACGCCTTAAACGGCAAGAAAGGCAAGAAAGCGGCGGCTTCTCCCTGTGAGGGCTGTCCGATGGCGAACAGCTGTGCCGATAAACACTGTGAGGAGGGTGTGAAGAATGCTGATTAAAACACTCGTCGCGGTATTCCTCGCCGCGATCCTCACCGAGAACTACGTTCTCTCGAAATTCTTGGGAATCTGCCCGTTTCTGGGCGTATCCAAAAAGCTCAATTCCGCCGTCGGTATGAGTATCGCGGTCACGGTGGTGATGGTGCTTGCTACCGCGGTCACCTTCCCCATCTACACCTATCTGCTGGTACCGAACGGTCTGGATTATCTCCAGACGATCCTGTTCATTCTCGTCATCGCGGGACTGGTACAGCTCGTGGAGATCGTGCTGAAAAAATACATCCCCTCTCTCTACAAGTCCTTAGGCATCTATCTGCCGCTGATCACCACCAACTGCGCGGTGCTGGGCGTGACGATGCTTGTACTCCAGAAGGTAACCTCCACCACCGCTTATGAATATACCTATCTGCACGCGCTGATCAACGCGTTCGGCGCAGGAATCGGATTCTTGGTCGCGATGGTGATGTTCGCCGGCGTGAGAGGAAAACTCGAAAACGCCGATATCCCGAAGTCTCTCAAAGGCCTGCCGATCACACTGGTCGCGGCGGCGCTGGTGTCGCTGTCGTTCTTAGGCTTCGCAGGCTTCGTCGATAAGCTGATCCCGCTGGGCTAAGGAGGAGAATATGAATTCTGTATTATCATCTGTCCTCTTTGCGACGGCTGTCGTCGCGGGCATCGGTCTTTTGATCGGCTTGATCCTTTCTATCGCGTCGATCGTGATGGCGGTCCCGAAAAATGAAAAAGCGGAAGCTCTGCTCGCCGTACTCCCCGGCGCCAACTGCGGTGCGTGCGGCTTCTCGGGCTGTTCGGGTTATGCCGAGGCGCTCTCAAAGGGTGAGGCGAAAGTCGGTCTTTGTCCCGTAGGCGGCGAAAGCTGCGCAAAGGACTGCGCCGCGGTGCTCGGCGTTGACGCGGGAGAAACCGTACGGCAGACCGCTGTGGTACGCTGTACCGGCTCTTTGAGCAACACTTCTGACAAAGCGCAGTATATGGGACTGCAGAGCTGCTCTGCGGCGGCAAGGATCGGAGGCGGCGTCACCGCCTGCACCTACGGCTGCTTGGGACTGGGCGACTGCGAGAAGGCTTGTCCCTATGACGCGATCCACGTTTATAACGGCGTAGCGGTCGTCAACTCAAACAACTGCAAAGCGTGTTCCCTCTGCGTCAAGACCTGTCCGCGCGGGATCATCTCGTTAGTTCCCGTCAAGGACGCGGCAATCAACCTCTGTTCCAACAAAGACAAAGGCGCCGCCGCCAAAAAAGCGTGCAAGACCGGCTGTATCGGCTGCAGGATCTGTGAAAAGACCTGTCCCTCCAAAGCGATCAAGGTGGAAAACAACGTCGCTTTCATCGATCCCGATAAGTGCATCGGCTGTAAAGAATGCGTTACTGTCTGTCCCCAGAAGAGCATTTCCTATTTTGATACCGCTCTGCTGAAACAATAATCTATACTCTCTTCAATAATAAGGAGTTTCAATATGGTTGAAGTCAAAAACCTTTCCAAAACCTACGGCGATATCAAAGCCGTAGATAACATCAGCTTTTCTGCCGACGCGGGCGAGATCCTCGGATTTTTAGGCCCCAACGGCGCAGGAAAAAGCACCACAATGAACATCATCACGGGATATCTGAGCTCTTCCTCCGGTACCGTCACCATCGACGGCTTCGATATCCTCGATCATCCCAAAGAAGCGAAAAAGAAGATCGGCTATCTTCCCGAGATCCCGCCGCTGTATCCGGATATGACCGTCATCGGCTATCTCTCCTTCATCTTTGACCTCAAAAAGGTCAGACTGCCTAAGGAAGAGCATATCAAAGAGGTTATGGCGATCGTCAAGATCACGGATGTAAAGAATCGTATCATCAAGAATCTCTCCAAAGGTTATAAGCAGAGGGTCGGCTTCGCGCAGGCGCTCTTAGGCAATCCTCCGGTGCTGATCCTTGACGAGCCTACCGTGGGTCTCGATCCCAAGCAGATCATCGAGATCCGCAACCTGATCAAAAGCCTCGGCAAAAAGCATACCGTGATCTTCTCCTCTCACGTTCTCTCGGAGGTATCCGCGATCTGTGACAGAGTCGTGATGATCAACAACGGTAAGATCGTCGCCGACGCAAAGACCGATAAGCTCGCTTCCGTGGTCTCCGGATCGGGCGAGCTGACCTTGGAGGCGGAGGGCTCTCCCTCTACGATCAGCGACGCTCTCAACGCGATCACCGGCGTCAAAAAGGTCGAAAAGACCGGCGCGGGAAGATACTCGGTCTATTATGATCCGGATCTGGACATCCGCAAAGCGGTGTTCAAAGCGATGGCAAAAGCCGACTGTCCGATACTGGAGATGTACTCGGGCGGTATGAGCTTAGAAGAAAGCTTCTTGAAGCTGACGGAAAGAGGTGAGAAGAAATGAGCGCTATTATCAAAAGAGAACTTCAGTCCTACTTCGGCTCTGCGATCGGATATATCGTCCTCGCGGTGTTCTATTTCTTCTCCGGAGTGTTCTTTAACTTTTATTGTATTTACTATAATTCCTCCTCTCTCGCGGCGGTATTCTCTAATATGCTGATGATCATCCTCTTTTTGATGCCGCTGATCACGATGAAATCCTTTGCGGAGGAAAAAAGACAAAAAACCGATCAGGCGCTCCTGACGGCTCCTATCTCCCTCTTTGAAATGGTGATGGGAAAATTCCTCGGCGCGTTTATCCTTTACGCGATCTGCAACGCTATTTTTATTGTCTATGCACTGATCATCTCGATGTTCGCAACACCCGACTGGGCAGTGATCCTCTGCACCCTGATCGGAATGCTCCTGATGGGCGCGGCGCTGCTGTCCATTTATATCTTTATCTCGGCGATGACCGAGAGTCAGGTGATCGCGGCGGTGCTATCGATCGGCGCGGGTCTTCTGATCTATCTGCTGGACTCTCTCTCTTCTCTGGCGAATGTCGAGTTCATCACCAATATCATCAACGCGATATCCTTCAACCGTAATCTCTCAAACTTTACCTACGGAATCCTGTCGCTTAGTAACGTCGTCTACTTTGCCGGCGTAGCGGCGATCTTCCTGTTTTTGACGGTAAGAGTTTTTGAGAGCAGACGCTGGAGCTGAGGAGGTGCCGAAATGAATAACAATAATTCTACCCCCACGACTAAGAAAAAAGGCTCCCTGAAAGCATTTTTTAAATCCCGCAAGGCAAAGAAAGGTTCTCTTGCCATTCTGCTGACCGCGCTGTTTATCGCGGCGATCGTCCTGCTGAATATTGTCACCAACCTGCTGACAGCCCGCTTCCCTGCGCTCTCGCTGGATCTTACCAAGAGCTCCGTCTTTGAACTGCAGGAGGATTCTAAGGAATATGTGAAGGATCTGGACAAAAAGGTCAATATCTATATCCTTCAGGAGGAAGCCGATTTTGAATCGGGCGGCGAATACTATGTTCAGGCGAACAAGCTGATCCGTCAGCTGGAACAGGAAAGTTCCAACATCAATATCAAATACGTTAATCTGACCACCAATCCGACCTTTACCTCCAAATATCCGAATATCGACTGGACCAAATCTCATCTGATCTTAGTAGAATCCGGCGACGACTACCGCGTGATCGACGCGGAGGATATGTTTGAGTATGATCAGGAGAGCTACTACTATTACGGTACCTACGAGATCACCAGCCAGCATATCGAGCAGGCGGTCATTACCGCGATCCTGAACGTCACCACCGAAGAGAAGGTCAAGGTAACCGTTCTCTCGGGACAGGGAGAAGAGGACTGCTCCACCTTCACCACACTGCTGACCAATAACGCGTATGAAGTCGAAGAGGTCAGCCTTCTCACAGGAGAGATCTCTAAGGACTCCCAGTTCGTGATTATCTTTGATCCGTCAACGGATATTGACGACGACGTTTATACGACCCTTTCCGACTGGCTCTATAACGGCGGCGACTACGGTCATACGCTGGTGTATCTGCCCAACGATCAGACTCCTCAGAGCGAGTTCAAAAACATCAACAGCTTATTGGAAGAATGGGGTCTGGAGGTCGAGGACGGTTATATCTATGAAACCGATACGAACTATATGACCAATTCTCAGTATCCTAATCTGATCTCTATCTTTGACTATGACAATCAGGATTATACAGAGGGGATCAAGGATTCTTCCATTCCTGTCGTATTATTCTACTCTTTGCCTGTCAGAATCATCGATTCTTCCGCGGCGGTATCGCTGCTCGCTTCTTCCGACTCGGCGGTTGTACTGCCCAGAGACGCAGACGAAAACTGGGATCCCAATGACCAGACACAAGAGAAGCTGACCGGAGCGGCGCTCGCTACCCAAAGCAATGAAAACGGTTCCTCTCACCTACTTCTGATTGGCTCCTACGACGCGTGGTCTCAGAGCGCGCTTACCGCTCATTCATTTAACAACGCAGATTACTTTATCAACCTCTTCAATACCATCGCCGACCGCGACGAAATCGGTATCACCATCGAGGGCAAGAGCATCGACAACACCGAGCTTTCTATCACCTCACAGGGGCTTTCCACCTTTATTTCTGTCATGCTGCGCTATGTGATCCCTGTCGCTATTCTGCTGATCGGCCTGATCGTGTGGATCAGAAGGAGGCATCAATAATGGAAGAAAAGAAAACTCCCGAAATCAATCCCGAAAACGAAGAAATCATCGAAGAGATCGCCGCGATCAAGGAGGTCGCCGAAGCGATCGTTGAAGAACAGGAGAAAGAGGACGCCTCCGCCTCTTCTGACGCCGAAAATACCGAAAGCACAGAAACCGATATTTCCGAAACAGCAGAAGAACCTGCCGAAACAAAAAACGATCCTCTCGCCTCTTTCCTGCAAAGGGAAGAAGAAAAGGATAAAGAACGGTTCTCCAAAGAAAAAGATCCTTCCAAGAAAAGCAAGATCCCGTGGTGGATCGCGATCCCCGCGGTTGTAGTGGTCGCGCTGGTCGCGATTCTGCTGATACTCAAGCTCAACCCTGCATCGCCGTCGTCCGACGACTCGGAAAACCCGTATCAGGAAGCAAACTTTGAAGTCAAGGTTGACGAAAAGGGCGAGCATCAGGCTCAGGTCGAAACCACCGAGGAAGGCGAGATCGAACAAAACGGCGTCGGTACGCTGGTATCTTATGATGTATTCAATGTTTCTCAAATCGATGTGGAAAACCAGAACGGTTCTTTCACCGTTACTTCTTATACGCCGACCACTACCGACGAGGACGGCAACGAAGTCACCGACACCACCGTCTATACGCTTGTCGGCTTTGAAGATTTCGATCTGCAAAGCGGTATGGCGGACGCTGTCGCGAACGACGCGGCAAATCTGAAATTCAACACCGTAGCCGCAATCGACGCCAATCTTTCCGATTTCGGCTTTGATACTCCTCAGGCAACCGTAAGGGTGAGGTATTCCGACGACACCTCCTCTCTCATCACCGTCGGCGCGAACGCTCCTGCGGAGGAAGGCGCTTACTTCACCTTCGGAGACAGCAACACCGTCTATCTGGCAGAAAAGGACGCGGTCGACGCATTCTTGTATTCTGTTAACGATCTGATCAGTCTTTCTGTCACCTCGCAGGCGGAGGATGTAGACTCATCTTTGTTCACTTCTCTGGAGATTTCCGGCACCCGCTACTCTGAGCCGATTGTTCTTCAGCCGAATTCCGATGAAGCGATCAAGTCCGAATATATGATGACCTCCCCCTATAAAATGTTCACCTCTGCCGCCGAGAGCGCGGATATCGCGGGCGCGATCCGCGGCGTATACGCCGAAAAGGTTCTGTGCGTCAATCCCTCCGAGGGACAGCTCTCTTCCTACGGACTGTCAGAGCCTTATGCGAGAGTGGTCGCTCAGTATTCTGACGGCACTATCGAGATTCTCGCTTCCGCTCCCGACAGCGACGGCAATGTCTGTATTATGACCCCGGGCACGGCGGTCATCTACTCAATCCAGCTCGGCGCGGTGGAATGGGTCAACACGAGTGTAGAAAAGCTCAGACCCGATGCGGTTCTTGACATCAACGTTGAAGCGGTCACCTCCATCACCTTTGACGCGAACGGTCATTCCCGAAAAATCGACGTCACAACCACCACCGAATCGGTCGAAAACGACGAGGGCGACTACGAGGACGTCACCTCCACCAAAGCGGAATGTAACGGCGTCTCTCTCAAAGAAGAGAACTTCACTGTTTTCTTCCAGAACCTGACGGGAATCACTCTCTTGGAGGGTGAATATAACAGCTCGGTAGCGGGCAATCTCTGCACCGTTACGATCACCTACTCCACCGGAAGACCCGCAGACGTCATTCGTATCGATAACTCGAGTGAATCCCGCCTGCCTGTTTCTCTTAACGGAGACTACATCGGTATGGCATACAAAAGCTATGTTACCAAGCTGATCGAATCCGCCGAGGATCTGACAAACGGCAAGAAGGTAAAGAGTATCTAATACTGATTTCTGATAAAACGCTTAAACAAGATATTAGCGGAGAATTTCGCAGAGCGAGGCGAAGGACGCCGCTAGGCTGACGCCTTATCCGGGGACCCCAACGTGCCCCTGCACGGTGGGAAAGGAGGAGCCGCAACACGAGGTCAAGGCATACCAACCGGATATGCCTACCGAGTACAGCGAGCGACGACGCAACGACAACAAAGCTCTGCGGAATTATACGCAATAGATGTTAAAGTGATTAATTAGAAATCAGTATGAGAATATTGACAAATGCACCATGGAATGAGATAATAAACAAGCGATTTTTAACGATCGGAGGAAACAAACAATGGCACAGCTGAATAAGTCCTACGACCCCAAACAGGTTGAGGACAGAATATATCAATTCTGGATGGACGGCAACTACTTCCATGCAGAGGTAGACCGCTCCAAAAAGCCCTATTCTATCGTGATGCCTCCGCCCAATATCACCGGTCAGCTGCATATCGGTCATGCGCTGGATAACACCCTGCAGGATATCCTGACCAGATTTCGCCGTATGCAAGGCTACTCCGCCCTCTGGCTGCCCGGCACCGATCACGCTTCTATCGCGACAGAGGCAAAGATCGTTGAGGCGATGCGCAAGGAAGGTCTCACCAAGGAAGACCTCGGCAGAGAGAAATTCTTAGAGCGCGCGTGGGCATGGAAGAAGGAATACGGCGACCGCATCACCAAGCAGTTCTGGAAGCTGGGCGTCTCCTGCGACTGGGAGAGAGAACGCTTCACGATGGACGAAGGCTGCTCCAACGCGGTCAAGGAAGTATTCGTCAATCTATATAACGAAGGCTTGATTTATCGCGGCAATCGGATGGTCAACTGGTGTCCGCACTGCTGTACCTCGATCTCCGACGCGGAGGTAGAATATGAAGAACAGCACGGTCACTTCTGGCACATTCTCTATCCGGTAAAAGAAACCGGAGAGTACTTAGAGATCGCCACCACCCGTCCCGAGACGATGCTCGGCGATACCGCTGTCGCGATCAACGCAGAGGACGAAAGATACAAGCATCTGCACGGCTGTCACGTGATCCTGCCGCTGCTCAACAAGGAGATCCCCATCGTCTGCGATGAGCACGCCGATATGGAAAAGGGTACCGGCGTGGTCAAGATCACTCCCGCGCACGACCCCAACGACTTTGAGGTCGGTCTCAGACACAGTCTGCCGATCGTCCGCTGCTTCACCTATGACGGTCATATGACAGGCAAGGACGACGTCGCGCAGTATGAAGAATTAAAGAAAAAAGGCTCTCTCTCCGAGAACGAGCCCGAGGTGCTCGACTGCGGCAAATATGCGGGTCTTTCCACCATTGAGGCGAGAAAAGTCATTCTCGAAGATCTGACAGAACAGGGACTTCTCAAAGAGGTTGAGGATCTGTCTCACGACGTCGGCACCTGCTACCGCTGTCATACCACCATCGAGCCGATGGTCTCTAAGCAGTGGTTTGTCAAGATGAAGCCTCTCGCGGAGCCCGCGATCGAGTGCGTACGCGACGGCAGAACCAAGTTCATCCCCAAGCGGAGTGAAAAAATCTACTTCAACTGGATGGAAAACATCCGTGACTGGTGTATTTCGAGACAGCTCTGGTGGGGTCACCGTATCCCCGCCTATTACTGCGAGGAATGCGGCGGTATGGTCGTCAGCAAAGACGCGCCCGAAAAATGTCCGCACTGCGGCTGTGTGCATCTGAAGCAGGACGAGGATACCCTCGACACTTGGTTTAGTTCTGCTTTGTGGCCGTTCTCGACTTTAGGCTGGCCGGAGGATACCGAAGAGCTGAAATACTTCTATCCCACCGACACGCTTGTCACCGGCTATGATATCATCTTCTTCTGGGTCGCGAGAATGATCTTCTCCGGTATGCACCATATGCACGACGTGCCGTTCCGCACGGTATTTATCCACGGTCTGATCCGCGACGCGCAGGGCAGAAAGATGTCTAAGTCCTTAGGCAACGGCGTCGATCCGATCGAGGTCATCGACAAGTACGGCGCGGACGCCTTAAGATTCTTCCTTGCGACCGGCAACTCTCCCGGCAACGATATGAGATTTTCCGAGGAGAGAGTTGAGAGCTGCCGCAACTTTGCGAACAAGCTCTACAACGCTTCCCGCTTTGTCTTAATGAATATTGAGGGCAAGGATGTGCCGCTTGCTCTCCCCGATGAGCTGAAGCTCGAGGATAAGTGGATCCTCTCCACTCTCAACACGGTAGCGAAGGAAGTCACCGAGAATCTCGACAAGTTTGAGCTGGGCGTTGCGGTCCAGAAGCTCTACGACTTTATCTGGGACTGCTTCTGCGACTGGTATATCGAGCTTTCTAAGTCCAGACTCTATTCTGACGACGAAGCCTCCGCGCAGGCGGCGCGTCAGGTGCTGGTCTATGTACTCGACAAGATATTAAAGCTCCTGCATCCGTTTATGCCGTTTATCACGGAAGAGATCTGGCAGTCGATTCCCCACGAGGGCGAGACGATCATGCTTCAGAAATATCCCGAATATACCGATGCTCTCCACTTCCCCCAAGAGGCGCAGGAGATGGAAAAGATCATGCAGGCGATCACCGCGGTGCGTACCCAGCGCAACGAGATGAATGTACCGCCCTCGAAAAAGGCGAACTACTTCATCGCAACCAAGGTTGCCGATACCTTCTCCCACGGCGTCGAGTTCTTCAAGAAGCTCGCGTCTGCCGATGCGGTCGAGATCGGAGAAGATTTCAACATTGACGGCGCGGTAACGGTCGTCACCGCCAGCGCAAAAATCTATATCCCGCTTAACGAGCTGGTCGATAAGGAGGCAGAGCTCAAACGTCTGAACAAGGAGCTTGAACAAACCAAGAAGCTCCTGATGCAGGACGAGAACAAGCTCAAAAACGAAGGCTTCCTCCACAAAGCGCCCGCCGCCGTGGTCGAAAAGATCAAAGGTCAGGCGCAGCGCGAACGCGAGAAGATCGCATTAATCGAAGCCGCGATCAAACAGTTCCTGTAAGAAAAAGATCCCGAACTTTGTGTTCGGGATCTTTATATTGTTGTCATTCCGAGACGTGACCCTTGCGGTCACGGCGTGGGAATCCCCCTGTCATTACTAACGGTTGCAAACGGAAGGGGATTGCCACGGCTCCATAAGGAGCCTCGCAATGACTACTCATCATACTTTCTTCCTGCAAAACGCGTTCATACAGCAGTTTTCGCAGTACGCTTTTCTCGCAGTACAGACCGCTCTGCCGTGGAGTACCAGTCGATGGCAAAAGTCGCTCGACTCCGTCGGCGGGAGCAGTTTTCTGAGCGCAAATTCGATCTTCTTCTGGTCGGTCTCGGTGTGCAGCCCGAGACGCCGTGTGATACGGATGCAGTGGGTATCCACCACTACCGCGCCCTCCATATGGAAGATATCTCCCATCACCAGATTCGCGGTCTTTCTGCCGATGCCGGGGAGCGCGATCAGCTCGTCGAGTGTGGACGGCACCTCGCCGTCATACTTCTCACACAGCACGCGGCACATCTCTACGATATCTTTTGATTTCGTTTTATACAGCCCGCAAGTCTTGATATATTCTGCGACTTCCTCATAGGTAGAATCCGCAAAGTCCTTTGCGGTTTTGAAACGGTCGAAAAGCGCGGGCGTTACCATATTTACTCTCGCGTCGGTACACTGCGCCGACAGCCTTGTCGCGATCAGCAATTGTAAGGGATCGGTGTATTCCAGTGAACAGATGGAATCGGGATATTCTTTCTTCAACGCTTCTACCGCTTGAACGGCGATCTCTTTTTTCGTCATTTTTCATCACCTGAAAATCATTTTAACACAAATGATTTTAGACTTCAACTATTGATACTCCTTTTCCTTTGTGATACAATGGAGTCAGATAAGATATAATGGGGGTTTGGGCGTGTATAAAAATGTCATTTTTGATCTTTACGGTACGCTTGTAGATATCCGCACCGACGAGGAGGCGCCGCTCTTCTGGAGCAAGGTCGCCGATATCTTCTCGAAAAAGGGCGCGGTCTATCTTCCCAAGGAGTTAAGACAGCGTTATGTCCGTTACTGTAAGGAAGAGAAGCTCAAAGAATTGATCAAGCGTCCTTACAACCGTTATCTTGACATCGATCTGCTCCATGTATTTGAAAAGCTGTATAAGCATATGGGCATCCGTCCTACCAAGGCGATGTTGCTGGAGACTGCCAAGCAGTTCCGCAAAGCGTCGATCAAGCATATCCGCCTTTATGACGGCGTCAGAGAGCTGCTGATCTTTTTGAAAGAAAGCAACTGCCGCATTTATTTACTTTCAAACGCCCAGCGATCCTTTACGCTGCCCGAGCTGGAAAAAGTGGGGATCCTCCCTTACTTTGACGGTATCCTGATCAGCTCCGACCTGAGAGTCTGCAAACCCTCTCCCATCTTCTTCAAGGCGCTGCTGAAAAAATACAGCCTTGATCCCGCTGACTGCATCATGATCGGCAACGACAAGATCTCCGATATGCAGGGCGCGAAAAATGTCGGCATCGACGGCATCTATATCCATCAGGATATCTCTCCCGATATCGAAGAGGGAGAAGAGATTCCCTGCGTCTATTCCGTCATGGACGGCGACGTTACAAAAATCACCGACTATCTCAGAACTCTGTAAAAAAGTCTATTTCCCGTGAGGTTTTCTATGAAGAACCCAAAATCCTTGATTATCAAAATCGCGCTCGGCGTTGCCGCTGTCGCATTCCTATTCTCTGTCGTTACGCTGATACGCAATATCGTTATCGGCTCGATGATCTTTGTCTCTGTGCTGCAGCTGATCGGCGCGGGTGTGATCGTGGTCATCTGTTTCGCGATGCTGAGGATCTTCTCCGGTATGGATGAGGAAGAGGCGGAAGAAACCGAAACGGAAACAGAAGCGGAAAAACAAGAGCTTCCGCAGGCGGCAGAGCCTTTTCCCGAAGATTTCGGCATTGATGATTTTACTTCCGACAACTTTCCCGAACCTTCGCCGGACAGCGTCGGTGACGGTTATGATCTTAATCTCTTCGATGAATAACGAACAGGCTCCCTACATAGGAGCCTGTATTTTAGTAAAAGTATTCTTTAACTCTGTTCCTTGTGTTACATTCAGTACAAATCCAAATACCAGAATCAGTATTAAAGTTTGTTTGTGAATTTAATACCATTCCACATTTATGGCAAAACCATATTCTTTTCTTTCGAATTTGGGCACCGCAATACATACACCAATATGGTCTACCGATGATTTTATTTCCACAAGTCTTACAATGATTAGGGAAAACATTTTTATTGTAATTTGTTTCTGCATCTTTAAGAGCTATACAGAGATTGTCTTTCAATGCTTCAGAAAAAATAGTTGGCAGTTTAGAATCTGAATAAGCATATTTTTCCCACCAATATTTTCCTGTGATATGTCCATAATCATTGAAGTTTATTTTTGCGTTATATGTAGTTAGTCCACTTTGAGAATAAAAATCAAATTCAACTGAAAGTCCTGAAATAGAGATTATTTTTAATCTTTTGAATCGTTTTGCCGTAGATTTAACAATTTTATGAAATTCAACCTCACTTATTCCGTCTTCGAAATAACAAGGTGTATTTTTTCTCTTCTCCTCCTCTTCTTGTCTTTTTTGAGATTCTATTCTTTCTTCTTGTTCTCTTCTTTTATTTCTATTTCTCTTTTTTATAGATGACCCTATACCAAAAGAAGTTGCTCCAACAACCAATGCTCCAATTAAAAACTCGGTGAGTGCCATAAAAATCACCTCTTTTTTATAATAAATCAAATAATATATTTTATTATATCAAGACAACATTAAAATAACAAGTATCAACTAATACATATCAAAAAATCCAAAAAGCAACGGCGTGGCTTATTCAGTCACGCCGCTGCTTTATGGCAACTAAGTAGTTATCCTTTTATAGGGCATACACCCTGAAAACCGAATAAAGTGAAGAGAAGAGACAAGCGGTTGAACTGACCAAAGAATAATGTGGTCAAGCCCTCGACCTATTAGTACTGCCAAGCTAAACACGTCACCGTGCGTACACACGCAGCCTATCAACCTCGTAGTCTACAAGGGGTCTTACTCGCATAAAGCGATGGGATATCTAATCTTGGAGTCGGTTTCACGCTTAGATGCTTTCAGCGTTTATCCGATCCGTACATAGCTGCCCAGCTGTGACACTGGCGTGACAACTGGTGCACCAGAGGTACGTCCATCCAGGTCCTCTCGGACTAAGGACAGAGCTCCTCAAATATCCTGCGCCCACGACAGATAGGGACCGAACTGTCTCGCGCCGTTCTGATCCCAGCTCGCGTACCACTTTAATCGGCGAACAGCCGAACCCTTGGGAACGAATTCAGCCACAGGATGTGATGAGCCG
>JAFRCW010000018.1 GCA_017404145.1 Ruminococcus sp. | reverse complement strand
TATACGATTTTTTCATAATAATCCGTAAATATCTTCTGTAAAATGTTCATGGATTTATTATACCATAGCTACCCTTAAAAATCTAACCCCCTCATGATTGAGGGGGCTAGGGGAGCTGATGTGTCCTTGACACTTTTTTATAGGTGCAGCTCTTGTTCACGGTGCCGTAGCTGTTGGTTGCGCTGATGTCCAGCTGGACCGAAGCGCCTTCTGCGATATCCGCGCCGAGCGTCAGACTGACGGAACCCGAGAAGGAATGATGCGCTCCGCCGTCGATGGTATAGTAAGCGGATGTCGCGTCGGTGACGGTGACGGTCACGCTGACAGAGTCCTTGAAGCTGCCGCCTTCGTTGGAGACGGTGATCACGGGAACGGGATCGGCGCTGTAGTCGCTCCATGTGCCGGTAGAGAAGTCATAGAGCTTGTTGCCACCGGGGAAAGTCATATCCGTGGTTTGATTATCACTGCTGCCGTTGTTGAAGATAACCATGTCAAACTTGCTGTCGGTAACGGTATAAGAATACAGGTTTGTTTCTCCGCTGACCTTGGTCATCGCGACGCCGGGCCAGCCTTGGTTACATTCCTGCGTGTTTTTCTTCCACATATAGCAGTAAGGGGCAAAGCTCGCGCGGCAATAGACCTTATCGCCCGCGGCGGCGGAAGTGCTGACAGCGGCGACGGCGACGATCGAAACGATCATCACAACCGCGAGAATGATTGCGAGTAGTTTTTTTGAGAATTTCAAACCAATTCCTCCTTTTCATCATTAAAAAAATCCTGATAAGAATCGCTTGGAGTCGCTTGTCGGACAAAGCGATATTCCTCCAGTTTATCTCATTTTAAATTATAACGGACGGATCTGCAAAAGTCAATCATCTTATCGGCAGGTTTCTATGGACAAGCCGCCTTTCGTTTGGTATAATCAAAAAAGAATTACTTTTGAAAAAAAGGGGTTGCTTGTGACGCCGCGTCATATGTTAGAATCGATGTGAAAGAGGTGAAAATGATGTCAGATACAGTGACAAAACAGAAAAGAAACAACAGATTCAGAAAACCCTTGATCTTCACATTGATCTTACTTCCCATCACGGCGCTTGCTTCCTATTTTACGGTGCTGATGTCTCTTAGCTCTCTCGATCCGTCAGCGGTAGAAGAGGCAATCAAGCAGGTCGGCAGCAGAGAATCGGTGATCCTCGTCAGTATGATACAGCCCGTACTGCTGGCGCTGGTATGCGGCTTCTTCGGATATATTTTTTCCGAGAATCTCGGGCTGATGCGGCGGTTTCAAATTGAGAAAAAGCCTTTCCTCATCACCCTGATCGCGTCACTGATCGGCGGCGCGGTGTTAAGTCTTGACGCGTGGACCTTCGCACGATGGATCCCTCAGCTTTCAGACAGCTACCAAGCGGCGGGAACGTTTGAACCTATCACATGGATCGCGTCCGTTCTGTACGGCGGTATCATCGAAGAGGTGATGCTGCGGCTGTTCTTCATGAGTCTGCTGGCGCTTCTCGTTTGGAAGATTTTTTTCAGAAAGAAAGAGACAGTACCGACCGGCGTGCTGATCGGCGCGAATATTGCCGCCGCGGTTTTGTTCGCCGCGGAACATCTTCCGTCGACGATGATGACGTTCGGAGAGCTCACGCCGCTGATGGTGGTCAGATGCTTTCTGTTAAACGGCGCGTTCGGACTGCTCTTCGGACGGCTGTACCGCAAGTACGGCATCCAGTACGCGATGCTGGCGCATATGCTGCTGCACATCGTCAGCAGAACCGTCTGGCTGATCGCGTTCTGAGTGGATCACAATTTTTAATTAATAAGCAGGTGAATGATATGAAAAGTATCAAAAGCGTATACAAGCTCGGTCACGGACCGTCCAGCTCTCATACCGTAGGACCCTACCGCGCGGCAAAGCTGTTTGGCGAGAGGTATCCCGATGCGAACGCCTACCGCGTGACGCTGTACGGCTCTCTCGCGTTTACCGGAGAAGGTCACGGCACCGAAAAGGCGATCAAAGGCGGGCTTTCCGGCGCACAGGTGATCTTTGACCGCGAGACGACCGATCTGCCGCATCCGAATACCATGCTGTTCGAAGCGTATCGCGACGGAAAGCTTTATGCGAAACACCGTATTTTCAGCGTCGGCGGCGGTTCGATCCGTATCGAGGGAGAAGACTGTGAGGAAGAACGCGAGGTCTACCCGCAGAAGAACTTTTCACAGATAGCGGACGCCTGCAAAAAGCGGAATATGAGCTTAGCGGAGTTTATCCGTGACGCGGAGGGAGATCAGCTTTGGGACTATCTCAAGCGGGTATGGACCGCGATGCGCGCGTCGGTACAGCGCGGACTGAAGGCGACCGGCGTCCTGCCGGGAGAGCTTCAGCTGGAACGCAAGGCGAAGCTGCTGTATGAGAAGCGCTGTTATAACGAAAGCGCCGATGTGACAATGAACCGGATCATCGCGGCTTACGCTTACGCCGTCAGCGAAGAAAACGCCGACGAACAGCTGGTGGTCACGGCTCCGACCTGCGGCAGCTGCGGCGTCCTTCCGGCGGTGCTGTACTATATGCAGGAGGACCGCGGATTCCCCGAGGAAGAGATTTTAGACGCGCTCGCGGTTGCGGGACTGATCGGCAACATCATCCGCACCAACGCCAGTATCTCCGGCGCGGAGTGCGGCTGTCAGGCGGAGATCGGCAGCGCCTGCTCGATGGCGGCGGGAGGCCTTGCCGCATTGTACAGATTGCAGATCGACCAGATCGAGTACGCCGCCGAGATCGCGATGGAACACAACTTAGGACTGACCTGTGATCCCGTGTGCGGACTGGTGCAGATACCCTGTATCGAGCGCAACGCGGTCGCGTCTATGCGCGCGATCAGCGCTGTGAATCTTTCCCGCTTCCTTTATACCACCCGCAGGATCTCCTTTGACGAGGTGGTAGCGACGATGTACCGTACCGGAAAGGATATGGATGAGAAATACCGCGAGACTTCCCACGGCGGACTCGCCGCGATCTACCGTCAGCCTTGAGATGCGGTCCGGGGTTTTGAGTAAAATGACGGAGGGAAACTATGGAAATACGAAAATCGCGTTTTGACGATCTGGATGAGATCATGAGGATTTACGCCAACGCGAGAGAATATATGGCAAAAACCGGCAACCCCAAGCAGTGGGGCGCGACCGGATGGCCGCCGCGTGAGCTGATCGAACAGGATATCCGGCAAGAGAAGAGTTATGTCTGTATCCGTGACGGCGGGATCGCCGCGGTGTTTTTCTTCGACTTCGGAGAGAATATCGATCCGTGCTACGATGTGATCGAGGACGGAGAGTGGCTCGATCCTTCGCCCTACGGGGTCGTACACCGTATCGCCGCCGCACAGGCGGGGACAGGCGCGGGCGGCTTTAGTATCAACTGGGCGTTTGAGCAGTGCGGACATCTGAGGATGGATACCCACGCGGACAACCGGGTGATGCGTCATCTGCTGACAAAGCTGGGCTTTCAGCGCCGCGGGATCATCCATATCGTCGAGGATAACGATCCGAGGATCGCCTATGAAAAATCCCGCCGTCGAACTCAGTAAAAGAGAGACGAATCGTATTGTAATCCGAATGATTCTGTGATATAATATATTGGTTATGACAATTACTGCCCTTTTAGGAGGTCGAAGATGGATTTAGATGCGTTGAAACGACGCAATTCAACACTGGATGTGATCCGTATCGTTGCTTTGGCTTCGGTGCTTTCCGTCCACTTCTTTTTGCATACCGGCTTTTACTCTCAGCCTTATTCCGGATACTCCGGACCGATAGAGAGTATCGTCAAGGCGATATCCGAGCAGAACCCGGACAATTTAAACGGACTGTGGATGTTCCTCACCTTTATGATGCGGACGCTGTTCGGCGTATGTGTGCCTCTGTTCATTATGCTGAGCGGTTATTTGATGGGCAAAAAGACCGTCAGCCGCAGCTATTATAAGGGCATCCGCAAGACGCTGATCATCTTTGTGCTGGTCTCTGTCGTTCATTTCTTTTTCAAGGCGTTCCGCGAGGACGCTTTGGTAAAAGCCGCGGCGGCAAGCGGCGGTATCGACGCGATATTCAAGGCGTTTTCCGAGTCGGAGACGCTGGACTTCAAGCATTTTATCTTCGGTATCTTCGACTATACCCACGCGAACTATTCGTGGTATATCGAGATGTATATCGGGCTTTTCCTGATCATACCGTTCTTGAATCTCGGCTATAACAAGCTCAAGACCAAGCGGCAGAAGCAGGTGCTGGTGCTGAGCTTCGTCTTTATCTCGATTTTGCCGACGCTGTTCAACATCTACAATTTTGATTCCGCCTCTTGGTGGCTAGATCCGCGTACAAGCGATACCTACCAGAAATTCCTTCCGGCGTTCTGGATGGGTATTTATCCGATCGCCTATTACTATATAGGTATGTATCTGCGCGAGTACGGCGTCAAGCCCAAGACAAAGTCGCTTGTCGGCATCTTGTGCGTATCGCTGCTGCTCGGGACGCTGTTCAATGTTTACCGCAGCTCAGGCGGCGGCTTCATCACCGGATCGTACAACTACTGGTACGGCTTTATTCCCTGCGTTCTTTCTGTGACGCTGTTCGCGCTGTTGCTTCGGATCAAGTCCGACAACTGGAACGAAAAGGTCAGGTTCGGCTTGTGGAAGATATCGGATCTGGTCGTGGGCGCTTTTCTGATGTCGTTTGTTTCCGATATGCTGGTATACGATGTCTTAAAGGCGAAGGTGCCTACGTTTCTGCAAAGAATCCCGTACTTCTTTATTGTCGTTCCGCTGTCGCTTATCTTGTCGCTGGTGTTCGCCTTTATACTGGATCTTGCTTATCGCGGGATCATCAAGCTGTATGAGATCATCAAGGTGTTCGTGATTGCCCAGCGGGAGAAGGAGCACGGCTATAAGTGGCAGGATCTTTTGTTCATTGTTTTGTTTGCCGCTGTGCTGATCGTTATGCTGTGGAAGGTTGTCTACGGCTTCGGCGGCAGCGACGAGACCTTCTATCTGACGATCCCGCACCGACTGGTGATGGGTGACTCACTCTTTACGGATGAATGGAATCTCTCACAGCTTGCGGGATTCTTGATGATGCCGTTTGTCTGGTTCTATACGACGGTGTTCGGCGGAACCGAGGGGATCATCCTCGGCGCCAGGATCCTTTATATCATTGTCCACTCCGCCTCCGCGATCATCATCTATACACGGCTGAGAAAACGCGGCTACATCGCGCTGATCGGCGTGATCCTGTTCTATCTCTTTACACCGTATGACATTATGACGATGAGTTATAACACGATGTGTCTGGGGCTGACCGCCCTGTCGGGTGTGCTCATCGGTACTGCAAATTATGATAAAAAACTGCAGATCATTCTGGCGGGCCTCGCCTTTTCCGGAGCGGTGCTGTGCAGTCCGCTGCTGGCGATCGGCTATGTGCTGTACGCCTTGTGTATGGTCGTCCATATCGCTCTGAGAAAGAAAGAGACGAAGTTTGCGCTTAAAAGTAAGATGTTCGCGCCGAGGACTTTCCTGTTGTTTACGGCGGGCGTCAGTATTCTGGCGGTCATCTTCTTTGTGTTCCTCTTGTCGCGCGCGTCGATCTTAGATGTGTTCAACAACCTGAGCATCATGATGAATAACTCCAGCCACCAGAGTATTCCGATAACGTCGCGGTATTTCACCTGCCTCAAGGCGGTCTACAACTGCAGCCCGCTGTTCAAGTATTTCCTGTACGCTTACGGAGCGACACTGATCGCGATGATCTTCGACAAAAAGCGCAGACTGCACCGATCTATCTATCTGATGATTTCGATCGGGCTGACGGTCCTGACCCAGATCAGCTTTTTGCCGGCGCTTGGCTCCAAGTCGTATAACGCCATTATGTTCCCGATGATCTTCATCACGATTACCTCCTACATCCTGTGCGAGAAAAAGCCGCGGGAGCTGTTTGTCAGCCTGTTCTGTGTGGGCGTGCTGTATGCGACCTGCGCCGGTGTTGTCTCCGACCAGTATTACTATATCATTTCGACGGCGCTGAGCGTATCGAATCTTGCGGGGTATGTGTTCTTAGCTCAGCTTGTCAGAGAGATGCGCGAGCAGCCTGACAACATCGCCTATGCGCTGTGGATGAAGCGCGGCTGCTTTGTGCTGATCGCGCTGACGCTGTGTATCCAGTGCGGCGCACAGCTGTTTGCAAAGACCCATCACGTGTTCTGGGACAGCGAGCCCAAGGCGCTCGAGTATGAGATCGAAGAAGGTCCCGCCAAGGGTCTCTGCACTACCCGGCAGAAGCATGACACCTATATGCAGATCTACAACGATCTGAAGGTGTATCAGGATAAGAAACGCGATAACATCCTCTTTATGACGATGATCACACATCCCTATCTGGATGTAGAGGACTTCCCCTACGGCACCTATTCTGCGTGGCTGGCGGGCGAGGACGAAAAAACACTTGAACGTCTCAGAAAGTACTATAAGCTCAATCCCGACAAGATCCCGCGCTATATCTATCTTCCCAAGGTCGCGGAGTTTGACGCCGATGCCGTGCTGCAGGAGGCGAGAGAAAACGGTTATGTCATCACCGAGACCGACGTCGCTTATCATATGGAGAAAACTCCTTAAAAGGAGGATATGATATGAAAAAGATATTTGCGCTGATGCTGTCATTTGTTCTGGCGTTTTCCTGCGCTGTCACGGCGTTCGCCGCAGACGGCGCGGATTTTGGCATGCTGAACGTCGCCCGGATTCGGGTGACGACCGCCGAGGGCAACGGCACCTCTCTGCAAAAGACAGACGGCTATGTCGACGCGGAGATCTCCATCACCGCGCCGGACAGCTCTGTTCTCGAGGACAGCGTGCAGTTCAAGGTACGAGGCAACACCACCGCGATGGTCGCCACCCAGAAGAAGGCGTACGCGTTCAAATTCGAGAAAAAGCAGAACGTTCTCGGTATGGGCAAGGGTAAGAAGTGGGTGCTTCTGGCGAACTGCTTTGATCCGACTCTCTTGCGAAACGATATCGCGAACACCCTCGCGCACGAGCTTTCGCTGCCCTACACCAGTGAGCGGCAGTTCGTCGAGCTGTGGGTGGACGGCTCCTACCGCGGCTGCTATGACCTGTATGAGCCTGTTTCTGAGGGCAAGGACAGGGTCAATATCGACATTGAGAGCAACGACGGAATGAAGGACTTTTTGATCGAGTACGAGGCGCAGCGTGAGGAAGAGGATGTGACCTACTTTAACGTGGAGGAGCTTCGGTTTATCGCGAGCGAGCCCGACGAGCCGAACGAGGAACAGCTCTCCTACATCGTCTCTGTGATGCAGGAGATCATCGACACGCTGAAATCCGGCACGCGCGAGCAGATCGAGCAGAAGATCGACGTCGATTCCTTCGTAAAATATTATCTGATGAACGAGTATCTCAAGACCTTTGACTTTGATATGAGCTCGGTCTATTACTTCTACAAGAACGGCAAGCTCTACGCCGGTCCCGCGTGGGACTATGACCTCTCGGCGGGAAACTCCAATGACAGTCTTAACGGAAGACGCTATAAGGAAGCCGTTCCGACGACGGGGCTTTTTATCGATCAGAAGAACCTCTACCGCTTTATCACCGACAAGGAGTGGTTCTACGACGAGGTCGCAAAGGTCTACAGAGAATACTATCCGTTCATCGGCAATATCAGCGCCGACGGCGGCTTGCTGGATACGGAATACAGCGAATACAGCGAGATTTTTGAGCGGAATTACGCGCCCGGCGTATGGAAGCTTCGAGCGGGGATCAATATCCAGAAACCGGTGCTTCCGACCTATCAGGAGAATTTTGACTATCTGAAGAACTGGTATTCAGAGAGAAACGCGTGGCTGACGGAGTATCTCGATCCCTTCAACGTCAACCATTTCTATCTCGGAGACGCCGACGGTGACAATACGCTGTCCATACTGGACGCGACCGCGATCCAGAAGCGGCTGGCGTCTCTGCAGGTTTCTTCTTACGACGAGGAGGCTGCCGACGCCGACGAGGACGAAACGGTGACGGTGCTGGACGCGACCCATATCCAGAAGTATATCGCGCTGCTTCCTGCTAATCCGCGGGTCGGCAAGCGGCTGGAGTATCAAGAGCCGAGTGAGCCCGCAACCGAACCGGAGACCGAGCCGTCAACCGTACCAACCGATGAACCGATGAGTCAGCCGGCAAGTCAGCCGGCAACGGAATCTGCAAGTCAGCCGGCGAGTGAGCCAACCATTGAGTCGACCGAGGGATAAATCGAAAAAATGACACAAAAACCGGACGAGGATTTCCCCGTCCGGTTCTCTTATGTGATTCAGTTGTTTTACTTGCGAAGCAAATATCGCTTTGAAGAAATATCGCGTGACAGCGTCACATATCGCTCGCGACAGCGAAACGGTTTTACGTTGTAAAACAGCTGAATTTTTCGGTAGACCGAAAAGCGAAATAGTTTTGCGTTTGCAAAACAGCTAAATTTTTCGGTAAACCGAAAAGCGAAATAAAATTCGCTGATCAGCTTGCGAAGCAAATATCGCTTCGAAGAAATTTCGCGTGACAGCGTCACATATCGCTCGCGACAGCGAATTTCGCTGTTTGAACCCAAGTTCAAACTCAGCCCTTCACCGCGCCGGCAGCGACGCCCTTGATGATGTACTTCTGACAGATCAGATAGAAGATGATGACCGGGATGATCGACAAAAAGATCAGCGCCATGGTCGCGCCGAGGTCGACCGTGCCGTAGCTTCCCTTGAGGTACTGGATGTGGATCGGGATGGTGCGGAACTCGTTGATGTCGAGCACCAGAGAGGGCAGGAGATAGTCGTTCCATACCCACATGATCTCGAGGATGCCCACAGAGATCATCGTCGGCTTGAGCATCGGGAACACGACCTTGAAGTAGGTCCTTAAGGGGCCGCAGCCGTCGATGGACGCGGCTTCTTCGATCTCGATCGGGATCGACTTGGCGAAGCCGACGAACATAAAGATCGCGAGACCCGCGCCGAAGCCTAAGTATACCACCGGGATCGTCCACGGGGTGTTGAGCTGGAGCCTGTCGGCGGTTTTGGAGAGGGTGAACATCACCATCTGGAAGGGTACTACCATCGAGAACACGCACAGATAGTAGACGACCTTGCAGAATACGGAATTCACTCTGGCGATATACCACGCCGCCATCGAGCAGAACAGAAGGATCAGCGCGGTGGACAGCACAGTGATGATCAGGGTATACAGCGCGCTCTTATAGAACGGATAGTTGCCGAAGGTCATACCCTTGATAAAGTTCTGAAAACCCGCCCACATATCACCTATGGGGAGCGCGAAGGTGTCGGTCTTGACATAGGTGTTGAGCTTGAAGGAGTTGATGACGACCGTCAGCACGGGCAGTACATAAATGATACAGATCACGGAGAGCACAACGCTCATCACCGTTTTACGGACTTTTTCTCCGTGAAGCGTCTGTTGTTTCATTACTGCTGCACCTCCCTCTTTCTGGTATAGGCAAGCTGGATCAGACCGAGTGCGGCGACGAGAATGAAGAACAGCACAGCCTTCGCCTGAGCGGTACCCTGTGCGGCGACATTAGAGCCGTAGAAGGTATTATAGATGTTTAAGGCGAGCATTTCCGTAGTCTTGATCGTGGAGCCGTCCGACTGAATGATGAACGGCAGACCGCCGGTGAGCGCTAAGTTCTGGTCAAACAGCTTGAAGCCGTTGGTCAGGCTTAAGAAAGTGCAGATGGTGATGGAGGGCATCACGTTCGGGATCACGACACGGAACAGCGTCTGGGTCTTGGTGGCGCCGTCGATCTTTGCCGCCTCCATCATATCCTCGGGAACCGCCTGCAGTCCGGCGATGTAGATGATCATCATATAACCGATCTGCTGCCAGCACATCAGGATGATCAGTCCCCAGAAGCCGAACTTTGTCTCCATCAGGATCGAGGTGCCGTAGTAGGAGAGGATGCCGTCGAAGATCATCGACCAGATGTATCCCAGCACGATACCGCCGATCAGGTTCGGCATAAAGAATACGGTTCTGAAAAGGTTAGAACCCTTGACGCCCTGCGTCAGCGCGTAGGCGACGGTGAACGCCAGCACGTTGATCATAATCAGGCTGACGATCGCGAACAGCGCGGTGTACCAGAACGAATGCAGAAAGCTCGGATCGGTGACCGCTTTGATGTAGTTGCCGAAAAGATTCTCTCCCTTGGCGGGGAGCAGCTGGGCGTCGGACGTGGTTCGAAAGCTGCAGAACGACAGATAGATGCCCTGAATAAACGGCCATACAAAGCCGATGATAAACGCCGCGACAACCGGCCCTAAGAAGAGCCATCCCCAGCGGCGCAGGGGATTTTTGAACAGGGATCTGCGGGGCGGCTTGTAGCCTTTGAGGTCTCTTTCGCGCGCGGCTTTCGCTTTCGCTTCGAGACTCTCCCGAACGGTCGCCTCGGCAGAGGGAGCTTCAGCCGCTTCTGCAGCCAAAGCTTCGTTGGTTTCTAATATACTTTGCATTGTATCCTCCTCGGTTGCAGCAGCTCAGCGCCGTCTGCCGCGTTGGATCATCAGATTGTGATTGCGAAGCCCTTTCGGGCTTAACCGTTTCAAATGATAGAAAAGCGGGGCGAGCGATATGCCCGCCCCGCGCCATTTCTAAGAATTCAGCGTGATTGTATCAGCGATATTTACGCAGCGTTCGCAGCGGCGTACTGAGTCGCCCAGCCGTCTACGAAAGCGGTCTTGACGAGATCCCAGTTCGCATCGGACTGGTCGGCGTTGTAAGCGTTGAGAGCAGATACCAGAGCGGCTCTGTACTCGTCAACGTTGGGCTGATAGTTGGTCGCCCAATCCATGACGTAGCAGCCGTCAGCGGTGTACTTCGCGGCGTCGTTGAGGAAGCCGTTGGTGGACTCTACAGCGTTCTTATAGGGCATGATACCGAGCTGCTCTACCATAGCGGCGGAAGCGTCGGGATCGGATACCAGCCATACCATAAAGTCGATGGTAGCCTGCTGATCAGCCTCTGATACCTTGCTGTTGACAGCCCAGCAGTTCTCGGTACCGCAGTTGAGACCCGCCTTCTCTTCGCCTTCTACTCCGCAGTAGTAGGGGATCATGGTGGCGTTCTTAACGGTCTCGGAAACCGCAGCGTACTCCCAGGAGCCGTTGACAAAGAACGCAGCGGCGCCGGTCTTGAACTCGTTCTCAGCGTCATGTCCGCCGGTAGCGAGGTCTGTGGGAGCGGTGAGAGAATTGTTGATGATCAGGTCATAGAGGTTCTTGTAGTTCTCCATGTACTTACCGGTCAGAGAGGAAGGACACTCGGTCCAGCCGCCTGCGTCTCTTTCCTCATAGAAATACTCGAGGTTCGCCAGATGGCCGGTGAATCTCCAAGAGGAGGAGTCGTCCATATCGGAGGAGGAGAACGCGTCAAAGCCGAGCTCGGCGGCGCGCGCGTGGATGTCTTCCGCAACAGCCTTCAGACCGTCAAAGTTCTTGATTTCGTCCATGGTGTGACCCGCCTGCTCGATGAGGTCGGGGTTCGCGATGATGCCGTAGCACTCATAGCAGTAGCCGATGGAAACGAGCTTGCCGCTCTCGTCATAGAGGTTGTAAGCGTCGGTGTTGAGCTCTTTTGCGATCGCGGTATCGGTCAGATCGATCGCATAGTCTTTCCAGTCCTTTACGCCCTGCTGGTTGCCGATGACAAAGAGTGTGGGGGGATTGGACTTGTCCATCTCAGCGGTGAGGGTCTGGCTGTAGGTGCCGGAAGCCGCGGTGACGACCTTGACCTCTACGCCTTTTGCTTCGGTGTACTTCGCCGCTAAGGTCTGTAAGGTCTCGTCAAGCTCGGGCTTGAAGTTGAGCCAGTATACAGAGCCTGTGGCGGAACCGCCGTCGCCCTTGTCACCTTCGCCGCTGTTGCCGCTGTTGCCGCCGTTGCCGCCGGAGCAGGCAGCCAGCGAAAGAACGAGGATAGCAGCCAGTACGATTGCTAAAATTCTTTTTGCCTACATTTTTCTTTCTCCTTTGTATAAAAATTATTCGTTCAATTTTTCTTGGATCAGGTCGGGTAATCATACGAATTTAGTAGTTTAAAGCGTTAAGCGAAACCCGCATAAATACTGACAAAATCCAAAAAAACCTAACAGAAAATATTATACTCATCTTACCTTGAAAAGTCAACGATAACACGGAAAATCATAAAAAAATTTTCGTCCATTTTCCGCGAAAGAATAATGGGGTCAAAAGCGTCTACTTTTATCGGGTTTTTTACATTTTTCGCCGATTACATATTTACAACTAAAGGGAAAGAGGGTAGAATAAAAATGTATCATAACAAGGAGGAACAACTATGGCGACACAGACTTCGAAGACACTGAGAAACCAAGTGATGTATCAGATCTTTGTCCGCAATTTTTCCGAAGAAGGCACCTTTGAGAAGGTCAGAGAGAAGCTCCCGGATATCCAAGCGCTCGGCGTTGACATCATCTGGCTGATGCCGATTCATCCTGTCGGCAGACTGCAGAGAAAGGGCAGTCTCGGCTCTCCCTACGCGATCTCGGACTACCGCGCAGTCAACCCCGAGTTCGGCACGATGGAGGACTTCAAGCGGCTGGTACAGGAGATCCACGCGCTGGGGATGAAATGTATCATTGACGTTGTATATAACCACACCTCGCCCGACTCTGTACTGTCCAAAGAACACCCCGAGTGGTTCTACCATAAAGAGGACGGATCGTTCGGCAACCGGGTAGGCGACTGGAGCGATATCATTGACCTTGATTATTCTAATAAAGAATTATGGGACTACCAGATCGAAACGCTCAAAATGTGGGCGCAGACCGTCGACGGCTTTCGCTGTGACGTCGCTCCCCTGATCCCGCTTGATTTCTGGCTCAAGGCGAGAGAAGAGGTGGAGAAAGTCAGAGAGGGCGCGATCTGGCTCTCCGAGTCGATAGAACCGGAGTTCATCACCCATATGCGCGGCAGAGGGCTTACCGCGCTCTCCGACGGCGAGATTTTTCGCGCTTTTGATCTCTGCTACGACTACGATATCTATCACGAGTTGAGCGATCATCTCTCAGGAAAGACAGCGCTTTCTCGCTACTGCGAGTCGGTCAACCGTCAGGAGTATACCTATCCCGACAACTACGTCAAGCTCCGTTTCCTTGAGAACCACGATGTGCCGCGGGCGAGGTTTCTGATCCCCGACCTCAGGGCTTTGAGAAACTGGACGGCGTTTTTATACTTCCAGAAAGGACTGACCCTGATCTACGCGGGACAGGAGAGAGGCGTTTCTCATCTGCCGAGTCTGTTCGACAAGGACACGGTGGATTTCTCCTGCACAGAGGACGAAGATCTGCGCGGTCTGATGAAGCGTCTGTATGAGATCAAGAAGGACAGCGTGTTCACCGACAGCGTCTATCGGGTGAAGGCGCAGGACGGACGCTTCCTTTCGGCGACCCATACCGCATCCGGCAAAAAGGCGCTGGGCGTGTTCTCTGTCAGGGGAGAGACAGGCTTTGTCGCGGTCGATTTCCCCGACGGCTTCTATACGAACCTCATCGACGGCAGTACCGTGGAGGTATTCCGCGGCGGCGTACAGAGTTACGGAGAGCCGATCATTTTAATTCATAATTCATAATGAAATTGCAATTATCGGGGAGGGGCTTGACCCTCCCTATGAAACGTCGGTTTAAAACCGTAGGGCGGGGGATTGCTCCCGCCGAAGTGTTGATAACAGATGCCGTGTTCGGCAGCAAAGCACATCAACCGTAGGGCGGGGGATTGCTCCCGCCGAAACGTTGATAACAGATACCGTGTTCGGCAGCAAAACACATCAACCGTAGGGCGGGGGGCTTGCTCCCGCCGAAGCGTTGATAACAGATGCCGTGTTCGTCAGCAAAGCACATCAACCGTAGGGCGGGGGATTGCTCCCGCCGAAGCGTTGATAACAGATACCGTGTTCGGCAGCAAAGCACATCAACCGTAGGGCGGGGGCTTGCTCCCGCCGAAGCGTTGATAACAGATACCGTGTTCGGCAGCAAAGCACATCAACCGTAGGGCAAGGCGCCCACGACTTGCCGAAACGTTGTTATTATCGAAATGGTTTCACGCGAAGCAAAACAAACGTCAAATATGCTTCGCAAATACCATTGATTTACCGGAAGACTCTCGGCGGGAGCAAGCCCCCGCCCTACGTCTCTATGAAACGTTCTGCGTGCGGCACGATGTAGGCATCGTGCCCTACGTCTCTATGAAATGTTCTGCGAGCGGCACGATGTGGGTATCGTGCCTTACGTTTCTATGAAATGTTCTGCGGCTGTATTTGACAAATTCAAAAAAAATTTTTCAAAAGTTGCATAAAACTATGCAACTTTTTCTTTTTTCTCGCTATAGGTGAAATTGTTTATCAGGAGGTCAATATGAAAAAGCCGAAAGGATTCTTCACCTATTATCAGCACGCTCAAGTGATCGACGAATTCAGTGACAGCGACGCGGGAAAATTATATAAAGCGCTGCTGCGTTACGGATTGACGGGAGAACTGACGGATTTCAGCGGGGATAAAGCGATTCAACTCGTGTTCAGAATTCTGAAAGCAGACGTCGACGAAAACTGCCGTCGCTATCAGACCATCTGTGAAAACAGACAGAAAGCGGCGCTGGAACGTGAACGAAGAAGAACCGGCGAAACCGGAGCGGAACAGGAACATAACTTTCACAATTGTGACAATTGTAACTAAGAAAGGAGAAATAAAAAAATGAAAAAGAAAAGATATGAAATGATATGATATGAAATGACAGGATAAAAGAAAAAAGAAATAAACGCTGACTTTTCCACATTTCCACATAAGAGAGGAATGTTGTTCATACTGCCGGATATGGTATCTTCGTTTATTTTACAAAAAATACTGTACAATTCGGCGGATTGATGATATGATATACCTATCTTTTGTCAGGAGAAAGACTATGAAAACACGAATCTTTTCTCTTATGCTGGTTATCACACTGACCGTATCGCTGTGTGCTGTCGGCTCATTCACGGCATTTTCCGCTTCTGAAGTCCGCTTTATCCTCAGGGCGGACAAGAGCGAGGCGAAGGCGGGAGAGACCGTCAACTATTCGGTATCGCTTTCCGCCTGTGAACACGTGCAGGCGTTGCAGGTGTCGCTGGAGTTTCCCGACGGACTGATCTATCTGAAAGGCGAGGCGGAGAGCGGGATCTCAAAGACCCTTGACGCGGCGAGAGCGGAATATTCCGACGTGGGACGGGTTTTCGCGTCCTTCGGGTCGGGCGACTATTCCAGCGACCGCGAGACTCCGCTGTTTTCTTTTTCCTGTAAGGTGTCGGATACCGCAGAAAGCGGCAAGACCTACACCGTCAGCGTATCGGAGCTGATTGCGGTCGCTCCCGGCGATGTAGAGATCCTCTCACAGTGGGATACTTCGGACGGCGCCGTGACAGTACCCGGTTCCTCCGGCGGCTCAGGCGGCTCAGCCTCTTCGCCCGGCGTGGGTGATTCCGGCTCTTCAAGCGGTTCGGCTTCATCAGGCGGCGCGGGATCCTCAGACGGCGCGGACGATGCGGCGACATCTTCGGCGGACGGCGGTACAGCCGTAGGGACATCCTCGGACGGTGCGGATACTCCCGCCGAGAAACAGACGGATGAAAACGGCAAGGTGATCGATCCTCAATCCTCTGACGGCGGGGGAGCGGTCCTGACCATCGGCGCGTCAACTGCGGACGAAGCGCAGGGCGGCGGTATGATCTGGCTGTTTGTCGTGATCGGTATTGCTGCGGTACTTGCCGCGGCTGTGGTGATATATTTCTTTGTAAGAAAAAAGAAAAAGGAAAAGGAGAAATCATAATGGCGAAGAAAAACTGTGAGATCTGCGGCGCGGAGATCGGACTGTTAAAACAGGTTCAGCTTGCCGACCGCACCTACATCTGCAGGGATTGTCTGAAAAAGACCAGCCCCTACTTTGACAATATGCGCTGTACGCTGAGCGACTACAAGGATCATATGGTACAGCTCGAACGCTCCAAGAAGCTCGACGACGCCTATTTCATCAAGAACAAGGACGCATCCTCCTTCTGCGCGGGCAAGGTGAGGATCAACGAGAAGGCGGGTCTGATCACCTTCCACGGCTCCAAGGGCGGATTTATGATGTTCGGCAACACCGAGCTGCCGATCGTCTACCGTATCGCTGACATCAGGAACTATGAACTGATCTCGGAGAGATCCCGCGGCACCGACGGTAAAGAGATCGAGAATACCTATCTGCATATGTTCTTTGTTGCGACTTCAGGCGTCAGAGAGATCAAGATGCAGATGTCAAGAGGCGACTATAACAACATCGACAGAAAGCTTTCCCAGTGCTTCGGCGGTCACGGCTTGGTCGGCGGCATTATTTCCGACGTCAACAAGACGAAGAGCCAGATCAATTTTGCGAAGAATCTCGCCTCCACTCTCAAGGAAGCGAACGTCAAGGACGCTTTGACCGGCAAGGGCGAGCTCAACGTAGAAGCCGCTCAGGGTATTGTCAGCGCGGTAGACGACGCGTTCTATGTCGACCGCAGACAGCTTGTCGAAAGAGCCGACGCGGCGATTCAGGCAGTTTTAGGATGAGTGAAGTAGGGGAGGGTCTTGTTCCTCAGCCGGAGACGGCACCCCTCTGTCACCTGCGGTGACACCTCCCCCACGGGGGAGACCTCCTCCCGAGTGCAGAGTGCAGGGTACAAAGTGCAGAGTGCATCGAGTTATGAAATTTTTTCCTCTGCCCGCACCTGATTGGTAAAGTTGTCATTCTGAGCGGTGCCCGCAGGGCAAAACGCGAAGCGTTTAGTCGAAGAATCCCCCTGTCATTACTACCGGTTGCAAAAGGAAGGGGATTGCCACGCCCTAAAGGGCTCGCAATGACAATAGTAATGGTTTAAAACCGTTTTCTAACGGTACAATAAAATTTTATGTTAGGAGATTGTTTATGAAAAGAATTCTTGCGCTTTTATTGGCACTTGTTATGGTGATCGGCGTCGTTGCGCTTGCGGGCTGCTCGAAGAACGAACCCGCTCCCGCTGAGACGACCGCTGACACAGAGACCCAGGCGGAAGAGACTGCCGCTGCGCCTGCAGAGTCCGCTCCTCTGGCGCTGACTCCCTTCACCGCGTCGGTAGGAGATCTGACGCTGAGCTTCGAGCCGATCGATCTCGGCTTCTTAAAGGGCAGTGAAAACACCTACGAGTTTGCCGGTGAATACCATGACGGCAAATACTATATTTCCGATGAGAGCGGCAAGCTCCTCTATGTGTACACCATCGACGGTACCGCCGCGACACTGGAGAACAAGTATGAGTTTGACGACGGCTTTGAGAAGATCTCTGTTGCTGCTGACGGCAAAGTGTATCTCAGCCCCGGTATTTTTGAAGCTTCTATCCTTAACGACGACGGAACCCTGACCGAGACGACCTTCCGCCATGACGTAGAGTGGTCCGATACCGAGGGCCTCGGCATCACCACATGGGTCAACGCCGATCCTACCATCATCAAGGACGACGAAGAGTCCGAATGGGTCTTTAAGAACCTCAACGATCCCGAGACCAGAGAGGGCAGCCTTACCATGGTGTTCGACTGTGAGATCGTCGGCGAAAACATCCTGATTGTTGGCACCTACGCCGAGGGCGACGAGGAAGACTACCGTATCGGCGTCTTTAACTTCGACGGCGAAGAGCTTGCGATGACAGATGCTGACGATACCGTCGGCAACAGCGCGCTGACGCAGGCGTCCGGTGACGTCATCATCACCGCGAGTGTTTCCAACCTCTTCTTCCACGACAGCGAGTGCAAGCCCATCGGCGAGATCAAGGATCTCAAGACGCTTGCCGGCTTTGACAGCGATACCGTCACCACCTTCTGGGTCAAAGAACTGACTCCCGGCGAGGACGGCTCTGTTTATATGCTCGCGTATGTCAGTAAGCCCGACGAGACCTGCGAGGCGCTGCTCTATAAGGTAACAGGCTTCTAAAAAACAATCGAACAGTGAGAAAGCGGCAGGCGAAAGGCTGCCGCTTTTTTAACTAAGAACGAAGAACGAAGAACGAAGGGCGGACGCTGTCCGCACCTGATTGATTTGATGAATGGTGAATGGTGAAGGGTTGCGGGAGGGCTTTGCCCTCACTCGATTGGTATTTTTGTCATTCCGAGGAGTGACCCTTGCGGTCACGACGTGGGAATCCCCCTGTCATTACTACCGTCTGATAAGGAACTCTCAACGAAAACGGTCGTAACAGGAAGGGGATTGCCACGGGCTGAAGCCCTCGCAATGATATCATAAAATCAGGTGTGGACGAAGTCCACCATAAATCCTTCACCTTTCACCGTTCACCCTTCACCAATTCTGGTTCTACGGTTGAAATACAAATGTGATTATGCTACAATACCCATCGAGGGATTTGTATGAAACGTGATTTTTTGAGGGGGATGCGGCACGGGATACCGATTATGCTCGGGTATCTGTCGGTCTCCTTCGGCTTCGGCATCAACGCTGTCGCGCTGGGGCTGACGGTACTGCAAACGGTGGGGATCTCGCTGACTAACCTGACCTCTGCAGGACAGGCGGCGGGTGTGTCTGTGATCGCTGCGGGCGGTACCCTGCTCGAAATGGCGCTGTGCCAGCTGGTCGTCAATTTAAGATATTCGCTGATGGGCTTTGCGCTCTCCCGGAGACTCAGCCCGTCCTTTACCACGCCCCATCGGCTGGTCGCGTCCTTCGGCATCACCGACGAGATCTTTGCCGTCGCGTCCGCTCAGCCCGAGCCGCTGACGCCTTTTTATCTGTACGGGATCGAGATCATCTCGATCTTCGGCTGGACGCTGGGAACCGCGCTTGGCGCCTTGGGAGGCGCCTTGCTGCCCTCCCGTGTGACCGCCGCATTGGGGCTGATGCTCTACGGAATGTTCATCGCGATCATCATCCCGCCTGCGAAGAGAAATTACAAAGTACTGATCGTGATCCTGCTTTCCGCGGGACTGAGCGTGATCGTGAAGTTCTGTTTGACGTTTATTTCGGAGGGATTCTCCGTTATTATCTGCGCATTGGCGTCATCTGTTGTGTGCGCGCTGATCTTTCCTCACGAGCCTGAGGAGAAGGAGGCGGGCGTATGAGCATATTGGCATATATCGCCGTGATGGCGGGCGTGACCTATCTGGTCAGAATGATCCCGTTTACGCTGATTCGGGTGAAGATCAAGTCGCGGTTTATCAATTCCGTCTTGTACTATCTGCCGTATGCGGTGCTGTCGGCGATGACCTTTCCCGCGATTTTTTACGCGACGGGGTATGTTTATACCGCCGCCGCGGGTACCGCCGTCGCGCTAGTGATGGCATTTTTCGATCTGCCGCTGATCGTGGTGGCATTGGGTTCATCCGCGGCTGCGTTCGCGCTGAGCTTTGTATTTTAAGGGTAGGGCGGGGGCTTGATTCCGCCCTTCACATTTCACTCTCTTATTCGTTATGATATATTAAATATGAAATATGATATATGATATATGAAATGTGATGGTTACTCGCTTCGCTCGAACAATTTTATTGCTGATAAAAGAAAGGTAGGAGCCTCTTTGATGAAACTCCTGCCTTATTATTTGTGTTGATAAAATTCAGGTGTGGATAGAGTCCGCCATTCACCTTTCACCTTTCATCATTCACCAATTCAATCGGGTGCGGGTGTCCCGCCCTTCATATTTCATTTTTCATACTTCATATTTCATCATACCATTCAGGTGTGGATAGAGTCCGCCATTCACCTTTCACCTTTCATCATTCACCAATTCAATCGGGTGCGGGTGTCCCGCCCTTCATATTTCATTTTTCATACTTCATATTTCATCATACCATTCGGGTGTG